>NZ_JAWLDU010000001.1:0-151713 GCF_041686475.1 Marinobacter sp.
GCCGGGCAGTGCCAGCAGGACGCTGTTGGCGAATGCGTACAGAGTGCTATCAAAACGATCATGGCCGACGTTGCCAACGTATTGACCGTTGCCATCCTAAGATTAGCCTATTCAGGGCGGGGCAGGAATGATCTGCCGGAATCAGCAGTTACCGCAGCCAGTTGCGCAGCTTGACGACAAGCACTTCCGCGTCTGTCAGGTCGTCTCTGCGGGCAAGAAGTTCCGCCAGGACATCCGGCCTGTCGGTAATAATATTGTCCACGCCCATATCGATAAAACGCGACATGGCGTCCGGGTTGTTGACGGTCCACACGTGAAGTTCGTTGCCTGATTGGCGGGTCCTTGCAACCGCAGTCGGTGTGACCCTGTTCTGCCGCAGGCCAAGGATGTCGAAGTTCTGTTCCCAGAGCGGGCCGACAATGAATTGCGCCAACAATGTGGTTTTCAATGCTGGTTCCAGGCTACGCACTTCCGCCAGCACGTACCACTCGGCGGCGGCGATCACCGTGCCGTCAACAGCGTCCATTTGTTGTAGCAGGCGAACAACCTCGCTGGTCAGTTCCGGCGTGGCCGGATCAGGTTTTATGTCGACATACAGGCTGGCTCTGCCGCGAGTGGTGGTAATCACCTCCTCGAGTGTGGCTATTCGCTCGTTACTGAACTCAGGGCCGAACCAGGAGCCCGCGTCCCGCTCGCGGGCTTCTTCCAGGGTAATATCGGATATTTTGCCATCCAGCCCGAATACACGCCTCATATCGGCATCGTGCCAGAGCACCGGTACGCCATCGGCGGTCATGCGAACATCAATCTCGATGTAATCGGCTCCGTCCTCAATGGCCTGCTCTATAGCGCTCATGGTGTTTTCCGGGGCCTTGAAGGCGCTGCCCCTGTGGGCCGTTATCGAGACCTCGTCCTGTTGTTCAAAGGATTGCAGTACCAGCCAGGCCTGGCCAACGGCCAGAACAATAACCAGGATCTCAGCCGTCCAGGCCAGGGGGCCTGCCTTCCCGGGCAGACCCTTTATGGAAACGCGCTGGTGATGGCCGGTTGCACGGCGATAGACGCTGTAGATCAGCATGCTGTAGGCGGCAATGCCGGCAAATGCCAGTGTTATGGTCAAAAAGATATACAGAGCCACGAAGGCGAGAGTGACGGGCATGAGCAGGTCCATCCGCTCCGGTAACCGGGGCAGCAGTTGGCTGCCGATGCCCTGAAACACAAGAGTGATCAGGACCGGGAGTACGACCAGCCCGGCAAGGCCTGCGATCAACGCGCCTGTGGCGGGCAGACGTTGACCGTGCACATAATGATTGCTCAGTTTGAGTGCCTCTCTGGCGCCGTGCCCATCCAGCAGCACCAGGGGAACAGAAAGAATCCATCGCAGGTACAGCCAGCCATTGCACACCGCGATACCAATTGCGGCTATCGCAGAGATGCCCATGAACCACCAGACAACCGGTGGCCGCTCCAGGCGCAGATAATAGACATCGTGGGGTGATAGCAGAAACTGATAGGCGATGATCACGGCAAGCAGAAACGGCATTGCTACCATAAGGTGGCCGGTGACCTGCAACAGGGCAAGAGCCGACAGCTTCCTCAAATGACGGGCAACTGCCCATAGTGCCGACAGCGCGATCCGGTATTCCCGGTGCCCTCTGGATGCCGCAATCCACGTCATACCCGCCTGCTGCAGGATTACCAATAGTGTGGCAATAGTCGCCGTGGCAGCAAGCCAGAAAAGGCCTCCTGGCGAGAGCACGAACTGCACCAGGCCGCCGGTACTGATCGCGGCCTGGCCTGTGACCGGGCGCAGCGTTGCCAAAGCACCCGAAAACAGAGGGGTTAGTGCGGCAAGGATCAGGCCGGTGAAAAACAGATAGAACGTTAGCAGACTCCGGCGATGAGTGTGCAGAAAAGCCAGGGTATGCAGGGCAAGAATCTTCATTTCTGCTTCACGGGTTCTCGACAGGTTTCATATACGCAGCGTTATTGAACAGCGCTGTACGCTCCTCAAATGTCAGAAAAGGATCAATATCTGTCTGTTCCAGTGAGCCGAATAAACGTTCCGGATTGAAGTTCCATGTGCTGCAGTTGGTCATCAGTTCACTGCAGCTCAGCAACTGCCCGGATTCCCTGAGGAAGTATTTCAGCCCTGTGTAGGTATCCGCAAGCAGCAGGTCGCGTTCAGCGTCCTGTTGCTCCACAAGCAGGCTACGGCCGATCATGTCGCCGGTTTTCCGGCCCAGCCCGGTGATATCCAGTATTGTTGGAGGAACGTCTATCTGGGCCACTATCTGGTTCTCGGGGGCATACTGCTCGAGGGAGTCGTCGCTGGGAGGCCTTACCGCAAGGACCCCGACGTTGCTGTTCAGGGGTACGGACTCCGGATCCTGCCTGATAAATCCGCCGGATTCGTCGGAAGTGAGAACCACCAGGGTGTTATCAAGGATCCCCTCGGAGGCAAGGATATCCAGGAATTCGTTTAGCGACTCTTCCATGGTTTTCATGGCTTTTCGACGTGCTTCCTGGGGTTCTGCCTGAGCAAGTTCCCCAAGGTTTTCAGTGTTGAAATCCCCCTCCGCTTGCTCTTCTCCGGTATTGAACGGATGGTGGGTGCCCACGTTCAGCAGAGTCACCATCCATGGGGAGGATGAGGAGTCCAGTTCGCGAATCCGCTTACCGATGTTGCTGAAATAGACAGGGTCGGGTGGACCCCATCCTTCTACCTCCTCACCCTCACTAACGAATACTTCGGCCCCGGTCACTTCGCTGAAACCAACCCGCGGCATGAAATCGCCTTTCTTCATGTAATCCAGCGGGGCAGCCTGCCAATAGGCCGTGCTGTAACCGTTTTCCTGAAGTCTTGCCGGCATACAGTCGGGACTGGCACGGTCTTCGGCCACATCGACCATTTTCTTGGATTGCCTGCGGAAATCGGGATACTCACCGCAGAGAATGGAAAAAGTCCCTCTGTCTGTTTGCCGCTCCATGCTCAGGGCATTCCGGTAAATGCGGAATCCATGCTGTTCGAGATTCTCCTCGAGACGGTTGAGTTCAACGGATGGATCGAGGTTGTGATACTCACTCACGCTTGGAAAATAGCCCGCTGACAGGCCCTCAATCATGATCAGCAACACATTGGGCTGATTTTCAACGTCGGGTGCTGCCACCTGCTGGTGAAAGAAGTTGGTGTCATCCCGGACGTCCTGCGGGCTTTCCACCTGTTCATTATCTTCCCCCACCCCGGCCGTAAACGGACTGGCCACAGCACCGGGAATCTGGGAGAAAAAGCTGGCAACAAGATTGTTGGTCGGTGTTGTCAGGCTTTGAAAAGAAATGGCATAGGCTGATACCAACAGCACGGCAAACACCACCAGCCCCTTTCCGCCCGCCAGGGGCTCGGGTACCAGCCTGCGGTGCAGCCTGTGGAGTACCCAGGCCAGCACAAGGTAGACCGGCAGCAGAAGAGAGTGCTTGTTGATCAGGCTTCCGGTCACAAAGGTGGGGTCCACACCCTTGCCGATAAGCGACAGCTGGAAAAGAGTGCCATGGACGGTCAGATGCATGCCGGCCACGAAGGCCGCACAGCCCAGCAGGACTACCAGCAGCGTCCTGAAAACGCCAGCCGATATACTCAGCAGAACAGCGAGCACCAGCGCACCGGCAATATCACTTGCAACCATGCCGGCCGGGTTTGGCCAGATACCACTCTGTAATATGTGACTTACCCTGATGACGAGCAGCCAGCTCAGCGCCAGGAAAACAGTCTGTGCGAAGCGCCGGGAGGCGAGTCCTGAAAAAAATGTCATAGCGTATTCCGATGGTTGCCACGAATTACGGCTGCCAATGCTTTGGTGCGTGGCAACATTACTGTAAAACAGGGTATCCCCACCGGCTGGAGGCTGGCAATGTCGCGCTTCAAATATGAACCTCTGTTAATCGGGTTGATGCTCCTGTTGCTTTTGACGGGGTGCCTGCATGTCAGTGATAGATCGGATCTTGACGTTGAGCTCTCGCCCGCCGAATTGACCTGGATCGGCGACCAGGTTTTCCGCAATGAGTGTGCCGGCAGGAAAACCTGCCTGGTCCACTGGAACGAAGGCGAGGCCTTTCCATCGCTGGGAATCGGACATTTCATCTGGTACCCCACAGGCGTGGACGGGCGTTTTGTGGAGAGTTTCCCGGAGCTGATCCAGTTCATGCGGCAGCAATTGGTGCCGCTTCCTGAATGGCTGGGCGATCTGGATCCGTTCGATGCACCATGGCCGGATCGTGACGCTTTCATGAGGGCAGATAACGAAAATTTAAACAATGAAGAGCTCGAGGCAAAGATTGCCTCGCTGAGAAGTTTTTTATGGGCTACACGCGGGGTCCAGGCGGAATTCATTGTGGATCGCGCCAGAAGCGCTCTCGAGCGAGTCGTGGCAGCGGCTCCGGAGTCCAGCAGGGAAACAATTCACAATCAGTTACGGCAATTGATAGCGACGCCCGGCGGGGCGTATGCGGTTATTGATTATGTCAATTTCAAGGGCGAAGGGCTGTCAGCCCGGGAAACCTACCAGGGGCGGGGTTGGGGTCTTCTTCAGGTGCTGCTTGCCATGCCTGAGAGCGATGATTCCGTTCTGGCCAACTTCAGAGTGGCGGCAGAAACTACCCTTACGCGGCGCGCAGAACTTGCCCCTCGGGCCATAGAGCGCGAAAGATGGCTGCCGGGCTGGTTGGCACGGATCGATACATATCGGGAGCCAGGGTAGGGAGTATCGGCTTAGGATACAGAAAATGTCCTGAAAACTGGTTCATTTTCTGAACTACTTCTATTTTATATAGGAGCGTTCAGAAATGCCGGCTCCCGAGCCTTTGCTGGCGCCAGTGCCCTGAATCAAGGCATTGATCGCACCGTATCGTGGCCTGTTGGTGTTGTCGAGGAATGCTTATGGAAAAACAAATACTATAAATCAATGAGTTAGTGCGGCTGGCTCGTAAATTGCTGGCGGTCAGTTGCTCCTCTAACCAACGGAATTTCGGAGAAATCAGAATGAATAATACCAAGTCGATTGCCGTCGGCGCTGTCATGTTGTGCGGATTATTTAGTGTGTCAGCGGCTAACGCAGCCAAGACACTTGAAGATGTCAAGGAGAATGGCCACCTTCAGTGTGGTGTGACCACCGGCCTCCCGGGCTTTTCACAGCCAGACGACAAAGGTAACTGGACAGGCATCGACGTTGATACCTGTCGTGCCGTAGCTGCAGCCATCTTCGGTGACGCGCAAGCTGTCGAGTTCACGCCGCTGACGGCGAAGGAGCGCTTCACTGCTTTGCAGTCTGGCGAGATCGACATGCTGTCCCGGAACACCACCTGGACGCTGACCCGTGACGCTTCCCTGGGCCTCAACTTTGCGGGTACCAACTACTACGACGGCCAGGGCTTCCTGATCAACAAGGATATCGGTGTGGATGACGCTAACCAACTGGACGGTGCGACCATCTGTATCCAGTCTGGCACCACCACCGAACTGAACCTGTCGGATTATTTCCGCTCCGAGGGCATGGAATATCAGGCAATCGTATTTGATACCTCCGAGCAGACAGTCCAGGGCTTCTCAGCCGGGCGCTGTGACGTTTTGACATCTGACCGGTCCCAGTTGGCGGCGCTGCGCTCAAAACTGTCGGATCCGGACTCTGCCAAGATCCTTCCGAATACCATTTCCAAGGAGCCCCTTGGTCCAGTCGTCCGTCAGGGTGACGATCAGTGGTTCAACATCGTCAAATGGGTGTTGTCCGTTCAGATCAACGCGGAGGAGCTGGGTATCACCAGCGACAATGCCGACGATATGCTGAAGTCAGACAACCCGGGTATCCAGCGTCTGCTGGGCACCGATGGCGACATGGGTGAAAAGCTCGGATTGCCGGATGATTTCGGTTACCAGGCGATCAAGCTGGTTGGCAACTATGGCGAAATGTACGATCGCAACGTTGGCCCGGACACCCCGCTCGGGCTGGACCGTGGTCTCAACGCTTTGTGGACAGACGGCGGTGTGCTCTACGCTCCGCCGGTTCGTTAAAGCCTGAAAGCTTACAGCGGGTGGTGCAGGTCTCTGCCAGCCCGCTGTGCTTGTGACCTGTTTCATCGCGGTTCAGCTTTCCGGGAAACACAATGAAAAAACCAACGATCGATTCGATACCTGCGGCCCCCAAGCCGTGGTACGACCCCCGAGTACGCTCAATCTTCTTTCAGTTTATTGCCATTGCTCTGGTCTTCTGGGGTGGGTGGACACTGGTTGATAACACGCTTTCCAATATGGAAAGCCGGGGCATAAGTACCGGCTTCGGATTTCTCGGTGAGACCGCAGGCTTCGGTATCATCATGTCATTGGTGCCCTACGATTCCACCATGACCTATGGGCGGACCTTTGTTGTAGGCCTGACAAACACCCTTCTGGTCTCAGCCATGGGCATAGTAGCGGCCACCATTATCGGCTTCATCGTTGGTGTGGCCCGCCTGTCAAGTAACTGGCTGGTGGCCAAGCTGGCACTGACCTATATCGAGATTATCCGTAACATTCCTCTGCTGCTGCAGATATTTTTCTGGTACTTCGCCGTTCTTGGCAGCCTGCCGGCGCCCCGTCAGAGCATTGAAGTGGGCGGAGTCCTGTTTCTGAACGGTCGCGGCTTATACCTGCCGGAACCGATACTTCAGGAAGGTTTCGGCGTGGTCTGGGCCTCCATCATTCTGGCTATAGCCGCAGTTACCGGTTTGCGGATCTGGGCCAAAAGGCGCCAGCTTGCCACTGGTCAGTTATTCCCAATGTTCCGGGTGGGGGTCGCGATCCTGGTGCTTGTACCTTTGCTGGGCTACATGGCTGGCGGTGCTCCGCTGGAATGGGATATGCCCGAACTGCGCGGGTTCAATTTCGGTGGTGGTATCGCCATTATCCCCGAACTTGCCGCCCTGTGGGTTGCACTGTCTCTTTACACCGCCAGTTTCATTGCCGAGATCGTGCGCTCCGGTATCGTCGCGGTCAGTAAAGGCCAGACCGAGGCGGCGAAAGCTCTGGGCCTGCCGAACGGACTTACGCTGCGCCTGGTAGTGATTCCACAGGCCATGCGAGTGATCATTCCGCCGCTGACCAGTCAGTACCTGAATCTGGCAAAGAACTCATCACTGGCAACCGCCATCGGTTACCCGGACCTGGTGGCGGTGTTCATGGGCACAACCCTGAACCAGACCGGTCAGGCGGTGGAAGTGGTGGCCATCACCATGGCGGTGTATCTCACCATCAGTCTGTCAATTTCCCTGTTTATGAATATCTATAACAGGGCCGTGGCAATTAAGGAGCGATGATGGCTGAGTCAATGTTAAAACCACCGAAAGTGGCCGTAAGCCCTTTAGCCTGGATGCGCCAGAACCTGTTTTCAAGCTGGTATAACAGCCTGCTCACCATTGTCGTGGGCTACCTGTTAGTGACCAGCGTTGGCCCACTGTTCAGCTGGCTGTTTTTCGAAGCGACGTTTCAGGGCACCGATTCCAGCGACTGCGCGGGAACCGGCGCCTGCTGGCTGTTTATCAGTCAGCGGCTGAATTTTTTCATCTACGGGTTCTATCCGGATGAACTCCAGTGGCGGGTCGACATCATGTTCGGGCTGCTGGCGGTCTGCTTTGTTCCGCAGTTCATTGAACGCTTTCCGGGGCGCAAATGGTTCGGGATATTTGGTCTGACCGGCCTGCCGGTTATCGGCTATTTCCTGATCCCGGGTGGAAATTTTGGCCTGGAGGAAGTAGGCAGTTCCAAATGGGGCGGCCTGATGCTGACGCTGATCCTGGCGTATATCGGGATTATTGCCTCTCTGCCCATTGGTATCCTGCTGGCCCTGGGGCGGCGTTCTGAAATGCCGATCATTCGCGGTATCAGCGTCGTGTTTATCGAAGTCTGGCGGGCGGTGCCTCTTATCACGGTGCTGTTCATGGCGTCGGTCATGCTGCCGCTGTTTTTGCCGGACGGCATGAACTTTGAAAAACTGCTGCGGGCACTGATTGGTATCACGCTCTGGCAGTCGGCTTACATGGCAGAGGTTATCCGTGGGGGGCTACAGGCCATCCCGAGAGGTCAGTATGAAGCCGCGGATGCGCTCGGGCTGGGCTACTGGAAAAAGACGGGACTGATTATTCTGCCGCAGGCACTGAAGATGGTCATCCCGGGCATCGTCAATACCTTCATCTCGCTGTTCAAAGACACCACCCTGGTATTGATAATCGGCCTGTTCGATATTCTCGGCACCGTGCAGTCAACGGTGACTGATCCCGCCTGGCAGAATGTAGCTACTGAGGGCTATGTCTTTGTGGCTTTCTGTTTCTGGGTGTTCTGCTTCGGCATATCCCGTTACAGCCAGAACCTTGAACGTAAACTAGACACCGGTCATAAGACCTGATGGGTACGACTATGACAGAGCAAACTCAGACTGTAGATTCGATGACGCCTGTTCCGAGTCAGAAAGACGACAGTTCCGCCATCATCCGGGTTGAAGGGATGAACAAATGGTACGGGGATTTTCACGTCCTCAAGAACCTGAATCTGGATGTCCGGCAGGGTGAGCGCATCGTCATCTGTGGCCCCTCAGGGTCCGGAAAATCGACGTTTATCCGTTGTATCAACCGGCTGGAGGAGCATCAGCAGGGCAGGATCATTGTCGATAACATCGAACTGACGGATGATATTCGCAATATTGACACGGTGCGCCGCGAAGTCGGCATGGTGTTCCAGCATTTCAACCTGTTTCCACACCTGACCGTGCTGGAGAACTGCTGTCTTTCGCCTATCTGGGTTCGCAAGACCCCGAGAAAAGAGGCGGAAGAAGCAGCGATGAAGTATCTGGAGCGGGTGAAAATTCCGGATCAGGCCAACAAGTACCCGGGCCAGTTATCCGGTGGCCAGCAGCAGCGTGTGGCGATTGCCCGGGCTTTGTGCATGAAGCCGAAAATCATGCTGTTTGACGAGCCCACCTCAGCGCTCGACCCGGAGATGATCAAGGAAGTGCTGGACGTGATGATCGAGCTTGCCGGCAGCGGTATGACAATGATCTGCGTGACCCACGAGATGGGGTTTGCGAAAACGGTGGCAGACCGGGTGATATTCATGGACGCCGGAGAAATTGTTGAACAGGCGCCGCCAGAGGAGTTCTTTACCAATCCGCAGGAACCAAGAACCCGGAAGTTCCTGGAGCAGATTCTGCAGCATTAACCTGGGGCTGGGTTTGGAGGCTGGCCATGGGGCGGGGTGCCTTTTCTGCCGGGAACAAAGGTGTCTGAGCGCAGCGAGTTCTTTTTCCCAGAAGAAAAGGCACCCCGCCCCATGGCCAAGGTTCAGCTATGGTGCAGGAGCCTTTGTTGATAGGCGGTGCTTTTGGAGGGTTGGTGGGTGATCCGGATTGACCTCCAGCCACCAGACGTTTTCATCCCAGTCACCCAGCACAATTCTTTTGGCCGGCTTGCCGCCGGCTTCCAGTTCATGAATCGCCGGGCGGTGGGTGTGGCCGTGGATCAGGCGTTGCACCCCGTGAGCCTCCATTGCTTTAACCACCTCATCAGGGGTTACGTCCATGATGAACTCTTCCTTGCCCTTGTTCTTGGCCATGCTGATTTCCCGCAACTGGCGGGCCATCTGCTGACGCTCCGCCAGGGGCCGCTGCAGAATCATCTGTTGCCATTGGGGGTCACGCATGTTGGCGCGGAATTTCTGGTATTCCACATCCGCAGTGCACAGGCTGTCGCCGTGCATCAGCAACGTGGGTGTACCGTAAAGGTCTACCACCGTGGGATCATCCAGCAGAGTGGCGCCGATACGGCCGCAGAAGTCTTCGCCAATCAGGAAATCCCGGTTGCCATGCATCAGGAACAGTTCCGTGCCGGATGCCGATACCGCGCGCAGGGCGTCCGCCACCTGTTCCTGTAATGGCGTTCGTTCGTCGTCACCGATCCAGGCTTCGAAAAAGTCTCCCAGGATGTAGAGCTTTTCCACACCCCGTGCCTTTTCTTCCAGAAAAGCCAGGAACGCGTTGGTAATATCCGGCCGCGACTCTTCCAGATGCAGATCCGAGATGAACAGCGTGGTCACGCCGTGCCTCCATCCTCTACAACTTCGGCTTTCTCAATCACTACGTCGTCAGCAGGAACATCCTGATGACCTGAACGCATGGTGGTGCGCACCGAGCGAATGGCGTTGACGGTATCCATGCCTTCCACAACCTTGCCGAATACACAGTAACCCCAGCCTTCGGCGTTCTCGGCGGTATGGTCGAGGAAACCGTTGTTCTCGACATTGACAAAGAACTGCGCAGTGGCGGAGTGGGGGTCCATGGTGCGGGCCATGGCGACGGTGCCCTGCATGTTGCTCAGGCCATTGTTGGCTTCATTGCGAATGGGCTCGCCGGATTTGCGGGGGATCATTCCCGGCTCGAAACCACCGCCCTGAATCATGAAGTTGCTGATGACACGATGGAAAATCAGGCCGTCGTAGAAGCCGTCGCGAACGTACTGTTCAAAGTTTCTGGCCGTCTCCGGGGCGTTGTCGTAATCCAGTTCCAGTTTGATATCACCGTGAGTGGTTTTCAGCAGAATCATCAGGGTTTCCTGTTCATATGGGTATAAGAAGCGTCGTTGGCGTTATTGTACTGAAGAGTTTGTACGCGTGCATGAGTTAGGCAAGGATTTGTGAGTATAATACGCGGTTTCAGACCCACACCCTATGATTGAGATTGTATGAGCGCCGAGTCAAAGAAAGCCCATAACTTCATCCAGAGCCTGATTGAAGACGCCATTGCCAAGGGCGAGCACACAGGCAAGGTAGTGACACGGTTTCCGCCGGAGCCCAACGGTTACCTGCACATCGGTCACGCCAAGTCGATCTGCCTGAACTTCGGCATTGCCGAAACGTTTGACGGTGTGTGCACTCTGCGGTTTGACGATACCAACCCGGAAAAGGAATCCCAGGAGTACATTGACGCCATCAAACAGGATGTTCACTGGCTGGGTTACGAATGGGCAGGCGAGGTGCGCTATGCCTCGGATTATTTCGACGCCATTTACGATTTTGCCGTTGAGCTGATTGGAAAGGGCAAGGCCTACGTGTGCGCGCTGACTGCCGACCAGATGGCCGAATACCGCGGCACCCTGAAAGAGCCGGGACAAAACAGCCCGTACCGGGATCGTCCGGTGGAAGAAAATCTGCAGCTGTTCCGGGACATGCGCGACGGCAAATACCAGAACGGCGAACTGGTACTGCGTGCCAAAATCGACATGGCGTCCCCGAATATCAACATGCGGGACCCGATCCTCTACCGGATTCGCTACGCTGACCACCACCAGACCGGCGACAAGTGGTGCATCTACCCGATGTACGACTTCACCCATCCGATTTCCGACGCCATGGAGGGGATTACTCACTCCCTGTGCACGCTGGAATTCGAGGACCATCGGCCGCTTTATGACTGGGTGCTGGAAAACATCACCGCCCCCTGCCAGCCGCGCCAGATCGAATTTGCCCGGCTGAACCTGAACTACACCATTACCAGCAAGCGCAAACTCAAGCGCCTGGTGGATGAAGGCTTCGTGGACGGCTGGAACGACCCCCGTATGCCCACCATTTCCGGCATGCGCCGCCGTGGCTATACCCCGGAGTCGATTCGTACTTTTTGCGACATGATTGGCGTCAACAAGGCTGGCGGCACCGTGGATATGGGCATGCTGGAGCACGCTATACGCGAAGACCTGAACACCCGCGCACCCCGCGCCATGTGCGTGATGCGCCCGCTGAAGGTGACCCTGACCAACTACCCGGAAGACAAGACCGAAACCCTGGTGCTGCCGCTCCACCCCCAGAACCCGGACATGGGCGAGCGGGAAGTAACCTGGAGCCAGACCCTGTACATCGACCAGGAAGATTTCGCTGAAGAGCCACCCCGTAAATGGAAACGTCTGGCACCAGATCAGGCGGTGCGCCTGCGTGGCGGTTATGTAATGACCTGCCGCGAAGTTATTCGCGACCAGGCTGGTGAGATTGTTGAGCTCAAATGTGAGTACGACCCCAACACTCTGGGCGTAAACCCCGAAGGCTATAAACCCAACGGCGTGGTTCACTGGGTGTCAGCGACGGACAGCGTTGAAACGGATATCAATCAGTACGACCGGTTGTTTAACCACGAGTCGCCGGACAGTGACAAAGAAACGGATTTCGTCGACTCCATCAATCCCGAATCATTGGTTGTTCTGAAAAACGCCAGAGTAGAGAAGAGCTTGGCCACGCCCAGGACGGACCTGCCATATCAGTTCGAGCGTGAGGGTTATTTCTTCTGTGATCAGGAGTTGACCCACACGGCAGGCCGCCCGGTCTTCAACCGTACAGTGACCCTCAGGGATTCCTGGGGCAAGGGTAAATAAGGTTAGACCTTGGGGGCAGGGACCAGTCGGGTAGGGCCTTCCGGGACACGCCGTGAATACGTCCCTGTAGGCTCGTAAAAAACATCCCTGTTTTTTACGGTCCCGGAAGGCCCTACCCGACTGGTCCATCAAATTTCGGTGATACATTCATTTGAACTTTTAACGAGCGTAGCGTGATTAGAATCTACAACACCCTTAGTCAGAAAAAGGAAGAGTTCAAACCCATTGAGCCCGGGAAAGTCCGCATGTATGTCTGTGGCATGACGGTTTATGACTACTGTCATCTGGGGCATGCAAGGGTGTTGGTGGCGTTCGACGTTATTACTCGATACTTGCGTCATCGCGGCTATGACGTTCACTACGTTCGCAATATCACCGATATTGACGACAAGATTTTGCGCAGGGCTGAAGAGAATGGCGAGGTGTATTCGGACCTGACCGCCAGAATGATTAAAGCCATGCACGAGGATGAGGCCAAGCTGGGAGTTCTCTCGCCAACGGAAGAGCCGTGCGCTACCGAGTACATCAACGAAATCGTTGCCATGATTCACAAACTGGTCTCAAGTGGCCACGCCTATCCCGCTGACAATGGCGACGTCTACTTTTCTGTGGAGTCGTACCCGGACTACGGCAAGCTCAGCAAGAAAAAGCTGGAGGACCTGGTAGCCGGTGCCCGAGTCGACGTTCAGGAGGCCAAGCGCAGCCCCGCCGACTTTGTGCTGTGGAAAGCTGCGAAACCGGGTGAGGTGAGCTGGCCATCGCCCTGGGGTGACGGCAGGCCGGGCTGGCACATCGAATGCTCCGCCATGTCCAACCGGTGCCTGGGAGAGACCTTCGATATCCACGGTGGCGGGCCGGACTTGCTGTTTCCGCACCATGAGAACGAAATTGCCCAGTCCGAGTGTGCCAACGGCCATACCTTTGTGAATACCTGGATGCACGCCGGTGCCATTCGGGTGAACAAGGAGAAGATGTCCAAGTCCCTGGGCAACTTCTTTACCATTCGCGAGATCTTCGAGAAGTACGCGCCTGAAGTGGTGAGGTACTTCCTGGTTTCCAGTCACTACCGCAGCCAGGTGGATTACTCGGAAGAGAATCTGGCCGAAGCGGGCCGCACCCTTACCAGGTTGTACCATGCCCTGCGCGGTCTGGTGCCTGCCAAGAATGTACCGCAAACCGGGCACGATCGGCGTTTTGCAGAGGCCATGGATGATGATTTCAATACCGCCGGCGCGATTTCGGTTCTGCATGCCGTTGCCAACGAGATCAACCAGCACCGTCGGGAAGGTCGCGACGCTGAGGCCAGCGAGCAGGCTGCCGTACTGGTGCGGCTCGGGGGTATCCTCGGGCTGCTGCAACAGGACCCGGAGGCTTTCTTCCAGGCCGATACTGCCGGTGAGCTCAGTGCTGACGAGATCGAGGCCATGATCCAGGCCAGGGCGGATGCACGGACGCAGAAGAACTTCGCTGAAGCTGATCGCATTCGTGACGAGCTGGCGGACAAGGGCGTCATTCTGGACGACAGCCGTGAAGGCACCAGCTGGCGCCGGGGATAAACTCAGCTCCATCGAAAGTCGGGGTGGTAGGCGCGGGAATGACCTTGTAGGCAAATTCCCGTACAATGGCGCCCTCGAATTACAACGGCCCTTCCGGGGAAACCCGCTGAGAGGGCAGGGAATACAGTAACCCACTGAGGCAGACAACGATGACAGAACGCGTACAAGTCGGCGGCCTTCAGGTCGCGAAGAACCTGTTCGATTTCGTTAATAATGAAGCGATTCCGGGCACCGGTGTCGACGCTGATAAATTCTGGGGCGAGTTCGACAAGATTGTTCACGAACTGGCTCCCCGCAACAAAGAGCTGCTTGCCAAGCGCGATACCATTCAGGAAAAGATGGACTCCTGGAATCGTGACCACAAGGGTCAGAAGCTCGATATGGCCGAGTACAAGTCGTTTCTGAAAGACATCGGCTACCTGGTCGACGAGCCAAGTGATTTCAAGATTTCCACCTCCAACGTGGACCCGGAAGTGGCCACCATGGCTGGTCCTCAGCTAGTGGTTCCGGTGATGAACGCCCGTTTTGCCCTGAATGCGGCTAACGCCCGATGGGGCAGCCTGTACGACGCGCTCTATGGCACGGATGTCATTTCCGAGGAAGATGGTGCCGAGAAGGGTCGTGGTTACAATCCGGTGCGTGGTGCCAGAGTTATCGAATTTGCCCGCAACCTGTTGGACAGCTCGGCGCCACTGGCTTCCGGTAGCCATAAGGATGCCGCGCAGTATCTGGTTGAGGATGGCAGGCTGGTGGTCAAGCTTCAGAACGGTGAGTCCACTGGTTTGAAAGACGAATCCGGTTTTGTCGGCTATACCGGTGCAGCAGATGCGCCTACAGGTGTGTTGCTGGTGAAGAACGGCATGCACTTTGAGATTCAGATCGATGCCAGCCATCCGATCGGCAAAGATGATGGTGCCCATGTCAAAGACGTGCTGATGGAATCGGCGCTGACGACCATCATGGATTGCGAGGATTCCGTTGCGGCCGTAGACGCGGATGACAAGGCGCTGGCCTACCGCAACTGGCTGGGCCTGATGAAGGGCAATCTTGAAGAGACCTTCGAGAAAGGCGGTCAGCAGATGACCCGCAAGATGCATGAGGACCGTGCCTATTCCAAGCCCGCCGGTGGCGAGCTGGTACTGAAGGGTCGTAGTCTGATGTTTGTGCGCAATGTTGGCCATCTGATGACCAACCCGGCCATCCTGCTGAAAGATGGCAGCGAAGTGCCGGAAGGCCTGATGGACGGCCTGTTGACCTCGCTGATTGCGATTCACGACCTGAAGGGCACTGGCAAGCTTCAGAACAGCACCGCGGGCTCCGTCTATATCGTCAAGCCGAAAATGCATGGCCCGGAAGAAGTGGCGTTCACCAACGAGTTTTTCGGTCGTGTGGAAGACGCTCTGGGTCTGCCGGCCTTCACCCTGAAAGTCGGTATTATGGACGAGGAGCGTCGCACGACCGTTAACCTCAAGTCCTGCATCCATGCCGCGAAAGAGCGCGCAGTGTTTATCAACACCGGCTTCCTGGATCGCACCGGTGACGAAATCCACACCTCCATGGAGCTGGGACCATTTATCCGCAAGGGTCCGATGAAGCAGGCTGCCTGGATCCAGGCCTACGAGCAGTGGAACGTGGATATTGGTCTGGAAACCGGCTTCCGTGGCGTTGCCCAGATTGGTAAAGGCATGTGGGCCATGCCGGACCTGATGGCTGGCATGCTCGAGGCCAAGATTGGTCACCCGAAGGCCGGGGCCAACACCGCATGGGTCCCATCGCCGACCGCGGCTACCCTGCACGCCACCCATTACCATCAGGTGAGCGTTGCCGATATCCAGAAAGAACTGGAAAGCCGCACGCGCGCTGACCTGGACGATATTCTGACCGTGCCAGTCATGGACGATCCCAAGTCCCTGTCCGCCGAAGAGATTCAGCAGGAGCTGGACAATAATGCCCAGGGTATTCTCGGGTACGTGGTGCGCTGGATCGACAGTGGTGTAGGTTGCTCCAAGGTGCCGGACATTAACGACGTTGGCCTGATGGAAGACCGCGCCACACTGCGTATCGCCTCACAACTGCTGACCAACTGGCTCTATCATGGCATCTGCAGTGAAGAGCAGATTCACGAGACCATGAAGCGCATGGCGGCGGTTGTGGATCGTCAGAACGCTAACGACCCAACCTACCGCGACATGGCACCGCAGTTCGAAGGCAGCATCGCCTTCCAGGCCGCCATGGATCTGGTACTGAAGGGCCGCGAGCAGCCGAACGGCTACACCGAGCCGCTTCTGCACGCCTATCGTCTGAAGGCGAAGGAGAAGTACGGGCAGTAAGCGTCCGGACATCAAAAACCCCGCAGCTGCGGGGTTTTTTGTGAGTGGGGTTTTGGGGGTAATCCGACAATACAACTCAATCGTTATGCAACTCATTCGCCGCATAAAGCGTATTCTGCAACAACGTCGCAATCGTCATCGGCCCAACGCCGCCCGGAACCGGCGTAATATAATCAGCCCGCTCTGAGGCAGTCGCAAAATCAACATCGCCTCGCAACTTGCCATCTGCCATCCGGTTGATGCCCACATCAATCACGGTCGCTCCGGGCTTGACCCATTCGCCCTTGATCAGCCCCGGTTTGCCAACCGCAGCAATCAGGATATCTGCTTCTCTCACGAACTTTTCCAGGTCATCGGTAAAACGGTGGCAGACGGTAACGGTGGCGCCCTTGAGGAGTAGCTCCATGGTCATCGGCCGGCCAACGATATTCGACGCACCCACTATAACCGCTTGCTGTCCCTTGTACGGGGTATCGATGCTATCCAGCAGGGTAATGACACCTGCGGGTGTGCAGGGCCGCAGGGCGGGCTTGCGCTGGACCAGGCGGCCGATGTTGTAGGGGTGGAAGCCGTCCACGTCCTTGTCCGGGCGGATTTTTACCAGAATGGGGTCGGCATCCATGTGAGCTGGTAGCGGAAGCTGTACCAGGATTCCGTCTATGTCAGGGTTCTCGTTCAGCTCGTCGACCAGAGCCTCCAGGGCCTCCTGAGAGGTATCCTCTGGCAGGTCGTAGGAAAGCGACATGATACCGGCTTCATCGCAGGCCTTGCGCTTGTTGCCCACGTACACCTGTGAGGCCGGATCATTGCCCACCAGCACAACAGCCAGCCCCGGGGGACGAAGCCCTTGCTGTTTCCGGGCTTCGGTTCCTGCCGCAACCTGCTGTCGAACCGTCGCGGCGATGTCTTTTCCGTTAATCAGTTTGGCGCTCATGTCTTTGTCTTGTCGGTTGTGCGAAAATAAAGGCGTCGCATTGTCTCATGCTTGGGACCTGCCGCCAATCGGTGAGGAAAAAGCCCAAATGCGTGTTGACGGACCGGTCCGGCGCCGGTAATATGCGCGCCAACTTTGCTGAGGTATCTGTTGTTCAGTTCAGACGGGGTATAGCGCAGTCTGGTAGCGCGCCTGCTTTGGGAGCAGGATGTCGGGAGTTCGAATCTCTCTACCCCGACCACTTTCTGGATATTCAGGTGGGCGAACGGTTTATGCGCCCGTAGCTCAGCTGGATAGAGCATCGGCCTTCTAAGCCGGTGGTCGCAGGTTCGAGTCCTGCCGGGCGCGCCATACCGCAGACGGTTTGAACCGTCCCGGAGACACCGAATCAGCAAAGTTAGTTTGGAACACATGTCGGGGCTGTCCCGGCGGTAGTCTGGATGTGGTGGACGTAGCTCAGTTGGTAGAGCTCAGGATTGTGACTCCTGCGGTCGAGGGTTCGATCCCCTTCGTCCACCCCAATTTTCCCGAATGATTCACGGTTGATTTCTGCACCTGCGGGATTCTACGCTTGTGTTCAAGCCTGTGGATTCGCGCACCGTGTGCGAGCGTGGCGGAACTGGTAGACGCGCTGGATTTAGGTTCCAGTGGGGCAACCCGTGAGAGTTCGAGTCTCTCCGCTCGCACCATTTTTACCCTTCGGTTTTAATCCCTGTTTTCTTTTCCTGGCCCATCAGTAATCTACCGTCGCAAAAGAGCCTTTATCGAGTGATTCTCTCGGCATGGCAAACCGTGATAAACTACCCGCTTTTAAATTTGCGTCCTTTTCCGGGAATTCGCCCAGAACAGGACTTTTGGTTTTATTTTCATTCACATACCGAACCTGTAATTTGAGGATCTTCCATGCAAGTGTCTGTTGAAACGACCTCCAACATCGAACGTCGGATGACGATTGGTGTGCCCGCCCAGGAAATTGACCAGGCGGTCCAGAAACGCCTGCAGGAAACCGCACGCACAGTAAAAATGAACGGTTTCCGTCCGGGCAAGGTGCCCATGAGTGTGGTGAAGCGTCGTTTCGGTGCCAGCGTCCGCCAGGAGATTGTTGGCGAAGTCATGCGCGATAACTACATAAAGGCACTGCAGGAGCAGGATATCAATCCGGCAGGCTGGCCCAAGTTCGAGCCGAAAACCATGGAAGAAGGCAAGGACCTCGAGTTTGTTGCCATCTTCGAAGTACTTCCGGAAGTCGAGCTGGGTGATTTCAGCAGCATCTCCGTAGAAAAGCCGAAGGCCGAAATTACCGAGAAAGATGTCGATACCATGATCGACAATCTGCGTCGCCAGCAGGCCACCATGAAATCCGTCAAGCGTAAGTCCAAGAACAAGGACGTGGTGCTGATTGATTTCAGAGGGTTCGTCGACGGCGAAGAGTTCGAAGGCGGAGCCGCCGAGAATCATAAGCTGACCCTGGGTTCCGGTCAGATGATCCCCGGTTTCGAGAAAGGCATCGTTGGCGGCAAGGCCGGCGAAGAGCTGGAAATCGAAGTAACCTTCCCGGAGGACTACCAGAACGAAGAACTGGCAGGCAAGCCTGCGAAGTTCGAAATCAAGATTCATGAAGTTCAGGAGCCGCAATTGCCGGAACTGGACACCGAGTTTTTCAAGAAATTCGGCATTGACGCGGAAGACGAAGCTGCTTTCCGTGAAGAAGTACAGAAAAACATGGAACGGGAGCTGAAGCAGGCAGTCTCCAATAAGGTCAAGAATGACGTTGTTGAAGGGTTGCTGGAAAGCACCGAACTTGAAGTGCCCACGGCCCTGGTTGACCAGGAAATCGATCGTCTGCGCCAGGACGCCGTGCAGCGCTTCGGTGGTCAGGTTGACTTCCAGCAGCTGCCCAAGGAAATCTTTGAGGAGCAGGCGCGCCGCCGTGTGAAAACCGGTCTTCTGTTCCAGGAAGTGGTCAAGCAGAATGACCTGAAGGCAGATCCTGCTAAAGTGGATGAAAAGATCCAGGAAATCGCATCAACGTATGAACAACCAGAAGAAGTTGTTGCGCATTTCAACAGCAACCCCGAACAGAAGCAGCAGATCGAGTCGTCTGTGCTTGAAGATGCGGTCGTTGATCTGGTTCTGGATAAGGCCCAGGTCAATGAAAAGAAGCTCAAGTACGAAGAAGCCATTCAGGCCGGCCAGCAGCAACAAGGCTAGAGAGTGCGGGGGCGCTTTGACAGTCCCCGGCACGCCTGACAGAGAAGCAGCCGGTACGCCCGGCTGTTTTCATCTTGGCCCTGTGCTGGCACAGTAATGGAAGGCGGAATCGATTAACAACGCTGTGGCGGACAAACGTCACTTCATAGTCCAGAAGGAGTTCACGCGCATCATGACGCAGAAACCAATTGATGGTCCCGCAATGGTTACCAATTCCGGCCTGGTGCCAATCGTTATCGAGCAGACCGCACGAGGCGAGCGTTCATTTGATATTTTCTCCCGCCTGCTCAAAGAGCGGGTTATTTTTATGGTGGGCCCTGTAGAAGACCACATGGCCAACCTGATTGTGGCGCAGTTGCTGTTCCTTGAATCCGAGAATCCCGACAAGGACATCCATCTGTATATCAACAGCCCGGGTGGTTCGGTAACAGCCGGCATGTCTATCTACGACACCATGCAGTTTATCAAGCCCGACGTGGCCACGCTGTGTGTGGGTCAGGCGGCCAGCATGGGTGCCTTCCTGCTGGCGGGCGGCGCTGAAGGCAAGCGCGCGTGTCTGCCGAATTCCCGGGTGATGATCCACCAGCCGTTGGGCGGTTACCAGGGTCAGGCGACGGATATCGAGATCCACACCCGTGAGATTCTGAAAATCCGTCACACCCTGAATTCCATCCTTGCCCACCACACCGGGCAGAAACTGGAGACCATCGCCAAAGACACGGATCGTGACAACTTTATGGATCCGCAGCAGGCGAAGGACTACGGCCTGATTGATTCTATACTTGATAAGCGTGTACCGAATAAATAATACTGAAGGTAATCGCATCATTCCCTGCCGGCGTATTGAGGTGATTACGCCGGTAAACCAAGCTCAGAGGTATTTCAATGGCAGATGAAAGAAACGGCAGAGGCGACGATAACGGCAAGTTGCTGTACTGCTCGTTTTGTGGAAAGAGCCAGCATGAAGTCCGTAAGCTCATTGCAGGGCCCTCGGTGTTCATCTGCGACGAGTGCGTCGACCTGTGCAACGACATTATCCGGGAAGAAATCCAGGAGAATGCCCAGGAAGAAGCCAGCGATCGTCTTCCGACACCCGCCGAAATCCGCGATACGCTCAACGAGTACGTGATCGGCCAGGACCGTGCCAAAGTGGTGCTGTCTGTAGCGGTTTATAACCACTACAAGCGTCTGCGTTATGGCGAGGGCAAGGCTGAAGTAGAGCTTGGCAAGAGTAACATCCTGCTGATCGGCCCCACCGGTAGCGGCAAAACGCTGCTCGCGGAAACGCTGGCACGGATGCTCAATGTTCCCTTTACCATTGCAGACGCCACCACGCTGACTGAGGCGGGCTATGTCGGTGAGGATGTTGAGAATATCATTCAGAAACTGCTGCAGAAATGCGACTACGATGTCGACAAGGCCCAGCGCGGTATTGTGTACATCGACGAGATCGACAAGATTTCCCGCAAGTCCGACAACCCCTCCATTACACGTGACGTGTCCGGTGAGGGTGTCCAGCAGGCCCTGCTCAAGCTGATTGAAGGCACGGTGGCTTCGGTCCCGCCTCAGGGTGGTCGCAAGCATCCCCAGCAGGAGTTCCTGCAAGTGGATACCGGCAATATGCTGTTTATCTGTGGTGGCGCCTTCGCCGGCCTCGACAAGGTGATTCAGGAGCGCTCTGATCGCAGCAGTATCGGGTTTTCGGCAACGGTCAAAGGGCCGGAAGACGACAAGAACACCGGCGATATCATTAAGGACGTGGAAACCGAAGATCTGGTCAAGTACGGTCTGATCCCGGAATTTGTCGGCCGCCTTCCGGTTGTTGCGACGTTGACGGAACTGGATGAAGACGCGCTTGTCCAGATACTCACAGAGCCGAAAAACGCCCTTACCAAGCAGTACCAGAAGCTGTTTGACATGGAAGGGGTGGAGCTGGACTTCCGTGAAGACGCGCTGCGAGCTGTTGCCCGCAAAGCCATGATCCGTAAAACCGGCGCACGGGGCCTGCGTTCCATCATGGAAGCGACGCTGCTGGACACCATGTACCAGATTCCATCTGAGCATGATGTGTCCAAGGTGGTCATCGACGAGAGTGTGATCAACGGCCAGTCAGAGCCGTTCAAGATCTATGACAGCAGTGATCACGCCAAGGCGGTTCCCGAGGACTGAGTGTTCCGGCTGTGAACGTAAAAAAGGGCGGCGACGCCCTTTTTTTATGCCTGGAGTCCAATGGAAGGATCAGCATCCGAACTGTAAAAAGATTGCAATTTTTGCTGTCGCCCCAATGAAGGGTGATATGCTGAATTAAACATCGTCAGAGGATTTTCTATGACCCTGATACCTGAAGAATCTGTGCAAGAATACCCGCTGTTGCCACTGAGAGACGTGGTGGTGTTCCCGCACATGGTGGTGCCGCTGTTTGTAGGCCGTGAAAAGTCCATTCAGGCACTGGAAGCGGCCATGGAGGGCAACAAGGAAATCCTGCTGGTTGCCCAGAGGGATGCGTCCACCGACGAGCCGGGCCCCGATGACGTATTTGCAATGGGCACGGTAGCAACCGTGCTGCAGATGCTTCGCCTGCCGGACGGAACCGTCAAGGTGCTCGTCGAGGGTAATGCTCGCGCTACCATTACCAACATTAATGATGGTGAGTACCTGGCTGGCAAAGCCATGTTAATGGACGAAGATTCCCTGCCGGCACGGGAAGAAGAAGTGCTGGTCAAAACGTTGACGGATGAATTCGAAAAATACGTCAAGCTCTCCAGGAAAGTACCTTCGGAAGTGTCCAATGCGCTGACCGGCATCAACGAGGTTGAGCGGCTGGCAGATACCATGGCGGCTCACCTGGAACTGAAGATTCCAGAGAAACAGGAACTGCTGGAAGCGCTGGAAATCCGCCAACGTGTGGATCTGCTGCTGGGCAAGCTGGATGGTGAAATCGACCTGATCGAGGTTGAGAAACGCATTCGTGGCCGTGTCAAGAAGCAGATGGAGCGTAGCCAGCGCGAGTACTACCTTAACGAGCAGATGAAGGCCATTCAGAAAGAAATGGGCAGCCTCGGTGAGGGTAATAACGATTTTGAAGAGCTTGAGCAGAAGCTGGAAGAAGCCGGCCTTCCTGAAGAGGCCCGCAAGAAAACCGAAGTGGAACTCAACAAGCTCAAGATGATGTCGCCCATGTCTGCTGAGGCAACGGTGGTACGGGGTTATATCGACTGGATGCTGGCCATTCCCTGGAAGAAGCGCAGCCGCGTGCGCCATGACATCGAAAAGGCCCGCGAGATTCTGGACGAAGATCACTACGGCCTCGATGAGGTCAAGAAGCGTATCCTGGAATACCTTGCCGTCCAGAGCCGGGTGAAGAAGGTAAAAGGTCCTGTGCTCTGCCTCGTAGGGCCTCCTGGTGTGGGTAAAACCTCCCTGGGGCAATCCATTGCCCGCGCGACCAACCGCAAGTACACACGTATGGCGCTGGGTGGCGTTCGTGATGAAGCCGAGATTCGGGGTCACCGCAAGACCTACATCGGCGCACTGCCGGGCAAGCTGTTGCAGAAGCTTTCCAAGGTGGGCGTGAAAAACCCGCTGTTCCTGTTCGATGAAATCGACAAGATGGGCATGGACCATCGAGGTGATCCGGCTTCGGCGCTCCTTGAGGTGCTGGACCCCGAACAGAACCACACCTTCAACGATCACTATCTTGAGGTGGACTACGATCTGTCGGATGTGATGTTCGTGTGCACATCCAACTCCATGGATATTCCGCCGGCGTTGCTGGACCGTATGGAAATCATCCGCATCCCGGGTTACACCGAGGATGAGAAGGTCAATATTGCGCTCAAGTACCTGTTACCCAAACAGATCAAGGCCAATGGTCTGCGCAAGAACGAATTGGAAATTCCGCAGGAAACACTCCGCGACCTGATTCGTTACTACACCCGTGAGGCGGGCGTACGTAGCCTTGAGCGGGAGATTGCCAAACTCTGCCGCAAGGTGGTACGGGATCATGTAGAGAGCGGTGACAAGACGGCTGTGACCCTGACACCGGAGATGCTTGAGGATTACTCGGGCGTGAAGAAGTTCAAGTACGGCCTGGCCGAGGAAAAGAACCAGGTCGGACAGGTTACCGGCCTTGCGTGGACCCAGGTTGGTGGCGAATTGCTGACGCTGGAATGTGCCTTGACCAAGGGCAAGGGCAGGGTCATCAAGACCGGCTCACTGGGTGATGTCATGCAGGAGTCAATCCAGGCCGCACTGACCGTTGTCAGAAGTCGTGCGCTTGGCCTGGGTATCAGTGATGATTTCCATGAAAAGCACGATCTCCATGTTCACGTTCCGGAAGGTGCGACGCCAAAAGATGGTCCAAGCGCCGGCGTTGGCATGTGTACGGCGCTGGTTTCTGCATTGACCCAGATTCCGGTCAGGGCCGACGTGGCGATGACCGGTGAGATCACTCTCCGGGGCCGGGTGCTGCCCATCGGAGGGCTCAAGGAAAAGCTGTTGGCGGCCCACCGTGGTGGTATCAAGACAGTGATCATCCCTGATGAAAATGCCCGTGATCTCAAGGAGATACCGGACAACATCAAGGAATCTCTGGAGATTCGTCCCGTCAAGTGGATCGACGAAGTACTGGACATCGCGCTGGCTTATCCACCTGAACCACTCACCGAAGCGTCGTCTTCGAAAGAGGCTTCCGGTACGCCCAGGGATGACGACGGCGAAGCGGCAGAGCGCATAAATACACATTAAACACGCTGCCTCTTGTTGACATGCGAGAGAGCCCATTGGTATAACTGTTTCGCCGTGAAGCAGCCAATATCAAGGGCTCCCGCGCAGTTAATGCCTATTCCGTATATCGGTTAGCAGCCGCAAGGAATAAAAAAAGTGAAGAATGGAATTCTCTGACCGCTTATGCGATAGTCGGGAACGTCCAGGGAACAACAAACCAACCTATAACATCTTCAACCTGAAATCGAAGGGGTTTAGTGTGAACAAGTCCGAACTGATCGATGCAATTTCAGAATCCGCAGATATCTCCAAAGCCGCCGCTGGCCGTGCTCTGGATGCCATGACTAACTCCATTACCGGAGCCCTCAAAAAAGGCGATCAGGTCACCCTGATTGGTTTTGGTACTTTCTCTGTTAAAGAGCGTGCCGCGCGCACTGGCCGCAACCCGCAGACCGGTGCCGAGATCAAGATCCCGGCTTCCAAAGTGCCTGGGTTCAAGGCAGGCAAGGCCCTGAAAGACGCCGTTAAGTAACGGCTGCTTTCATTTGGTAACACCCTGAGCACCGGGCGTTGCCGGAGCGGTTGGCCCGGTGGCAATACCGCAGTCAGCCAGCTCCGATGAATTCAAGGCGCATTCCTGTATGAATGCGCCTTTTTACGTTAAGAGACCCTCACAGATATTGATCAGGGATCCGGGAGAAACATGCTTCAAGATATTCGGGATAATGCCCAGGGCACCATTGCCAAAGTAATTATTGGTCTGCTGATTGTTTCGCTTTCGATTTGGGGGATGGATGCGATTGTCGGTGGTTTCTCTGGCGAGCCGGAGGTTGCCACAGTTAACGGCGAGGACATTACAGAGCGCGAATTCATGCGCGTTGTGCAGATGGAAAGCCAGCGCCGTCTTTCCGAGATGGACAACCCGGACCCCTCCATGCTTGATGAGGACCGGGTTCGCAGTGAGGTTCTGGAGTCGTTGATCCAGGAAAAGGTCATGACCCAGGATGCCGAGGAGCAGGGGCTTGAGCTCTCGGACCAGGACATTGATTCGCTGATCACCCAGATGCCACAGTTCCAGGTGGATGGCACGTTCAACCGTGACCGGTTTGTGTCGGCCGTCAGAAATATGGGCATGGGCGTTGGTGAGTTCCGGGAAACCATGCGCGAGCAGTATGTGGTGAACCAGATTCGCGCAGGTATAGCGCAGAGCGGCACGGTGACCGATGAAAACGTCGCCCAGTTGCTGCGAATCCAGAACCAGACCCGCGATTTTCGGGTGGTGACCCTCTCTGAAGATTCGGTGAGTGACCAGGTAGAAGTTACCGAGTCCGAGATCGAAGCCTACTATCAGGATAACGAGGACGCGTTCCAGCAGCCTGAGAAGGTAGACGCCGAGTACATTGCGTTGTCCCAGGAAGCGCTCGCCGATTCGACCGATGTCAGTGACGAAGAACTTCGTGAGTATTATGAAGAACGTTCCTCCGAGCTTGCCAGCGAGGAGCGTCGTGCAGCTCACATTCTGATTGAGGATGGCGAGGATGCAGAGGAAACCATGTCCACCATTCAGGAACGCCTGGCATCAGGAGAGGACTTCTCCGAGCTGGCTGAAGAGTTTTCGGTAGATACGGTTTCAGCCGAAGAAGGCGGCGACCTTGGTTTTGCCGAGCGTGGTGTTTATGACGAAGCGTTTGAAGAAGCACTGTTCCAGTTGGACAAGGGTGAGGTCTCAGAGCCGGTATCCACCAGCTTCGGCATCCACCTGATCAAGTTGCTGGATGTGCAGAAGGCTGAGGTGCCGCCGCTGGAAGAGCTGGAAGATGAACTCCGCAGGGAGCTTGCAAGAAGCAAGGCCTCAGAGCGTTTTGCCGAGGTCCGTTCAGAACTTGCTGATCTTGCCTACGCCGCAGACGATCTGGATGGCCCGGCCCAGGAACTCGGCCTTGAAGTGCGTGAGAAAGACGGAATTACCCGCGAAGGTGGTGAAGCGCCGTTTGACCATGAAGGGCTTGTGCGCCAGCTGTTCTCGGAAGACGTACTGCGGGATGGTTTCAATACCGAGCTGATTGACGTTGGCGATAACATGTCGGTAGTTGCCAGGGTGGCTCAGTATCAGGAGGCCCAGCAGCAACCCCTGGAAGAGGTAACGGATGAGATCCGTGACGCCCTGACTCGTCAGAAGACCCGCGAAGCGCTGGCTGAACGTGCTGAAGCTGTCATCGCTGATCTGGAGTCCGGCAAGGACATTGAAGAAACCGGTGTCGGTGAGTGGGAGTCCTATGATGACCAGCCACGAAGCAATCCCATTCTGGGCGGTGCCGTAATGGCCGGTGTCTTTTCCCTTCAGCGCCCTGAAGGCGATGAAGAAGTCTATGGTTCCGTAATGTCTGATAACGGCATGGCGATCATCGCTTTGGAAGCTGTCAACGAAGGGGAAGTAAACCGCGACGGAGGCGAGTTCAACCAGCTCCGTAATTTCCTGGCACAGTTCGAGGGCCAGCGCGAGTATCGGGCGTACCAGCAATTCCTGCGGGACAAAGCGGAAGTCGAGCGGCAGTAAACAAAAAAGGCACCCTTCAGCGAGTGCCTTGCTGTAATGCTTTATCGGGCCCGGGTAATTACCCGGGCCTTTCAATTTGCCTCTTCAATAAAAATCTCCGGCGTCTCGCCCCGTGTGTCAAAATAGAATCCGTAGGTAGCGGTTTCCGGTGGGGTGAAGCGGAAGTTCTCGTACACGGCGGAGCAGTTAGCTTTGACCGGATTGTTCAGCTCTACATCTTTGTCCTCTTCTGACTGGTAGCCGCAGTTGGTCCCGGATGACCAGTTGGCATCACCAAACTTGAACTCGTAGGGCTGGCCGTCTGCCTTGAGTTCAACCTCCGTTCGATACAGGCCATTCTCCACCTGCGTTACCTTGTATTCCGGAAGCGCATCCCACCAGGCAAACTGCCCCCGCAGATAAAGCGAGTCACTGTAATCTCTTCCGCCCGAAGTGGCGCAGCCGGCGGTGATGGCAAGCACAGAAGCCATTGTCAGCGTTGTGAGTTTCTTGTTCATGGTTTTCTCCTTTGTTGGTTGCAATAGCGCGACTATCGGCTGAACACAGCAACGGACAGGCCGGGCACGGTAAAGGTACCGCTGGTTACTGCTGCGCTTTCGTTCGGTGAGGTGTCAGCCATGACTGTGAAGCTGTCAGTCAGACTGGTGTCCAGGGAATGCTCTGAGCCGGTGCTGTTGATCACTACCACTATCTGGTCAACATGACTGTCAAGATCGGTCATTCCGTTATCCGGGCCGTCATCCAGGCTGAACAGGATTACGCCGGGCAGCTGGTCTGTCCCGGTGTTATGGAAATTCAGTCGCTCTCCGATCTCCTCGGCGGTCTGCAGCCGGAACAGCTCACTCTCGTTTCGAACGGAGAGCAGTTTTTCCACCTGTTCCCGGGTATAGTTAATTTCCCTTGCAGTGGGCCCGGTTTCGAACTGGCTGATGATCTCGGTAATCAGATCCCAGTTGGCGCCGTCCTTATCCTGACGAGGCAGGCCACGGTTCCAGGCGGTGTCCTGATAACTGAAATCGACCTCGTTAAACCAGTCACCAGAGTCATAGCTGTCACGCTCCATGGATTTGGAGCGCAGCAGTTCCGAGCCCATGTGGATGAACGGGATTCCCTGGCTGAGGATGGGTACTGACAGACCCACTACCTGCATCTGAGCGCGGTGCTGAGGTGTGGTGGCATAATCCGCCTTGTACTGGTTGTTATCCCAGAGCGTCTGGTTGTCGTGCTTGGAGACGTAGTTGACGATTTCCTGGGGGTCGCTGGTGTAGCCGGCGTTCTGGCCGTTGTAATCGATCTCGGCTCCGGTTTTCGTGGAGCCGTCCGTTGTCACCAGGGCGTAGTCGTTCAGGCTGCCGGCAATACCGATGCGTACCCAATCGCTGATCTGCAGCAGGCGTTCTTTTTCGGAATCACTGCCGCTGTTGCGATCGTTGGGGATGCTGAACAGGCCATTGGCAAAACCCTGATTGGCCCGCAGGGCGTCACCACCGTCGAAGGGCCCGCCTCCGCGGACAGCATCACGCAACCGGTCGTTGAAGGAGCCAATACCAGTGCCCGCCATATTGGTCTGAATGGCATTGACGCCACGGGCGTTATTGGCGACTTCACCAAAGTTCCAGGCTTCACCATAGAAGTAGGTGTCCGGATCGACGGCCTCTACCGCTTCCAGCGCTTTCTCCATGTTGGCCAGCATGTGGTGTCCCATAAGGTCGAAGCGGAAACCGGAGATGTTGTAATGGGAGGCCCAGGTCACCAGGGAATCAATCATCAGCTTTTCCATCATCCGGTGCTCGGATGCGGTGTTTTCACAGCAGGAAGACTGCTCGACCACTCCGGTTTCCGGGTTCTGGCGGTGATAGTAGCCCGGCACCAGCTTGTCCAGAACCGACTTGTCGGCAAGGCCGGAGGTATTGGTGTGGTTGTAAACCACGTCCAGGACCACATTCAGGCCCAGACCCGTCGCGGCCTGTACCAACTGGCGGAACTCGACTATCCGGGCTACGCCGTCCGCATCAGAGGCGTAGCTGCCTTCCGGAACGGTGTAATGAACAGGGTCGTAACCCCAGTTGAAGCTGTCCAGACCACGGAATGCCCCGTACAGGGCCTGTGCGTCCCCGGTCGCGGGATCGAATGACTCCAGTACCTCACGGATCGTGTTGCCACTTCTGCAATGGCTGGCGTAGTTTTCCGCAGCCTCATCTGACAGGTCACAAAGCCGGCTGAAGTCGTCGTCAATGTTCACAACGTCCGCCGGGTCTTCGTTAACGGTAGCGATATCGAAGGCTGGTAGCAGGTGGAGGTGGGTAATTCCGGCATTGGCCATGGACTCAAGGTGCGCAATTCCATCGCTTGAGGTTTCGGTAAATGCCGCGTATTTGCCGCGATTGTCCACAGCCACCGTTTCATCGGTGGCACTGAAATCGCGAATATGGGTCTCATAGACCACCACGTCTTCCGGGGCCAGCATCGGTGGGGTAGCCATGCTGTCCCAGTTGGCCGGTTTCAGGTCGTTGTCGTCCAGGTTGGCCACCTGCGCATACACGCCGTTTTCAGACAGGCTGACGGCATAGGGGTCGGAGGTCATCGTAGTTTCGATGGCGTCAGTGCGCGGATGGAAAACCGTCACCTCGTACTGGTAGAACTTGCGGTCGACATCCGCTGTGTTGCCAGTGTGTTCCCAGACACCGTTGTTGCGCGTCATGTCAACGGGGTAGTCGCTGACCATACTGCCGTCGGCATCGAACACATGCAGGCGCATGTTCTGGGCCGTTGGCGCCCAGACCGCGAAGTCGGTATCAGCACCGTTGACCGTGGCGCCCAGGGACCCATCGAAGGCATAGAGGTCATCCAGTACCCCGGGGATCTGCAGGCGGGTGGCGGATATCAGTTCGTCATCACTGTTATAGGCACCGGCTACCAACTGCCCACGCAAAGCTTCCTTGATGGTCCTGGTGTTGGTATCCACCGAATACGCCGGCCAGTCTGACAGGTGCGGGAACGCCTGCTCCAGTTCGGGCGACAGGGTTGTGGCGCTCAGTTCGATGGTCGCCCCGCCTTCTAGGGAATCACCGGCGTCATCAACGCTGATACCTGCGTTGGCATCGTAACGAAGTTCTGCCCGGGTTGCGTTATCGGTGTCCGCAAACACCAGGGTGGTGGCGTCCAGCCAGTGGGCTTTGGCGCCATCGATAGTCAGTCCCCCGGCCACGACCGGTTCGGAAGACAGCAAATCGCTGCCGCTGAGGGTAAAAATGCGGTTGCCCAGGGCGCCGAAGTGCCAGCGGTGGTCATCATCGCCCAGGTCTTTCTCATCGCCTTTGTGCATGATGAAGTTCATGCAGTCTCCGCCATCGCGCATAGGTATGATGTAATAGGCGCCGTAAGTATCGTTAACGCCATCATGGCTGCGTGGATCGCTCCACTCTGTGGGTACATCCTCGGCCAGTCCGTCGCATCCGGACGCCGAGTCGTTCCAGAGGTGGAGGCCCCAGCCGTCGTATTCACCTTCCGGACGTTTGTAATAGAGGATTGCTTCGTTCTCACCGGGTTCCAGCAGGGCGGTCGAGTCGCCACCACCGCCGGAATTATCGGTATCCGAAGAGGAACTGCTACCGGAGTTGCAACCGGCAAGGGCCAGCGAAAGCGCCAGAACCCAGCCGCCTGCAACCAGTCTATGGTCAGGCATAACGGATATCCTTTTTCCATTGTTGTTGTTTGAAAGCAACCTGTGCACCGGCAATGCCTGTGCATAAAGGTCACGGTTTCATGGTTGCGCGAACCCGGACTGTACACATCCTTCGGCAGCAGACTTTTGCAGGCGTAGTTCGGGGGGAGTATGGGGAGTGGGAAAAGAGTGGGAAGTCACAAAAAAGGGCCGGCTTAAGAGCCGGCCCAAAGAGGTCCAACGAGAGAGTGTGTGGAGTTTAGAGCCTTACCACCAGGCTTCGATCTGGGCACCGACCTGAATATCACCATCGATGCCTTCACCACCGCGTGCATTCTCGGCTTCGTCACCGAAGAATGTCGCAGCGTATGCGCGAATAACCGGACGCGCCCAGTAACCCGGGCCGGCCTGCCACTGTTGTGCCACAGCGAACTTGCCAAGATCCTGGGATTCCGCGAACCATGGACGGTCGGTATCGCTGTAGCCCACTTCAATGGCGGTGCTCATGACCGGCGACCAGTTGAAGGTCGGGCGGGCGACGATGCTCAGGCGTTCGCCGTCTTTGGCAGCGGGATCGTGGGACTCGGCTTCTTCATACACCACAGAGTGGCCAAGCTCCCAGTCACCACCGAGCTTGACTACACCGTGGTTCAGGATGCGCCAGCTGGACTCGAAGTAGCCCGCGACGTTGGCATTATCAACCCGTCCGCCACTGGCATTTTCGGCGTTGGTGAAGCCCATGGAGTCAGCACCGTACTGCAGGGCGAATTTGTTGAAACCGCCCATCACGCCGGACGAGATCTCTGCCATGACGAAATAGCCGTCTTCGTCGTCAATGCCGGCGTCCTGCTGCGCGTCTGTCAGGTCAGCCATGGCGTAGATGCCGATCAGCTCCAGGGTGTGATCCCCGGCAACCGGGAACGCATAGCGAACGTCGACCTTGTTGTTCTGCACAAGGTCGTCGCCATCACTGGTATCGGAGTTGGTGTAGGCTACTGACACCTGGCCTGGGCCTGCCTGGATGTTCTCGATGCCTGCTCCGTAGCCGGAGTTGCTGAGGTAGAAAAGATCCAGCTGGTGGATGTCCTTGCGCTTGTAGAAGCGTTTGCCGGCCCACAGTGTTGCGCCAGGCAGGGATTCGATGACGTTATTGGCGGACACGTAAAGCTGGCGAAGCGCTATGTCACCACCCCCGTAGGGGTCGGAACTGTTGCGATCGACTTCGTTGTCGTCAAAGTTAACATTGTTGATATTGTTGGCGCCGTTCAGGGCCTGGTAATCGTTACCCTGACGATCAGCACTGTAGGCCAGCATGGAGTCGAAACGGAAGGTCTTGCCGTCCTGGCTGAACAGTTCGTCGCCCAGGCCCAGCTCTGCGTAGGTGTCGCACTCGTCAGCGAGCCGGCCAACATAGTGGCCGGTGGCACCGCTGCCGAAACAGGTCTGCTCACCACCGCTGCCAATGTTGGTCGAAACGCCTGCGCGGGAGTAGCCGTGAAAATCAACTGCGATGGCCGGAGTGGCCAGAATGGCTGCGGTTACGGCCGCAGCCAGCGGGAGTTTGTTCGGGAAATAGCGCTTATTGTTTTGCATGGTCTGTGTCCTGTGCTTTTTGTCTTTTTTGAATGTCAGGGAAGCGGACTTCCTGGCTTCTGCCAATCAGACATTGGGAAACCGGATTTCATAGTCCTGTAACCGGTAGATGAGTACATCCTCCGCCCTGAAGAAAAAGGGGGGTGAGTTCTCAGGGGGAGGAGGGGCGTAGAAGGGTGAGTTGGTCAGTCATTGGCTTTCGGGACCGACCAGGGGCATCGACTAAACTGGAAACCGGGTCGGTTTCAGGCTTTCCTTGATTTTTTTCAGGTGCCCGAGGAAATCGGCGCCGCGCTTGAGGGTCACGCCGGTGGCCAGAATATCAATCACGGTAAGATGAATGATTCGCGACGACATGGGCATGTAGACTTCGGTATCTTCCGGGGCCGTAACCTCGATAACCACGGTGCAGGCCTCGGCAAGCGGCGAACCGGGCATGGTGATGCCGATAACCGTGGCGCCATTGCCCCGTGCCTGCTGGGCTATCTCAACCGTTTCGCGGGTACGCCCGGTGTACGAGATAAGCACGATGACATCGCCCGTTGTGCAGCCGGCAGCAACCATTCTCTGCATCAGGGCGTCGTCATAGGACATGACCGGGATATTGAAGCGAAAGAATTTGTGCTGGGCATCCATGGCGACGGGGGCTGACCCGCCCATGCCAAAGAAGTTGATCTGTTTGGCCTGGATCAGATAATCAATGGCTGAAGACAGTGCCTTGGGATCAAGCGCCTGGCGTGCCTTGTCGAGGCTGGCAATTGTGCTTAGCATGATTTTGTCGGCAAACTCTGCCACGGTATCGTCAGGTTCGACGTTCTGCCCGATATAGGGTGTGCCTGTGGCTATGCTTTGGGCCAGGCGTATTTTAAAGTCAGGGAAGCCGGTGGCGGAAAAGCCACGGCAGAACCGGTTGACCGTGGGTTCGCTGACGTCAGCCGCCCGGGCCAGTGCGGCAATGCTGTAACGGGTTGCGGCGCTGGGGTCTCGCAGAATCGCCTCGGCAACCTTGCGCTCGGATTTGTTAAGAGTGTCCAGCCTTAGCTGGATATCTTCGAGCAGATTGTCATCGCGTTGCGCCTGATTGGCAGCCATTGAGGATACTCCCTGAATTATCGGCATTCTTATGAAAATCCGCGCTGATTATAGCGTGTTTTGTGGTGATTTGTGGTAGTAAAAGTGTCATTAATCGGAAAATATCCTTTGAAAATTTCATTTTAGGTGTCATTATTTTCATAAAATTACTACATTGACGCCTCGAGTCGTGCAAGCTGTGCAGTTCTGCACGAAAACATAGAGAGAAGGAACCCATGGCCGACCTGATAAATACCCGCTGTGACCTGATGATGTTTGGAGCGCTGGGTGACCTGGCGCAACGTAAGCTGTTCCCTGCGCTCTACCAGCTCGAGCGTGCCGGGCTTCTTCACCAGGGCAGCCGTATTCTGGCGATTGCCAGGAACAAGGCCGATTCCGCTGAGGTCCGCAACATCCTGCGCGAAAAGCTGCGGGAACACGTGAAGAAACTCGAGTTCGATGCTGATGTGGCAGACAGGTTCCTGCAGCGGGTGGATTACCAGTTTCTTGATTTTACCAACCCGGAGGGCTTTGGTGCGTTGAACGACTGGCGCAGCAACGAATCCAGTAACCTGATTGTGTATATGGCCACACCACCTGCCATGTACGGCATTATTGCCCGCAACCTGCGCAGCAATGATTGTTGCGACCGTGACACACGGGTGGTGGTTGAGAAACCCATCGGCCACGACCTTGAATCCTCCAAGGTTATCAATGACGAACTGGGTGAAGTCTATAACGAGAACCAGTTGTTCCGTATTGATCATTACCTGGGCAAGGAAACTGTCCAGAACCTGATCGCCCTGCGCTTTGCCAATAACCTGTTCGCCTCACAGTGGGACCAGAACCACATCTCCCACGTGGAAATATCGGTGGCCGAGAGCGTGGGTATCGAGGGCCGCTGGGGTTATTTTGACAAAGCCGGCCAGGTCCGCGACATGGTGCAGAATCACCTGCTGCAGCTGTTGTGCCTGATCGCCATGGACCCGCCCTCAGACCTTTCCGCGGACAGTATCCGTAACGAAAAGGTCAAGGTGCTGAAGGCGCTGCGGCGCATTACGCCGGACCTGATGGACACTCATGTCGTTCGGGGCCAATACACCGCAGGTACCAGTGACGGCAAACCGGTCCCCGGTTACCTGGAAGAAGAGGGCGCGATAAAAGGAAGCAAGACCGAAACCTTCGTGGCCCTCAAGGCCGAGATTGATAACTGGCGCTGGTCTGGTGTGCCTTTCTATATCCGTACTGGCAAGCGCCTGCCGGAAAAGCTTTCCCAGATCATCATCCATTTCAAGCCGGCACCGCACTACATCTTTGATCCGGACCAGAAGCACCTGGCCAACAACAAACTGATCATTCGCCTGCAGCCGGACGAAGGCATGTCGCTGCAGATCCTGACCAAGGATCAGGGCCTGGACAAGGGAATGCGCCTGCGCCAGGGGCCGCTGGAACTGACATTCTCGGAAACTTTCGAAACCGATCGTATTCCCGACGCCTACGAACGGCTTTTGTGGGAAATCATGAAGGGCAACCAATACCTGTTCGTTCGCCGGGACGAGGTGGAGCATGCCTGGCAGTGGGTTGATCAGATCATTGGAAACTGGGATGACAGCGGTCAGCCACCGAAGCGCTACGCGGCTGGCACCTGGGGGCCCGTAGCCTCCATCGCGATGATCACACGGGACGGAAGGAGCTGGTATGAAGATGCATGACCTGAACCTGCCGGATGCGGTAGACGCGCACTTTTTCGACACCCCTGATGATGCTGCGGTGGCTCTGGCGGATGCCGTTGCCAGACATCTAGCCGAACGGCTGTTGATTGCGCCCAGGGCCAGCCTTGTAGTTTCCGGCGGCTCAACACCCTTGCCGTTTTTCAAGGCGCTTCGGGAAAAGACACTGGACTGGGCAAGAATTGACGTGCTGCTGGCAGACGAACGCTGGGTCCCCGAGGACGATGCTGCCAGTAATACCCGATTGGTCAAAGAGAACCTGTTGCAGGGCCCTGCAGCGGAGGCGAATTACCTGTCACTGAAACAACCCGGTGATACTCCGGCCGATGGCCTTGCTGGCGTGGAGCAGGCACTTGCCGAGCTGCCTCTGCCGCTGGATGTGCTGATTCTGGGCATGGGCAGTGATGGCCATACCGCGTCCCTGTTTCCGGATGCGCCGGAGCTGAACGAGGCCCTGGACACCGATTCGACCGTTATCGTGGTACCGATGACTCCGCCTTCCCAGGCCCAGAAGCGCATCACACTGACACTGCGTGCTCTGCGCCGTGCAGGCTTCACGGCTTTACACCTGAAAGGCGATGACAAGCTGGAAACGTTAAAGACGGCCTGCAGTGACATCGCCCAGGTAAAGGAAATGCCTATCCGCGCTTTCCTCAAACCTGGCCTGCAGATTTACTGGAGCGCCTGAGCGCCGCTGGCTACCGAATTGTTATACCGGAGAAGATTATGAATCAACTGTCTGACTTTCACCGCGAGCGGGTCCAGTCTGTGCTCAGCGCCTCACCCCTGATTCCGGTTATCACCATCAACCATCCTGATCAGGCGTTGCCGCTGTGCCAGGCGCTGGTTGACGGTGGTATACGCGTTCTGGAAATCACCCTGCGTACACCTCACGGCGTAAAAGCCATCGAGCAGGTAAGAAAAGCCATCCCGGAGGCATGGGTGGGCGCGGGAACGGTCACCAGTATTGCTCAGTATCGCCAGGTAGAAGCCGCCGGTGCCCAGTTCGTTATCACACCGGGCGTCACCGAATCCATCCTGGAATTCGGCGTTACCTCGGAAGCCCCTCTGCTACCGGGTATTGCCACCATTTCCGAGCTGATGGTGGGCTACAACCTTGGCTACCGGGAATTCAAATTCTTCCCGGCCGAGGTCTCCGGAGGCATCCCGGCCCTGAAAGCCTTCTCCGGCCCATTCCCGGACGTCACCTTCTGTCCAACCGGTGGCATTCGCCGCAACACTGCCAAGGACTACCTGGCACTGGAGAACGTGGCTGCTGTTGGTGGCACCTGGTTGACTCCGGGTGAAGCGGTTGACTCCGGTGACTGGGAGCAGATTTCGGAGATTGTCCGGGGGAGTCTTCGCGACCTTTGAGGTTTTTCTCTGCAGCCTGTTTTGTTGGTGCTAACGCAATTGGTGGGCCGGTCTTTCGGGAAACGCTACAAGCACGTCCCTGTGCGCTTGAAATTGGCCATCCATGGCCAATTACATTCCCGAAAGACCGGCCCACCAACCGCTTGATCGGGCTCCAGTGAAAACGCCTTGGGTGCTTTACCTGCAAAAATAGTGTTATCTAGCGATATCAGAAATGTTTAATCAGAGGCTGCGGGGCAGGGCTTCCCAAAATGTGCGGAGCCATGGATGGCGGAGCCCAAGCGCACAGGGATGTGCTTGTAGCGTTTTTGGGAAGCCCCGCCCCGCAGCCTCCAGGCACCAAACCAGCAGGCTACAGAAGACGAAACTCCCAAGCTACCTAAACAGAAGGCAAAGGTCAGCGAATATCCGCCCCGACACGAACAATCTTCATGGTGTTGGTGCCACCCTGGGCATTCACGTAATCACCCTTGGTAATCACCACCAGATCACCTTCCTTCACCACACCCATCCGAGCCAGCTCAGCCACGGCGCGGGCGTTCGTCTGCTCGGGGGGAATTGCTGCAGAATCAAACGGAACCGTCTGCACGCCACGGAACATCGTCACCCGATGCTGGGTCGAATGATGACGGGAGAAAGTGAAAATCGGCAGGCTGGATTTGATGCGGGACATCAGCAGGGGAGTGGCGCCGGTTTCCGACATGCAGATGATCGAGGTGACACCTTTCAGGTGATTGGCCGCGTACATGGCAGAGAGGGCAATGGCCTCGTCCACATGTTCCATGCTCTCGTGGATGCGGTGTTTTGACTGGTGCATTGACGGCTGTTTCTCAGCGCCGATACAGATGCGAACCATCGCTTCCACCGCTTCCGTCGGATAATCACCAACAGCGGTTTCTGCAGACAGCATGACTGCGTCGGTGTAGTCCATGACTGCGTTTGCCACGTCCGAAACCTCTGCCCGTGTAGGCATGGGGTTTTCAATCATGGATTCCATCATCTGGGTGGCGGTAATGACCACGGTGTTGAGTGCCCGTGCGCGGTTGATGATGTGTTTCTGTACACCCACCAGCTCGGCATCGCCGATTTCCACGGCCAGGTCGCCGCGGGCGACCATCACGGCGTCGGAAGCATCAATAACGGCATCCAGGGCTGCGTTGTCGTGGGCCAGTTCCGCGCGTTCGATCTTGGCAACCAGGCGTGCTTCCGAGCCGGCTTCTTTCAGAAGGCGGCGGGCAACGTGCATGTCTTCGGAGGTTCGCACGAAAGACACGGCCACATAGTCCGCGCCCAGGCGGGCAGCGGTCTTGATGTCCTGCTTGTCTTTCTCGGTCAGTGCTTCCGCCGACAGGCCGCCGCCGCGCTTGTTGAGGCCTTTGTTGTTGGACAGGGGCCCCCCGATCAGAACGCGGGAAGAGATGCTGGTGCCGTCGACTTTTTCTACTTCCATTTCGATGCGGCCGTCGTCGAGTACCAGGATATCACCCGGCTTGACGTCTTCGATCAACTGTTCGTAGTCGATGCCGACGCATTCTTCGTTACCGGCTTCCTTGTCCATGGCAGCGTCCAGTACGAATTGCTGGCCGGCCTTCAGGGTTACCTTGTTATCGGAGAAGCGGGCGATTCGAAGTTTCGGGCCCTGCAGATCCGCCAACAGCGCCACGAAGCGACCGTTCGCAGCGGCGCATTCGCGCACCCGGCGGGCGCGTTCCATGTGATCTTCCGCACTGCCGTGGGAGAAATTCAGCCGGGTTACGTCGACGCCGGCAGCAATTATGGCCGACAGTGATTCCGGCGAGTCGGTGGCGGGGCCGAGGGTGGCGACGATCTTGGTACGCCTTAGCATGGTTCCTGTTTCCTTCTGTTTTTCGGTGAAGCTTGCCGATGTTTGCCGATAAATGCCGGGCAGGCGGCGCGTATTACTGGCTCGCCTTTTTCATCAATGCAGAGGCATTATCGAGCATCCGGTTGGAGAAGCCCCATTCATTATCGTACCAGGCCATGACTTTTGCATGACGGCCCATGGCCCGGGTGTGGTTGGCGTCGAAAATGCTGGACAGGGCATTATGATTGAAGTCGACACTGACCAGTTTTTCGGCGTTATAGCCCAGCACTGGACTGTTTTCGGCTGCGGCCCTGACGGTTTCATTGATTTCCTCAACGGTGGTGTCACGGCTGGCAATGAAGCCGAAATCCACCAGGGAAACGTTAATAGTAGGAACCCGAACAGCCAACCCGTCAAGTTTTCCGGCCAGTTCCGGTATCACTTTGCCAATGGCTGCAGCAGCGCCGGTTTTGGTGGGAATCATGGACTGGGTGGCAGAGCGTGCGCGGTAAAGGTCGGAATGATAGACATCGCTCAGATTCTGATCGTTGGTGTAGGAGTGGATTGTCGTCATCAAACCGCTCTCTATGCCAATCCTGTTGTGCAGGGCTTCTACCACCGGTGCCAGGCAGTTGGTGGTGCAGGAGGCGTTGGAGATAATGTCGTGTTCCGCGCTCAGTATGCCCTCGTTGACACCGTAAACCACCATGGCGTCCGCGTCAGGTGAGGGCGCTGAAATGATGACCTTCCGGGCGCCGGCCTTGAGGTGGCCTTCTGCCTTCCCACGGGAGGTAAACAGGCCTGTGCACTCGAAGACCACATCCACGTGATGGTCTTCCCACGGCAGCTCTTCAGGGTTGCGGATGGCGGTAATTGCGATGCGGTCACCATTGACCGAGAGTGATTCTGAGTCGTGGTTTACAATGCCACTGAAGCGGCCGTGCACACTGTCGTATTTGAGCAGGTGTGCATTGGTTTCGGCATCACCCAGGTCATTGATGGCGACAACCTGCATCTGGTTGCGGTAGTCGTTTTCGTAAAGTGCGCGGAGAACATTGCGGCCAATGCGCCCGAAGCCGTTAATTGCGATGCGAATAGTCATGTTTGGCTCCAAATTCGGTTGTTTATTGTTTGTCTCTGTTGGTGATGTAGTAAATATAACAACAAAAATTGGAAAAATGAATGATATGCGGGTGAAAGCGGTAAAAAAAGACAGTAAACTTACGGGAATTAAAAAAGCAATTAAATAACGTGATTTCAGGAGACCCACTATGCACCCGACCGTAGACGCGGTAACCCGGCGCATCATCGAGCGCAGTCGTAATACCCGCCAGGACTACCTGGGCAGGATGGCAGAGCTCAAGGCGCAATCGCCCCAGCGCAGCACGCTTTCCTGCGGCAACCTGGCCCATGGATTTGCGGCCTGCGACCAGTCAGACAAAGACACCCTGAAACTGATGAACAAGGCCAATGTGGCTATCGTATCGGCTTATAACGATATGTTGTCAGCCCACCAGCCTTATAAAGACTTCCCGGATGTGATTCGACAGGCGGCCCATGGCATGGGTTCGGTGGCCCAGTTCGCCGGTGGTACACCTGCCATGTGTGATGGTGTGACACAGGGGCAGCCGGGCATGGAGCTTAGCCTGTTCTCCCGTGACACCATTGCCATGAGCACGTCGGTTGCGCTCAGCCACAACATGTTTGATGCCACCATGCTGCTGGGTATCTGTGACAAGATCGTACCCGGACTGCTGATCGGTTCCCTGAGTTTCGGGTACCTGCCGACAGTGCTGGTTCCCGCGGGGCCGATGCCTTCCGGATTGCCCAACAAGGAAAAGCAGCGCATCCGTCAGCTGTATGCCGAAGGCAAGATCGGCAAGGATGAACTGCTTGAGGCGGAGTCACAGTCCTACCACAGCCCGGGTACATGCACCTTCTATGGCACTGCCAACAGCAATCAGCTTCTTGTGGAAGTGATGGGTCTGCATCTGCCGGGTGCGGCATTCGTGAACCCCGGGACACCGTTGCGTGACGAACTTACCCGCGCGGCCACCGAGCAGGTGATTCGTCTGTCCAAGCCCCATGGCGGCACGCTTGGCCTGGGTGACATGATTGACGAAAAAAGCATAGTGAATGCCCTGGTGGCGCTACTGGTCACCGGTGGTTCAACCAACCACACCATTCACTGGATTGCCATTGCGCGGGCCGCCGGGATTATCATCGACTGGGATGATTACTCCGAGCTGTCGTCAGCAGTACCCTCAATGACCCGTATCTATCCCAACGGCCAGGAAGATGTGAACGCCTTCCACGAAGCTGGCGGCACACCTTTCCTGATCCGGGAACTGCTCGATGCCGGCTACCTGCACAATGACGTAGAAACGGTGATGGGCTACGGACTGGAACAGTATGCCCGTATGCCCGAGATGGAAGGTGACAGGCTGGTCTGGAAACCGGCCCCCGAGAAAAGTGCCAAACCGGATGTGCTCAGCACGGCGCAAGAGCCCTTCGCGCCTGATGGTGGCCTGCGGGTTCTGGATGGCAACCTCGGTCGTGGTGTTATCAAGGTTTCGGCGGTTGCCGAGGAGCACCGTACCGTCAGGGCGCCGGCTGTGGTTTTCAACGACCAGAACGAGCTCAAGGCAGCGTTCGGGGCCGGTGACCTGGATAAGGACTGTATTGTTGTGGTTCGCTTCCAGGGGCCCAAGGCCAATGGCATGCCGGAGTTGCACAAGCTGACACCCTATCTTGGAGTGCTCCAGGATCGCGGTTTCCGGGTGGGCCTGGTAACGGATGGCCGCATGTCCGGGGCTTCCGGCAAGGTCCCGGCTGCAATTCACGTGTATCCCGAGGCTGCCAACGGCGGCCCGTTGTCCAGGGTTCGCAGTGGCGATGTCATTACCCTGGATGCGGTGTCCGGCAAGCTGGAAGTGGATCTGCCGGAGAATGAATTTGCCCAACGTGATACGGAAAAAGCAGACCTGAGCAGTTATCATCATGGTCTGGGCCGGGAGCTGTTTGGCTGGATGCGCAGAGCGGCCAGCACCCCGGAAGAAGGTGCCAGCTTTTTCTGGAATCATGACGCATGACAACAACCCATTACTCACTGGTCGGAGACATCGGCGGGACTAACGCCCGGTTTGCGCTCGTGCATTCCGGTGATGTAACGCCGGAGGCCGTTGAGGTTCTGGCGTGTAGCCAGTACGACAACCTTGATTCCGCCATCAGTGATTACCTTCAACGCTCAGGCGTTGGGGAAGTGCGGGATGTCTGCCTGGCAGTTGCCTCTCCTGTTTCAGGTACCCAGGTGAGGATGACCAACAATCACTGGCGCTTTGACAGTGAAGAGGTGCGCCGCCAGTTCGGCTGGGGCGAGTTCAAGGTTATCAACGATTTCACGGCCATGGCCCTCGGGGTTCCCCATGTTGCTGCCGAGAAGCTGGTTCATGTTTGTGGCGGTCCGGGCGATGCCCGACGGCCGCGACTGGTGATCGGCCCAGGAACCGGTCTGGGTGTTTCCGGACTGGTGCCGTTGCAGAATGGCTGGGTTCCCCTGATGACAGAGGGCGGGCACGTGGATTTTGCACCCACGGACGACATCGAAATGGCCATTCTGCGGATTCTCAAGGCACGGTTCGGCCGGGTGTCGGTGGAGCGAATTCTTTGTGGCCAGGGGTTGCTGAACCTGTATCAGGCTCACGCAGAGATACAGGATGTGGCAGCGCCGCTGGACGCACCCGAGAAGATCACTGCCGCAGCACTGGACAATTCCGATGCGCTTGCCCGTCAGACTCTCCGTCACTTCTGTGAAATTCTGGGGCGGGTTGCCGGTAATGGCGTGCTGACCCTGGGAGGCACCGGTGGTGTCTTCCTGTGTGGCGGTATACTGCCGCGATTCATCGACTTCTTCCTGGAAAGTCCTTTCCAGAAAGGCTTTGAGGACAAGGGACGGATGCGCCCGTTGCTGGAGGCAACGCCGGTTTATATCGTTACCGACGGCTACACCGGTCTTCTGGGCGCAGCGGAAGCGCTGAAGAACCCGGAAGTCTAGAAAGCCGACGCTGCTTACAGGTAGTGAACCAGCTCATTCCTGTCGAAGCGGTACTGGCGACTGTAAACCCCTTTTTCAGAGCGTTTGCCCGCTGCGAGTACCATGGTTACCAGGCCTTTTTTCGGCAGCTTCAGCAGCCGACGTACCCGACATTCATCAAACCCTTCCATGGGGCAGGAATCGTAACCGTGCGCCCGAAGTGCCAGCATCAGGTTCTCGGCAGCCAGGGCGGTGGATTTGGTAGCCCAGATTTTCATTTCATTGAGAGAATACGGCCCCCGGGGAACCGGCCGCGTAAGGCCTACAAATAACCCCGCGGCTTTTTTTACCGTGCCAAATAACCCGAAAGGCCCTTGGCTGTAATGGATAGGGGCGATTTTCGAATAATACTTCTCCACGATCCCCGGCAGTTTTTCCTCTGGCCATTGCTCAAGAGCCATACGTGCGTGTCGGCGCCAGGTATCCGTTCTGGCAACCACTGCAATCAGTACCGGTGCGGTTTTTGCGGCGTTCTGTCCAAGGCATGCCTCGGCAAGCTGTGCTTTCAGTTCCGGTGTCCTGACCACGAAAAACTCCCACGGCTGCAGGTTGCTGGAGTTGGGTGCCAGCATGGCCAGTTCCAGGCAGTCATCCAGTACGTGGTCTGGTACGGCCTCATCGGTAAACCTTCGCACCGAGCGTCTGCTGCGCACTACTTTGCGGAATTCGTCCAGGGTCGGATTTGGCGCAATGTCTGACTTTGCATTCATGGAGGGCCGTCCTTGTTGTCGGGCTTGAAAAGGTTGCCGGGTTCAAAGTGGCTTATTTGTCGGTAAAGGGTTCAGACTTTAAGGTTACGGTAGCCGGCTGTTTATGCAATGGCCTTTTCTTCAGGAGTGGTTGGCACAAATGACCAGTATTGAATCCCGTCTGCCCTTCGAGGAACTGGTAGCGCAAGTGCGCCAGTGCAGAATCTGCGAGTCTCAGCTTCCCCTGAGCCCCCGTCCGGTTATTCAGATTTCCCGGGATGCCCGGATTCTGGTGGTCGGCCAGGCGCCTGGCCGCCGGGTCCATGAAACCGGCCTGCCGTTTAATGATCCCAGTGGCGACCGCCTGCGCGACTGGATGGGGATAGGCCGTGATACCTTTTACGACGAAAATCAGCTGGCCATCCTGCCCATGGGTTTCTGCTACCCCGGTACCGGAAAATCCGGTGACCTGCCGCCACGACCGGAATGCGCGCCCGCCTGGCGCAACCTGTTGCTTGATCGCCTGGAGCAGATAGAGCTGACGCTGGTTATCGGCCAGTACGCCCACGCCTGGCATCTGCCGGGCGGAAAAGCCCCGGTTACGGAGCGAGTGAGACGTTGGCGGGAAGTGTGGCCGAAGATGCTGCCTTTGCCCCATCCCAGCCCGAGAAATAATCTGTGGTTACGGCGTAATCCCTGGTTTGAGGAAGAGGTGGTTCCCGAGTTACAGCAACGAGTGCGGGCTATTCTGGGGCGGTAACCCCGGTTACCGCCCGGCCTTGATCAGCGGGCTTCTTCCCAGCGGGACAGCAGGTCTTCATAGCGGATGGTTTTCCCCGGAGGTTTCTCGTTCTCCAGTTGTGGTTTTGGCGCGCCGGGCTGAGCCAGCCACCAGTCACGCCCTTTGGCCTCGCTATCCGGGGTTATGCGGGGCGGGCAGTTGTTTACCGAGAAGTTTCTTTCCATAACAGCCATCGCCCTGTCCTGACTTTCGGCCAGCTTGTCCATCGCCTGCTGTGCCGTGCGTTCTCCGGACATGGCGTCAGCGATGTTTGGCCACCACAATTTTGCCAGCTTGGGGTAGTCGGCAATGTTGATGCCGGTGGGTGTCCAGGCCTCCCGAGCGGGGCTGCGATAGAATTCCACCAGCCCACCCAGTGCCTCGCTTTTCGCCTGCATCTCCGGTGAATTCAGGTCGGAGTCCCTTATTGGAGTCAGACCCACGAGGGTTTTCTGCAGCGAGACGGACTTGGAAACCGTAAACTGGGCATAGAGCCAAGCGGCTTTCTGCCGGCGGTCGCTCATTACCCGTGGAATTGTCCAGGCTCCCACATCCTGGTAACCCAGTTTCATACCGTCAGACCAATAAGCGCCGTAAGGGGAGGGTGCCATTCGCCATTTCGGAGTGCCGTCTTTGTTAACCACAGGCAGCCCTGCCTCTGTCATATCGGAGGTGAACGCGGTATACCAGAAAATCTGCTGGGCGATCTGCCCCTGGGCGGGTACTGGCCCGGCTTCGGAGAAGTTCATGCCTGGTGCTTCCGGCGGGGCATAGTCTTTTAGCCAGTCAATGTATTTCTGCAGTGCGTAGACAGCCGCCGGCCCGTTTGTTGCACCGCCCCTCTCCACAGAAGAGCCCACGGGGTGGCATTCCTCCATTCGTATGCCCCATTCGTCCACCGGCAGTCCATTGGGCAGGCCCGGATCGCCGGCGCCTGCCATGGACAGCCAGGCATCTGTGAAACGCCAGCCCAGCGACGGATCACGCTTGCCGTAGTCCATGTGCCCGTAGATCCGCTCGCCGTCAATCTCTTTAACATGAACGGTAAAGAATTCGGCGATGTCTTCATAGGCGGACCAGTTCAGTGGCACGCCCAGTTCGTAACCGTACCGTTCGAGAAATTTCGCGCGCAGCTCCGGGCGCTGGAACCAGTCATAGCGGAACCAGTAGAGGTTGGCGAACTGCTGATCCGGTAACTGGTAGAGCTTGCCGTCCGGGCCGGTTACAAAGCTGAGGCCGATAAAATCGTCAAGGTCCAGGGTGGGGAGAGTAAAGGCCTTGCCTTCGCCTTCCATGTAGTCACTCAGGGCGAGTGCCCAGCCGGTGCGGGAATGAGTACCTATCAGGTCAGAGTCATTGACGAAGGCATCGTAACGGCCTTTTGCGGCCATGATCCGCTGAAGATTGACCTGCCGGATTACCTCGCCTTCCGGCTTGAGGTCATGGGTGACCTTTATACCGGTTATCTCCGAGAACGCCTTTGCAAGAACATCGGACTCGTACCGATGGGTCGCCAGATCTTCGGAAAGCACAGAGATTTCCAGGCCCTCAAGTGGTTCAGCTGCCCTGGCAAACCAGGCCAGCTCTTCTGCCTGTTCTTCGGGGGAGAGGGTGGAAGCCTGCAAGTGTTCCGAAATCCATTGCTCGATCACCTGTTGGCGAGCCTCGTGCAGCTCTTTGAATGTGTCGGATCCGTGACTGACAGAGCTGATGGAGAGCAGGCAGCAGACTCCCGCGATAACCGGCCAATTTGTCATGTGACACCTTTTTTGTTGTTTGTTTACCTACACAAACGAGCCTAATGTTCGCTATGTAGTTCGTCAACGAAAATATATAAGTAGTTCTGTAACAGGATAAAATCCAAATAAAACAATAAATTAAAATCTTAATAGGAAAAATCCGACATTAATCTTGTAACAAAATCGAAAAAATTATGTTCTAAAACTTTCCATTTTTTCTCTGGCGCGCTAAATTTGTCGTGTCTCGAAAACAGAAAAACGGTCTCCGACCGCAATAAATGTTCGGGATGACAGTGTCCATCAAACCGGAGGTTCGTCTTAAATTACTGATTTAACGAGCAATCCGGCTGCCAACGAGAGACAGTATCGATGGACCGGAAAATCTCAAACAATAATAGGAAGCTATCATGATCGAAAATAAACATCGCACAAATACAACAATGGTTTCTGCAACTCTGATGCGGCGTTCTGCACTTGCTATCGGTGTTGCGCTGTTTGCGGGTGGTCTTTCTGCTCCAGCGGCGGCAGAGCTTTCATTTGAGGCAGACAGTGGATGGAAATTTGGCGTTAATGGTCATATCCCTGTTTTCGCCATCATGAGTGACAATGACGATCTGGAGGAAGATGCCTTCCGCATCACAACCGGCTTTAATCCGGCTACGGCCCAGTTCAACGTGCACGCGCCCTCTCAGTTCGGACTCGATGTGTCCGGTCATTTCCAGTTGAACAGCCACCTTGCCGGTGCAGACGGGGTTCAGAACTCCGGTTTCGGTCGTGAAGGCTTCGGGCGTGTTTCCGGAGTTGAAAGCCGGGTTGCCGAAATTGCTGTTGCCGGTGACTTCGGTACCGTCAATATTGGTAAGGGCTTCGGCATATTCGGTGTGCCAGCCATCGGCGATAACGGCAGTGGAATGGGCGTCGGCCTTTTCGGGCCCAATAATGGAGATGCAACCGCGGGCCGGATTGGTAATGGCTACTTCTATGCGAACTTTAACCCGCGTGTCACCTATACCTCTCCGAATATGGGTGGTCTGCAGTTCAAAGTAGGTGCTTTCCAGCCTGAAAAGCCAGACGGTAATACCGATGCACTGACAGAGACGCCCCGCCTTGAGGCAAACGTTGTCTGGTCCAGTGATATGGTCACCCTGTGGTCCAGCGGTTTCACGCAGTCAGTCGACTCCAATGATCCTGCCGTGGATGATTTCACCATGAGCGGTATCGATTTTGGTGGCGCGCTTGCACTGGGAGATCTGGGACTGCGAGCCAACTATGCGACCACACAGGGTACGGGCAATGCTGTTGTCGGTGGACACGGTTTTGCGGGCGGCGCCCAGGAGGAAGATGCCGATCAGTGGTACGTTGAAGGCACTTATGGAATTGGTCGTGCAACTTTGGGTGTCAGCTACGGTGAAGGTTCCGATGATCTGAGCAATGTTGATACCGACCTGACCATGGTCTTCGCCCGGTACAGGGCTACCGATGCCTGGACTGTGCTGGCTGAGATCCAGGAATTCTCTACTGACGCTCCTGACAGTGACTACAGTGCTCTTATCGTAGGCTCACAGCTCACCTTCTAAACAGATCGTGACGTTCCTGCCCTCTCCTGGAGGGCAAAAAGCCAGGTGCCCATGGGCATCTGGCTTTTTTGTTTTTAAGCTCCGCCTACCGCTTTCAAGCCCGAATGGTCAGATCGGCCGCGGGGTGGGGGCAGCTTTTCTGACGGGATAAAGGTGTCTGAGCAAAGCGAGTTCTTTTCCCATAAGAAAAGGTGCCCCCACCCCGTGGCCAGCCCCCAGGTAAGACGCCTCAGGTAAGTATCAGTCGGCTGAAGATTTCACACATTGCATGTAAAAAAGCTCCGGGCGGTAAAACCGGCCGGAGCAAATGCCTGAGAGAGTGGTTCAGGCGCTGTGGTGGAGAGCAACAGTCTGAGGTTGCGGGGTTGCCTGAGCAGACAGGTACCTGTCCAGCTCACGGACATCTTCTTCGGTGGCGTACAGGCCCTGCTTGGTGCGGCGCCAGAGAATATCTTCCGAGGTCATGGCCCATTCGTAATTGACCAGGTATTCCACTTCCCGCTCGTAGAGGGTTCCTGCAAAACGATAGCCCAGATCCTGAACAGAACTGGCATCGTCCAGGATGTAGTAGGCGTGGGTACCATAAGTGCGCACATACCGGCTGCAGACCGCCTCGGGTAGCCAGGGATAATCCCCCGATATGCGGGCTTCAAGCGTATCGTGATTCTCGAATTCGCCACCGGGCAGAATGCCCTTTTTGGTCCAGGGCCCGCGTGCGTGAGGGAAAAACTGGCACAGCTTGTCTGTAGCGGCCTCCGCCAGTTTTCGGTAAGTGGTGATCTTGCCGCCAAAGACGGAAATCACCGGTGCCTTGCCTTGCTCGCTACTCACTTCGAATGAATAGTCGCGGGAGGCCTTCTTGGCGTCGCCTTCCTCGTCATCCATCAGCGGGCGCACGCCGGAGTAGGACCAGACCACGTCGCTGGACGTCAACTGACGCTTGAAGTGGGAGTTGACGATGTCCAGCAGGTACTCGGTTTCTTCCGGAGAAATCTTCGCTTTCTTCGGGTCACCTTCGTAGTCCACATCCGTAGTACCAACCAGGGAGAACTCGTCTTCATAGGGGATAACGAACACGATGCGCTCATCCTCATTCTGCAGGATGTAGGCCTCGGTCTCCCGGTTCATTCGTGGAACTACAATGTGGCTGCCCTTGACCATGCGAATGTTCTTTGGTGCTTTCATCGCAAGACTTTCACTGAACAGGCGGCTTACCCACGGCCCGGAAGCATTTACTATCACCTTCGCCGAAATATTATGAACGCTGTCATCGGTCATATCCTGGAGTGAGACATCCCATGAGTTCTCGCCTCGTTCAGCATTGATGCACTTGGTTCGGGTCAGAATTGTGGCGCCACACTCCTGTGCCTTCTTGGCAGTCAATACAACCAGGCGAGCATCGTCCACCCAACCGTCGGAATATTCGAAACCCTTGGTGATGTCAGACTTTAGCGGATCCTTTTCATCGAACTTGATGGACCGCGAGCCGGGCAGGACTTCGCGTTTGGCGAGATGGTCGTAAAGGAACAGTCCCATTCTGATCATCCAGGCCGGGCGCAGGTGAGGGCGGTGAGGCAGACGGAAACGCATGGGCCACATGATATGCGGCGAGTTTCTCAGTAACGATTCCCTTTCTGCCAGGGCCTCGCGTACCAGTCGGAACTCATAGTGCTCCAGGTAGCGAAGTCCGCCATGGATCAGCTTGCTGCTGTTGGAAGATGTCGCAGAGGCGAGATCGTTCATTTCGCACAGCAACACTTTCAGACCACGGCCCGCGGCATCCATTGCGATCCCCGTACCGTTCACGCCGCCGCCTACCACGACAACGTCAAATTTGTTGTTCTCCTCGGTCATCTTGTGTCATCTCCTGACGCCAATGAAAGGACGCTTCCGGGCGCTCTTTCCGGTTTTTGCAGAAACTTATTCCCATATTATGCGAAAGCAAAATATATTCGTAAAGGAAAATAAAGAAAAAAAACGAAAAAATGTGAGCGAGTGATCAGAGAGTTCGCAGGACCGGGCCTCAGGGAGTAAAAAGTCTTCTGGCGGGAAAGATCAGACCAGGTGCAGTTCCACGTTGTTTTCGCGCAGTAACTGGCGGATCTCGACAGGCGGTGCCTCGTCCGTAAACACGTGATCAGCCTGGGCGATACTGCCAAGGCGGACCATGGCGTTGCGGCCGAATTTGGAGTGGTCGGCTGCAAGGAGAACCTGGCCTGAATTCTCGATTATAGACTGGGCAACACGAACTTCCCGGTAATCGAAATCAAGCAGTGAGCCATCGGTATGAATGCCGCTGATGCCGATGATTCCGAAGTCCATTTTGAACTGGTTGATAAAGTCCCGGGTGGCTTCACCCACAATGCCGCCATCGCGGTTCCGGACTTCCCCGCCGGCGATGATTATGTGGAAATCCTCCCTGGCCGAGAGAATCGAGGCCACGTGCAGGTTATTGGTTACGATCTGAAGGTTATTTTTTTCGAGCAATGCCTTTGCAATGGTTTCTGTGGTGGTGCCAATGTTGATGAACATGGAGGAATTATCCGGGATCATCTCCACCAGGGCTTCGGCGATACGTTCTTTCGCTTCCAGGTCCATGATTTTACGAGCCTGGTAGGCCGTGTTCACCGTGCTGGAGTCGATCCCTGCACCGCCGTGATGACGACGAAGCTTTTTCTGGCTGGCCAGCTCATTCAGATCCCGACGAATGGTTTGCGGCGTGACCTTGAACTGGTCTACCAGCTGTTCTGTAGTCACAAAGCCGTTCTGCTGGATCAGCTCCATGATCAGATCCTGCCTGCGTCGCTGTGCCATTCAATTTCCTCCGGCATCCGGTTTTTCTGTAACGAACGAAATAGCGATTCCAACTCCTTTTTCAGTTTAGAGTGTTTTGTCTCTTTGTGCAGCCTTTTTAGGGAGTTGAGCGTGAGATGCGGCCAGAGGGTCAGTTTTCGCTCGCAAAAAGGGTTGGCTTTTGTTTTCAAAAAAGTAAAAATACGAAAAAATAAGAACACCCGAGGCCAAAACTATGACCCAGTATATTCTGTCGATTGATCAGGGAACGACCAGTTCCCGGGCGATTCTTTTCACATTGGATGCCAACATACACGCCACCAGCCAGCAGGAATTTACCCAGCATTTTCCCGCCAGTGGATGGGTGGAACATGACCCGGAAGACATCTGGCGCACGGTGAGAGAGGTCTGCGATGACGTCATGGAGAAAGGATGTGGCGAACACGATGAGGTCGTTGCCGTTGGAATAACCAACCAGAGGGAAACCACAGTGCTCTGGGATCGTGCCACTGGTGAGCCGGTGTATCCGGCTATCGTCTGGCAGGATCGAAGAACTGCAGAGTGGTGCGAAGCTCTGAAAAAACAGAGCCTGGAACCTTCTGTGAACAACAAGACAGGACTGTTGATTGATCCCTACTTTTCAGCGACGAAAATTCGCTGGATTCTCGATAACGTGCCGGGTGCCCGGCAGCGGGCCGAAAACGGCGAGCTTGCATTCGGAACCATCGACAGCTTTCTGCTTTGGCGACTGACTGACGGTAAGGTTCATCGCACTGATGCCACCAACGCCAGCCGCACCATGTTGTTCAACATCCACAGCCAGGAGTGGGATCAGGAGTTGCTGGACCTGTTCGGCATTCCCGAGGCCCTGTTGCCTGAAGTGATGGACTCAGCAGCAGATTTCGGACAGATAGTGGGTAATGGTCGACTGGATGGCGCCTCTGTGATGGGCATTGCCGGTGACCAGCAAGCGGCCTTGTTTGGCCAGACCTGCTTTGAAACCGGCATGGCAAAAAGCACCTATGGAACCGGCTGCTTTCTGATGCTCAATACCGGCGAGAAAGCTCTGACTTCGGAGCACCGGTTGCTGACGACCGTTGCCTACCGCCTCAACGGCAAACCGGTCTATGCACTGGAGGGCAGTATCTTTATAGCCGGCGCGGCCGTCCAGTGGTTGCGGGATGGCCTGCAGCTGATCAGAAGCGCCTGTGAAACCGAGCCCCTGGCGGAAGGAACTCCGGTTGATCACGGGGTATATCTGGTACCGGCATTTACCGGGCTGGGTGCGCCCTACTGGGATCCCAATGCCCGCGGGGCAATCTTCGGGCTGACCAGGGATACCGGTATAAAGGAGATCGTCACTGCGGGTTTGCAGTCAGTCTGTTATCAGACCAAAGACCTGCAGAGAGCCATGCAGAAAGATGGTCTGCGCCCGATTGCGTTACGGGTTGATGGCGGAATGGTGTCTAACAACTGGGTGCTACAGTTCCTGGCCGATATTCTCGGTGCTACTGTGGATCGCCCCAGAATGGTGGAAACCACAGCACTCGGTGCTGCTTATCTGGCCGGACTTCAGGCTGGAATATACGAATCACTTCAGGCGCTTCAGGATGCATGGCAGTGCGACCGGCGGTTTGAGCCGGAGATGACCAAGCAGAAACGGGACGAACTCTACAATGGCTGGTGCTCCGCTGTGGCGAAGCTGCAAAGCAGTCCTGAGAACCCCACATGATCGTATTGCTGGCCCGCAAAAGGGCTCAGCCGGCGGCCAGTGGCCTGAGATACTTGTAAACGGTGTTGCGGCTGACACCAGCCGCCCGTGCCGTCCTGGAAATATTACCGCCATTGGCCCGGTAGAGCCGCGGAAGCAATTCACTGAGCGGTTCCGTCTGAACACTGACGGGTTCGGTGGCGGCTGCGAAAAAGTCGTCGGGCAGGTGATCTTCCTCCAGTAGGTCGCCATCCGCCATGGCCATGCCGACCTTGAGGACGTGGACGAGTTGGCGCATGTTGCCGGGCCAGCGGTGGCGGGCCAGCAGATCCAGCATGTCTGCGCTGAGGGGTGGCCCGGGTTCCGCCTGTAACAGGCGCTGATGAACGAAGTTGATCAGCGTTTTGATGTCCGTTCTGTCCCTTAGTGAAGGCAGCTCCACGTTAAGCCCGGCAATCCGGTAATAAAGATCCTGGCGGAAGTGGCCCTGGGCGATGTCCTCGCGTAGATTCCGGTTGGTCGCGGAAACCAGTTTGATGTCCACCGGATAGTTCTCTGTTGATCCCAGTGGCGTTACCACCCGCTGCTGCAGCACCCGCAACAGTCTGGACTGGAGCATCAGCGGCATTTCACCGATCTCATCCAGGAAAAGAGTACCGCCATCGGCCTGCCGAATAAGGCCGACATAGCCCTTGTTATGGGCGCCGGTAAATGCACCCTTTTCGTAACCGAATAGCTGCGATTCGGCCAGTTCCGAGGGAATGGCTGCACAATTCACCGCGATCAGTGGGCCCGGAGCGCGGCTGCTGTAATAATGCAGACTGCGAACCAGGATTTCCTTGCCGGAACCTGTCTCTCCATAGACAAGAATCGGAATGTCCTTCTCCATCATCTTGCGAGCCTGCCCCACAAGCCGCCTTACCCGGGTGTCGCCGTGTTCCAGATCCTCTGGAGCAACTACATCAACGGGAATATCCGCAGGACCTGCTGTCGCGGGTTTCTCCGGAATCTTCTTATCCTTGCTGTCCTTGTGGGGAGGGGATGGCTCCCGGGGAAGTATGAGCTGGCCGAAGATCTGGTAGTTGCCGCTTGTCTGTAGCCGGGTAGGCCCTGCAGTAGCAATTGAAGAGAGCTCGGCAAGGTCCAGATCAAAAACCTGCCGTAGGTTACTGTTTAACAGGCGTTCCCCAAGCACAGTCTGGGCGCGTCGGTTGGCAGCCAGAATATTTCCTTCGGTATCCAGGGCCAGCAAGCCTGCCCAGCTGCTATCGAGGCCGGAGGCACTGGTATTGAAGACCAGAATATGGGATCTGCCTTGATAAGTCTGGAAAATCAGACGATTCTCAATGCCGTGTGACAGGAGTTTGACGATGCCCAGGGAATAATCGCCAGACATTTTTGTGGTGGAATACAGGGCGAGGATACCCGCAAGGCGGCCATCCGCTCCGCAGACGGGTATGGCAGAACCTGCAAGGTGCTGATGGCTTTTCAGATAGTGTTGATCGCCGCGAATATGGACTGCAATCCCGCTGGTCAGGCCCGTGCCAATGGCATTGGTGCCAGCTGAAGCCTCGTCCCACACGTTGCCCGGTAGGACTCCATCAAATGCGGCCACCGGCTGTCCCGTCGGGTGCCAGGTCTCGAGGATGGCGCCGTCGGTGTTTGCCAGCACGACCACACAACGGTTGTTGTGCAGCATGCTGTCGAAATAGGGCACGACTTCGCTTTCAGTTGTCGCTATCAGATCAGTATGCAGTGCCTGAAGGCTGACCAGTTCCGGGGTTTCAAGAGCCGAGAATCCTGGCTGCTGGCCGGATTGCAGGCCAAGACTCCGGCAGCGACGCCACGATGCTTCGATTGGGTCTTCTGCTGCCTCCGGGAAATCTCCGGTCGGGGCGTTGATGCTGGAAAAAGAATCCATGTCCATCACCCTATGGTGTTCGTTATGGTGAGATTGGTGCTCGATTCGCTTAAAAAAATTTGTTTGCGAACACCGGAAGTATTGTTGATCGAAGCGGTCACGGTCAATATTCGTTTGCGATTGTGCACGGTATTTATTGAATTGTTTGCTTTTATTGGCAGATAATAGGTTGAAATAAAAGAATTTTTAGTGAATTATTAAAAGTGTTCAGAACAAAATGGAAGGCTTAACAAAATGAACAATATGAACAGTCGGTTCCCAAGTGTCTGAAACCAAAGCCCCTTGCGGAAACCCTTGAAAACTGGGACTTGAAAAAAATTATTTTCGTATCTTTTCGTTTTGGCATAGCTCTTGTAGACTATCTTCAATTCAAAACAACAACCGAAAGGGAAAAAGCATGTCTCTAACGCTGCAGAATGTATCGCGCGTTGTGGACGGAGAGACCTGGATATCAGATGTCACCATGACGCTGGAGCCGGGTTCCTTTAATGTCCTCCTTGGCCGGACGCTTGCCGGCAAGACAACTCTGATGCGCATCATGGCTGGCCTGGACAAGCCAACAAGCGGCAAGATCCTGATGAATGACGCGGACGTGACCGGTGTTGCGGTCCAGAAGCGCAATATCTCCATGGTTTACCAGCAGTTCATCAACTATCCCACAATGACTGTGTTCGAAAACATCGCCTCCCCCCTCAGGCTGGCCAAGAAAAGCCAGAAAGAGATCGACAGGCGCGTTCGGGAAACCGCAGAGTTGTTGAAGATAGACAATCTGCTGGACCGCCAGCCGCTAGAGCTTTCCGGCGGTCAGCAGCAAAGGGTCTCCATGGCTCGCGCTTTGGTAAAAGATGCAGATGTGGTGCTTTTCGATGAGCCGCTGGTGAATCTGGATTACAAGCTCAGGGAGGCGCTGCGCAGCGAACTGAAAGACCTTTTCGAGGCGCGCAACTGCATCGCTGTCTACGCCACCACCGAAGCCCAGGAAGCGCTGGCGCTCGGGGGCGAAACCGCGGTGTTGCATGAGGGGCGGCTGCTCCAGAAAGGGCCTACTCCAACGGTTTATCACCGTCCGCAGGATATCGAGACGGCTGAAATATTCTCCGAACCGCCCATCAATATCGTGCCGGGGAAAGTCACCGAAAATGAAGTAACCTTCGATGAGCAGGTGCATTTCCAGCTCAATGCGGACCTGGCATCCCTCGAGCCCGGCCCCTATACATTCGGCGTTCGTCCCTCGCACATTGGTCTGGTACCCCACGCCGATGACGATCTGGAAGTCTCGGTAACGGTAGACCTGGCCGAAATCAGTGGCTCCGAAACCTTTCTGCATGTGCACAGTGAATCCTTCGAACTGGTACTTCACCTGCAGGGTATCTATCAGTACCGGCCTGATGAGCAGATCAAGGTGTACTTCCCTACCCATAAACTCTACGCATTTGCGCCTGACGGTAGGACAATTCTTGTGCCCGGCCGGGCGGAGGGTCTCTGACATGGCAGAAATAAGACTAAAAACGCTGGCCCACTCTTACAGCAAAAAGCCGTCGGGCCCGGAGGATTACGCAATCCGCAAGATGGAACACATCTGGGCGCAGGGCGGAGCCTATGCGCTGCTTGGGCCGTCAGGCTGCGGTAAGTCAACGTTGCTTAACATTATTTCCGGGCTGGTGACGCCGTCGGAAGGGGATGTGTTGTTCGATGGTAAGCGCATGAATGAGCTGCCACCGGAGAAACGCAACATTGCCCAGGTTTTCCAGTTCCCGGTGATCTACGACACCATGACCGTGTATGACAACCTGGCGTTTCCCCTGCGCAACCGGGGCGGATTCTCGGAGGAGAAGATACGTAAAAAGGTTCATGAGGTGGCGGACGTTCTCGAGCTTGCCGGAGAACTGTCGCGCAAGGCCAAGAATCTCAGCGCAGACCAGAAGCAGAAAGTGTCGATGGGGCGCGGGCTGGTCCGGGAGGATGTCACCGCCATTCTCTTTGACGAGCCGCTGACGGTTATCGACCCGCAGCTTAAATGGCGACTTCGTCGAAAGCTCAAGCAGATCCATGAGCGCTTTGACATCACCATGGTCTATGTAACCCACGACCAACTGGAAGCCTCAACCTTCGCCGACAAGATTGCGCTTATGTACGAAGGGCAGATTGTCCAGTTCGGCACACCGCAGGAGTTATTCGAACGCCCGGCCCACACCTTTGTAGGGTATTTCATTGGCAGTCCCGGGATGAATTTCTTCGAGCCGAAGCTGACCGACGAGGGTCTGGTTTTCAACGGCAAACACATTCCTGTCAGCGAGGACATCCTCGAAAAGGTACGCCGCAGTGGTTCGGACAATATCAAGCTGGGTATCCGCCCGGAGTTTGTAACGCTTGGCAGTGACACCGGTGATCAGCGCTTTGAGGTGACTGTTGTTGGTGTTGAGGATCTCGGCACCTATCGATTGGTTGATGTGGAGTTTGGTGCGGTCACCGTGAAAGTGCGTATCCCGGAAGACCAGCCGGTTCCAAAAGAAGTAGCCAGCATCGGCTTCCCGGACCCCTGGCTGAAAGTGTATGTCGACGAGCGGCTAGTGGAGGCCGATCATGAATAAGATAGAGAATAATAAAGCATGGTTTTTTGTTATCCCGGTCTTCGTGGTTGTGGCTTTCTCAGCCGTGGTCCCATTGATGACCGTTGTCAACTATTCGGTCCAGGATATATTCGGTTCGAATTCCGCGTTCTGGGCGGGCACTGAATGGTACAAGGAAACGCTCCGCGATTCCGGGTTGCAGGCTGCTTTGCTGCGCCAGTTTGCCTTCTCCTTTGCGATCCTCGCCATTGAGGTGCCGCTTGGTATCGGTATTGCACTGTTGATGCCCAAAAAAGGCTGGGCGGCCTCAGCCGCGCTGGTGCTGGTGGCCATGCCGTTGCTGATACCACTTAATGTGGTTGGCACCATCTGGCAGATCCTCGCGCGCACCGATATCGGCCTTCTGGGCTGGACCCTTAGCGGTCTGGGCGTTGACTACAACATCAACTCCAGCGCCGTGGATGCTTGGTTTACGATCATTCTCATGGATGTGTGGCACTGGACGCCACTGATTGCCCTGCTCAGCTACAGTGGCCTGCGGGCAATCCCCGAGGCGTACTACCAGGCCGCGCGTATTGATCGGGCTTCCCGCTGGGCCGTATTCCGCTACATCCAGTTGCCCAAGTTGAGCAACGTGTTGGTGATCGGTGTTCTGCTGCGGTTTATGGACTCGTTCATGATTTATGCAGAGCCGTTCGTACTGACCGGCGGTGGCCCGGGCAGCTCAACAACCTTCCTGAGTCAGGCGCTGACCACCATGGCAGTGGGGCAATTTGACCTGGGCCCGGCAGCTGCGTTCTCCATCATTTACTTCCTGATCATTCTTGCCGTCAGTTGGGTGTTCTACACCGCCATCATGAACGCGCAGAAAGACAAGTCAGCCCAACAATAAAAGCAAGGGGACAGACGTGAAATCACGCATCGCATTTATCGTTTATATTGTCTTGATGCTCCTGCCAATTTACTGGCTGGTGAATATGTCACTCAAGACCAACTCGGAGATCCTCGGTGACCTCAGCTTCTGGCCGGTGAATCTGACATTGGACAATTACATCAAGATTCTGACCGATGACAGCTGGTACATGGGTTATGTGAACTCCATGACCTATGTATTCATGAACATGGCCATCAGCCTGGCCGTCGCCCTGCCGGCCGCCTATGCCTTCAGCCGCTACAAGTTCGTCGGTGACAAGCACCTGTTCTTCTGGCTGCTGACCAACAAGATGGCGCCGCCTGCAGTATTCGCGCTGCCGTTCTTCCAGCTGTATTCCTCGGTTGGGCTGTTCGACACCCACATTGCCGTGGCGCTGGCCCATACCCTGTTTAACGTCGCCCTGGCGGTGTGGATTCTGGAAGGCTTCATGAGTGGTGTTCCCAAGGAAATCGACGAAACCGCCTATATCGACGGTTACAGCTTTCCGAAGTTCTTCGTGAAGATCTACATTCCGCTGATCCGTTCGGGCATTGGTGTCACCGCCTTCTTCCTGTTCATGTTTTCCTGGATCGAGCTGCTGCTGGCTAAAACCCTGACATCGACCGGTGCCCAGCCCATCCAGGCCATCATGACCCGCACAGCGGGGGCCTCGGGGATTGACTGGGGCACCCTGGCAGCGGCTGGTGTGCTTACCATCGTGCCGGGTATCGCCGTGGTCTATTTCGTTCGCAATCACATTGCCAAGGGCTTTGCCCTGGGCCGTACCTGAGGAGGCTTGTTATGAGCTGGATGCATTGGACCGGCCCGACGGCAGGATTCTTTATCTCGATTGCCCTGATTCTGACGGGTATGACTGTATGGCAGTACTTTTCGCCCTCTATAGAGCGGAAAGGCTTCCTGCCGATCGCTACAACCCGTGGTGACCGGCTATTCATTGGTCTTCTGACCAGTGCGTTCATTCACCTCGCTTTTATAGGAGCGACTGAACTCAATGTTTTGGTAGCAACCGCAGTGTCTGTTGTCTGGATGATCATCCTGATGCGCTGGGGTTAATCCAAATAAAAGGACTTACCTTCTTGCAAGGAAGCAAACAAAGCTAAATGAGGTCTGTATGAAAAACAAAAAATTCAATTACCTGTCGCTGATGATCTCGGGAGCACTCCTGGCATCATCCCAGGTATACGCGCAGGACTACAGGGCGGCGGCTGAGAAGGCGCTGGATGAGCATTTTCCCCGGTCCACACTGAACAGGGAAGAGCAGCTCAAGGAGCTGGAGTGGTTTATTAAAGCCGCTGAGCCTTTCCGTGGCATGGAAATCAAGACCGTGGCTGAGGGTTTGACCACTCATACCTACGAGGCCGAAGTTTTGGCGGAAGTGTTCACGGACATCACCGGCATCGAGGTGGAGCACAACATCATTGGTGAAGGTGATGTCGTGGACACCATGCAAACGCAGATGCAGTCCGACCGGAACATCTACGACGGTTTCGTTAACGATTCTGATGCCATCGGTACGCATTTGCGCTACGGCAAGACCATTGCGATCTCTGATGCGATAGATAACGAGTGGAAGGATTTCACCAACCCGGACCTGGATCTGGACGATTTCATCGGTCTGCAGTATACAACCGGCCCTGACGGCAAGGTGTATCAGCTGCCGACCCAGCAGTTCGCCAACCTCTACTGGTTCCGCGCTGACTGGTTTGATCGTGAAGACCTTCAGGAGCAGTTCAAGGAGCGTTATGGCTACGACCTGGGTGTGCCCCTGAACTGGTCCGCCTATGAGGACATCGCCGAGTTCTTCAGTGTTCATGTCAAGGAAATCGACGGCGAGCGTGTTTATGGTCACATGGATTATGGTCGTCGCGATCCGTCCCTGGGCTGGCGCTTCCACGACTCCTGGCTCTCCATGGCCGGTATGGGCAGCAAGGGCGTACCTTTCGGCAACCCGGTTGATGACTGGGGTATTCGAGTCAATGAAGACGGCAACCCTGTGGGTGCCAGTGTAAGCCGTGGTGGTGCGACCAACTCTCCGGCTTCAGTCTACGCCGTTACCAAGATGGTTGACTGGCTGCGTGATTACGCACCGGAAAGCGCCAGTGGCATGACCTTTGGCGAGGCCGGTCCGGTCCCTGCCCAGGGCCAGATTGCCCAGCAGATCTTCTGGTACACAGCGTTCACGGCTGACATGACCGATCCCAGCCTTCCGGTCACTGACGATGAAGGCAATCCGAAGTGGCGCATGGCACCATCTCCGGCCGGTCCCTATTGGGAAGAAGGTATGAAAGTCGGTTATCAGGACGTGGGTTCCTGGACTTTCTTCAATTCCACACCTGAAGACCGTCGCACGGCTGCGTGGCTGTTTGCGCAGTTCACCGTTTCCAAGACTGTGTCGCTGGAAAAAACCATCGCCGGCCTGACGCCGATTCGTCGTTCAGACATCTTCTCGGATGAAATGACCGAGATGGCGCCGAAATTGGGCGGCCTGGTTGAGTTCTACCGCAGTGAGAACGAAAGCATGTGGACGCCGACAGGTACCAACGTGCCGGACTATCCGCGTCTTGCGCCGTTGTGGTGGAAGAACCTGGCACCGGCAGTGAATGGCGAAGTCAGCCCCAAGGAAGCGCTGGATGACCTCGCTGAGGCGATAGACCGCACCATGTCACGACTGGCACGGGCGGATGTGTTCGCAAACTACGAGCCAATCCTCAACGATCCTCGTGACGAGCAATACTGGCTGGATCAACCCGGCGCCCCCAAGCCGGCCCTGGAAAACGAAAAGCCCCAGGGTGAGACCAAGCCGTATGACGAAATGATGGAAGAGTGGATGGCCGAATAAAGCCGACTCAACCTTCCACTGACCCTGCCAGCCCGCGTTATTGCGGGCTGGCTGAGGCCTTGCCTGTATTTAGCCGATCCCCTATTGAGTCCGTAAACAATCCTTGATCGCACGGATGCAAACCTTACGTCCAGCGAGGTGCACACGTGAATAAAAAGAAAAAACCGGAACGCAATACAGTGAAAAAGAGTTCCCGGATGAATGCAATTGGCACACGGGTGTCACTGGTTACCGTCGCGGTGGCCTGCATCATTGTTGGTGTCTTCGTCTTTTCCCAATCCGGCCTTCAACAGATAAGTGACCGCTATAAACATCTCGTAGCCGATATCAATCAGAGCAGTGACCGACTCAAGCAGTTAACCACGAATTTCCTGCTCACCTCCAACGGTGCAGGTACGCTCGCGTCTGCCACCAGCAGCAAGCAGGTACGTGACAAACACGAACAGATTAATGCGCTGAAGCCCCAGTTCGAGGCGATTACCCGTGATCTTGACGAGTCATTGCCGGGTTCAGCGCAGGAGGTCAGAGCCCTGAGGAGTGAAAGGGAGCGCCTGGATAATGCGATTGGCGAAATTGCGCGTCTGCAGGCTCGAACCCTGGATCTCAGAGACTCCAACCAGCAAGCCATGGTGGCTTTTCGCTCCGGGGCAGCGGAACTGGCGGACGGGTTTTCCGAGCTGATCCAGATGATCAGTATCTTTGCCAGTGACTATCCCATTGTGATTGAGGCCCAGACCATCGAGCGTGCAATTCTTACCCTGGAGTTGTCGATGATTAACTACATGGCGGAACAGGATGAGGATCGTCTCGACCAACTGCGGATGGCCATTGAAGATTTGACACAGCAGGCTCAGACGCTGTTCGACCGTCTGTTTCTGATGATTGACGATCCCGGAACCGAACAGGATTTCAGGGAGTTGCACCAGCGATACAATGACTGGCTGGAAACAACCCTGGTCACTCCGGCGCTGCTCGATACCCGGTTGGACCAACTGGAAGCAAGGGATCAGGCTTTGAGCCTGGTCAGCGAAGTGCAGGGTTCGATTGACGAGTTCGGTGAGCGCATCGAAGCCGTACAAGCGCGTTCAGAAAGCTGGACGGCAAAGTCTCGTGACCAGTCACAGAACATAGCCAGCCAGGTGGCCGCCACCATGAACGTCGGGGCAGTGGTGGTGGTTCTGGGTTTTGTCGGACTTTTGTGGATGCTGCGTGTGCTTGTCACGCAACCGGTAAGGGGGCTCAGCAAGCGGGTTCTCGATATCGCTGAAGGTGAGGGCGACCTGACCCGGCGTATCGACAGTGGTCGCCAGGACGAACTTGGCCTGCTGGCGGGTTATTTCAACGTATTCATCGGCCGCATCCAGGACATGATATTGCGGATTCTTGATGTCAGCCGGAAGCTGGGCGAGCACAGCCGACTGCTGAGCGAGCGGGCCGAAACAACTTTCGCTTACAACGAGCAGCAGCGAGAGGATATTGAAGCCCTGACCGGGGACATGGCCATTCTGGACCAGTCGGTGGAGGAAGTCGGTAGTCTTGCCAGTGAATCGGTTGCAAGTGCTGCGCAAACCATCCAGACGGGGCGTCACACCCACGAACAGGTGACGGCAGCGATCGCGTCGTTTGAGGCTCTTGGCGACGATGTAGGTACCGGAGCGGGACTGATCCAGGAACTGGCGAACGATATTTCACAGGTTGATTCCGTCCTTGAGGTAATCAATTCGATTGCTGAACAGACCAATCTGTTGGCTCTGAACGCCGCCATTGAGGCCGCCAGGGCCGGTGAGCACGGGCGGGGTTTCTCGGTGGTTGCCGATGAAGTGCGGTCGCTGGCCTCCCGGACACAGCAGAGCACCGGGGACATTCAACAACTGGTCGAGCGTGTGCATAAGGGTTCGGCCAGGGCAACCGGATTCATGAAGGCGAGCCAGGAAAAAAGCGAGGCCGCTCTTGAAGGCGCCCGTTCGGCCCGGGAGCAGCTCACCCTGATGGTTGAAGCGATTGCCCGGGTAGAGAGCGCCAATAGCACCATCGTTGATGCGGCCCAACGCCAGGGTGATCTTGCCGAGAAGGTGATTCAGCGTACTCGAACGGTGGAATCTGTAAGCCGGAAAACGCTGGCAGAGGCGCGGGAAAGTGCGCGCTATTGTCGCGATGTGGATGAGCTTAGCAGGAGTCTCAGTGAGCTGGTGGCACGTTTCCGGGTAGTTGAGTAGCGATCCATTCCCGGCGCACCGACACAATGTTCGAAATCGATTGACAAAGTTCGTTTGCGAATATTATAGTATTTGCGGTTTCTTACACCGTAAGGTCGGTGGGTCTTGGCCGGTTGCTTTCATATCCCCCCCTTAATAGCATTTCAGGTGTTCTCCCCGTGATCTGCGGGTAAAACCCTGCCGGCCCTTTTTTCATCCTGGATTGACTCCGACACGCTCTGGCGGGTTCTCTGAACCAAAAAGCCGCATCCTGATTTTCGATATAACAAAATCATCTTGAAAAATATTTCCTTTTCGCTTGTTAAAGTTCGAAAACGAATATTACAATCATCTTAACTGTTCGATAGTGCACGAATGCGGTGCATCAACAAAAACAACAGATCAGGCAGGCTTATCTTTATGGAGCGAATTCAGTCAGTGCTCGCCCGGGAAATTCTTGACTCCCGGGGATTTCCCACAGTGGAGGTGGATGTCACCCTGGAAAACGGTGTGATCGGACACGGCCGGTCGCCATCCGGTGCATCAACGGGCTCTAGAGAAGCTCTGGAGAAAAGAGACGGTGATGCTTCCCGCTATAACGGCAAGGGTGTTCTGGGGTCGGTTGAATCAGTAAACCGCTATATCGCCCCCGCCCTGCAGGACAGGGTAGTTTTCGACCAGTTGGTGATGGATCGGCTGATGTGTCATCTGGACGGCACTGAGAACAAAGCCGGTTTTGGCGCCAACGGGATCCTTGCCGTTTCTCTTGCCATTGCCGACGCAGCCGCTAACTACCGCCAGCAGCCTCTCTACCGCTACCTTGCGGAGCTTTACGGTTGTATCGGTCCCTGTGTCCTGCCGGTGCCGATGATGAACATCATCAACGGTGGTGCCCATGCCGACAACAACGTGGATCTGCAGGAATTCATGATTCAGCCGGTGGGGGCGCCCAGCTACAGTGAAGCGCTGCGTATGGGCGTCGAGGTCTTCCATGCCCTGAAGTCCCTGCTCAAGAAAAACGGCCTTTCCACCGCCATCGGCGATGAGGGTGGTTTCGCCCCGGACCTGCGTTCCAGTGAAGAGGCGCTTGAACTTATCCTGGAGGCTGTGGTCAGCGCTGGCTATCGCCCTGGCACCGATGTTGTGCTGGCGCTTGATTGTGCAGCGTCCGAGTTCTACCGGGATGGCCGTTATCAGTTGGTCGGCGCGGGAGAAAACTACGACTCCACAGGGTTTGCAGACTATCTCGTTTCGCTGGCCGAGAAGTATCCCATTGCTTCAATAGAAGATGGCATGGACGAAGATGACTGGGACGGCTGGCAGCAGTTGACGGAGAAACTTGGTGAGCGTGTCCAGCTGGTGGGGGATGATCTTTTCGTTACAGATACCGGGCTCATTTCTGAAGGTATCCGCCGGGAAGTCGGCAATTCCGTGCTCATCAAACTCAACCAGATCGGAACTCTTTCGGAAACCTTTGAAGCCATTGGCATGGCTCAGGATGCGGGATACACCGCGGTGATCTCCCACCGCAGTGGTGAAACCGAAGATACCTTCATTGCTGACCTGGCGGTAGCGACCAGGGCCGGCCAGATCAAGACCGGGTCCCTTTGTCGATCGGACCGGGTTGCCAAATACAACCGTTTGCTTCGTATCGAGCAGGACCTGGGTGTCCATGCCTTTTATCCCGGTGTGGGTGCGATTCGTTGTGCCCTGGATACCTGAGTCAGCAACGTACGGAATTAAAGGAGGCAGACCATGAGAAAACCGATTCTGATCGCGAACTGGAAAATGAACGGCAGCCTGCATGCCAACCAGGCGTTGCTGGTACGAATGCTGGCCAGGCTGAGACCTTTCCGAAAAGCCGTCGATATGGCCATTTGCCCGCCGTTTCCCTACCTTTTTCAGGTTCGGGATCTTCTGGGTTATACCGGCATATCCCTTGGTGCCCAGAACGCCAGTGCTGCCACTTCCGGCGCGCACACCGGCGAGGTGAGTGCAACCATGCTTCAGGAAATGGGGTGCCGTTATGTTCTGGTCGGTCATTCAGAGCGGCGGTCGCTGTATCACGAATCCAATGGCGTAGTCGGCGCCCGTTTCAGGCAGGTGCGTTCAGCCGGGATGACCCCGGTGCTGTGTGTGGGAGAAACCCTGGAAGAGCGCGAGCAGGGGATGGCAATGGCCGCAATCGAGAGCCAGTTGCAGGCGGTTATTGATGAAACCGGAATGGCAGGCCTTAGTGACAGTGTTATCGCTTACGAGCCAGTCTGGGCCATCGGTACCGGCAGGACAGCGACTCCGGAACAGGTTTCGGACACGCATCGCGCTATCCGTCAGTTTCTGGAGCGCCACGAGGCGGGTCTGGGAGAATCCACTCGAATTGTTTATGGGGGAAGTGTCAAGGCGGGCAACGCAGCAGAACTGTTCCAGTCTTCCCAGGTTGACGGTGGGCTGATCGGTGGGGCCTCTCTACAGGCCGACGAATTTTCTGACATTGGTACTGCGCTGGCGAACACCGTCGCCGAACCCGACAGCGAGTGCGACACCCTGGATTAACTGGAGGATATGCTTTTGGATATGGCAGCACGCATGCGGGATTTTTTCCCGGTTATCGGGGATGTTCCCGAGAAGTTCCGGCCCGGCAAGGGTATTACCCTGGACCACTATCTGGTGTCTGGTCTGCTGAAACCCTGGCAGGGAGACTACGCTGATGTGGTCAGCCCGGTTTGCCTGCGCGGCGATAACGACAAGCCCCAGGCGCTGGCCATTGGCCGGACACCGCTCATGGACAGGGAACACGCATTGGCTGCGCTTGATGGCGCGGTCGAGGCTTATGGACAAGGCAGTGGTTATTGGCCGAGCCTGTCTGTGGAAGAGCGTATCGGCCATGTGCAATCGTTCCTGTCGGCCATGCGCGAACAGCGTGAGGCTGTGGTCGAACTGTTGATGTGGGAGATCGGCAAGAGCTATAACGACTCCTGCAAGGAGTTCGACCGCACTTGTGATTACATCGCCGATACCATCCATGAGCTCAAGGATCTGGAGCGTCGCTCCAACGGGTTTGAGCTGGTTGGCGGCGTGGTGGCCCAGATCCGCCGACTGCCGGTGGGAGTGGCTCTTTGCATGGGGCCGTACAACTATCCCCTGAACGAAACGTTTACTACCCTGATTCCTGCACTGATCATGGGTAACGCAGTAGTGTTCAAGCCCGCCAAGTATGGCGTTCTGCTGATGGGGCCCCTGCTGCCGGCATTCCAGGAATGCTTTCCCCCGGGCGTTATCAACATCATCTTCGGCCGCGGCCGGGATACGGTCGGGCCGCTGATGGAAAGTGGCAAGGTCGACCTTTTTGCCTTTATCGGCACTCACCGGGGCGCCGCCGCGCTCAAACAGATGCACCCCAAACCCCATCGCCTGAAATCGGTACTCGGGCTGGATGCCAATAATCCGGGGATCGTCATGGCAGATGCGGACCTGGATTCGGCTGTCAGTGAATGCGTTACCGGTGCGCTGTCCTTCAACGGTCAGCGTTGCACAGCTCTCAAGCTTCTGTTCGTGCATGAAAGTGTTGCCGACTCGTTCGTAGAGAAGCTGGGCGTAGCAGTGGACGAACTGGTATCGGGTATGCCCTGGGAACCTGACGTCAAACTGACCCCGCTTCCCGAACCGGGCAAGACAGAGTTCCTGGGGGCCTTGGTGGAAGATGCAGTGAATGGTGGAGCGAAGATCTGTAACCGGAACGGGGGAGACGTCCATGGCACTTATTTCCAGCCGGCCGTGCTGTATCCGGTGACCCCTGCCATGCGGGTTTTTCGGGAAGAGCAGTTCGGTCCGTTGGTTCCGGTTGTGCGTTATTCGGACATTAACGAGGTCGTCGACCACGTGCGGCAGTCTGACTATGGTCAGCAGTTGAGTATTTTCGGGTCGGACCCGGAGCAGGTCGCCCGTCTGGTTGACGTACTTGCCAACCAGGTAGGCCGGATCAACCTCAATGCCCAGTGCCAGCGGGGGCCGGACACACTCCCTTTCAACGGCCGCAAGGATTCAGCGGAGGGAACGCTGTCGGTGACAGATGCTCTGAGAGTTTTCTCCATACGCACCACGGTTGCTACCAAGGCAACAGAGCGCAACAAGGACTTGATCAACGATATTGTAAAGAGCCGGCACTCAGGATTTCTGAGCACCGACTACATTCTCTGAACTAGAGCGAGGTTGGCTGGCCTGCCTCCTTGCGGCGGGCCTCCCACTCCTCCCGTGTCTGGGCTGCTTCCTTTCCCGGCATGGAATCGATGATTTCAAAATAGTCACTGGAGTAGTCATCGGCCATGATGTCGTTCCGGGGCTTTATCCGCACCACGTAGACAGTCTGCACATTCTGGTGGTCGAATTCCCGCCAGTACTGTTCATCCTTCAGGAAAGTATACCTGTGGCCTTCCAACGCGCGAATGACCCGGCTGGCGTCTGTGGTGCCAGCACGTTCAACGGCGTCCTTGTACTGATAGACAATGCTATAGGCGGACGCCGCCGCGGTGGATGGGCGCATTTCATAGCGTGTGGAGAAGGCCTCAACGAATTCCTTGCCCCTGGGATAGTCATACTGATAAGGGGCACTCCATACCCACGGTGCACCACCGATAACGCCTTCCATAATCGTTGGGCCGACCTGGCGAGCCATTCCGAGCGTCAGGTTGGGAATGACAATCTGCATTTTCTCTGTCAGCCCCATTTCATAGGCGACGTTCAGCGCCCGAACCATGTCGTCTCCGAACAGTACCATCATCAGCACTTTGGCATCGCTCTGTTCAGCCTGCTCCAGCGCTTTGCGGAAGTCGGTAATAAGGGCGCGTGGAAAAGGTGTTTTGACGCCCTGGTGTGCGCTGGTGTCATCGGTGTTGGTGAACTTTCTCACTGACTCTTCCACTGACCAGCCCCAGGTGTAGTCTGCGGTGATGTAGAAATATTCGTCAGCGGCATGCTGGCTATTGAGGTACTGGCTCAGCGCCTTGGCTGTCATCCAGGCATTGTAGGGTTCCCGGAACATGTGGCTATGTCCGGCGGCGCCGGTGGTGGCATTGGAGTAGGTCAGGGTTCCGAAGTAGATCCTGTCCCTGTCTCTTGCGGCTCTTCCGGATGATATGGCGACAGCACTGGAGACACCGCCAAACACCATCTGTACACCTTCGCTGTCGATCAGTTCCGCGGTATTCCTGGCGCCCTTCTCAGGGTCGCCTGAGGTGTTTCTGATCACCAGCTCCACGTCACGACCCATAATACCGCCGGCTTTGTTAATCTCATCCACCGCCAGAAACGCTCCGAGCCGTTGTTGCAGGCCCTGGTCCTTATAGCGTCCGGTCTGTGGGTAATTCAGTCCTATCTTCAGGGTTTCCGCCGCCACAGTCGTGGTCACCAGCAGCGTCAGTAACAGGAAAACAAAAAGCTTCTTGCAGTGCATCGACGAATGCCTCCGTGGTAGCGCTGGGCCGGCAAAAACAGGCCCTTGATATTGTTTTTATGAAGCGGAGACAGTGTCGCGGGTGACTGTGAAGGCAACAATCGTACTTAAGTGGAAGGTTGTGTAACGTTTTGTCAGAGGTTGGTGGCGGTCACGATTCCGGCACTTGGATACGCCAATCTGGCGCACCCTACCCGCGGATGCGGCGTTCTCGAGTACCCGTGCAACATCCTCTGCCTGCATCAGCGGATCGGGCCGGTGAATCAGAAAAGTGTCTATCTGTTCAATGGCCAGTGCGGCAAGAGCCCGGTCGATAGCAGTCTCCAGTTAGCCGGCTTCGGCGTGGTCAAACAGGTTCAGACCCTCATCCAGCCGGGCCGCTATCCATTCTGCCAGTTTCGAAGGTCTGGTGAGTTCAGGATAATCGTGTAGACGCATCATCCCCAGGATCAAAGGTGCTTCCGGTGTGAATTCGGTTGCCCGTGCGCGTTCCATGGTCATTCCGTGCCGAAGGCAATGACCACGCGGTCATCACCATGGGTTCTTGAGAAAACATAGGGCTCGGTTGCTAGCTGTCTGTGCTCACCGGCGCCAATGGCAGAGTGCCGGTCCCTGAACTGCCCGAGCTTTTGCCAGTGGGACAGGACCGGCGCCACGGTGCCGTTTGCAATGTCTGACCAGTTCATATCGGAGCGCGTGCCCTGGTGGCCGTCTGAGCCGGTGGGGCCGAAATGCCGCGCGGATTCGTCGCCGTAGAATATCTGGCTGGTGCCCGGCGTAAACAGCAAGGCGCCGGCTGCGCGCTTCTGCATGGCAGGATCGTTATCGACGATGCGGCTGAACAACTGGGTGTCGTGGGACGAAATATAACTCATTACGTTGAAGGGGGTATCGCCATTCATCTTCCCGGCGTAATTGCTGTAGATGGATTCCATCTCCGGCAGGCAAGCGGCCCCGGCACGTGCCTCTTCTTGCAGGTCAAAATTGATGACCGCATCAAAACCGGCATCAAAGTAGCTGCTGCGGGTAACGTCGTGGGGGAACACCTCCGCCACCATCCAGAAGTCTTCTGCTGGCAGCGCTTGCCCGGGGTTGTTCGCGCGGTAGGTTTCCAGTGCTTTTTGTGCTTCCGCCTTCAGTTCCTGCCAGGCTTCCGGCTCCACATGCTTGGCGGTATCTACCCGGAAACCATCTACGCCGAATTCACGCACCCAGTCAGTCAGCCAGGTAATCAGGTAATCCCGCACGGTGGCGTCATCAAGCTGTCTGGCTCGGGTATTCTCCTTGTTTCGGAGGAACAGCGGCAGGTCAACCGCGTCTCCGGATTCGGTCTTGAAGTCCGGCAGGAAGGCCAGAGAGCCTTTTACCGGATCAATAGACGCCTGTGGGGCGGAATCGTAGTCGCCGATGCCGGCGCGAACCCAGTCCTTGCCCCACCAGTGGTTCCAGTCCGGGTGATCGTAATCAATCAGGGCGTGGTAGGCGTGAAAGTCTTCCCAGGACTCGGGCTGCCAGTCGCCCCACCGACCCGGTAGATGCTTCTCGAAACCGTCACGTAGCCCACCGAACTTGAAGGTCTGCATGTCCTGGAGCGTGGCGTACCCCGGGTGGTTCATGACCACGTCCATCACCACTCGAATGCCGCGTGCGTGGGCTTCTTCCACCAGTGTGCGGAATTCCTCGCGGGTGCCGAAGTTGGCGTCGGGTCGGGTGAAGTCCAGAGCGTAGTAGCCATGGTAACCGTAGTGCTGGAAATCCCCCCGGTCGCCACCGCCAACCCAGCCGTGGATCTGCTCGAAGGGCGGGGTTATCCAGACGGCGTTGATCCCCAGCTCTTCCAGGTAATCCAGTTTTTCAGTGAGACCGGCAAAATCGCCGCCATGGAAAGTACCGATTTCGTCTTTGCTGTCGGGCTTGCGGCCGTAATTCCGGTCATTGTCGGTCCGGCCGTTGGCGAAACGGTCAGTCACGGTAAAATAGACGGTGGCTCCGGCCCAGTTGAAGCTTTGCTGCGGAGCATCTACGGCCTCGAGCAGCAGCAGGCCCTCGGCTTCGGGGCTGGGCGTCAGTGTGATCTCACCGTTGGCTACCCGCGCCTTTTCGCCGCTGTAGAAATCCCGCACCCACTCACCCTCGGCAAACGTGTCGCCCACAGGCACGGTCATTTCAGAGCGGGTAGCCGTACACTGGCCGTTGTTGACTGTTGCACTTTGGTTGCCTGAGGGTGGGGCGGCCGTATCGAGTTGGCCGCTGGCGCAGCCGACAAGGGAGAGGCACGTCACAAGGCTGGCGGTTAACCTGAGGTTTTTCGGGTATGGGTTCATGCAATGGGCTCCGGTTCCATTTATTGTTGTCGTACCGCAATCAAACCAGACCTGGAGGGTGGGTGGTAGACGGAATTCACTACGCCTGCCTACTCCCCCGTTCTACGCCTCAGGGAATGAAAACAGGGCTGATGCCAGCGACGGCAAATTGCAACACAGTTCGGTTACTCGCAATAAAAAGATTTGCGTTCAGCCCGCCCGGCCACCCTCGTGCCGGGGCGGACAACAAGAACAAGGCAAGCACAAGCAGAGGAAACACCTGATGAATCGTCGAACTTTTATCCGTAGCACTCTCGGCCGCAGTGTCATGGCCGCTTCCATTGTTGCAGCATCTTTTGGTCTGTCCGCCCCCGCCCACGCCGAGATCGAGGAGGGCAAACTCCTGATCTGGATCAATGGCGACAAGGGCTACGACGGGCTGCAGGAAGTGGGCGACTGGTTTACCGAGGAAACCGGCATTCCGGTAGAAGTGGCTCACCCGGACAGTGCCACCGACAAGTTCCAGCAGTCCGCTGCTACCGGCAACGGCCCGGACATCTTTATCTGGGCCCACGACCGCTTTGGCGAATGGGCGCAGAGCGGCATCATTTCAGAGATCAAGCCCTCCGGAAGCGTGGTTGACGCCAATTTCGATTTCACCTGGGATGCGGTGACCGTCGAAGGTAAAATGTACGGCTACCCCATGGCCGTGGAGTCCATCGGCCTTATCTACAACAAGGACCTCGTTCCCGAGCCACCAGAAGCCTTCGAGGATATCCCCGCGATTCACAAGAAACTGGCGGAAGATGACAAGCGCGCCATTCTGTGGGACTACAACAATACCTACTTCACCTGGCCGATGATTGCCGCAGCCGGTGGTTATATATTCGACCAGAATGAAGACGGCACCTATGACGTCAAGGACACGGGCGTGAACAACGAAGGTGCCATGAAAGGCGCCAACATGCTGGCCACGCTGGTTGAAGAAGAGGTCATGCCCCGTGGTGCCGACTACAGCGCCATGGAGTCGGGCTTTAACAAGGGTGAGGTGGCCATGATGATCAGTGGTCCCTGGGCCTGGGGTAACCTTGAAAAAAGCGGAATCGATTTTGGCGTTACCACTCTGCCCACGGTTGATGGCGAACCCAGCAAGCCAATGGTTGGCGTGATGGCTGCGACCCTGAATTCCGCAAGCCCCAACAAGGATCTGGCCGTTGAGTTCCTGGAGAATTACGCGCTGTCGGTCAAGGGCCTGAAAATGGTGAATGACGATGTACCCTTGGGTGCCGTTGCCAACAGGGAATTCATGGACGAGCTTTCATCCGACCCCAACATTGCGGCTACCTTCGAAAACGCCGAGCTGGGTGAGCCGATGCCGAGTGTACCCGCCATGGGTGCATTCTGGTCATCCATGGGGCCAGCCCTGCAGAACATCACTTCTGGAAGACAATCCGTTGAAGATGCCCTGAACTCGGCAGCGCAGCGCATTACCCGGTAAGACCGGCCCGGAAATGCCGTCAGCCAACCGGCTGGCGGTGCTTCCCGCTGCGCTGACCTGTTGTTGCAACTCTGCCGTCGCCGGTTGCGGCGACGGCTTTAAACGGGCTGACTACAATGATAACGGAATCCCTGTCCTTCTACGGACCCGAAAGCAGACCTCCAATGATCCGAATGGTTCTTAAGTGGGGCGCCCTGGCTGCATTGGTCGCAATGGCGCTCTACCTGATACTGGCACTCTATGCCCAGCAGGAATTCGTGTTCGCAATGCTGTTCCTGGTGCTGACGGCATCGGCGGTGTTTGTCTTCGTTCACAAGAAGCTTTACGCCCATCGCTATATCTTTCCAGCTGTCGCTGGCATGGGGCTGTTTGTGATTTTTCCGCTGATGTACACCGTAGGCATTGGCTTTACCAACTACAGTGCCAGTAACCTGCTGAGCTTCGAGCAGGTGCAGGACAACCTGCTTGACAGGAGCTATCAGTCTGATTCCATCCGCTACGACTATGGCCTCTATCAGACGGAAGCCGGTTACGTGATCTACCTGGAAGGGGAGCAGCAGGACCTGGCGACGGCACCGTTGAAGCTGGACGGTTCGGAAACCAGCGTGCCGGCTCTTCCCGCCTCAGAGAGACCGGCGGGCCTTGCCCTGGTGATGCGGGAAATTATCCAGCTGCGTTCGGAACTGGGTGAGCTGGATCTGCAGACCGAGGATGGCCGCGAATTGAGCATGGCCAGCCTGCGCTCTTTCGCGGCGATTCGCGACCAGTTCACGCTTCATGATAATGGCAGTATTACTAACAACCAGACCGATGTGACCTATTTCCCGGATCACGAAACCGGTTTCTACCGCAGTGCCGATGGGGACGCACTCTCGCCGGGCTGGACCGTGAACATTGGCTGGGATAACTACCTCAAGGTGGTATCCGACCCGAGTATTCGCGGGCCGTTTTTCGAGATCTTTGTGTGGACGCTGTCCTTTGCAGTGGCGACGGTGGTGTTCACCCTGGCGCTTGGGCTGCTACTGGCGAACCTCCTGCAGTGGGACCAGATTCGCGGCAAGGGATTCTACCGCACCATGCTGATCCTGCCCTATGCAGTGCCGGCCTTTATCTCGATCCTGGTGTTCAAGGGCCTGTTCAACCAGAACTTCGGTGAGATCAACCTGGTGCTGGAAGGCCTGTTCGGAATAAGGCCGGACTGGTTCAGCGACCCGGCACTGGCCCGGACAATGATCCTGATCGTCAATACCTGGCTGGGCTACCCGTACATGATGCTGCTCACCATGGGGCTGCTGCAGGCGATTCCACGGGATCTGTACGAGGCATCGGCCATGGACGGGGCAGGGCCGGTGAACAACCTGTTCAACGTCACCCTGCCGCTGATCATCAAGCCGCTGATGCCGCTGCTGATTGCAAGCTTCGCGTTCAACTTCAACAACTTCGTCCTGATCGCCCTGTTGACCGGTGGTGCACCCGATATTATCGGGGCCAGCACACCCGCAGGTACCACGGATCTGCTGGTGAGCTACACCTACCGCATTGCGTTCCAGGATTCCGGACAGAACTTTGGCCTGGCGGCTGCTATCGCCACAGCCATCTTCCTGGTGGTTGGCGCCCTGTCGCTGATCAACCTGAAACTGTCCAAAGTAAAAGTGTAAGGAGCTACCCATGGCAATGGTTCAACCCCGCTCCACCAAGTATCGCGTTCTGGCATCCCATCTGGGGATGCTGGGATTCATCGCGATCATTCTCTTCCCGCTGCTGATGGTGATTTCCATCTCCTTCCGCAGTGGTAACTTCGCCTCCGGCAGCCTGCTGCCGGAGAACCCCTCGCTGGAGCACTGGTACCTGGCGCTGGGCATTCCCTATACCGGGGAAGATGGCACCGTTACCCAGCCACCGTTTCCGGTGCTGTTGTGGCTGTGGAACTCCATCAAGATCGCGGTGGTCTCCGCGGTGCTGATCCTGGCACTGTCCACCACCAGCGCCTATGCCTTCGCCCGCATGCGGTTTGCCGGCAAGGGTTTCGTGCTCAAGTCCATGTTGATCTTCCAAATGTTCCCGCCGGTGCTGTCATTGGTGGCGCTGTACGCCCTGTTCGACAAGATCGGCAATCACGTCAGCTGGCTGGGGCTGAATACCCACGGTGCGGTGATCGTCGCGTCCCTCGGGGGCATGGCGCTGCACATCTGGACCATCAAGGGCTACTTCGATTCCATCGACCGCTCCCTGGAGGAGGCTGCTATCGTGGATGGGGCAACAACCTGGCAGGCATTCCGCTACATTTTGCTGCCACTGTCTGTGCCGATCCTGGTGGTGGTGTTCATTCTCGCGTTCATCATGACCATCATGGAATACCCCATGGCGTCTGTTCTGCTGGTGGACACCGACAAGCTGACCTTGGCGGTGGGGGCGCAACAGTACCTTTACGAGCAGAACTATCTCTGGGGCGACTTTGCTGCTGCCGCGGTGCTCTCGGGGCTGCCCATCACGTTGATCTTCCTCTACTGCCAGAAATGGATTGTTGGCGGGCTTACTGCCGGTGGCGTCAAAGGCTGACGCCACCATCCTTTCCGCGAGTATTGCGCCTTCCTTTTGCACTTCGCGACCCGGTCAGGCTATTCCCCCTGCTGACCGGGCTTTTTTGCTTTTTGACCTGACCGCTGAACAGGCGGGGCAGCCCTTTGAACAGTCTAATGAACACAAAAAAGGGGGCCAGTACGTGACGAACCGGCCCCTGGAAAGGTGTCAGAGCAGATCAGAAATCAATGCAGGGCTCATGGTAGAGCCGGGGGCAGGCATTGCCGTCCTGGCGGAACAGGTGGCATTTGATGGCGTTGAAGCCCAGTGTGACCCTGGTACCTTCCTGGATCGGGTCGCTGCCGTCTGTACGCATGGTAATAACGCCGTCCACACCGTTGACATCCATGTGGACAAGGGTCTGGTAGCCCAGTCGTTCAACCACGGTGACTTCACCATCCATGTACATGTCCGCTTCGTCACCGGTGGTCAGGTGCTCGGGACGCACGCCAAGGCTGACGGGCTCACCGGCAGACAGTTCATGGCCATTAATGGCGACTTCCAGAGAGTGCTCGCCTGGCAGGGTTATGGTAACGGACTGGCTGCTGGCCTTCTCAACAGTGCAATCAATGAAGTTCATCTTTGGAGAGCCAATAAACCCGGCCACAAACCGCGTAGCGGGGTAGTGGTACAGCTCCATGGGCCTGCCCACCTGGGCGATGGTGCCGTTGTCCAGGGCGACGATCTTGTCGGCCATGGTCATGGCTTCCACCTGGTCGTGAGTCACGTACACCATGGTGGCATCCAGGCGTTTGTGCAGCCGTGAGATTTCGATGCGCATCTGTACCCGCAGGGAGGCGTCCAGGTTGGACAGGGGTTCGTCGAACAGGAACACCGTGGGCTCCCGCACGATGGTGCGGCCAATGGCGACGCGCTGGCGCTGGCCGCCGGAAAGATCCTTGGGTTTGCGTTCCAGCAGGTTGCCCAGCTGAAGCAGCTTTGCGGCATCGTTCACGCGGCGGTCGATCTCGGCCTTGTTGGTCTTGGCCAGCTTGAGGCCGAAGGCCATGTTCTCCGCCACATTCATGTGAGGATAGAGGGCGTAGGACTGGAAGACCATACCCACTTCCCGTTCTTTGGGCGGTAGGTTGTTGACCTTGTCGTTGCCGATGTACAGGTCGCCGGAGGTGATGTCTTCCAAGCCTGCGATCATTCGCAGCAGGGTGGATTTGCCGCACCCGGATGGGCCGACAAAGACCACAAACTCGCCGTCATTGATATCCAGATTAACGTCGCGGGTTACCTGGGTCTCGTCATAACTCTTGCAGATGTTTCGTAGTGTGACGCTGGCCATAACGTATGTCTTCTTGTTTGATCTATGGAAGCTCAAAAGCCCGGTAACCTCCGTGGGGCGTTACCGGGCCGGTTTATTCAGTGCCGGAGGTCAGAGAGTTGCAATTTCTACGCCCCATGGCTGCAGCTCCAGTTGCCTGCCGTTCCATGTACCCCCAACGAAGTCCGGCGTACCTCTGACTGGCTGACCGGCAGCAGGTATGGTGATCCGGGCCGGCTTTTCAGTCAGGTTCAAGGCTAAAAGCAGGGTTTCACCCTGGTAACTGCGGGTGTACATCAGGGTTTCTTTCGGGCTTTCCCGGAACTCGATATCACCCTTGAGCAGAACCGGCTGCTGCGCTCGCCACCCCAGGAAAGCGCGGTACGCCTCTAGGATGGAGTTCTCTTCGTCATGCTGGACAGCAACCGCTGCGTTGTAGTGTTCATCATAAACCGGTAGCCACGGGCGTGCATTGGAGAAACCGCCGTGGGTTTCCCGATGGTGCCAGACCATCGGTGTGCGGCAACCATCCCGGCCTTTGTATTCAGGCCAGAAGTTGATGCCGTAGGGGTCGACCAGGTCGTGGTATTCAAGCTTTGCCTCGGTGAGGCCGAGTTCCTCGCCCTGGTAGATGCAGACGCTGCCACGCAGGGTCAGCAGCATGGCCATGTAGGCCTTAAGTTGCTGGGCTGAACCGGCTTCCCAGCGGCTTGCCACGCGGGCTACGTCATGGTTGCCGATGGCCCAGCAGGGCCAGCCGTCGGTGAGCTTCTTCTCGATGGAGTCGACGGTCTTGCGGAAAAAGTCGGCGCCCCGTTGCTCGGTCAGCAGGTCGAAGGAGTAGGCCATGTGCAGCTTGTCACCGCCACTGGTGTATTCCGCCATGGTCTGCAGAGAATTGTCATCCCCGATTTCACCGACGGTGGTGGTTCCCGGGTACTGGTCAAGCAGGGCGCGCAGGCGCTGCAGGAAGGCCAGGTTTTCGGGGCGGGTCTTGTCGTATTTGTGCAACTGGTAGGCGTAGGGGTTTTCCTTGCGTACGCCAATGGAGCCTTCGGCAACGGCATCGCTGGGGGGATTGTCACGCAGTTTCGGGTCGTGGAAGCAGAAGTTGATGGCGTCCAGGCGGAAACCGTCCACGCCCCGGTCCAGCCAGAATTTCACGTCTGACAGCACTTGCTCCACCACCTCCGGGTTGTGAAAGTTCAAATCCGGCTGGCTGGCCAGGAAATTGTGCAGGTAGTACTGCTTGCGCCGGCTGTCCCAGGCCCAGGCTGAGCCGCCAAACACTGACAGCCAGTTGTTGGGCGGTGTGCCATCTTTTCCGGGATCTGCCCACACGTACCAGTCTGATTTTGGGTTGTTGCGGCTGGCGCGGCTTTCAATAAACCAGCGGTGCTGGTCCGAGGAATGGCTGAGAACCTGGTCAATCATGATCTTGAGGTCGCGTTTGTGGGCCTCGGCAATCAGTTCGTCGAAATCTGCAATGGTGCCGAATATCGGGTCCACGTCGCGATAGTCCGAAACGTCGTAACCAAAGTCTTTCATTGGTGATGTAAAGAATGGCGACAGCCAGATCGCATCTACATTTAGGCTGGCGATGTAATCCAGCTTGGCGGTAACCCCGGGCAGATCACCGATACCATCGCCGTTGGAATCGTAGAAGCTGCGTGGATAAACTTGGTAAATGATGGCGCCACGCCACCAGTCGGGGTTCTTGATCATCATGCCTCGCTTAACACCCTGGCGGTGAAAGATTGTTATTGTCGGGAACGGAAGATTTCCGTGTTAATCGCTTTCATGCATAGTGCGATCACGCAACGGGTCGTTCATCCTCCTGCCGGACTTTTTGTTGGCGTAGCCCGGGGGGATGAGGGGGGCGTAGAGGGGCGGAGATAAAAACAGGAGAGCAAGAAAGGGTTTTGTGACCCCACTGACGCTGTTACAGGAACGAAGCGCCAGCGGGGTGAGGAAGGTTTATCGCGTACGGGCCGCCAGAGCGAGCACGAGGCTTACGAGGGTGGATCCGAGCAGCGCGCCAACAAACGGCAGCAGGGTCGGGATGCCACCCGGGAAACTTGCAAGTTCCAGCCCTGCCATCAGGCTTCCACCGCTAACCCATCCAGGGATGATTGCCCCCACCAGGCCGGCGAGGCCCCCCAGCACAGCTGCTGTCGTGGTCATTCTTTTCCATAGCCCCAGCAGTACCGGTATCACGGCGGTAGCACAGAGCAGGTCTGCAATCAGGAACAATCTCAGCACCGAAACACCCTGCAGGGAGACAATGACCACCGGAATCATCAGCATGACGGTTATCCACCGTGCCGAGGTGATGGATAGCCCCTGTTTTTCAGTAACGGCCAGGGATGCCAGGGCATTCTGCAGGGTGTCCACGGATGATGCCACCAGGGTCAAAGCCAGTACCAGGGCAGGAATGGTCAGCCAGGCAGGTGCGTTTGAAAGCAGGGCAAAGAAGGGAATGGGTGGTGAGCCCAGGTCCGCGCCACCCATAGCGGCGGCAATTCCCAGGGCACCCACCACGGCCACCACGGCGATGGTAATGACGCCACCAAATAACGCTCCCTGACGCAGTGCGGAGGTGTCACGAGCCGACCACAGGCGCTGCCAGTATCCCTGGTGAAACAGGTTGGCCGCTGTTACTGCAATGACAAGAGTCAGGGCAACGCCCAGCGCGCTGCCAACAGGTGCCGATGGCGCATTGGCGGTGTCCAGCTCTGGCAGCCGCTCCATCGCGACAAAGCCCACGATCGCAAGCAGGCCGATCAACAGAAATGCCTGCCACTGGTCAGTAACAATACTGGCACGAAGGCCACCCCAGGCTGTGTAAATCAGCGTGGCGATGGCTACACCCATTACCGCGAGGTTGCCGTTGACGCCGGAAAGCATAGAAGTGATAGCACCGATGGCCGTCAGTTCCGCGGTCAGGAAACACAGCATGTAAAGCACGGAGATCAGCGATACGTAGCGGCGAACGGCGTTGCCATAGCAGGCCTGCGCAAATTCTCCGATGCTGCGGCCCTGGGGGAGATAGCGGCGGATGGCCGGGCCACAGAACGCAAATACAATAAACGGCAACGCCGCTCCCAGCGCATAACCTGCCAGTGCAACGGGGCCTACCAGTGCGCCCACCTCCGGGGGCGCAAACAGTATCCAGCCCCCCATGCCGGATGCCAGGAACGAAAACCCCAGGGCCCGGGCGCCCTGACTGTTTCGGGCAGTGACATAATCGTCCAGGCCACCATCGGCCAGCCTGGCACGCAGCCCCAGCCAGGTAAAAAGGATCAGGGCTGCCGCCAGCGCAGCTACTGTGGTGTAAAGCATGTTGGTCTCCGCCAGTTATCAAGCCGGGAATAGTGACACAGATCCGCATTGAGTCAATTTTGACAAGCATCAAATGCCTGTCAGGCTTATGCTTTATTGTATGCGGTGTTTATCCGGGGAGAACCCTGGTACAGGAGGTCCTTATGAGTAATCGCAAGTCGGAACTTGAAACCCTGCGCGCCGATCTGAAGGCACGGCTGGCAAAGTACGAAGCCCATCAGCACCGTCAGGGTGGTGCCCTGGAGCAGGACTTTGAAGAACAGGCGGTGCAGACCCAGAATGATGAGGTGGTGGATTCACTTGAAACTGAAACCCGAAGTGAACTGGCCCAGATAGAGCATGCGCTGGAAAGGCTGGCAAATGGCCTGGGAGATGAGTGTGAAGGCTGCGGAGAAGAAATAGACCCGCGCCGGTTGCAGGTACTGCCCTACACCACGGTCTGTGTGAAATGCGCGGAAGAATGATTCGCTGACAAGGAGATCCGATGTCTGAAACTGCCAGTTCCGGCAACAGATCCGAAGGGCTGCCAAAGAGCAGGGTAATAGGACTGATTCTTGGCCCCTTGTTCCTGCTCATGACCCTTGTCATTCCGGCCCCCGAAGGAATGGGGCCGGAAGCATGGGCGGCGTTGGGGCTGATGCTGCTGATGGCCACCTGGTGGTCCACGGAAGCGATTCCTATTCCGGCAACGGCACTGGTTCCGATAGTGCTGATACCGGCCCTCGGGCTGGGCGGTATAAAAGATGCAACAACGCCCTATGCCAACCCCATCATCTTTCTGTTTCTCGGTGGCTTTACGCTGGGGTTGGCCATGCAACGGTGGAATCTGCATCGGCGTATTGCGCTGTTGACCCTCAGAGGTGTGGGTGACAAACCACGTCGCCAGATTGCCGGGTTCATGATTGCCACTGCATTTCTGAGTATGTGGGTCAGCAATACCGCCACATCGATCATGATGCTGCCCATTGGCCTGTCGGTTATCGCAATGATGGACTCTTCCAACCCGGAAGGCGTGCGTCGCTACGCCACAGCCTTGCTCCTGGCCATTGCCTATTCTGCCAGCGTCGGTGGCATTGCCACCCTGATCGGCACTCCACCCAATGCTTTGCTGGCGGCCTATCTGAGCGAAAATCAGGACATATCGGTTGGTTTTGCCCAGTGGATGCTACTGGGCGTACCGGTGTCGCTGGTGATGCTGGCGCTGACCTGGTGGTGGCTGACCCGCAGGGATTTCGGGCTGGATAGCCAGGCTGGCAGTGGTGACATGATTCAGGAGGAGTTGCAGGCCCTTGGCCCTCTGCAGAAAGCGGAAAAGCTGGTTGCCCTGGTGTTCCTGGTGACTGCGGCGGCCTGGATTTTCAGGCCATTACTGTCGGACGGGCTGATGCCCTGGCTCAGTGACACCGGCATTGCCATTGCAGCGGCGATTGCCATGTTCCTGATTCCGGTCAACCTGAAAGAGCGGGTGTTCGTGCTCGACTGGGAGACGGCTCAGGGTATTCCCTGGGGGGTGTTGCTGCTGTTCGGTGGTGGCCTTGCAATGGCAGGCGTTATCAGTAGCTCGGGCCTGGCAGAGTGGATTGCCGAGAGTCTGTCGGTGGCGGGGAATTTGCCAGCACTGGTGATGATTGCCCTGGTTGTGGCTGTCATCATATTTCTCACCGAAGTCACCAGTAACACAGCAACCGCCGCAGCCTTCCTGCCGTTACTGGGGGCGCTGGCCATGTCGCAGGATATGTCAGTGCTGTTGCTGACCGTTCCGGCCGCCATTGCCGCCAGTTGCGCCTTCATGATGCCGGTGGCGACTCCGCCCAACGCCATCGTATTCTCCAGCGGCCACATGCGAATCCAGGACATGATAGGCGCCGGCTTTGCTCTGAATATCCTCGGAATTATCGTGGTAACGGCGCTGAGTTACCTGCTGCTGGGGTTTGTCTTCACCCTGTAACCGGAGGGGCAGTTACGGCTGCCCCGGTTCTATTCTCCCTGAATCTTGCTGAGCAGATCCTTTGCCAGTTCAATGGCCTCGGACCGGTGGCTGATGTTCTGCTTCTGGTACAGGCTGCGGATATGGGTTTTGACCGTTGTCGAGGCTACCTTCAGGTGCTCTGCAATCTGGTCATTGGAAAGGCCTGCGTGGATCAGGCTCAAAATCTGCCATTCGCGGCGGGTCAGCGGTGACGTCCGGATCAACTCGGGCACGTCGGGGCGGTCAATGATGTCCTGAATGATCGCTTCATCAAGCGAGATTCGAATGGCGCGGCTGAAATCCCGTTGCTGTTGTGCCAGCTGTATCAGCCGTTCGGCCCGTTGCAGCTCCATGCCGTCGATGGCTTCGTCGTTGATCAGCGCTTTGAGGATGACAATCAGTACCTTACCCATGCGCAGGAAGCTGCCCACGGCGCCGGTGGTGCTGGCCAGTTGAAGCGCGGTCACCATGTGCCTGAGAGCATTCTCCCGGTCATCGGTATTCCAGTACAGCAACGCCAGTGCAATATGGTTGCGGTTCAGATCAGTTTTCAGTCCCACCTGTTCGGCAGTAGTCTGCAACCCGGACAGCAGCGGCTGCGCCTTGCGGTAAAGGCCAAGGCTCATATACGCCCGTGCGCGGTTGCGGCCGTTGCACTGGTTGAAATGGTTGGTTGCGGTTTCAGGGTCAACGGGTGGTGCAATGGTCAGCCAGCGCTGAATGGCGTCGTGGTCCCGCACGGCATCCCAGTAGGCCAGCATGGTGGCATGGGCATTGGCAACCCAGTCCAGGTGATAGTCACCGGAGGCCAGCATTTTCTGGATTTTGGCTATATAGTCGGCACAGAGGCTCTGGCGCCCACGGGCATGGGCGACCTTGGCCAGTGACGTATAGCTCTGCACGTACCAGCGCTCCCCCTGTGCTTCCAGGATTTCGATACCCTGCAGGGCACAGCGTTCAGCGTTTTCGAGATGGTGCCATTCCCACATGATCTGGCTGCGGATGCGGAACAGGAACTCCAGGATCGGAAGGTGGTTGAGATTGTTTTCTTCGGCATACTGGAAGCCGCGTTCCTGGATATTATAGGCCTTCTGCAATAACCCCATGGCAACGCTGATTTCAGACTGCTGGCACAGGGCCCAGATCACGTTCTGGTGGGCCTGGTGGGCCCGCGCCAGGTGCTCGGTTTCCTGCATGCGAACCAGCGCCTCCGCAAGTTCACCCTGCACGAACAGAGCTTCTCCGATGACCGAAGCAGCGGCTACGCGGGAGGTGGGCAGATAGCGGGCTTCCTGGTCTATGGCCTCCCTTGCCAGCACCAATGCCCGCTCGCCGTCACCATAATTCATGGCGACCTGGGCGCGGATGGCACTGAATTCCCCGTACACGGCCCGTTGGGTCTCTTCGGTCATGGACGCCGCCAGCCTGGATTCGGCGGCGGACAGCCAGCTTTCAACGTCATCAAACTGGTATTGCCCCTGGGCGACCCAGGCCCTGAGCAGGGTCAGCGTGGGATCCTGGGCAATGACATCCTGTGGCAGGGCGTCGAGGCACCGTTGCAGCAGAATGAACTGTCCTTCGGTAAAGAATTTGCGCCCGTGAAGGGTCAGAACCCGGGTAATCCGCTCCGGGTCATCCGCCTCAATTGCGTGTCGCGCGGCTTCCTCCGCATGGTCCAGCTCCAGCCAGGCATCACAGGCACGCCGGTGCAGTTGTTGCCTGTTTTCCTCGGTTGTGCAGCTCAGCAAGTGCCGGAGATAAACAGAGAACAGCGGGTGATACCGGAACCAGAGGGCGGAGTTGTCCACGGGCGTAATGAACAGTCCCATTGCGAGCAGGCTGCTGAGTAACGCCTGGCCGTCGCTGTCATCCATGACCCGCATCACCATCCGCGCGTTGAAACGGTCCAGTATGCTGGTGCGCAGCAGGAATGTCCGTTGCTGCTCGGTCAGACCTTGGCCAACCAGTTCGTCGAAATAATCGAAAATATGCTGGTTGCCAAATTCCAGCTGGTCCACGAAGTCGTTGAACTCGAGGCTGGTCAGCGCCGAGGCGGACAATAGCTGGAGCGCAGATACCCAGCCCTCAACACGTCGCACAGCTCGCTCGATGCTCTCCCGTGAGATCTCGAACGGCAACCGGCTGTCAAAGTAGTGTTGCGCCTCGTCGGCCCCGAAAGCCAGGTCACGGGATGTAATTTCCGACATCCGGCCCTGCATGCGGATCTGGGCTACACCGATAGGCGGAATGGTCCGGGTAATCAGCACCAGGGTCAGGCACGCTGGCTGATGCCGGAGAAGGAAGCGCAGCGCGTTGTGGATATCGGGGTTATCGATGAGGTGGTAATCATCGAGCACCAGGTAAAGCGGGTCCTCATCCTGTGGCAGCTCTGCCAGAAGGTCCGTGAGAACGCCCTCCAGATCGTCATATCCCTTATCCTGCAGGTTTCGAAGCGTCGCAGTGCAGCAGCCGGGGTTTGCTGTTTCCATAGCATTAGCCAGGTAGCCTGCAAATCTTGCCGGATCGTTGTCTCCGGCTTCCAGCCGATACCAGGCCGTGGTTGCCTCAAGGGCTTCAAGGCGGTCGGCCACCGTGGTGGTCTTGCCGTAGCCTGCGGGAGCATGGACCAGCAGCAGGCTGATCGGGTCCAGGCCATGGAGAAGGTCATTGAATTTTTCCCGGTGTAGCAGGGCAGGTGGCGGCTGAGGGCTCTGGTTTTTGGCGGCTAGGAACGTCAGTCGTCCTGGCTTCAGTGTTGTTGTCATCAGGATCTTCAGTAATGGGTGTCAGACAGTGGCACACGACTTGATACCGGCTTTCATCTTCTGCGTCAACTTCTCTCTGGTGTGGTTCAACCGGCCGTGGTTACTACTCGCTCGCAGGTGGTTTGAGTTTCTTCCGGTCTTTCCCAGACGGCACACTAGTCTTCCGGTTTGCTCAGATCCAGCCACTGTTGTGAGAGCCAGTAATAGCTGCCATCTGATGCAGGGTGTGTGCAGTTATAGCGAAAACGACGGCTATCAAAGCTCTCAGGTGCTTTCAGGGTTAATTCGTCGCCGGACACTTCAAAATCAACCCGTCCCTGTCCGGATGCAAAACAGGTCAGCCGGTCTACGCTGATGGAATCAGGCACGGTGAACGACAGGGTTGGCGGATTTTCATCGATAACGCCGTCCGGCAGTTCGCTGGCATCGACTGGTAGCGCCTTACTGCGCAGTTTGTCCTTCAGGCTGTTGAGTTGCCCGTAGGCGTTGGCCATGGGAAAGCGGGGCAGACGGGTATCGCCGGAAGTGGCGCCGATAGCACCGGACTGCTGGCCGTAGCCCAGCCAGTCGCGTTCTTTAATTTTGCGCTCCAGGGCCTCGTCAAATTCACCATAGGGATAGGCAAACATCGGAACATCGATGCCAAGCCTGTCTGCCAGGGTTTCCTGGGCGGTATCCAGGCTGTTTTCCACCCGTTGTGTCCAGTCATTCCGGCTTTCGTCCGGCCGCCTTGCCAGGTGACCGTGATCCTCACTGTGGTTGGCAATGGTAACGCCGCTGCGGTCACGCACCTTTTCGAGCTGCTCCCACGTCATATAGCCGTTGCTGCCTATGGCGTCAGTGTTCACGAAAATCGTATAGGGGTAACCGCGTTCCTCGAGTTCCGGTATGGCAGTGGAATAGACAGATTCGTAGGCGTCGTCGAAGGTAATGGCGACCTGTTTACGATCGTCCAGCTTGCCATCCAGCGCATCGCGGGTTCCCGACTCCAGTGGCACAACCTCGATGTTAAGTTCCCCAATCATTTCCATTTGCCCTTCGAAAAGGGAGACCGAGGTACTGGTGGAAGGCGGCGTGGAATCACTGACATGGTGGTATTGCAACACCACAAGATCAGCCTTTGCGGCCAGGGCAAAGCCGGCGAGCGATACTGCCAGTAGTGTTTGGGTCGTTATTCGTTTGGCCATTGTGTCGTCCTATGTGATCAGGATTTCCGGAACAGTCAGGTTCTGAAATGGGCCTTCAGAACAGAGAAGGCCTGGTTAAGGTGCTGAATGGCTTCGGTTTCGCCACCGCGGTCCGGGTGGGCACGCATCACCGCCCGGCGAAACCGCTGCTTTACTTCTTCAAATCCTGCCGGCATATCGTCGAAGCCCAGCGTGGCTGCGGCCTCCCGTGTTTCCAGGGGTTCCGGGCGGTAACCGCTGCGCCCTGCCCAGAAGTCGTCCATCATTCTGTTAATGGATTCTTCGGGCAAAGTGTATTTTGACAGGTCCAGGTAGAAGTTTCTCAGTTCGTCCGCCTGGTCCGGGAGCCCGGTGCCGCCCACAATGGCGGTCTTTCGGAGCCGAATCACCAGGGGTGAGATTGTGAGGGTCTCCCCGCCGCTGGCAAGTTGATCGCGAAGGCGGTAAAGCACATGGAAAAGCAGGAAATGGACGGGATAGAGCTTGTCCGGTTCTGCAAAATTAACGCTGCCGAACAGTTCCCAGGGAGCCTTCTGTAGAGTTTTTATCATTGCGAGTTCGTTCATTCCCGCAGGGTTCTGCCGGAGTATATGCTCGGTGGCAATCAGCAGATGCTGAATCTGTAAGTTCAGTCGGTCATCCTGAGAGCCGTAACCGGAGGTTGGTTTGGCATTTGCTGCCAGATCGGGTTGTTTCATTCCGTTATGGTAGGTGACAGGGCTCCATTACGGAAGAGGGGGTCCCTGCAGCCAGGCCTGTCCCTGGAACATTTGCACGCGTATAATCCCACTCTCACTGACCCTCTGAACGACGTTGATCTATGTCCGAAGCAATGACTGCCAACCCCGAAACTGTCCCCGCCTCTGAAGCAGAGCGCAGGCAGAAACTGGAATTCAACAAGCTGCAGAAACGCCTGCGCCGGGAAATGGGACAGGCGATTGCTGATTTCTCGATGATTGAAGCGGGCGATAAAGTCATGTGCTGCCTTTCTGGTGGAAAAGACTCCTATGCCATGCTTGATATCCTGATGAACCTTCAGAAAAGCGCACCGGTTCACTTTGAACTGATTGCCGTGAACCTGGACCAGAAACAACCGGGCTTCCCGGAGGAAGTGCTGCCCGAGTATCTGGCGGCCCTGGGCATCGAATATCACATCATCGAGAAGGACACCTATAGTATTGTTAAGGAAAAAGTGCCGGATGGGAAGACCACCTGCGGACTTTGTTCCCGTCTACGTCGTGGAATTCTCTATAATTTTGCTGAGGAACACGGTGTCACAAAAATTGCCCTGGGCCATCACCGGGATGACCTGCTGGAAACACTGTTCCTGAACATGTTCTATGGCGGCAAACTCAAGTCCATGCCACCGGTGCTTCACAGTGACGATGGCCGCAATACAGTGATCCGGCCGCTGGCCTACAGTCGTGAGAAAGACATTGCGCGCTATGCAAGAATGCGGGAATTCCCGATTATTCCGTGCAATCTCTGTGGCTCCCAGGAAAATCTGCAGCGCCAGGTGATCAAGGATATGTTCCAGACTTGGGACAATCAGCACCCGGGCCGGCTGGAAACCATGTTCCGGGCCATGTGCAACGTGGAGCCCTCACACCTTGCCGACACGGGCCTCTACGATTTCCGCGAAGGCTCCCGGCGACCCGTTGGTGGCGAGGCCGTTGGCAACGTTAAGCCGGAAACAGAGGATTTCGGGAGACTGGACGTGCTCAATATCTGACTGCGCCTGTGGCGCCGGCTGATGCTCTAGCCATGCCCCGAATGCATCATTGCGGTGATCGGCAGGGTCCAGATACCGAAGCCGATCAGGAGTAGACCCGCCACCTGTCGAAAGTGTTTCTGCTCCCTGAGCCTGCGGATCCAGGTGGCCGCATATCCGGTTGCCAGCATGGAGGGCAGGGTGCCCAGGCCGAAAAACAGCATGGTCGTGGCGGCGCTGCCGACGGTGGGCTGCAGCGCGGCCCACCCCAACGTGCTGTAGACCAGACCACAGGGTAGCCAGCCCCAGAGAGCTCCCAGCGCCAGCGCCTGGCGCACATGATGCACCGGCAGAACGCGGCTGGTCAGGGGCGAGAGACGTTTCCAGACAGGCCCGCCTATGCGCTCAACGTAACGGATTCCCTGCCACCATTGTCCCATGGAAAGCCCCATCAGAATGAGCAGTACGCCTGCCAGGGTTCGCAGTACAGGGCCAAGTTGTGTCCAGTAGCCCGTGGCACTGGTACTGAGCAGGGCAATCAGTGCAGCAATGATGGCATAGCTGCCGATACGGCCTCCGTTGAAGGCCAGCAGCATGATGGTCTGTCGAAGGCGGAACCCTCGACCCACAGGCAGCGCCATGGACAATGAAGCGCTGATCCCCCCGCACATGCTCAGGCAGTGGGTGCTGCCGAGCAGTCCGATGAGGAAAGCGCTGGAGTAACTCAGGTATAGTTCTTCACCCATCAGGCTTTCTTGTCTTCTCCGGCGTCTTTGTCTTCGGTTTCATCTCCGGAGGGCCGCTTAACGCGGGAAGCGGTTTCCTGCTTCGGCTGCTTCGCGTCGTCCGGAATCCTGTCCTTGTCATCATCGTAGAGAATGCGATGGGCAGGCCCGTCCAGGTCGTCGTACTGGCCGTTTTTCACAGCCCAGGAGAACAGAACCAACCCCAATGCGACGAGAATCAGCATCAATGGCACGAGTATAAAGACAATTTTCACGCTACCTCCTCAAAAAGCAGAGCGGTTGTGCGTCACGCTGCGGTTGCAAGTGTCTGTTGTACCTGTAAAGGCTTGCTCTTGCCAGGTGGTTTGCTGAGACGCAGCGCATTGAGCACCACAATCAGGGAACTGGCTGACATGCCAATGGCAGCCAGCCAGGGCGTTACAAAGCCGGCGGCGGCAAGGGGCAGGGCAAGAAGGTTGTAAACCAGCGCCCAGGCCATGTTTTGCCGGATGATATCCCGGGTCTGGCGGCTGGTTTTCATGGCTTCCAGCAGCTGCATTAGCTGGCCATTCAGCAACACGGCATCAGCCTTGAGCTGAGTCAGGTCGGCAGCGGCACCCATGGCGACCGAGATACCGGCGCCGGCCATAGAAGGCAGGTCGTTCAGACCGTCGCCGACCATCATTACCCGGTGCCCTTGTTCACGCAACCCGTTCAGCACCTCCAGTTTCTGTTCGGGGGAGGCCTCACCAATCGCACGGTCGATACCGAGTTGTTCGGCAACCTGTTGCACATGGCCGGATCGGTCGCCGCTGAGCAGGATGGTTTGCACGCCGGCTTGCTGCAAGGCTGTGACTGCTTCGGCTGCGTCGTCACGAATCTGGTCGTCCATCCGGAAGCTGGCCAGCCATTGCTGGTCGGTTGCCAGCCAGATTTCCATGCCGGGCGGCTGCTCGGTTTCCGGTGGTTGAGCCGAAGTCTTGCCAGCGACAAAGGCCTTATGGCCGATATAAATGTTCCGCCCATCCAGTTTTCCGGACAGACCACCCCCAAGATGATTGGTAACGTCGGTGACCGTTACCGAGGGTTGTTCGTGGAAAACCTTGGCAATGGGGTGTTCCGAATGTTTTTCCAGCCCTGCCGCGATTTTCCGGCAGTGGTCGATGTCCGTATCACCGAAAGCCAGACTATCGGTTAATGACAGCTCTCCACGGGTCAGGGTGCCGGTTTTGTCGAACACCACGGTATCGATGGTTTTCATGGATTCCAGCGTATGGCCACGGGTAGGCAGGAACCCCAGCTTGCGCAGCCTGACTGTGGCAGCAGTGATGGCTGTTGGGGTTGCCAGGGAAAGAGCACAGGGGCAGGTTACCACGAGTACGGCAAGGGCAATGTCGAAGGCATTGTCGGCGCCTGCCAGCCACCAGCCGCCCCAGACAACGGGGGCCAGTATCAGTACCTGCTTGATGAATTTGCCGGCAATGCGGTCTGCCAGGCGAGCCACGGGCGGTTTTTCGGCCTGTACCCGGTCAAGCACCCGCAAAATGCCCGACAGGCGAGTCTGGGCGCCGGCGCGCACAACGCGAACGTTGAGCGGGTTCTCCCCGTTGACGCTACCGGCATGCACGGTGTCGCCCGGCCGGCGGGTTTCCGGCAGATATTCGCCGGTAAGAGCCGCTTCATTCAGTGTGGATTCCCCGGACACGATTTCCCCGTCCACCGGCAGGGTTTCCCCGGGGCGAACCTGGACAATATCACCGGGCTTGATGTCGTGGACCGGCACGATATCGGTTTCGCCATCGCGCGCCAGCGAAGCAACCGAAGGCTGGAAACCCGCGAGGGCGTTGCCGGTCAGGCCGGCCCGATAGCGGGCCTGGACTTCAACGTAGCGGCCAAGCAACAGGAAGAAGGTAAACATACACACCGATTCAAAATAAACCTCGTCACCCCCGAAAACGGTGACCCAGGCACTGGCCACGTAGGCGATACCAATGGCAATGGCCACAGGCAGGTCCATGGTGAACTGCCGGGAAGTGATATCCCGCAAGGCATTGCGGAAAAAGGGTTTGGCGCTGTAGAGCACCACCGGCGTAGCGACAAGAAGACCGAACCAGCGAAAGAAGCCGATGAAATCGTCGGAAAGATCGTTGATCAGTTCAAAATATAATGGAAAAGCCAGCATCATGCTCTGAAATGAGCCGATACCGGCAACGGCCAGTCGAATCAGCATCGAACGGTGTTCAGCTTTCAGCGCCTGTTCGGCTTCGTCGGCCTGATAGGGGCGGGCGCGATAACCCAGTTCGTGGATGGCGATCAGTAGTTGGCTGAGCCTGGCCTGTTCCGGGTTCCAGACCAGCCGGGCGCGTTGAGTGCTGTGGTTGACGGAAAAGGAGATCACCCCGGGCTGTTTTGCCATATGGTTTTCCAGTAACCATATGCAGGCGGCGCAGGTGATGCCGCTGATTAACAGTGTTGCTTCCTGACCGGCTTTTACAGGCGAAACGAATGACTTCTGGACCAGCGGGTGGTCCAGTTCTCGTATCCGGTCGAGCTCCGGGGCTGTCAGCTCCCTGGGTGTTACCGCATTTTCGGTACGGAACTGATAGAAACCATCGAGACCTTCCGCACGGATAGTCTCACAAACGGCTTTGCAGCCCTGACAGCAGAAGTGGCGTAATTCACCCTCGAGATCGAGCGTGATGGCGGGTCTGCCGGGCGCGGGCTCGCCACAGTGGAAACAGTCCAAGGGGGTCACCCGCGGTCTTCAGCGCCCACGCCGAGTGTCAATGGGCGATCAGATGGCAGACTGGACTCACCTTTCAGCCGCCAGTCGTTGTCCGGGCCCCGAAGATCAAAGTACCAGCGGCCCTCGATGGACTGGTTCAGGTTCGCCACATACTGACCTTCGCCAATGGCGCGGAACTGGACGGTCCGGTCACGTTCGGCGATGGTTGGATGAAAAAGATTGAGGATCAGGTATGGAAAATCAGCGCGACCGTCTGAGGTATCCACCGACAGGTTAATCTGCCGTTCTTCAAAGGCCATTTCCGCGCTCAGACCCAGATTTTTCGCAGTTTCATCCCGGGCAATTTCCATATTGATGCCACGGCCTTCCTTGGAATAATCATCGGTGACCATGGAATTCTGGCTGTTGAGTGCCACCGTGATGGCAATCGTGCACCAGACAATCGCGGCTCCCGGGAAGATCAGCAGAAACAGAAGCCAGGGCTGGCGATACCAGGGGCCTGTTGAAGTACTTTCAGTCATAGTTGTATCTCTCGTTGCTGTTCGCGGACGACGAATCCGCGATCAGCGATTAGGACCGACAAAACGGCTTTCAGTTTCAAGTATCAGAGATTCGTCCGATTGTGATTCAACCCGGAACACAATCGCATTGTTGCTTTCTGATATGATTTCGGGATCGACGTCCACCACGGTTGGCACAGAGCGATTCTCGCCACTTTCGACGGTGACAGTGTCCTGGGTTAACACCCGGATGCCTTCAAGACCCGAAGCCGAAATCGTAAAGGTGTGCGGTACCTCGGTCATATTGGCGATTTTAAGGGTGTAGCTGTTTTCAACGCGGCCGTCGCCATTGTAACCGAAGGGTGCGCCGCGATCCTTGAGCACATCCATTTGCGCGGGAACACGCGTCATGATGGTAACAGTAATGGCCGCCATCATTGCCACAAGGACCAGTCCGTAACCAAATGTGCGAGGCCTCAGGAGCTTGGATGTTTTGCCTTCCAGCTCGTTCTCTGTGGTATAGCGGATCAGCCCCCGTGGATAATTCATCTTGTCCATGACTTCGTCACAGGCATCGATGCACAGGGCGCAGCCAATACACTCGTATTGCAAGCCATCGCGAATGTCTATGCCGGTGGGGCAGACCTGAACACATTGCCCGCAGTCGATGCAGTCGCCCAGCCCAAGTTCGGCGGGATCAACGCCCTTCTTGCGGCTGCCTCGCGGTTCGCCCCGGTTGGGGTCGTAGGACACAATCCGGGTATTGGGGTCGAACATTACGGACTGGAAGCGGGCATACGGGCACATGTAAAGGCATACCTGCTCGCGCATCCAGCCTGCGTTCAGGTAGGTCGCCACGGTGAAAAAGGCCACCCAGAAGTAGGCCCAACCATTGGCCTGCACGGTAAACAGGTCTGTGATCAGCTCGCGGATGGGGTAAAAATAACCCACAAATGTGATACCGGTGGCGAGCGCAATCAACAGCCATGCCGTGTGCTTTGCCGATTTCTTGGCAATTTTTTCAGCCGAACGCGGAGCCTTGTCCAGCTTCATCCGCTTGTTGCGGCCGCCTTCGATACGCTCCTCGACCCACATGAAAATAAAGGTCCATACGGTTTGCGGACAGGTGTAACCACACCATACCCGGCCGAACAGAGTCGTAATGAAAAACAGGCCGAAGGCACAGATAATCAGCATGCCGGATAGCAGGATGAAATCCTGAGGGTAGAAGGTAGCACCGTACAGGTGGAATTCCCGGGCCGGAAGATCAAAATGGATTAGCGGCTGACCATCCACAGTTATCCAGACAAACAGAAAATACATGCCCATCAATGCCGTCAGGCTGACATTGCGGATGCGTTGAAAGAAGCCCTTGACTTCTTTTACGTAGATCTTCTTGCGGCTGGCGTATAACTCGACAGTTCCGGTGTTTTTGTTTTTGTTATCGGAGGCGTCAGAGGATGGGTCAACCTGTTTAACCGGAATCTCACTGCTCATCGTTAACCTCCCGATGATGTGGTGCCCATATCACAGGGACCTGTGGGGCAGGGGATCTTCTCAAGCCTGTGCCCGCAAGGGCAGACACAGGGTTGAGCAGACCGGGCCGGGGCCAGAGGCCCCGGCTGGATGCTCAGTTGGCCAGACTGTAGACGTACCCGGCCAGAATCTGGATCTGGTCGTCAGTGAGCCGGCCGCCCTGTGCGGGCATCTGGTTCTGACGGCCATTGACAACGGTTTCCTTGATCCAGTCATAGGTTGAGCCGTAAAGCCAGGTATCGTCGGTCAGGTTCGGGGCACCAAGGTCCTGATTTCCCTTGCCGTCATCGCCATGACAGGCAACGCAGGCCTGGGCAAAGACCTCTTCACCCTTCTCTGCCGCCTCGGCATCCTTTTCCCGGCCACTGTAGCTCAGTACAAAGTTTACAACCTGGTCGACCTGTTCGCTGGTCATGTTCGGCATGGTACCCATGGCGGGCATGTTGCCGTTGCGGCCTTCGTGAAGCGTGGTCAGAATCGAGTCAGGGTCGCCGCCATAGAGCCAGTCATCGTCGGTCAGGTTCGGGAAACCCAGGGAACCCCGGCCAGCGGAACCATGACAGGTAGCACAGTTATTGGCAAACAGCCGCTGGCCCATTTTCATGGCATCGTCGTTTTCCGCCAGTTCCTCCACCGGTGTCTCACCGAATTCAGCGTAAAGCTCACCGTACTTCGCATCAGCCTGCTGAACTTCGGCTTCCCACTGGTTGGTGGATGTCCAACCCAGCAGACCCTTGAAGTTACCCAGTCCGGGATAGAGGGCCAGATATCCAAGCGCAAAAATACAGGTAGCAAGGAACAGATAGAACCACCACTTCGGCAGGGGGTTGTCGTACTCCTCGATGCCGTCGAAAGAATGGCCCATAGTCCTGTCGGTTTCAGTATCAGACGTCTGGCTCTTGCGGGTGGCATAAAGCAGCCACCAGCAACCAAACACAGTACCCAGCACGATCACGCTGATCCAGATGCTCCAGAAGGTACTCATCGTTTTTTCTCCGTTTTTTCCTGTTCTACAGTACGCTTCTCCACCTCATCATCATCAAAAGGCAGGTGGGCCGCTTCTTCATTGGCTTTCTTGCGGTGAGAACTGTAGGCCCACCAGATGATGCCAAAGAACATGGCCATGATGATCAGCGTTTGAATGCCGCGTAAGTCGTTTAAATCCATTGCTATCACCGTGTTTCTGAAATCACGGTACCAAGTTGTTGCAGGTACGCGACCAGAGCTTCGATTTCGAATTTGTCCTGCACTTCGTCCGCAGCCTCTGCGACCTGCTCGTCGGTATACGGAACGCCCAGCGTCTGCAGCGTCCTCATTTTGGCTTCGGTGTCAGTGTGATCTATCCGGTCCTCAAACAGCCATGGAAAAGCAGGCATGTTGGATTCCGGGACTACGCTACGGGGATCGTACAGGTGCTGACGTTGCCAGGCGTCGGAGTAGCGTCCACCGACACGCGCCAGGTCAGGACCGGTACGCTTGGAGCCCCACAGGAACGGGCGGTCATAAACGAATTCGCCCGCGACGGAGTAGTGGCCGTAGCGCTCGGTTTCGGCCCTGAACGGTCGGATTTGCTGGGTATGGCAAACGTGGCAGCCCTCACGAACGTAGATATCCCGGCCTTCCAGTTCGAGTGCCGACAGTGGCTCAAGACCTTCTATCGGTTCATTAACACTCTTCTGGAAAAACAGAGGCACAACTTCTGCCAGGAAACCGCCACTGATGGTCAGGATAATCAGTACGATCATTATCCCGATGTTCTTCTCGATAATTTCGTGTTTCATCTGCAATCTCTCCCGTTACGCCGCTTGCGCTGCTGTGTTGTCCTGAGCAACCGCATCTTTCTGACGCACGGTCATGTAGACGTTGTAGGCCATTACCAGCATGCCGGCCAGGAAGATCACGCCGCCAAGGAAACGCACAAAGTAGCCCGGGTAGGAGGCTTCCAGTGCCTCGACAAAGCTGTAGGTCAGGGTGCCGTCTTCGTTGACAGCACGCCACATCAGGCCCTGCATGATGCCGTTCACCCACATGGCGACGATGTACAGTACGGTACCGACCGTTGCCAGCCAGAAGTGCACGTTGATCATTGCAGTGCTGTACATCGCCTGCACGCCCCACAATTTGGGGATCAAGTGGTACACAGCACCGATACTGATCATGGCAACCCAGCCCAGCGCACCGGAGTGAACGTGCCCGATAGTCCAGTCAGTGTTGTGGGACAGCGCGTTCACTGTCTTGATGGACATCATCGGGCCTTCGAAAGTGGACATGCCGTAGAACGACAGGGAGACCACCAGGAAGCGCAGGATGGGGTCAGTGCGCAGTTTGTGCCAGGCACCTGACAGGGTCATCATGCCGTTGATCATGCCGCCCCAGGAGGGTGCCAGCAGAATCAGGGACATTACCATGCCTGCAGTCTGCGCCCAGTCAGGAAGGGCGGAGTAGTGCAGGTGGTGGCCGCCGGCCCATACATAGGTTGCGATCAGTGCCCAGAAGTGGACGATCGACAGACGATAGGAATAGACGGGACGGTTGGCCTGCTTGGGCACGAAGTAGTACATCATGCCCAGGAAGCCAGCAGTCAGGAAGAAACCAACGGCGTTATGGCCGTACCACCACTGGATCATCGCATCGGTTACACCAGCGTAGGCCGAATAGGACTTGAAGGCCGTTGCCGGCAGCGCCATGCTGTTACCGAGATGCAGCACGGCGACCGTAATGATGAATGCGCCATAGAACCAGTTGGCCACATAAATGTGGGGGGTGCTGCGCTTCATGATGGTTCCGAAGAACACCAGCGCGTAGCAGACCCAGACCACCGTGATGGCAATATCGATGGGCCATTCCAGCTCGGCGTATTCCTTGGAAGTAGTCAGTCCCATTGGCAGGGTAATGGCTGCAGCCACGATAATGGCCTGCCAGCCCCAGAAGGTAAACGCCGCCAGTGCGTCTGAAAACAGACGGGCCTGGCAGGTGCGTTGCACCACATAGTAGGCTGTAGCGAACAGCGCGCTTCCACCAAAGCCGAAGATAACGGCGTTGGTATGCAACGGCCGCAAACGGCCGAAATGTGTCCAGGGCAGGTCGAGATTGAGGGCGGGCCAGACCAGTTGTGCTGCAATCAGCACGCCCAGGGCCATACCGACAATCCCCCATACCACTGTCATGATGGCAAACTGTCTTACCACCTTGTAGTTGTATGTCAGGTTTGCATTTACTGTGCTCATAGCCTTACCAATGGGTTTAGAGTGGGGAATATGCGGGCGCAAGTATGGAGAAAGCATTAGCTGTTTGCAATGACGCAGATCAACTTGCTGGCCCTGTCAAATGCGTCTAAATCAGTAACATGGCGAATATATTAGAGTAATTGTTAATGCAAAAGACAAGGCCGGAAACCTTCGGATATACCGTTACCCACGCAACTAATCATAGACATTAATTGGAGATGCTGTGAAACCCGTAATATTTTTCCGGGCTGAAGCAAAAAAGGTCCCCGGTTCGCCCAGGCTATTGCTTGCCCACGGAGCCGGTGCCCCTGCTGATTCCGGCTTCATGGAAAGCCTGGCTTCAGCACTGGCTGAACAGGGTGTAACCGTGCTGCGCTTTGAATTTCCCTATATGCAAAAGCGCCGGCAGGACGGCCGCAAAAGGCCCCCGGATCGCCAGCCAGTGTTACTGGAATATTTCCGTGAGGCTGTCGCTTGTGTACTGGCTGAGTCGGCCGACGACGGCCCTGTCTTTGTCGGCGGCAAGTCCATGGGGGGGAGAATGGCCAGCTACATGATTGCCGGGGGGGAGATTCAGGCTGGAATTCGCGGTGCGGTCTGTTTCGGGTATCCGTTTCACCCGCCTGGCAAGCAGGATCGCTGGCGAACCGGGCACCTTGAGGATCTTCAACGCCCATTCCTGGTTATTCAGGGCACCAGGGATCCGTTTGGCCGAAAGAACGAGGTAGAAGAGCAGGGTATAGGTTCATTGGGGAGTGTGAGTCTGTCCTGGCTGGAAGGCGGAGACCATGATTACCGACCGCTGGCAAGGCAATCGCAGAGGCATGACGATTTGATCCGGCGGGCAGCAGGCCTGGCGGCAGACTTTATGCGCAGCCCCGGTGAGTCAGGAAATACCGGTAGTCTATTTCCCGCGACATGAACGGGTGCTGGTCTCCAGTGATGACGGCCGCGGGGCTGTCTTGGCCAGATTGCCAGAAGGTGATCTGGTCAAGAAGCGGGTAGTTGCGTTTGAGGGTTCCTGAAACGGGCCCAGTTGAGGTGGTGGATGGAACAACTGATTGTCTTTTGCCGGCCGGGCTTCGAAATCGAGGCCGGTCGCGAGCTGACTGATGCGGCGGCATTAAACGGGATTTACGGCTATTTTGAGCCCGGTAGCGCCCAGGGCTTTGTGGTCTTCAACCTGCCCGGGCCTGCTTCGGCAGACACGTTGCTGGCGACGCTGTCCGTTCATACGCTGGTGTTTGTCAGGGACTGGTTTGTCGTTCTGGCAGAGGTCTCGCTACCACCTACTGACCGTGTGGGCGCTGTCATAGATGCATTGAAGTCGCTGGATTCAGAATTCCCGGCCTGTGCAAGGGTTGAAATCCGGTTACCTGAAAACAACAGCGACCCCGACCTTGGCAACTTTGCCCGCAAATGGGTGTCGCCACTTTCAAAAGGGCTGAGAGGGGCGGGCATACTGCAACCGGATCGCGAGGCACAATCGCCGGCCCGTCTTGAACTGTTGCTGCTCGGATTCAACAGGGTGATTGCCGGCGTCAGTCTGGCCTGTAACCGGGCCCGCTTCGTCAGCGGTATTCCCCGTTTACGCCTGCCGGCTTCGGCTCCCAGCCGCTCAGCTCTGAAGCTGGAAGAGGCGTGGAAAGTGTTCCTGCCCCCGGAACAGGAGCTTGCCTACCTCGGTGGTGGAAAGCAGGCGGTGGATCTGGGGGCGGCACCGGGCGGGTGGACCTGGCAACTGGTCCGGCAGGGCATGATGGTAACGGCGGTTGATAACGGGCCAATGAATGCGGAGCTGATGGCATCGGGGCATGTTCACCACATCGGGGCAGACGGGTACCAGTGGCGGCCCAGGCGGGGTGTGGACTGGATGGTCTGCGATATCGTCGATCATCCGCGCCGCACCGCGGCAATGGCCGTCGAATGGCTGAACCAGAAACTGTGCCGCTATACCGTCTTCAACCTTAAGCTGCCGATGAAGAAACGATATGACGAGTGGCTGATCTGCCGGGACATTCTGGACCAGGGCCTGGCCCTGACAGAAATGAACTTCCGTATCAGGGCCCGTCACCTCTATCATGACCGTGAGGAGATCACTTGCTTTATCGAACGCCTGGACTGAGCGCCGGTCTCCGGAATCAGTCGCTGTGGCGAAGCACCGTGATGATTTCTTCACGGTCCATCATCGGAATCAGCTGGGCCATCAGTTCACGGCGTTCCTCGGACAGAAACCAGCGTTGCCAGTCTGCTTCCGAGCGCCAGTTGGCGAGCGTAAAGCGATGGTTCGGATCGTGGGTATCCACCAGGGTTTCGCCGGACACAAAGCCCGGGGCGGCCACAGCGTTCTGAAGAACCCTGCGGGACCTCTCCTCGTAGACAGGTTCGAGTGATTCGGCGATATGGCGTTCAATCAGCACCCGGATCATTGTTTACCTCGTATTGTTTTGACAGCTATAAACAATAATTTAGCACGTTTTTTTCAAATTTCAGCTGGAATTTCAGGAGGAACGACATTGGCATACCCGGAATATGATGCAGAGCTTGATGCCCGGGGGCTGTTTTGTCCGGAACCGGTGATGTTGTTACATAACCGGATTGTGGAGATCAGCCCGGGGGCCGTATTGAAGGTGGTGGCAACGGACCCATCGACAACCAGGGATATCCCGAGATTCTGTCAGTTTCTCAACCATGAGCTGGTGCACAGCGGTGAAGATGGAAAAGATTTCGTGTTCTTCATCCGCAGGGGTAGCTGAACGCGATCGTCAGGATTCGCCAGAAAGCTCCAGCGTATCCAGGTGACCGAGAAACTGGTCGCGGTCCATTTCGCCCAGAACGCGGGCTGTCTCCAGCTCCGCTCCACTTTCGTTGTAGAACAGGATAGCCGGAGGGCCAAACAGACCGAGCTCATCCATCAGCGCCTGCTGCTCGGGGGTATTATCGGTCATATCAAGTTGCAGCAGCCGGTAGGGCGACAGCGCCTGAATAACGGTGCCGTCGCTGAACACGTTACGCTCCATAACCTTGCAGGAGATGCACCAGTCGGCATAGAAATCCAGCATCACCGGTGTGCCACTGCGACTGGCCTGTGCCAGTTCATCACGAATCTCCTGTGGTGATTCCAGCCGGGTAAACTCTGCATGGCTGGTTGCTGTCCCGGCCGAGGCGCTTCCGCTTGCCGGCTGGTTTGCTGCAGTGAAGGCTGCAAGAGGCTTGAGGGGATCATTGGCGCCGGATACAGCACCGGCCAGCAGTGCAATACCATACGCAAACATGACCAGTCCCATACCCTTGCGGGTACGTTCCCAGCCAGCCCTGGCGGCGTCGAATGCTCCCAGCTGTACACCGGTGATGGCGACAAGCAGTCCCCAAAGCGTCAGTGACACCCAACCGGGTACCATTCGTTCGATCAGCCAGATGGCAACTGCCAGCAACATGACGCCGTAGAAGGCTTTGACAACGTTCATCCAGGGGCCTGTCGAGGGCAACAGTTTGCGGCCGCCAACGGCTACCAGTATCAGCGGAATGCCCATGCCCAGGCCAAGGGCAAACAGGGCAACACCGCCGATCACCGCGTCCTGAGTGGTACTGATGTATAACAGACTGCCGGCGAGTGGTGCAGAAACACAGGGCGACACTATCAGCGCCGACAGCGCCCCGATACCGAAGATGCTGGCCACGCGGGTGCCGGTGAGGCGATGGCTGGCATCGTTGAGCGGTTCGCGTATGAAGCGCGGCAGCTGGATCTCGAACAGATTGAACATGGACAGGGCAAAGATTACAAACAGCGTTGCGAACACGCCCAGAACCCAGGGAGATTGCAGTTGCGCCTGAAGATTGAAGCTGGCCCCGAGCAGGCCGGTAATAACGCCCGCCGCTGCATAGGTAAGAGCCATGCCCAGTACGTAGCTGCCGGACAGCAGCAGCGCATGGCCGGTTGTGCTGGTGTTACGGGATGATACCAGTGATGAAATGATCGGTACCATTGGCAGCACACAGGGGGTGAACGTCAGCCCCAGCCCCAGGAGCAGAAACAGGCCGGCAATAACCAGCATGGACTGGTTGGCGAGAAAACCCGCCAGACCGGTTGCCGTTGACGTGTCTTCAGGCGGTTGACTGCTGCCGGTTGAGGCAGGGTTTCCCGAGCTGCCCGCTGTTGCAGGCACTGAGTCGTCGGAAGCGCCGGCGTAATAGAGCACATCGCGGGTCTGGGGCGGGTAGCAGAGCCCGGCATTGGCGCAACCCTGGTAGGTTACCTGAAGTTCTGCCTCACGGACGCCCTCGGGCAGCGTTACCGGAACACGGGCCTCGACCGGCTCGTAGAATACGGTGACCTTGCCAAAAAACTCGTCTTCTGTGTCGGTACCGGTATAGGAGAATTCCGGTTCCCCCAGTTCGACGCCCTCGGTACTGCTGCTGACGTCGACACGGCCCTGGTACAGGTAGTGGTCCGGAGCAATGTCCCAAGACAGCACCACAGCGCCGTTTTCTGTGGAAGAGCTAAAGGGCAGGGCTTCATCAACGGGCAGGAAATCGTTGTTGTTTCCGAACAGGGAGTTGCCAGCTCCAGCGGCAAGAACGGAGAAGAAGGACAATGCCAGAAACAGGAGAAAGCGGCTCAAAACCCGGGCGGGGGCAATACTGCATGAGGTTGTTGTGCTGCCTGTCATAGTCGATAGCGTACCGTTGGTGAATCCGGGAGTGTTTGGCGCCGTGCCCCGAAAGGTTGAAATCACGCCGATTCAGGTTGCAATGGACACAGTTGTCGGGCAAAAGTTCCCTCTGGTATTGAATCGTCTAAAGTCGCACAATACCGGTCCCATGAAACATGATCCAGATGATCTTATCATGCTGTTTAATGACCTGTTCCGGGCAAAACACCGGACTGTTCTGGTCAGGGGCAGCGATGAACCCGAGTATTTGCCGGCAACAGAGCCTGACGGCTGCGCCAGTATTATCTTTGCTCACGGCTATTATGCCAGCGCGCTGCATGAAATCAGCCACTGGTGCATTGCCGGTGAGTACCGGCGCACACTACGGGACTTTGGTTACTGGTACTGCCCTGATGGTCGCAGCGCGGAGCAACAGCGGGCCTTTGAGAAAGCAGAGATCAAACCACAGGCTCTGGAATGGTTGTTTTCGGTTGCAGCAGGTGCCCGCTTTCACGTCAGCGTCGACAACCTGTCCGGTAGCGGGGCATGGGACGAAGGCGCCTTCCGCAGGAACGTCACGGCGCAGGCCAACGATTACCTGAAGCAAGGCATGCCGGCGCGCGCTGGCCTGTTTTTCCATAAGCTCAGGACATTTTACGGAACAGAGGCTGGCTTCAATAAAGTCTGGAAAAAAGAGACCAGGCGCCTGATGCCCGAATGTTCCGCCACAGAAACCGAGGTAAATTGAAGCAATATGACATCTGACGCACCAGAAGCCGGCAAAACACTTTTCAAGAATCTGAACCTGGACCAGCGAGTACTTGATGCCATTACCGATATCGGCTTCGAACATTGTACGCCGATTCAGGCGGAAACGCTGCCGTGGACACTGGCCTGCCAGGATCTGATTGGCCAGGCCCAGACCGGCACCGGTAAAACTGCAGCCTTCCTGATCACCGCTATCCAGAGCATGCTGGAAACTCCCATTCCGGAACAGGACCGATTTGCGTCCGAGCCCAGGGTGCTGGCTTTGGCGCCCACCCGTGAGCTGGCCATGCAGATTGCAAAAGATGCGGAACAACTCTGTGGTTACACCGGCCACAACGTGGTTACCGTAGTGGGGGGTATGAACTACGACAAGCAGCGTGATCAGCTGCAGAATGAGATCGTTGATATCCTCGTGGCTACACCGGGGCGCCTGATCGACTTCCTTGGCTCCCAGGACGTTTTTCTGGACCAGCTGGACATCCTGATTCTGGACGAAGCTGACCGGATGCTCGATATGGGCTTTATTCCGGATGTGAAGCGCATTATCCGCAAATGTACACCCAAGGAAGAGCGCCAGACCCTGCTGTTCAGTGCCACCTTTAACCAGGACGTGCTTAACCTGGCCTCCATGTGGACCCGCAACGCCGAATTCGTGGAAATCGAGCCGGAACAGAAAACCGCCGAAAGGGTGAAGCAGACCGTCTACCTGGTGGGTGAGGACGAGAAGCTGCCGGTGCTGGTGAACTATCTCAAGCGTCCGGAAGTCGACAAAGCCCTGGTGTTCGCCAATCGCCGTGACCAGTGTCGTGATCTGGATGAGGATCTGCGTAACCAGGGAGTCAAGGTTGCACTGATGTCCGGTGAAATTGCCCAGAACAAACGCCTCAAGACCCTGGAGCAGTTCAAGAACGGCAGCATTCAGGTGCTGGTGGCAACCGATGTTGCCGGGCGCGGTATTCACGTGGACGGTGTGACCCATGTTTTCAACTACAATCTTCCTGATAATGCGGAAGATTACGTTCACCGGATCGGGCGGACAGGGCGGGCCGGCAAGCATGGTGTGTCTGTCAGCTTCGCCAGTGAGGATGATGCCTATTCATTGCCGGCGATTGAATCCTACATCAGCCAGAAGCTCACCACCGCCGTACCTGATGAAGAACTGATGACAGCGCTGGAAAAACCGCCCATCAGTCGAAAGCGCGGTGGCCGCCGCCCCCAGGGCAATCGCAGCCAGGGTGGCCGGAGTGGTGGCCAGCGCCAGCGCAGGAATTAAGGGGTCGGGAAGCAGGATCATGCGGATAGTAGCAGACGAAAACATACCTTTGCTGGATTCCTTCTTCGGCGACATCGGCGACATTTGCCGGGTGTCCGGGCGCACAATGACGGCAGCCGATGTGCAGAACGCAGACATATTGCTGGTCCGTTCAGTGACCCGGGTCAACCAGGCGCTGCTGGAAGGCAGCCGGGTGCGTTTTGTTGGCACCTGCACGATTGGCACCGACCACGTTGATCGGCAATGGCTGTCATCCAACCGCATTGCATTCTCGGCAGCACCCGGGTGCAACGCCAACAGCGTGGTTGAATACGTGCTGTCGGTGATTTCCCTGCATGCCGAAAGGCGCGGTGTGGCTAACTGGTCAAAACTCAGTGTCGGTATCGTTGGTGCCGGTAACGTGGGTGGCGAACTTGCCCACAAGCTGGACCGGCTGGGTTTTGACGTGCTGTGTTGCGACCCGCCACGTGCTGAACAGGAAAATGGCGACGGGCAGGAATTCGTCAGCCTGGAAGACGCCATGGCCTGTGATGTGGTGACCCTGCATACTCCCCTGACACGTGAGGGCGACTATCCCACGCTGCACCTGTTTGGGCGGGAGCGGCTGGCAGCGCTGAGGGAGCATCAGTTGCTGATTAACACCAGTCGTGGCGAGGTGATTGATGGCTCTGCCCTGTTGGGGCGGCTGGAGGAGCCCAATGCGCCTGCTGTTGTGCTGGATGTCTGGGAGCACGAGCCGCGGATCCACGCAGGGTTGCTCGACAGGGTATGGCTGGCAACGCCCCATATTGCCGGCTACAGCCTGGAAGGCAAGGTGCAGGGTAGTGAAATGGTGTACCAGGCCCTGAGCCGCTACATGGGACTGCCTGCCCGTAAGCAGGCTGGGCAGTTCCTGCCGGAGCCGGCGTTGGCGAAGCTCTCGTTCACCAGCGCAGCCGAGGAAATGGACTCGTCGAACATTGCCATCCGCTCCTGCTACGATCCGCGCCGGGACGATGCCCGCATGCGTCTGGCGATGTCACTGCCCACCGACGAACAAGCGCCGGCGTTTGATCGGCTGCGCCGGGACTATCCGGTCCGGCGGGAGTTCTCCAGCGTCAAGATCCAGCTCAAGGGCACCAGCAAGTCCATGCAGGATACTTTCCGGGCCCTTGGCTTCAAGCTGAAACTCTAGTTCCCCGTCGTCAAAGCTGAGCTGTTTGCAGAGCTTCGATCCGTTTATCGAGAGGAGGGTGGGTCATGAACAGCGCACTGAGCCCGCCACGTGCGCCCCGGTTAATACCAAACGCCTGAAGACTGTCCGGCATCTGGTCCGGCACCTCACTTTCCTGTTTCAGCCGCGCCAGTGCGTTGATCATCGCGCCGCGGCCTGCCAGTTGGGCCCCGGCAATATCAGCCCGGAATTCCCGGCGGCGGGAAAACCAGAACACGATGGTACTGGCGAGGATGCCGAGCACGATCTCCGCAGCAATGCTCACCACGAAAAAGCCGATGCCGTGGCCGCTCTCGTTCTTGAATACCACGCGGTCCACGAACGAGCCGATTACCCGGGATGCGAAAATCACGAAGGTGTTCACCACGCCCTGAATCAGGGCCAGTGTCACCATGTCTCCGTTGGCAACGTGGCCGATTTCATGGCCCAGTACTGCGCGGATCTCATCCTTGTTGAAGCGGTGCAGCAGGCCCTCACTGACTGCCACCAGGGAGTTGTTCTTGTTCCAGCCGGTCGCGAAGGCGTTGGATTGGGTCGCCGGGAAGATGGCTACTTCTGGCATGCCGATGCCGGCATTCTTCGCCAGCTCGCGCACAGTATCCATCAACCAGCGTTCTGCAGGGGTACGCGGTGATTCGATCACCCTGGCCTTGGTGCTCCATTTGGCCATCTTCTTGGAAATCAGTAGCGAGATGATCGCACCGGCGAAGCCGAAAACGGCGGCAAAGGCCAGCAGCGAGCCATACTGAATCCCGTTCTGGGCCAGATAACTGTCGACACCCAGCAGCTTCAGGGTGAAGCTGGCAACGAGAATGACTGCCAGGTTGGTGGCAAGAAAAAGCAGAATACGCATCTTGAATTCCTTGTTGAATGATCCGCCGCAAACAACGGTTTGCACCTGAGCCTTTATATGTGGCCAGTGATGCCTTGTTCAACAGGTTTACGCTGATTTAATGATCGGTTTTATCGCGAAAAAAAGTCGCCTGCATCACCCGGCTGATCCTGGCTGAGCTGCCACTTCGCAGTGCCGTGCGGAGCATATGGATGTGGGTGGAAAAGTCTTCCCGGATGGCGGGAGGCAGATCCTGGCCAGTTTGCGGTATGTCCTTTTCCTGCAGGTCCGGGCTGGCGGGAGAGCTCATACGTACGAAAGCCCGCTGGGTGAGCACAGCCTGGTCGAGCGCTTCCTGGCGAATGGTATCCACGTAGCGCAGCAGCCCTTCTTCTGCCAGCCAGAGCAGGGTACCGAAGCACGCCATATGCCGCTTGCTGTGGAGGCCGAATTCATCGGGTTCGTCGGAACCTGCGATATCCTCCACGAACAGATTTACCCGGCGGGGGAACGCGTTGTAGAGCTGCACAAGGGCGATTGCGGCGTCCTTGTAGAACTCTTCAATATGAATATCCGCCATGCAACCCCCTTACAGCTGATAGGAAGACAGGAAGTGTGCCAGGCGCTTCATGGCGTCCTCCAGTGTATCTTCCCGGGGCAGGAATACCACACGCAGGTGTTGTTTGTCGTCGATATTGAAGGCCGAGCCCTGGACCAGAAGGATGCGTTCCTGCAGCAGCAGGTCCAGGACCAGCTTCTCGTCGTTGACGATGGGGAAGCGTTTCGGGTCCAGCTTGGGGAACAGGTAGAGTGCGCCCTTGGGTTTCACACAGCTGACACCCGGAATGTCGTTCAGCAGGTTCCAGGCGGTTTCCCGTTGCTCGAACAGACGGCCGCCCGGCGCCACCAGGTCATCAATCGACTGGTATCCGCCGAGAGCAGTCTGGATGGCAAGCTGGGCCGGTACGTTGGCACACAGCCGCATATTGGAGAGCATTTCGATGCCCTCGATCAGGTCCCTTGCACGGTGTTTGGCGCCACTGATGATCATCCAGCCGGAACGGTAGCCTGCAGCCCGGTAGTTTTTGGACAGCCCGTTAAAGGTCAGGAAAAGCAGATCGTCCGCTAGCGAGGCGGTGGGAATGTGTTCAGTGCCATCGTAAAGAATCTTGTCGTAGATCTCGTCGGACATCACGATCAGGTTGTGCTGTCGGGCCAGTTCAATCACCTGTTCCAGTAACTCGCGGGAGTAGACTGCCCCCGTGGGGTTATTGGGGTTGATCAGTACGATGGCCCGTGTACGGCGTGTAATCTTCTTGCGGATATCATCGATATCCGGAAACCAGTCCTGGGCTTCATCGCAGCGGTAATGCACCGGCTTGCCGCTGGACAGGGTTACAGCCGCCGTCCACAGTGGGTAGTCGGGGGCAGGAATCAACACTTCGTCGCCGGTATTGAGCATGGCCTGCATGGACATCACGATCATCTCGCTGACGCCGTTACCAAGGAAGATATCGTCGATATCGACCTTGTCGATGCCCCTTTGCTGGCAGTAATGCATCACCGCCTTGCGGGCGGAAAACAGGCCCTTGGATTCCACATAACCCTGGGCCAGATGCATGTTGTAGATCACGTCCTGCTGGATTTCCTCGGGAACGTCCAGTTCGAAAGCGGCAGGATTACCAATATTCAGTTTGAGAACCCGATGGCCCTCTTCTTCGAGGCGACGGGCCTCGCGCAGAACCACGCCACGTATCTCGTAACACACGTTATCCAGCTTGGCGGATTTGAGATAGTTCTGCATAAGCCCGGTTATTCCTCAGTTAAAGACGTAAGCTCGTATTCTAGCGGAGCAAAGGCCAGCGACAACAGGCCAATTGTGATGAATTGTGGCATAGACGCGGAGATTTAGCGCCCAAAGCTCACAGATTCCATGAACCGGGACTGCCAGGATGCCGGATATGGTTGTAAATAGTATTGTGCACAATATACTGGTGAAAAATATAAAGGAGAAAAACGATGAGCGACCAGAGCATATACGATTTCCAGGCAACGGATATTCGTGGCGAAGAGCACTCCCTCGATGAGTTCCGTGGCAAGGTGCTGCTGATTGTCAACACAGCAAGCAAATGTGGCTTCACACCTCAGTTTGAAGGGCTGCAGTCCCTTTATACGGATCTGAACGAAAAAGGGCTGGAAGTCCTGGGCTTTCCCTGCAACCAGTTCCGTAATCAGGACCCGGCAGATGACAAGGCCATCAGCGAATTCTGCAGCCTGAACTATGGCGTGGACTTCCCCATGTTCGCCAAGATCGAAGTCAATGGCCCCGATGCCCATCCCCTGTTCGAGTATCTTAAGCATAACGCCAGGGGCCTGCTTGGATCCGAGGCGGTAAAGTGGAATTTCACCAAGTTCCTGGTCAACCGCGAAGGACACGTGGTGCGCCGTTACCCACCCACCACCAAACCGGCGGCCATCCGCACTGACATTGAAAAGTTGCTGTAAGCCATGAAGTCCGAAGACGATATCCTGGCGCTCGACAACCAGCTCTGTTTTGCACTCTATGCGGCCAACCGTGCGGTTACTGCCCGCTACCGGCCATTGTTGGCAGAACTCAACCTGACCTATCCACAGTATCTGGTCATGCTGGTGCTGTGGGAGGCCGACAGGGACGGTCGCAGCGTGAGAGTCTCCTACCTGGGTAAACGTTTGCGGCTGGATTCTGGCACACTGACGCCGTTGCTGAAGCGCCTGGCTGAAAGGGGGCTCGTTATTCGTCAGCGGGATACGACCGATGAGCGTGTTGTGACGGTGGCCCTGACCGGGGAGGGGATTGCCATGCGCAAGCGAGCCAGCGACGTGCCTGGTCGGCTGCTGTGTGGTACAGGGATTGATGAGGAGCGCATTGTGGCTTTGCGTGACGAGTTGCGCTCGGTTCTCAGCCTGCTGGAGGCGGAGGGGGAGCCCAGCGATCGATAACGGACTTCAGGTCGGCCCGATTATAGGGCTTGGTGATGTAATCGTTCATGCCGGATTTCAGGCAGTCGTCCTTGTCCCCCTGCATCACGTTGGCCGTTACGGCAATAACCGGCAGGGCGCGCCAGGCAGGGTTCTCCCGGATTCTGCGTGTGGCTGCGTAGCCATCCATCACCGGCATCTGGCAATCCATCAGCACAATATCGAACTCCCCTGAATTCAGGGCTTCCAGGGCGCGCTTGCCATTTTCCGCCAGGGTAACCCTGTGACCAAGCTTGCGAAGCATGCTGCTGGCAACCACCTGGTTGACCTGGTTGTCCTCTACCAGCAACAGGTTCAGCGTTCTCCTGGAAGCCTGGCCCTGCTCCGTATCCGTTGTCTCGCCTGTTGTAGCCTGCTGCAGGCCTGCCGCGGCGCATAGTGTCCGGTACAGCTGGTCTCGCCGCAGGGGCATGGACAGAATCTGTTGGTTGTCGGAAGCCACAGTTGTTCCGTTCCTGTCCACCACGATCACCCCGGTTCCGGGCCATTTTGCGGCCATTTGCTGGCTTGCTTCATTCCCATCGTCTGCGGCGACCATAAGTATGCCCCTGCCGTTGCGGGCGGCATCACGTACCGGGATGTTCCACGCCCTCAGTTGGCCCTCGATGGGCAGGCGGTGCGGGTATTCCTGGGGAATGGCCATATCCACACCGGATTTCCTGAGGATCTCCGGTATATCTGAAGACAGGATTCCCGCTCCGTCCTGGTCATGGACAGGCAGTGGCAGGTTCACAGTGAAGTGAGTTCCCCGGTGTTCTTCCGAGTCCACCAATATCTGGCCGTGCATGCGTTCCACCAACTGCCTGCAAAGGGTCAGGCCCAGCCCGGTTCCTCCATACAGCCGTGTGGTGTCGGTATCTGCCTGGGAAAACGGTGAGAAGATCCGGTGCAACCCTTCCTTGGACATGCCGATACCGGTGTCGATCACATCGATACGCACGTTGCCGTTGAAACGGGTTGTGCGAATGCGAACGCTGCCCTGATCAGTGAATTTGATGGCATTACTGAGCAGATTGTTGAGAACCTGCCGGGTGCGGGTAGGGTCGCCAAGGAAGGTTTCCGGCAGGTCGCACTCGATATCGGTCACTACGTCTATGTGCTTGTGGCGAGCCTGCTGGGCATGAAGAGTCGCGCACTCCTCTACCAGGTTCCGGACACTGAACGGAATGTTCTCAAGGCTGAGTTTACCGGCTTCCACCTTGGAAATGTCGAGGATATCGTTGAGCAGGCCCAGCAGGCTCTGCCCCGCGTTAAGTGCGATCTCCAGACGGTTGCGCTGTGCAGGTTCCAGGTCACCTTCCAGGGACAGGCCCAGCATGCCCAGCACCCCGTTGAGTGGTGTGCGGATTTCGTGGCTCATGCTGGCCAGAAAGTTGGCCCGGGAGCGCGCCCTGCGTACCGCATCTTCCTTGGCTCGAACCAGAGCACGATTACCCCGCTGCAGTGCCTCGTTTTTCTCGGATATCTCCCGGGTGCGATCTTTCACCTCCTGTTCCAGCTGGGTGGAGTAGTTTTTGATGGCACTTTCTGCATGTCGCGTCTGCGCGAGACTGTTTTCTATGGTTTCCAGGTGCTGATTGATAATGCCCACCATCTGGCCGATTTCGTCTTCACGATGATTGGCAGGCACCGGAAGCCGGACCTTCTCCGGGGACTCTGCGCGAACCCGGCTCAATGCACCAATAACATTGAGCATGGGGCGGGTCAGCACGAAATAGAAGATCGTGAGCAGGGCCGCCGTCAACACCAGGCTCTTGAGCAGTCCGCTAACCAGGGTGTATGCGGCCCTTTGCAGGAACAGCAGGCCATAGTGGTAGGTATCGATCGTGACCGTCAGGTTGCCAAGGGAAAGGTCGCTCAGCTGCGGCACCATCAGTTCTTCGCTGAAAACACGGCTGTCGCCGAACAGCAGGTCACTGATCCAGCGGTAGCGGGATTCGGGGCTGCTCTGGCTGGCTGCAGCCATGGTCTGATCATTGTTATCAATGATGCGCGCGTCGATGGTAGCGGGGTGGCGGAGCAGGCCATCCAGCAATTCCTCGGCCAGGCGGATATCGATGTTATAGGCAATCTGGGAGGCAGGGCTGTGGCTGATTTCAATCAGGGCGCGGATCTCCTGCTCCATGGAGTCCCGGGCACTGAAATAGTCAAGAGTGACTTGGACAACATTGAGCACCAGGCCCAGGACCATTGCAATCAAAACGGTGTCCCGGGTCAGGCGATAGGAAAGCCGTTTTTTGAATGGAGTTGTCACAGTGTATCCACAGTCCCTGTCTGTCAGTGTTACGGGTGGCGATGACGAATCGTAATCCTATAGCTAACCGTCATAATCGGCTTTCTTGCGCCACTCATCGTCATGGAGGAAAGTATCCCATTCGCGATCCAGCCGCGATTGGCCGTCGGCGGTGCTGCCGGATGTTTCGCCAACTTTCATGGCTTCCAGTTCCTTGATCCGGGTGCTGAAGCTTTTTACTGCTTTCATGGCCATGGGGTTGTCCCTGGACTTGCCCATTTCGGTACTGGCCAGGTGATAGGCATGAATGGCCTTGCGGATCTGGTTCTGCTTCACATAATCACGGGCCTGGAACACATGAAGGTCGGCATGGGTCTTGTGAACCAGGAATAACACAAACTTGAGGTTCTTCTTGGCGGTCGCGCTGTCGATTTTCCCCGCCTTGTGCATACCTTCAATCATTTTGAAAAGATTCTGCAGCAGCTCTTTGACGTAGGAAGACTTTTCCGGTGACTCAATCTTGACGGGTGGTCGCCGGTCTTCGTTGTCCATAACCTGCTTTTTCAACTGCTGGGTGGTACTGAGCCATTCGCTGACTGGCTGCTCGGACTTGAGGGCCTTGAGTTCCCGGCAGGACTCCTCCATACGTTTGATCAGCAACAGTTTGAGATCGGAAGTCAGGTACTGGCCGGGGATCTCGGAAAGAAGGCGATTGGCGCGGTTGTAGGTATCTTCCAGGGCAGTGGTTTTTCGCACACGCTCTATACGGGCCCGTTCCCGCATCTGGCTGGCCACAATAATGATGATCGATATGATGACGACAGCTGCCAGCAGCAGCACAATCATTGTGGTATCCATTCTATAGCAAAGGCTCCGGGTTATGGGCGGCCACTGGTGGCTCCGGCGACACAAATAGACCGGAGTAATCCAGCAAGTATCCGGAAGACTAGCAGAAAACGGGAAACGATTCCGTTTTGAAATGTGAAAGATTATGGCTTTATATCATTTCCATGAATTGATAGTCTTCGCGGTATTATTCCGGTGAATAAGCCGGTGTGAACCTTTCGCGGCAGAGTCTGCTTGTCGGAAATTGCCGGGCTTTTACAGGTGCCAGTGTATGGATATTTCCCGGGTCGATCTCAATCTGCTTGTCTACCTTGATGTGCTTCTGAGGGAACGGAATGTCACCAAGGCTGCGACTCATCTGGGCATTACCCAGCCTGCCATGAGCAACGGCCTGCGGCGCTTGCGGGACCTTTTCGGTGATCCATTGCTGGTCAGGACCAGTGAGGGCATGACTGCGACCGAGCGCGCCACGGAGCTTCAGCCTCTGGTACGCGGTATCCTGTCGGATATTGAGCAGGCGGTTCATGAGAAAACCGCCTTCGCCGCCATGGAGAGCCAGCGGGTTTTCCGCATCATGGCCAGTGACTACGCCGAATCCTGCCTCATGCCGCGGGTGCTGCGGCGGATTCGGCAGGAAGCTCCCCACGTTACTCTGGATGTGCTGACACCCAGTGACGTTAGTTTTCTGGACGTGGAGCAGGGCCGGCTGGACATGGCCATCAACCGTTTCGACAAGATTCCCCAGTCATTTCACCAGAAAACCCTGTGGACGGAATACTTCGCCTGCCTGATGAATGCCCGCAATCCTATACTGAAGGAACCTTTTACCCTGGACACCTATCTGGATGCCAGCCATATCTGGGTCAGCAAGACCGGTTTCGGTGTCGGGGTAGGGGTGAACCCGAAAGATGTCCAGCGCCTGGGCTGGGTGGATGAGGCACTGTCACGGATGGGGCGTAAACGGCAGATCTCGGTGTTTACCCGGCATTACCAGGTGGCGATGCTACTGGCGGAACAGCATGACCTGATAGCCACATTACCGTCCCGGGCCGCCTGGTTGCAGAAAGACAACCCCAACCTGGTGGTCAAGGTTCCGCCGTTCGAGATTCCGCCGTTCGAACTGAAAATGGCCTGGAGCCCCTTGCTGCAACACAATACGGATCACCAGTGGCTACGCAAGCTGATTGCCGAAGTGGCGGAAGAGGTGGACATGGAGTTTGCGCCGTTCGGGGCACAGTTCGAGTCCGCCGATGTTCCCGGCATTCATCATTCAGAGCGGTAGTTCCCGCAACTCCAGTGAACTCCTGCCGGCATCCCACATGCGCTGGAAGGATTCGGCAAGCAGCTTCACGCGGCCACTGTCGGCAAACTTTGCGAAACCTTCCGGCTTGTAGAAATCATGCCGGTAAACAACACCTTCCCGGTCGGCCAGCATGAATGGCTGGTTTTCTACCGGGTAGTCTTCGTTGACCAGTCTCAGCTCTATCCGGCTTGGCAGACGGCGCATCAGTTCCACGATCTGATGCCGCTGTTTCACCAGCGGTTTGTCATCGTGAATAAGCAGGCGTACCTCGCTGAGGCGGTGGCGACGGGCCAGGGTGGAGATAAGTTCCCGGAATCGCAGGCGGTCATAGAGATCGTGATCCAGCAGCCGGTCATAAAGCCAGAGCCGCTGGCGGGTCTGGCCGACCACGGAGTCCATCAGTTCCGTCATAGTGCGTTCGCTGTCAAAAAGCCAGGCGTCGTGATCTTGTCCCAACAGCATGGGGGCCTGGCGGGTTTCGAACGCGTTACGGACCAGCTCCGGAGCCAGGCAGCGCATGTCTACATGGGGAATGCCCGCGTTGTCGTAGAGGTCTGAACAGACATGGAAGCCGGACCGCTGATAAAAGGGAATGGCGTGTTCCTGTGCGGAAAGCTGCAGTTCGCTGAACTGGCCAGCGGCCCGGGACACCAGGTGCCGCAACAGGGCCTCGCCAATCCCCTTGCCGCGATGAGCCGGAAGGATGGCCATGCGACCTATGTGAGCAGTTTCCTCAAGGGTGGAGAACACCCGGCCAACGCCCACGGGGGTGTTGTCGGGCAGAACGACCAGGTAATGGTCGGCGATCTCGTCGGTGTCGTCCCATTCCAGCTCTGGCGGAACCCGTTGCTCTTCCACAAACACGGTCTGGCGTATATTCCGGATGTCGGCCGGCGCCAGTTGCCAGCTGTATTTGCGAATCCGTACGTTCATGCCGTTCTCTCTCAGCCGTGCCCTTACTCTTGCTCGAAATACAGCGAACCCTGGTTAACGAGGGTGCTCAACAGCCCCGCGATGGTATCGTCGCCGGCGACAAATGAGGCCAGGTCTTCCATATCAAGTCTGGCACCAGCGCAGAGCAGGGGCGCCAGAGGTCTTGCATCGCCCCGGAGCAGGAATTGCTCGCCATCCACGAACAAGGCCGTTTCGTCCTCAAATTCATGGTATGCGAAACGGGAACCTTCGTTCCAGCGCAGCGGGTTGCCCCCTGCCACCAGGCCACCGAGCAGCTCCGGCGTCACGGGTTCTTCCGCCGGTACGACAATATCCAGGCTCTTGGGAAGTGTGGAATACTGGCCAAACCAGAGCGCCAGCTGGCGTTTGTCGGTGAGCTTTTCGCGGATGACGGCATCGAGGCGGTCGATCACGTCCGGAGCAATGGTTCCCGGATTATCCTGCACCTGCAGGTCCGGATCATTGAGGTGCTCGGAGGCATCGGACTGGCTGCACAGGAAATCCGTGAAACCGGTCAGCACATCGTCGATGGTGGGCGCACGAAAGCCGACGGACAGGGTAATGCAGTCATCCTCGGCCACGCCGTGATGGCCGATGCCGGGTGGCAGGTACAGCATGTCCCCTGGCGCCAGAGTCACGGTCTCCTCACCATCCCAGCTGCTGAGTATCCGCAGCGGAGTGCCGTCCACCCTGGGGGAGGTATGATCACAGTGGCCGCCAAAGGTCCAGCGCCGGTGTCCCTGCGCCTGCAGCAAAAACACATCATACTGGTCGTAATGAGGCCCGACACTGCCGCCCTGTGGGGCATAGCTGGCCATGATGTCGTCCAGCCGCCAGTTGGGCACAAAGCGGAACTCGTCCAGCAGGTCTGCGATGTCCGGAACCCAGTGATCGAGGCCCTGCACCAGCAGCGTCCAGTGGCTTTCCGGCAGCTTGCCGAAACGCTCGGGGTCAAAGGGGCCGTTGTGCAACTGCCAGGGTTTGCCGTTGTCGTTTTCGATCACAATGCGGGATTCGACCGCTTCCTCGCAGGCCAGACCCGCCAGTTCGTCGGCAGATACCGGACACTCGAAGCCTGGAAACGCCTGGCGAACCACCAGCGGCTTTTTCTGCCAGTACTCGCGCAGGAATTTTTCCGCGGGCATTCCGCCGGGCAGTTTCATGGTTCAGATATCCCGTGCCTGTTGGGTGGCGTTGCCGATGTAGGTGCCCGGCGTCAGTTCCATAAGTTCCGCCTTGGCGGCCTCGGGAATGTCCAGGGAGTCGGCGAAGGCCTTGATCACGTCCGGGGTCATGGCCTTGCCACGGGTCAGAGCCTTCAGTTTCTCGTAGGGCTTCTCGATGTTGTAGCGGCGCATGACGGTCTGGATGGGCTCTGCCAGGACTTCCCAGGCGTGGTCAAGGTCTTCGTCCAGCCGTGCCGGGTTGATTTCCAGCTTGCTCAGGCCTTTCAGCGTGGCTTCATAGGCGATCAGGCTGTGGGCGAAACCCACACCGAGGTTGCGCAGCACGGTAGAGTCAGTCAGGTCGCGCTGCCAGCGTGAAATTGGCAGCTTGGCAGACAGGTGGCTGAACAGGGCATTGGCGATCCCCAGATTGCCTTCAGAGTTCTCGAAATCGATGGGGTTGACCTTGTGGGGCATGGTGGACGAACCCACTTCGCCTTCCACGGTTTTCTGCTTGAAATATCCCAGGGAGATATAGCCCCAGATATCCCGGTCCAGATCGATCAGGATGGTATTGAAGCGGGCAATGGCATCATAGAGTTCGGCAATGTAATCGTGGGGCTCGATCTGGGTGGTGTAGGGGTTCCAGTCCAGCCCCAGGCCTTCAATGAAGTCCTTGGCATTCTGTGCCCAGTCGATGGCCGGGTAGGCAGACAGGTGGGCATTGTAGTTGCCCACGGCGCCGTTGATCTTGCCCATCAGCTCAACTGAACGAATCTGTTTCATCTGGCGGCGCAGGCGGTAAACCACGTTGGCCAGCTCCTTGCCCACCGTCGACGGCGATGCGGTCTGGCCATGGGTGCGGGACAGCATGGGCTGTTCGGCATGTTCGTGGGCCAGTTCGGCCAACCGGTCCACTACCCGTTCCATGGCTGGCAACAGGCCGTGGTCGAGGCCCTCACGAAGCATCAGAGCATGGGAAAGGTTGTTGATATCCTCAGAGGTGCAGGCGAAGTGGACGAACTCGGTGACGGCGTGAAGTTCCGGAACCCCGGCGATCTTTTCCTTGATGAAGTACTCCACGGCTTTTACGTCGTGATTGGTGGTGCGCTCGATGCCCTTGATCTGCTCCGCGTCTGTCAGGCTGAAGCCGGAGACCATGTTGTCCAGGAACTGGTTGGCTTCGGCAGAAAACGCCGGTACCTCTGTAATCCCGGGATGGGCAGCCAGCTTCTGCAGCCAGCGCAGTTCGACGGTCACGCGGTTCCTGATCAGGCCATACTCACTGAAAATGTCACGGAAAACGCTGACTTTGCTGCCATAGCGTCCATCCACCGGGGAAATGGCAGTCAGGGCGTTGAGTTCCATCGAAAACCTCTCAAGTCATCAAAGAATCGGTCAAAAGAAAAGGCGCACATGATACACCAGCGACGGTCGGGATTCAGTCGTAAACCGAGCGGTTTGCCTTTTCGGCCAGTTCCCGTGCCGTCATGATGACCTTACGGCGGTTGAAAATGAGCTGCCAGCGACGTCCACCGGTCTGGTGCCAGAGTATCGAGGAGCGAATGCCGGCGAGTAACAGAGCGCGTACTTTGGCCGCATTTTCCTCGCGCTGGAGGATGGTGGGTTCTCCGGCAACCTGGATGCGCTGGCGGAAGGTGCTGATGGTGTCCGCATAGATGGATGCCAGGTTGGCAACCAGGTTGGGATGGCTGTAGCCGAAATGGCTGGCGGTGTGCCGGGCCTGGTCGATGCGGTTGCCAATCACGTCCAGCATATCGCCACTGCGGCGAAGCTTAGAGGACAGGTTGATCAGGTTCAGGGCATAACGCAGCACTTCAATGTCCTGCTGCTTGGTCTGCTGGCTGAGAACGCTGGACAGTGTCGACAGTCCCTCGCGCAGGTCTTTCAGTTCCCCGCCGTATACGTCCAGGGTGGTTTCGGGTTGTGTGGCGAACAGGGAACGCATGCAGGTTTCGAAACTGGATTCTGCGCACTGCCCGGAATGAGCCACTTGCTGGACCAGTGCCGAAGCCTGGAAAACCCCTGCCAGGGCAAGACTCTGGTCGTGAATCGATCGGCTCATGCGCCGGCTCCCTCTAGCTTGTTGATCGTCGCTGCCGTTTCCTGTTCGCCGTCCCGCCAGGTTTGCTCGATGACCCCACCGCCGAGGCAGACCTCACCGTCATAGAAGACCACTGACTGGCCCGGCGTTACAGCCCGTTGGGCTTCGTCAAAGACGACTCTGAATCCACTGCCGGTGGCAGTAACCACGCAGTCCTGGTCCGGCTGGCGGTAGCGGGTCTTTGCCTTGCAGCGGAATTCTGCGGCAGGCGGTTCACCGGCAATCCAGTCAACCGGACCGCTGAGCAGGCCACGGGAAAATAGCAGGGGATGGTGCTTGCCCTGCACAGCGATCAGTACGTTGCGGGAGAGGTCTTTCTCCGCCACATACCAGGGTTCGTCGCCGAATTCGCTCAGCCCGCCAATGCCCAGGCCCTGGCGCTGGCCGATGGTGTGATACATCAGGCCCTGGTGACGGCCAATCACCTGGCCATCTGGCGTTTCGATGTTGCCGGGCTGGGCAGGGATATACTGCTTCAGGAAATCCCGGAACTTGCGCTCACCAATAAAGCAGATACCCGTGGAATCTTTCTTGTCATGGGTTATGAAGCCCTGTTCGGCCGCTATGCGTCTTACTTCCGGCTTTTCCAGTTCGCCCACGGGAAACAGTGTGCGGGCGATACGCTCGCCGGAAACCGCATGCAGGAAATAGCTCTGGTCCTTGTTGGGGTCCAGCCCTTTGAGCAACTCGGCCTTGCCGCTGCCATCGTTAAGTGGCCGCTGGCGGGTGTAGTGACCGGTGGCAATGTAGTCAGCGCCCAGGGTGATGGCGTAATCCAGGAAGGCCCGGAACTTCACTTCCTTGTTACACAGGATGTCAGGGTTCGGGGTTCGCCCCGCTTTGTATTCAGAAAGGAAGTGTTCGAACACCCGATCCCAGTATTCTGCCGCAAAGCTTGCCGTGTGCAGGGGAATGCCAATGGTCTCTGCCACTGCACGGGCGTCTGCCAGGTCGGTCATGGCGGTACAGTACTCGGTGCCGTCGTCCTCGTCCCAGTTTTTCATGAACAGGCCTTCCACCCGGTAGCCCTGGTCTTTGAGAAGCCAGGCTGCCACGGAAGAGTCCACGCCGCCGGACATGCCGACAATCACTCGGGTATTTTCAGGTGCTTTAGTCATGTCTGGGTCTGTCGGGTTCAAAGGGGCAGATTCTAGCATTTAAGCCGGGTTACGTCTGCGGTTCGACAATCACGTCCAGGGGAAAGCGGCGTCCGTTTCGGTAATCTTCTATGCACTGGAGGACCAGCGGGCTGCGGAGTTTGTCGGATTGCTGGCTGATTTCATCCGGTGTCAGCCAGTGGGCGGCAATAATGCCGTCATCCAGTTCCCGGGTAACCCGGTCCACAGCCCTGGCCGAGAAGCAGAAACGGTAGTAGGTCACTCCGTTTGCAGGTGCCGTGTAGGTGTAAACACCCAGGAAAGACTGAGGCTCTACCTTCCAGCCGGTCTCCTCAAGGGTTTCCCGCAGCGCCGCGTCGATAATTTTCTCGCCTTCTTCCACGTGCCCGGCAGGCTGGTTCAGCACCACCTGGCCATGACTGACCTCTTCCACGAGCAGAAACCGGCCCTGATCATCTTCAACAATAACGGCGACAGTGGCGTGGGGTGTCCAGGTCATGAGCGAGTTTTTCTCCGTGGTGATGGCGGTGCCGGTGCGTGGACCGTGACTTTCCTGAACTCTCCCGGGGCAAGCCCGTCCAGAGTCCAGTCTCCAATACCATAGCGAACCAGTCGCAGGGTAGGGAAGCCCACGGCAGCGGTCATGCGGCGAACCTGACGGTTCTTGCCCTCGGTGATGATCATACGTATCCAGCTGGTGGGAACGGACTCCCGGTACCGGACCGGCGGATTGCGGGGCCAGAGATCAGGGGGTTCCATTTTCGCCACGTCTGCCGGGCGGGTTTTCCCGTCTTTCAGTGCCACACCTTTGCGCAATCTCTGCAACGCTTCATCTGCAATATCGCCTTCGACCTGAACCCAGTAGGTTTTCGGCATTTTCTGACGCGGAGACGCAATACGGTGCTGTAACTGGCCATCGTCTGTCAGCAGCAGAAGCCCCTCGGAGTCGAAATCGAGGCGACCGGCGGGATAGACAGCCGGAATGCTGATCCAGTCTGCCAGTGTGGCGCGGCAGTTGCCGTCGTTAGCGCCTTTTTCGTCAGTGAACTGGCACAAAACACGGTAGGGCTTGTTGAACAGGATCAGCGTTGCCATCGAGGCGGAAGACCTTCGGATCTGGGTAAAAGAGGGTAGTATGCCAGAAAAGGCAGTGAAACGGACTGCATGGAGACAGGTTGCAGCCAGGATTCAGGCGCACGAGGGCGTTATGCCGCAATCTGCTTTCAAAATTGCGGTGCAGTGCGGCGGTCAGGAGTGTTGCCCCGGAAGCCGCCGACGGCTCAGGTGTGCCCGGTCAGGCGTTGGCGGCGCGAGGGTGATCCTGATAGCCGCTGCCCTGGTCCTCCCGGGTCTGGTTATTGTCGCTGTCCGGCTTCTTTTCGGAGCTGCTCTCCGATGAACCCTGCTTCTGCGGCTGCTCTTCAGGAACAATATTGACCGCGTGTATCCCCTTGTCACTGGGCTTCTTGTCAAAGGTGACGGGCTGACCGGCCTTTAAAGTTTTGTAACCTTCCATCTGCACTGAAGAGAAGTGAGCAAACAGATCATCACTGCAGCCCTCTTCGATAATGAAGCCATAACCCTTGGCATTGTTGAACCACTTTACTTTGCCTCTTGGCATGATGAACTCCCCTGTTCTTTCACTGTCAGTGTCTTTGTTATAGCTATTATTATCGGGCTTTTTTGCCTTGCACGGACCCATTGCCGTTACAGGTTCTGTAACACGGCACTCACGCGAATTTACAATATTTTACATTGCCATCTTACTGTTGACCAATATCTGCTCAGAGTCAATAGCAGTTATAGCGGGAATGTATGGTTGAACCGGGGCCCGAGCCTGTATCATGACGTTATTGATAACCAGCGCACGCCCGGTTACCTCAAGCACCTTGAAAACCGGGCGGCAGACAACCATCTTTAGGAAGAGGCACCGATTTCCGGTAAAGAATCATGCGGACTATCCAGAATTCTCTACTAGTATTGAATCAGGGAGACGACGAACAACCCGGACGTCAGGACGACGTTGGGGTTGCTCCCGAGAAGCCTGCTCTCAAGCGTCCGGCACGCTTCAGGGTGTTGCTTCTGAATGATGATTACACACCCATGGATTTTGTTGTGGATGTGTTAATGACCTTCTTCGGAATGAACGAAGAAAAGGCGACGCAGGTGATGCTGCTCGTCCATACGCAGGGAAAGGCCGTATGCGGGGTATATACCCGGGACATCGCGGAAACAAAGGCGGCACAGGTGAATCAGTATTCTTCGGAATGCGATCATCCGCTCCTTTGCGAGATTGAACGTGCGGACTGATAGACCTTGGGGTGGCCCATGCTGAGCAAAGATCTTGAAATTACATTGAATACGGCTTTCAAAAGTGCCCGCGACAAGCGTCATGAGTTCATGACCGTCGAGCACCTTTTGTTGGCCTTGCTCGACAACGATTCGGCAGTGGGCGTCCTGAAAGCATGCGGTGCAGATCTGGCCCGGCTTCAGGAAGAACTGGTTGAGTTTGTGGATTCAACCACACCACTGATCCCCAGCAACGACAGCGAGCGGGAAACACAACCCACGCTCGGATTCCAGCGCGTGTTGCAGCGTGCTGTCTTTCACGTGCAATCCTCTGGCAAGAAGGAGGTGACCGGCGCCAATGTGCTGGTGGCCATCTTCAGTGAACAGGAAAGCCAGGCGGTCTATGTGCTCAAGAAGCAGAGCATTGCCCGTATTGACGTGGTCAATTTTGTTTCCCATGGCATCTCACGCGTTCAGGGTGCCGAGGATCAGGAAGGTCACGACCAGGCTTCCCAAGAGGAAGCGGGCGAAGAGGGTGGTGCTTCACGGCCACTGGAAAGCTACGCAACCAACCTCAATGAACAGGCCCGTCAGGGTCGCATTGACCCGTTGATCGGCCGCGAACACGAGGTCGAGAGGGTGGTTCAGATTCTGGTCCGCCGCCGCAAGAACAACCCCTTGCTGGTAGGTGAAGCCGGAGTGGGCAAGACTGCGATCGCAGAGGGCCTGGCCAAACGCGTCGTGGATGGTCAGGTGCCGGACATTATCTCGGACGCCGTGGTCTATTCACTGGATCTTGGTGCACTGCTGGCCGGAACCAAATACCGGGGCGATTTCGAGAAACGGCTGAAAGGCCTGCTTGCGGAACTGAAGAAAGAGAAGCACGCAATCCTGTTCATTGATGAGATCCACACCATCATCGGTGCAGGCTCTGCATCCGGAGGCGTCATGGACGCGTCCAACCTGCTCAAGCCCATGCTGAGTTCGGGTGAGATCCGTTGCATCGGTTCCACCACGTTCCAGGAATTCCGTGGCATCTTCGAAAAAGACAGTGCACTGGCCCGTCGCTTCCAGAAAATCGACGTGAACGAGCCCAGTGTCGAGGATACCTACCAGATCCTCAGGGGGCTTAAGTCCCACTTCGAGAAGCATCACGACCTGAAGTACACTGACCAGGCATTGCGCGTGGCTGCGGAATTGTCTGAGCGTTACATTACTGATCGTCATCTGCCGGACAAGGCCATCGACGTTATTGACGAGGCTGGTGCGCACCAGCGCCTGTTGCCGATCGCCAAGCGCAAGAAAACACTCGACGTATCGGAAATCGAGGATGTGGTGGCTAACATTGCGCGCATTCCGCCGAAGAACGTGTCCACCAGTGACAAGGATCTGCTTCGCAACCTGGAGCGTGATCTCAAGATGGTGGTGTTCGGCCAGGATCCGGCCATCGAGTCACTGTCTACCGCCATCAAGCTGGCCCGCGCCGGCCTGAAAGCGCCCGAGAAGCCGGAAGGTGCCTTCCTGTTTGCCGGCCCCACGGGTGTTGGTAAAACCGAGGTCACCAAGCAGCTTGCCAAAGTGCTGGGCATCGAGCTGGTGCGGTTCGACATGTCGGAGTACATGGAACGTCACACCGTTTCCAGGCTGATCGGTGCGCCTCCGGGCTATGTCGGATATGACCAGGGCGGCCTGCTGACCGAATCCGTCAGCAAGCACCCACACTGTGTACTGCTGCTGGATGAGATTGAAAAGGCCCATCCGGAAGTCTTCAACCTGCTCCTGCAGGTGATGGACCACGGTACGCTTACGGATAACAATGGCCGCAAGGCGGACTTCCGCCATGTGATCCTGGTGATGACCACCAACGCCGGTGCCGAGAGCATGGCCCGTCGCTCCATTGGCTTCAGTGAGCAGGACCACAGCAGCGACGGCATGGAAATCATCTCCAAGACCTTCACGCCGGAGTTCCGCAACCGCCTGGACGGCATTATCCAGTTCGGCGACCTCCAGCCGGCCACCATCACCCACGTGGTGGACAAGTTCCTCACCGAACTGCAGGCCCAGCTGGACGAGAAGCATGTTGTGCTTCACGTGGACGACGATGCCAAGGTTTGGCTTGCTGAGAAGGGCTACGATGTCACCATGGGCGCGCGCCCGATGGCTCGGCTGATTCAGGACAAGATCAAACGGCCCCTGGCTGAGCAGATCCTGTTTGGTCGCCTGTCAGAACGTGGTGGTGATGTGCATATTCATCTCAAGGACGATGAACTGCAGTTCGAGTACGAGGACGAGCCTGCCGAGGCGGTTTAACAGCACCAAAACGGTTGAGGCTATTCGATAAAAAAGCCCCGGTGGCAGCACCGGGGCTTTTGTTTGTCGTGCAGCTATTAACGGGCGCGGTAGACGATGCGCCCCTTGCTCAGGTCGTAAGGAGTCAGTTCTACCTTGACCTTGTCACCTGTCAGAATCCGGATATAGTTCTTGCGCATCTTGCCAGAGATGTGAGCGGTAACGATATGGCCGTTTTCAAGTTCAACGCGGAACATGGTGTTTGGAAGCGTATCAACAATAACCCCTTCCATTTCAATAGCATCGGACTTTGCCATTCAGTAAAAACCTCGTAAATTGGCTTGCTGTGATTTTAAATTGCGCAATTCTGCCTTATTTGTCGTCATTTGGCAAAAATCCATTAACGTTCATTGTATGCCACTGTCCGTCCCGCAGGGCTTCGATAGGACGGAAGCGGGTCTTATAGTTCATTTTCCGGCACTCTTCAATCCAGTAACCCAGATAGAGGTGGGGAAGCCCAAGCCGTCTTGCTTCTTCGATCTGCCAGAGCACGGCAAAGGTTCCCAGGCTGCGGCTTTCGTACGCCGGGTCAAATACCGTGTAAATGGCGGAGAGCCCCTCGTCGAGCATATCCACGGCGGCAAGGCCGACCAGCTTTTCTCCATCCATGATTTCGAGAAACCAGGAGTCAGTAGCCCCTTCCACCAGAAAAGACATGAACTGCTCCCGGGAAGGCGGGTACATGTCCCCGTCGGCGTGCCGTTGTTCAATGTAGTGGGCATAAAGGCTGTAGTAGCGTTCCGAGAAACTCGCCCGGACCATCCGGCATGTCAGGTCGGCATTTTTCTTCATTACCCTGCGCTGGCTGCGGTCAGGCTGGAACTGATCCACTTTAAGTCTGACCGGAACACAGGCGTTGCAGTGTTCGCAGTGAGGACGGTAATAGTGGGAGCCGCTGCGGCGAAAACCCAGGGCGGTTAATTGGCTGTAGAGCCTTTTGTCCACGTGGGCCCGCGGGTCGACGAACATGGTGGTTGCTTCGCGATCTGGCAGGTAGCTGCAGTCATGGGCCGGCGTGGCAAAAAATACCAGGGTCCTGAGATTGCTCATTCACACCTCCGGTCCGGGCCACTGCCACTGGAATTCCCAATCGTTGTGGTCCGGACTACTGTCTACGCATGTCCTGAGTATAGATAAAAATTCGCTGCGGGGAATACAGCGGGCACCCATTCTGAGCAGGTGACCGCTTTCCACCTGGCAGTCCATGATGCGGTAGCCCCACTCTCTGAGCTGGTTGGCCAGATGCACCATCAGTACTTTTGAGGCGTTGGTTTCCAGTGAAAACATGGACTCGCCAAAAAAGCAGCGGCCAATCGCCAGCCCGTACATGCCACCCACCAGCTCTCCTCGTGGGTTCCAGGCTTCAATGGAGTGGGCCATGCCCTGTTTGTGCAGCTGCCCGTAGCTGTCGATCATGTCCTGGGTAATCCAGGTGCCTTCGGCGCGGGTGTTGGCGCAAAGGCGTATGACCCGGGGGAAGGCCTGGTCTGCGGTGATGGTGAAGTGGCCGCTGTTGAGGGTTCGCCGCAGGCTTCTGGAGATGTGGATTTCCTCCGGGAACAGGACGCAGCGGGGGTCAGGGGACCACCAGAGGATGGGTTGGTCGTCGCTGAACCAGGGGAAGATGCCGCTGCGATAGGCCAGTTTGAGCCGTTCGGTGGAGAGGTCGCCGCCCAGGGCCAGCAGTCCGTCCGGGTCGTCCAGGGCCTGTTCGGCTGGGGGGAACCAGAGGTGGTTTTGTTCTAGCCAGGGGAGTGAGGTCATCTGGGTCCGGCCTTTGTTGTTTCGGCCTTTGAGGAGTCGGCGCGCGGAACCGGATGTCTGAAACACGCTCGGGCACGTCCATGTGGCGCTTGGGCTCTGCCATCCATGGCTCCGCACAGTTTCAGACTTCCGGTTCCACCCGCCTTTTCAGGCCTGGGAGTTACCTGCCTTGGTTTCGCTCTGATTTTGTCGTTCAGTCCTGATCCAGGAATTTTTCTGCGTCCAGGGCTGCCATGCAACCGAAACCTGCGGAGGTAACAGCTTGACGGTAAACGTGGTCGGCTACGTCGCCGGCGGCGAAGACGCCGGGGATGCTGCTCTGGGTGGCCATGCCTTCGAGGCCGGAGCGGATTTTGATGTAGCCGTTTTCCATGTCCAGCTGGCCGGTGAACAGGTCAGTGTTGGGTTTGTGGCCGATGGCGATGAAGACGCCGGCCAGGTCCCGCTCCTGGGTGGAACCGTCTTTCATGCTTTTGATGCGCATGCCGGTGACGCCGGTGCCGTCGCCCAGGACTTCGTCGAGGGTGTGGTCCCAGACGATTTTGACGTTGCCGTTTTCGGCTTTTTCGAACAGTTTGTCCTGCAGGATTTTTTCGGCGCGCAGGCTGTCGCGGCGGTGGACCAGGGTGACTTCGTCGGCGATGTTTGAGAGGTAAAGGGCCTCTTCAACAGCGGTGTTGCCGCCGCCGATGACGGCGACTTTCTGTTTTTTGTAGAAGAAGCCGTCGCAGGTGGCGCAGGCGGAGACGCCCTGGCCCTTGAACTTTTCTTCCGATTCCAGGCCCAGGTACATGGCGGAGGCGCCGGTGGCAATGATCAGGGCGTCGCAGGTGTATTCGCCGTTGTCGCCCTTGAGGCGGAAGGGGCGGTTGCGAAGGTCGGCTTCGTTGATGGTGTCGTAGACGACGCTGGTTTCAAAACGCTCGGCGTGTTTGAGCATGCGCTGCATCAGCTCCGGACCCTGCACACCGTCGTTATCACCCGGCCAGTTGTCCACGTCGGTGGTGGTGGTCAGTTGTCCACCCACTTCGATACCAGTGATCAGCGTCGGCTTGAGGTTGGCGCGGGCCGCGTAGACTGCTGCGGTGTAGCCGGCCGGGCCGGAGCCGAGGATGATCAGTCGGGAGTGCTTGGTTTCGCTCATTGGGGGTCTCTCGTTAACGATTTATTCAATGACAGATACGGAGGTCAGAAGTTGCCTGATTCGCTCAGAGCTCTTTCCGGATTCTCCCTGTTCTAGGCGGTGTTCTGCAACTGCGGGAAATACGGCCTGGATGTCATCCGGTAGTACATGGTGGCGCCCGTCCATCAGGGCCCAGGCCCGGGCGGCACGCACCAGGCCGAGGCCGGCGCGGGGCGAAAGGCCGTACAGCAACCCCGGCATGCGGCGGCTCTGTTCCAGCAGGCGTTGTACATAGTCCAGCAGCGCAGGGCTGGTGGTTACCCGGTTGACGGCGTCCTGCAGGGTCTGCAGGTCTTCGGCCGAAAGCAGGGACTGCAGGCGGTCGGTCATTGCCCGCCGGTCTTCTCCTTCCAGCAGTTCCCGTTCAGCGCGAGGATCGGGGTAGCCGAGCCGGATGCGCATCAGGAAGCGGTCGAGCTGGGATTCCGGCAGCGGGTAGGTGCCACCTTGCTCAATGGGGTTCTGGGTGGCGATGACAAAGAACGGGTGCGGCAGCGGCCGGGTTTCGCCCTCAATGGACACCTGCCGTTCTTCCATGGCTTCCAGCAGGGCGCTCTGGGTTCTGGGAGAGGCACGGTTGATTTCGTCAGCCAGCACAACCTGGGCGAAAATCGGACCCGGATGGAAGACCAGGCTACCGGCTTCCCTGTCGTACATGGAAAACCCGAGCACGTCGGCCGGTAACAGGTCGTTGGTGAACTGGATACGCTGGTAGCTCAGGCCCATCACTTTGGCCAGGGCGTGGGAAAGGGTGGTCTTGCCCATGCCCGGAATGTCTTCAATCAGCAGATGCCCGCGAGCCAGAAGTCCACAAAGAGACAGGCGGACCTGATGGTCTTTGCCCAGCAGTATGCTGTTCAGCTCGCGGATAACCGTATCCGTCAGTTTCTTCATGCAGAACTCAGTCCCTTACCCGCTTGAGAATGTCGCCATAGGCGTCGATGCGCCGGTCCCGGAAATACGGCCAGATGCGTCGAATCGATTCACTGCGTGAGCGGTTAATGGTTGCAGACAGGATAGTTTCTGAGTGATCGTCGGCCCGGGCCAGGAATTCGCCCTGGGGACCGCAAATGAAGCTGTTGCCCCAGAACCGGATACCGTCGGACTGGCCGGAAGGGTCCGGTTCGGTACCGACGCGGTTGGGAGCTATAACGGGCAGGTTGTTGGCCACGGCATGACCTCGCTGAACCGTCACCCAGGCCTCGAGCTGACGGGCCTGTTCATCGGGGTCGTCAGTGACGTCCCAGCCGATGGCGGTCGGGTAGATAAGCACTTCTGCGCCGGCCAGTGCCATCAGGCGTGCGGATTCCGGATACCACTGGTCCCAGCATACCAGCACACCCAGGCGGCCGACGGAGGTGTCGATGGGGGTGAAGCCGCTGCTGCCATCGTTGAAGGTGGCGTCACCGGGGGTGAAGTAGAATTTTTCGTAAAAGCCCGGGTCGTCGGGAATATGCATCTTGCGATACAGACCGGCAATGCTTCCGTCCCGCTCGAACACCACAGCGGTGTTGTGATAGACGCCGTTCATCCGGCGCTCGAAGACGGAGCCCACCAGGACAACACCGAGTTCCGCCGCCAGGGCGGATAACCGGTCGCTGGTGGGGCCAGGTATGGGCTCGGCCAGCTCAAACACCGATGTGTCTTCCGTCTGGCAGAAATACAGGGTCGCATGCAGCTCCTGGAGTACGACCAGCTGTGCACCATCGTTTACCGCCTGCCGCACCAGGCGCTCGCTGGTGGCCAGGCTGGTGTCTTTGCTGGCGCTGCATGGCTGCTGGATGGCGGCAATGGACAGAGCACCGGCCGGGGTGGAACGGCTCATACCTGCACAACTCCTGCGGGTATCTGCATGGTGACGCAATGAAGACTGCCATGCTGCCTGATCAGCGGGCGACAGTTAACCGGAATCATTTCCCGGTCGGGGAACAGGCCGGCAAGGATGTTCAGGGCGTCTTCGTCCTGGAGTACACCGTAGACCGGGACCAGAACCGCCCCGTTAATGATCAGGAAGTTGGCATAGGTTGCCGGAAGCCGCTCGCCGTCGTCGCCATGAATCGCATCAGGCCAGGGCAGCGGGGTGAGCCTGTAGGGTTGACCATTGGTCTGGCGGAACTGTTGCAGTTCTTCCTCCATGGCGGCGAGGGCGCTGTAGTGTTCATCGCCGACATCCGGGCAGCTCACGTAGCAGATGTGATCTTCTGCGCAGAAACGGGCGAGAGTGTCGATATGGCTGTCGGTATCGTCACCGGCAAGGTAACCATGATTCAGCCACAGAATCCTGTCGCCTCCCAGGGTCTCTGCCAGCAGGTGCTCAATGGAGGCGCGGTCCATGCTCAGATTCCGGGACGGTGTGAGCAGACATTCGCTGGTGGTCAGTATGGTTCCCTGACCATTGGATTCGATGGATCCGCCTTCAAGCACAAACTCTACGGGTACCAGCGGGGTGGTGCCAAAGCTGCCGAAATTCGCCAGGTGGCGGTTGAGGGCATTGTCCTTTTCCCAGGGAAACTTGCCGCCCCAGGCGTTGAAGTGAAAGTCCAGCAGTTCCGGGCCGTTTTCGCCGGAAATGGGGATGGGGCCATGGTCGCGGGCCCAAGTGTCGTTGGCAGGGGCAGGTACTGCCACGACGCGTCCCGGTAACCCCTGTTCCTGCGCGTAGGCATTGAGGTCCCGCTCGAGCTCCTGCAGGCGAACCACATGTTCACAGCTGAGCACCACATGCTGGAAACGGAGCACGGCGCGCGCGATGTCCAGGAATACCGGTTCCACTTCGGCGAGACTGTCGCTCCAGTCAGTTCCCGGATGGGGCCAGGTCAGCATTACGGCACTTTGGGCTGCCCACTCTGCGGGCATCACAGGTCTGGAAGTCAAGTTGCGAACACCTTTACATGCAAAAGCCGACATTCTAACGAAGAGGCGGGGTTGCGTCAGGACACAATTGAACGATTTTTCAACGTTCGGGCTTCAGAACAGCATGAATGACCCGGTCGTCCTCAAAATACACGACAAAATCCTCGTAGTGCCACTGGGCAATGGGTGGATCGCCCACCGGGCCCCGGGTTTCCATTGGGCTTCCCCAGCCATTGCGTACGCTGGACTCGCTCATGCCGGTGCGGGGCAGGTCTTCCTGGGCACTGCGTTCAGCCTGCGACATTACCGGTACGCGGACTTCCTCGGCGGCCGCGGTCGTGAACGGTCCCGATGCCAGTGCGGTGAGGGCGGTGGCGGCACAGACTGCTCTAATTGTGCGTTTTTTCATCAGTGGCTTACTCCGTGGCATCACATTGATAAAACGTAATATCCGATAAAGACTAACAAAAGTCAGCCCGGATTCGGTGATTTGTGGACAGTTTATTCTTTTTGACGTTGCCGGATCTGCCAGCGCATCACATGGCGGGCGATTTGCTGGCGATCGCTGTCCTGGATGTCGGTAAACTCCGTATGAACCATGGCACCCCCGCTTCCGTCCGTTTCAACACTGATCACGCGGGCAATGGCAACCGGCTGGAACAGTTCCGGGGGCAGGGTCATTCTCAGTGCCAAAATCTCGTCTGCCGTGAAGCTGTTGGTTGCCGTGTGGAATGCCAGGCCACCTTCGCTGAGGGTGACGTCCTGCCAGTCTTCAGGTTGCAACGGATTTTGCTCAAAGGCCATAATGCGCGCCAGCGTATCCAGCTTCCCGTTGAGTGACTTGATCAGTGAGCTCAACTGGCGGTCTCGCTCCGCCAGGGTGGCAAGCTGTGCCCGAACGTCCTGATCGAGACGTCGGAATTCCGAATGGAGGTTTTCCAGATGGCTGCCGTTGAAGGGATGTTCCCTGCTGGCGTCATCCGACCCAAGTTTCCGGATTTCCAGGCCGATATGATCGCTGATGCGGTAATAGTCCCTGCGGTCAGAAGGGATTTCTGCCGGATTATCGTGGGGTGTCGTTGCGGGCATCGGAACTCCAGAACGCGGTATTATTGTTTCCTGATAAAAGTTTAGCAGCTTCCTGCCGCTCCGTATCGGGGCAGGAATTTCGACAGACCAGAAGGTAGCGACAGGCTCCTCCCAATGTTCAGACCCTTATCATTATATGTTGGTTTGCGGTACACCGCGGCCAAACGACGTAACCACTTTATTTCATTCATATCACTCACCTCCATGATCGGGCTGATGCTCGGTGTTGCAGTTCTGATCATCGTTCTGTCGGTGATGAACGGCTTCGACCGCGAACTCAAGCAGCGGATCCTGGGCATGGTCCCCCACGCTACCATCCAGGCTGATGACGGGCTCCAGGACTGGGAAGAGGTTGATCGCACCGTTGAACAGCACCCCTCGGTGATTGCTGCAGCACCTTATATCCAGGGGCAGGGCATGGTGACCGGTGGTGGTGATGTCAGGGGGGTAATGCTCAATGGCGTTCTGCCGGAGCAGGAGCGCAGCGTCTCGATTATCGAGAATCACATGATCGAGGGAGGCCTGGATGACCTGAAGTCCGGGGAGTTTGGCATCATTGTTGGCAAGCAGATGGCGTCTGCGCTCCGCCTCCAGATTGGTGACCGGGTGACTGTGGTGTTGCCAGAGGCCTCCGTCACCCCTGCGGGGGTCATGCCACGGCTGAAACGGTTTACGGTCAAGGGTGTTTTCAGTGTCGGGGCGGAACTGGACGGCAACTACACGCTGATCCACATGGACGATGCCGCCAAGCTGATGCGCACCGGTGGCAAGGCAGAGGGGGTACGCCTGCTGGTGGACGACCTGTTCAAGGCGCCGAACGTTGCCAGGGAAGCGGCAACACAGCTCAGCGGACGGCATTACATATCTGACTGGACCCGTACCCACGGTAACCTGTTCCAGGCCATTCGCATGGAAAAAACCATGATTGGCCTGCTGCTGATGTTTATTGTCGCGGTAGCGGCCTTCAATATTGTCTCCACCCTGGTGATGGTGGTCACCGATAAAACCGCGGATATTGCCATTCTGCGCACCATGGGAGCCACCCCGGGCAGGATCATGCGGATCTTCATCGTCCAGGGCGCTGTTATAGGCATTACCGGTACGATTGTGGGGACGGCGCTGGGTGTATTTGGCGCCTACAACATCAGCGGGTTCATCGCCTGGCTGGAAGAGTTCATGGGGCATCAGTTCCTCAGTGCAGATGTGTATTTCATCAGTTACCTGCCGTCCCAGTTGCAGTGGCAGGACGTGTGGATTATCAGCGGCGCCGGTCTTGCCCTCAGCCTGCTTGCAACGATTTATCCGGCCTGGCGCGCATCACGCGTCGATCCGGCGGAGGCTTTGCGTTATGAGTGATTCAGCAACCATGAACAGTGACAGGGCGCTGGTGATTGACTGTGAGAAGGTTACCCGCACCTACAATGAAGGCCCCGGAAAGCTCACGATCTTCTCGGATATTTCGCTGCGGGTGTCGGCCGGAGAAAGCGTTGGTATTGTTGGCAGTAGTGGTGCTGGTAAAACGACGCTGCTGAATCTTCTTGGTGGTCTGGACAAGCCTTCTTCGGGACATATCGAAATCTGTGGGCAGGACATTCATCGCATGAGTGAGGCCGGGCGCGCGCGCTTCCGGAACCGTCACCTGGGGTTTGTCTATCAGTTTCACCACCTGCTTCCGGAGTTTTCCGCGCTGGAAAACGTGATGATGCCCTGTGCGCTGGGAGGTCTCGGAATAAAGCCGGCCTCAGACAAAGCAGGCGCTATTCTCGAGCGTGTGGGCCTGGGCCATCGCCTGGCCCACAAGCCCGGGGAGCTGTCCGGGGGTGAGCGTCAACGGGTCGCTATCGCCCGCGCGCTGGTGAACGAGCCTGAATGTGTGCTGATGGACGAACCCACAGGCAATCTGGACGAACAGACCGGGGAGGGTGTTCGCGATCTTATTGAGTCACTGCGGGACCAGATAGGGATTGCCTTTGTGCTGGTTACCCATGACATGAAGATGGCAAAAAGTTTGGGCCGGGTGTTACGGCTGGAACAGGGAGAGCTGTTTCAGGAGCTCTGACCGTTACTTTTCCGTTCGCGCCGGGCTTTTCTGGCCAGCCGGCGTTGGCGGATACGGTCTGATCGGCGCTCCTGCCAGTCAGAGCGGACTTTGCGACGCCAGAGAAACTGGATGATGAGGTAAGCCAGACACGCCGACAGTGTGGCTACCACCAGTGAACCCAGATACAGGGGCACACCGATGTCCAGGAGCCGCCCGCTGAGCCAGGACCAGGATAGCTGGAATTCGAAATTCAGTACCGGGCGGTCGAGAATCCAGGCTCCGATTTTGTAGTTGAAATAGAACAGGGGGGGCATGGTGACCGGATTGCTGATCCACACCAGTACCACCGACAGCGGCAGATTGGCGTTGAACCAGATGGCAAAGAAAGCCGCTGCCAGCATCTGGAAAGGCAAGGGGATAATGGCCAGGAATATGCCAACAAGGAAGGCGCGGGCAACACTGTGCCGGTTGATATGCCACAGGTTGGGTTCATGAAGGATATCGCCCAGGAAGTGCAGCGATTCGATCGCACGCACTTTTTCCGGCGTTGGTAGATATCGTTTCATGAACTTCTTTGGCATCGGGAAGTTCTGCCTGCACAGGATGATGGTTCCGGGAATACGCAACGCCCGGAGAGGACCAACTATCAGGAGGACAAGGATTGTCCGGAAGTTTTATGGCCAGGATCGGCCTCGTGGGCTTTGCCTGCGGCGTTATCTTACTGTATAGCCTTGCGGTGTTACCACCTCTGCCCGGGCTGATTTCGGCGATGGTAATCCCGTTTCTCGGCTTGGTGCGGGCGAATTCGCCAGTAAGCCGGGCAGTGGCGATACTGGGTACCGCAGTCATCGCCGGGATGCTTTGGGCAGCCTGGCACGCTGATGTCCGGCAACAGGCAACCCTGCCCGCGAACCTGGAAGGGGAGCTGCTGGAGGTTTCCGGGCATGTCTGTGACGTTCCCTCCACTGGCAGTTTCAATAGCGTACGTTTCGCTTTCTGTGTCGAGCAATGGCATCTACCGGCGCAATTTGTAGCTGCGGATCTGCAACCGTTGCCGCAGAAGTTGCGCCTGGCCTGGTATGGCGAAGCGGCAACAACGCGTATTCCGCAACGGCTAAAGCTCAAGGTAGTACTCAAACGCCCCCACGGCTCGGTAAATCCCCTGGGCTTTCGCTACGAATCATGGCTGTTTCGAAAGGGATTTGGCGCTACCGGAACCATTCGCGATCTCTATCCCGATCGCTACTCTGACTGTGGGCTCGGCTGTCGCTATCACCGCTGGCGTAACAGTCTCGTGGATGCGGTGTCAGAACGGCTGTCCGAGGCCGAGCATTTCCCCCTGATTACATCTCTGATGATCGGCTATCGCGGATACATGGAACCGCGGCACTGGGAGGTCCTGAAGGCCACCGGTACCATTCACCTGGTAGCAATTTCCGGGCTGCATCTGGGCCTGATTGCGGCGGGTGCCGGCTTTGTCTGCAGGCGAATATTGCTGTGCCTCCCGCAACGGCTGGTGTCGCCCGGCAGGCTGCGTGGATACGTCTTTATCGCGGTTTCCCTTGCCAGTCTTGCCTACGCCCTTGCAGCTGGTTTCTCTGTGCCGACGCGTCGGGCATTGATCATGGTCATCATCGCTGGATGGTGTTTGCTGGGTGCCCGGAAGACGGGAGCCTTCACCGGGTTGCTGGGAGCTCTGGTACTGGTGTTGGTGAACGATCCGTTCTCACCTCTGGATCAGGGGTTCTGGCTCTCCTTCGGGGCGGTTTCCGTTCTTGTGCTGCTGTTCAGTCTTCGTTTGCGTCAGGCGGGGTGGCTTCAGGGGCTGGTACTCGCCCAGCTGGCTGTGTTTGCCGCTCTCTGGCCGATTCTGGAAGTGCTGGGCCAGTCCCAGGTGGTGGTTGGCTTTGTTGCCAACCTGTTTGCCATACCCTGGGTGTCGCTGGTGGTGATGCCGGTTGTGGTGTTGGGCGCCCTTGCCATGGCGATTTTTCCGTTGCTGGACGACATTGTTATAAAAGCCTTTGACCTTGTGTTTGGAGTGCTCTGGCACGGGCTGGACCGGCTTGCCGATGTGGAACTCGCGCTGCCGGCACCGGGCCTGCCAGCGCTGGTGCTGATGGTCGTGGTGGTTATGGTGGCCTTGCTGGTGCCATTTCGCGGATTCCGTCTGGCAACCGCCTGCTTGGCAGTTGTGTGGGTAACCGTTTCTCTGGTCAAGGGCGCCCCGGCAGGCACCGCGAACTCCCCGGTCGATGACCCCGAGCTGTGGGTGTGGGATGTGGGCCAGGGGCTTTCAGTGATGGTGCGGGATCAGGGGCAGGTGCTGGTCTACGATACGGGGCCAGCGTTGGAAGGCGTCTATTCCGCCGTTGATTCGGTACTGATACCCAATCTCCGGGCGCTGGGGGTGGCTCGTATCGACACCCTGGTAATCAGTCACGGCGACGGCGACCACGCCGGGGGATTGCCCCTGTTATTTGAACATTTCGAAGTGGGGCAGGTGGTTACCGGCGAGCCAGAGCGGGTGGCGGGGATGCTGCCCGGCAGGCTTGCCAAGGCGATTGGATCCTGTGCCCGGCAGGATGTCCGGACCATGGGCAGCCTGGAGTTGGCCTTCTGGCGCAGTCCCGGCGAGGCTGAGGGAAATGACGCTTCCTGTGTATTGACCATCCGGTCCGCCACCGCAGATGTGGAGGTGGTTTTGCCGGGCGACATTACCCGGCGGGTCGAGAGCCAGTTCACCGCTGACCATGGGCAGGACCCATCCGCTTTCAGGGTCGTGTTGGCACCCCACCATGGCAGCAAGACGTCATCATCGGAACTGTGGTTGAAGCAGATGGCGCCGGATATTGCGGTATTCAGTGCGGGTTACCGACACCGCTTCGGGCATCCTCATCCGGATGTGGTGGACCGGTATCGGGCTACTGGCAGCAGGTTGCTGAATACCGCCACCTCAGGTGCCTTGCGGCTGGAAATGCGGCCGGGCAAGGTCGCTGTAACGGAAGCGCGAATGCAAACGCCGTTCTGGATACGCAAACCTGAAAGCCGCTGATGTTGCGGATAAAAACCGTGACATTCCGGGTGTGGCCTCCGCCGGTAGCTATGCTAAAGTAGCGCGGCTTGCTAACAATCAGGGAGACCAAGCGTGTTCGAGCTTTTGAAAGCCGGTGGCATCCTCATGGTGCCGATTCTTGCCTGTTCCATTCTTGCACTTGCCATCATCCTTGAGCGTTTCTGGACACTCAGGCCTTCGCGGGTAACGCCACAGCACACCATCAACGAGTTGTGGCGCTGGATTAAGAAGAAAGAGCTTAACGGTCGCAAGCTCAAGGCCTTGCAGGCTTCTTCGCCCCTGGGCCGCATCCTCGCAGGCGGGCTGATGAATGCAAAGCATGGTCGCGAGATCATGAAGGAGAGCATCGAGCACGAGGCCAGCCAGGTCATCCATGAACTGGAACGTTTTCTCAATCCCTTGGGTACAGTCGCCACCATCACACCATTGCTGGGCCTGCTCGGTACGGTCATTGGCATGATCAAGGTGTTTGCCGAAATCCAGCTCGCCGGGGTGGGTGATGCCGGCAACCTGGCCGGCGGCATATCCGAAGCCCTGATTACCACAGCCTCCGGCCTCAGCGTGGCCATTCCGGCTCTTATCTGCCACCGCTACTTTATTCGCCGTGTTGACGAGCTGGTTGTCGGCATGGAGCAGGAAGCCATCAAGCTGGTTGAGGTCGTGCATGGCGACCGCGAAATCGACGTGGAAGGAGCCTGAACGCCGTGAAGTTCAAGCGCCAGAGAAGTCAGGAAGTCGGGGTCGACCTGACGCCACTGATCGATGTGGTCTTCCTGCTGCTGATATTCTTTATGGTTTCCACCACGTTCACCCGTGAGAGCCATCTCAATATCGAACTGCCGGAAGCCAATGGTGAACGGTCCGAATCCGAAGCAACGTTGATTGACGTGGTGATCAACGCCGAGGGCCAGTACATTCTCAATGACCGGACGCTGGTCAATAACCGTCGGGAAACCCTGGAGCGAGCGGTTAGTGAACTTGCGGGTGATGACACGTCGCTGCCATACATTATTACCGCTGATGCCCGTACACCTCATGAATTCGTGGTCCGCGCCATGGATGTTGCCGGTCGTCTGGGCTTTGCCAAACTCAGTATCACTACCGAGCGTGAGGCGGAAGCGCAGTGAGTGAATCCACCTCGAAAGCAGATCCAGCCGGCCAGCCGGCAACCAACTGGGCAACCTACAAGCGGCTGCTGGCTTACGTAAAACCCTTCTGGCTGGCCTTTGCCCTGGCGGTAGTGGGAAATATTATCTATGCGGCTGCTTCCACCGGTATGGCTGCAGCCATGGAATACGTTATTACTGCCCTGGAAAATCCCACCGACGAAAACCGTATCCAGCTGACCCTGCTGATTGTGGGAGTGTTTGCCTTTCGCGGTGTGGGCACGTTCATGAGTCAGTATTTTATCAGCTATGTCGGCAGACAGGTGATCAACGCATTGCGCAAGCAGGTGTTTGACCGGCTGCTGAACCTGCCTTCCCGCTATTTCGACGAACACGCTTCGGGCCGGCTGGTATCCAAGCTCACTTTCAACGTCGAGCAGGTTGCCGAGGCCACCACGAACGCCGTTACCATCACTCTGAGGGAAGGCCTGACCATACTTGGCCTGCTGGGCTTCATGATCTACACCAACTGGAAACTGACACTGGTCTTTCTTGCGGTGGGGCCGTTGATTGCCCTGGTGGTAAGCTACGCCAGCAAGCGGTTCCGCAAGATCAGCAAACGGATACAGGGTTCCATGGGCGACATTACCCATGTGGCGTCGGAATCCATCAGCGGCTACCGGGTGGTCCGCACCTTCGGTGGTGAGCACTATGAGCGGGATCGCTTTCGCAAGGTGAGCGAGAAAAACCTGAAGCAGAGCCTGAAAATGGCCTCGACCCAGGCCATCAGTATTCCGGTCGTACAGGTACTGGTTGCCATCGCTATCGCCGCGCTTGTCTGGTTCATGCTCGCTCCCGAACTGCGGGGTGATATGAGTACCGGCAAGCTCGTTGCCTTTATCACTGCCGCAACCACCATGGCCAAGCCCATTCGGCAGGTTACCTCGGTGCATGCCAAGATCCAGAAAGGCGTGGCTGCCGCCCACGACGTATTCGGTACCATGGATGAGGAGCCGGAGCATGACCCGGGCACCTATGCACCGGATCGGGTCGACGGCAACATCGAATTCGATAATGTGTGCTTCCGCTACCGTGATCAGCTGGACGATGTGCTCAAGGGCATCTCCCTGAGCATCCCTGCCGGCCAGAGTGTGGCGTTGGTGGGGCGCTCGGGAAGCGGCAAATCCACCATGGTCAGCCTGCTGCCAAGGTTCTATGAATACACCAGCGGCGATATCAGGCTGGACGGCCATTCCCTGAAGGAGTTTAGCCTGGAAGCGCTGCGCGCTCAGATCGCACTGGTAACCCAGAACGTGGTGCTCTTCAACGACACCATCGCTGCCAACATCGCCTATGGCGCCCTTCGGCACCATACCCGGGAGCAGATCGTCGACGCCGCTGCCAAGGCCCATGCCATGGAATTTATCGAGCGGATGCCCGAGGGCCTGGACACCATGATAGGCGACAACGGCGTGATGCTCTCCGGTGGCCAGCGTCAGCGCCTGGCGATTGCCCGGGCATTGCTCAAGGATGCTCCGGTACTGATCCTCGACGAAGCGACCTCGGCGCTTGATACGGAATCCGAACGTCACATTCAGGACGCCCTGGAAACTGTCATGGAAGGCAGAACCACGCTGGTCATCGCCCACCGCCTCTCCACCATCGAGAAAGCAGATCGCATTCTGGTGATGGAAGGTGGACAGATCATCGAATCAGGCCGGCATGACGAATTGCTTGCCCAGAACGGTGCCTATGCCCAGCTTCACCAGATGCAGTTCAGCGAGCAGGCATGACGTCGCTGATAGACCGGTTGTGGTATGGCGGCAAGCGCCCCCTGTGGCCCCTGTACCCGCTGGTCTGGCTCTATCGTGCCATTGCTGAAAAACGCCGTCGGCGCGCGTGGCAGGCCCGGGACGAACGTATCCCCGTTCCGGTGGTGGTCGTGGGCAACATAACCGCTGGCGGTACCGGGAAGTCGCCATTAACGGCCGCCCTTACCGCTCTGTTGCAGGCGCATGGCTGGCAGCCGGTGGTCCTCAGCCGGGGCTACGGCGGCAAGGCGGAGCGCTATCCTTTGCTGGTTACCCCGGAAACGGAGCCTGATGAAGCCGGTGATGAGCCGGTGATGCTGGCGGCGGAATCCGGCTGTCCGGTGGTGGTCGACCCGGACCGTAAGCGCGGTGCACTCTGGGCTCTTGAGAAGAAACTGGGTAACGTCCTGTTGTGCGATGACGGACTTCAGCATTACCGGTTGCCCAGGGATGTAGAGCTGGCGGTGTTTGACGGCGCCCGGGGCGTCGGGAACGGCGCATTGATACCGGTAGGTCCGCTGCGGGAACCGCTGGAGCGACTGTCCTCCGTCGATTTCGTCATTACCAATGGTGGCTACCTGGACGCGGTCGAGCACGATCATCAGTTCACCATGTCGCTGGCGCCGTCCGAGCTGCGCAACCTGGTTACCGGCGAAACCCTGCCACCGGAACGCCTTCAGGGTCAGTCGGTGAGGGCAGTAGCCGGAATCGGCAATCCCGGACGTTTTTTCGATACACTGGAAGGCCTGGGGGCGAAGGTCCGGCCCCATGCTTTTGCGGATCATCACCGTTTCACGCCTGACGATCTGCAATCAGAAGCAGGAGAGTGGCTGGTAATGACGGCGAAGGATGCCGTCAAGTGCCGGAAGTTTGCCCCGGACAATACCTGGGTTCTGGCCGTGAAAGCCCGGCTTCCGCAGTCATTCAGCGAAGCATTTATGGCCAGCGTCAATCATTGTCGGCAATCTCTCGATTCCAACGAAACTGCGAGAACACACCATGGATAAGAAACTGATGGCCCTGTTGGCATGCCCGGTCTGCAAAGGGGACCTGAAACTCAATGAGGACAGAACCGAACTGATCTGCTATCAGGATGCAATGGCGTTTCCGATTCGCGAAGGGATACCGGTCATGCTCGCCACCGAGGCCCGCACCCTGACCACTGACGAGCGCCTGGATAAGCGCTGACAGGAAGCCCTTATGTCCTATACCGTTGTCATTCCGGCCCGGTTTGCATCCACTCGGTTGCCGGGCAAACCGCTGGCAGACATTGCCGGCAAGCCGATGATCGCGCACGTCTATGACCGTGCCCGTGAGAGCCATGCCAACCGCGTGATCATCGCCACTGATGATCCACGTATCGAAACCGCCTGCCGCGGGTTCGGGGCAGAGGTGGTCATGACGTCTGCCGGCCACACCAGTGGAACCGATCGCCTGGAAGAGGTGGCCCGGCTGATGAACTTCGGTCCGGACGAACGGGTAGTCAACGTCCAGGGTGATGAGCCATTGATACCTCCCGAGTTGATTGACCAGGTGGCTGCCAATCTGGAGACCCACCCGGATGCTGCTATTGCCACACTGTGCGAGCCGATCTCGGACGTGGCCAGCGTGTTCAATCCCAACGTGGTAAAGGTGGTGTTTGATTACCGCGGCATGGCGCACTATTTCAGCCGTGCACCGATACCCTGGGCCAGAGATGCATGGCGGGCTGAGGATTCCGGCAGGGCTTTACCGGAAGGCGTTGGCTACTACCGCCACATCGGTATCTACGGTTACCGTGTGAATCTTCTGCGCAATTTCGTCACCTGGCCGCCGGCGCCGACGGAAGTGACGGAATCTCTTGAACAACTCCGGGCACTGCACAACGGAGCCCGTATTCATGTGGAAGAGGCCTGCCGGGTGCCCCCATCGGGTGTCGATACCCAGCAGGACCTCGATCGATTGCGACAGTACATGGCAGCCAAGCAGAAGGAGGCACCAGACCCATGACAGCACCCGTTAAGGTACTTTTTGTCTGTCTCGGCAACATCTGCCGCTCCCCCAGTGCAGAAGGTGTGTTTCGAAAGGTGGTCCGGCAGGCCGGGCTGGATGACCGGATCACCATTGATTCCTGTGGCACCGGCGACTGGCACGTGGGCAAAAGCCCGGACAGCCGCTCGGTAGCGGCGGCCCGAAAACGCGGCATTGATATTGATGACCTGCGGGCGCGACAGTTCCGCAGCGAGGATCTGGACCAGTTCGACTATATATTGGTGATGGACAGGCAGAATCTTGCTGATGTGCGCGATATCTGGCGCCAGAATGGTGGCACCGAGCCTGAGCTGTTCCTGCGTTTCGGCAAATCCGGTTACGACGAGGTGCCAGACCCCTATTACGGTGGCAATCATGGATTTGAACACGTGCTGGACCTGATCAACGACGCCAGCGAGGGGCTTCTGTCCCACATCAGGGAGCAGCTGGCTTGATCAGCCCGCCGCGGATTCAGGAGAACGTTTTCCTTGGCGAGATGAACAGCCTGGGCATTGCCGCCCGTGCCCGCTATTTTGTGTCCGTCACTTCCCTTGAGGCCCTCCGGGAAGCCCTGAACTGGGCATCCGCGGAGTCAGCGCAGCCGCTGATCCTTGGCGGAGGCAGTAACCTGGTCTTCGCAGGTGATTATCAGGGCCTGGTAATTCGCATGGCCATTGCCCGCCGCTGCTGGGAACATGTGGATGGCGACGGGGCAACGCTGGTGCTGGGTGCAGGTGAGAACTGGCATGATGTGGTTATGTACGCGGCCGCCGCCGGTTATCGAGGCATTGAGAACCTGGCGCTGATTCCGGGCACGGTTGGCGCTGCGCCGGTCCAGAACATCGGTGCCTACGGCACTGAATTGCGGGATACCCTGCTGGAAGTCAGCGCCCTGGACCGACACACCGGCCATGAAGTCACGCTGACCAACAGCCTGTGTCATTTCAGTTACCGGGACAGCGTGTTCAAGCACGAGCCCGGTCGCTACGTGATTACCACCGTTCGCCTGAGATTGTCCCGCTCCCGGCCCTTCTCGCTGGATTACCGTGATCTTGCGGAATACTTCGATGGTCAGGATGCGCGCTGCCTGACGCCGCTGGATGTGGCAAACGGGGTAATGGCGGTGCGACGGCGCAAGCTGCCGGACCCGTCCCAGCTTCCCAACGCCGGCAGTTTTTTCAAGAATCCGGTCGTTGCCCTGGATACCTGGCATTCCCTGCAGCAGTCCTATCCGGACATTGCAGGGCATCCTGGCGATGACAGTGCCAAGGTGGCAGCGGCATGGCTGATCGATCAGTGTGGCTGGAAGGGTTATCGCAACGGCAGGGTTGGTGTCCACAACCGGCAGGCACTGGTGCTGGTGAATCACTCCAATGGTAACGGTCAGGATGTGCTTGCACTGGCAGACAGGATTCGCCGCGACGTTGAAGCACGTTTCGGTATTGCACTGGAGATGGAACCGGGAGTGGTCGGCAGCCCCTAGCAGGCCACCGGTCCACCCCCTTTGTTCAATCCCGCCTCAGAGGCCGTTGCGGGGCGAGGCGTTGATCAGGAAAGGAAGGATGTCAGTCAGGGGAACGTCCTGCTTGTCCTCGTCACGGCGTCCCTTGTATTCCAGGGTTTCTGACGCCAGGCCCCTTTCGGATATCACAAAGCGATGGGGAATGCCGATCAGCTCCATGTCCGCGAACTTTACGCCTGGCCTTTCGTTGCGGTCGTCCAGCAGAACATCGAAGCCCGCCTGGCGAAGTTGCTGATAGAGCTTTTCCCCGGCTTCCATCACCGCCGGCGATTTGTGGGCATTCAGCGTTACAATCGCCACTTCGAACGGTGCAATCGCCTCGGGCCAGATGATGCCCTTGTCGTCGTGGTTCTGCTCAATGGACGCGGCCACAATTCTGGATACACCAATGCCGTAGCAGCCCATTTCCAGAATTGCACTCTTGCCGTTCTCGTCCAGTACCGTGGCGTTCATCGCCTTGCTGTACTTGTTGCCCAGCTTGAAGATATGGCCAACTTCAATGCCACGACGGATTTCCAGGGTACCGTTTCCGTCAGGACTGGGGTCGCCTTCGATCACGTTACGCAGGTCTTCCACCCGCGCCAGTGGCACATCCCGTTCCCAGTTTACGCCGGTGAGGTGATAGCCTTCTTTATTGGCGCCACAGACAAAGTCCGCCAGGTGGGCCGCGCTGCGGTCTGCAATGACAGTCACGGGTAGATTGACCGGCCCGATGGAGCCAGCCTTGCAGTTGATAGCCTGCTCAATCTCTTCATCCGTCGCCATGGTCAGAGGCTCAGCCACACCTGCAAGCTGTTCAGCCTTGATGTCATTGAGCGTATGGTCACCGCGCAGCACCAGGGCAACCAGGCCACTGTTTCCGTTTTCGTCTTCTTCTGCCTTCACCATCAGGGTCTTGATGGTTGCGCTGGCGTCGACGTTCAGGAAACTGGCAACGGCTTCAATGGTGCGCTGGTCCGGTGTTGCGACTTCCTTCATGGCCTGTGCGGGCGCAGGGCGGTCACCGGACGGAGCAATGGCCTCGGCTTTTTCGATATTGGCCGCGTAGTCGCTGTCGGTGCTGAAAACAATGGCGTCTTCGCCCGAGGAAGCCAGCACGTGGAATTCATGGGAAGCACTGCCGCCAATGGCGCCGGAATCCGCCTCAACCGGGCGGTAATCCAGGCCCAGGCGATCGAAAATGGCACAGTAGGTACGGTGCATGACCTGATAGGTTTCATTCAGGGATTCTGCAGTGACATGGAAGGAATAGGCATCCTTCATGATGAATTCCCGGGCGCGCATTACGCCGAAGCGGGGACGTCGTTCATCACGGAACTTGGTCTGGATCTGATAGAAGTTCGCCGGCAGTTCCTTGTAGCTTTTCAGCTCATTGCGAATCAGATCGGTGATAACCTCCTCGTGGGTCGGCCCGAAGCAGAAGTCACGGCCATGGCGGTCATTCATACGCAACAGTTCACCACCGTACTGTTCCCAGCGTCCGGATTCCTGCCACAGTTCGGCGGGTTGCACCGCAGGCATTAGCACTTCCTGGGCGCCGCTCTTGTCCATTTCCTGCCGCACGATGCGCTCAACCTTGCGCAGCACCCTGAGCCCCATTGGCAGCCAGGAATAGAGGCCGGCGGCCAGTTTGCGGATCATCCCGGCCCGGAGCATCATCTGGTGGCTGATGATTTCGGCATCTGCAGGCGTTTCTTTCTGGGTGGCAATCAGGTAACGGCTTGCTCGCATTGTGTTATCCGTAAACAGTTGAAAAGGGATTCTTTATTTATCATGTGGTCGCCGCTATTGTACGGAGCGATTACCACAAGGTACAGATGGACATACGGAGAGTATTGAATGACCCTGAAAGCGGCGGAAGTCGAAGCAGTGATACGCGCCGGAGTACCCATGGCAGAAGACATCGGCTTCACCGTCGACGCCACCGGGGACAGCGGCTACGCCCTTACCCGCCTGGTGTTCTCGGAACGTCTGATTCGCCCCGGTGGCACCCTGTCCGGACCGGTGCAGATGGCGCTGGCGGATGCGTCCATGTACGCGGCTGTGATGGCGGCCATCGGCAGGGTGGAAATGGCGGTTACCAGCAACCTGTCCATCAACTTTCTGAAAAAACCGGCGCCGGCCGATCTGGTGGGTGAGGCGACGGTTCTGCGCATGGGCAGACGGATTGCCTTCTGTGAAGTACGGTTGCTGTCCGGGGAAGGCGATAAACAGCAACTGGTCGCACACGTCACTGGCAGCTACGCCTTGCCCTACAGCTGCGACTGACGCAGGGCCAGGATCAATGAGTTCACCCGACGAGGCGACCCGCTACCGGCCGGGCCTGCTTCAGGAAAGATACCCCAGTGGCAAGGCAGTACTGTCAATAACCCGCCTGAGCACGAAGCTTGAATGCACCCCGCTGACCCCCTGAATGCGGGTGATACGATTGAGCAGAAAGTGGTGATAGTGGTCCATGTCCGGCACCACAACTTTCAGCATGTAGTCGGCATCCTGGCCGGTGATCAGGTAGCATTCCTGGACCTCCGGGTATTCTCCTACCTGTTTCTCAAAGGCGGCGAATCGTTCCGGCGTATGGCGATCCATGCCGATCAGGATGATCGCAGTCAGCGACAGACCCAGTTTCTTGTGATCCAGTATGGTTACCTGCCGGACAATGATTCCGGCCTCTTCCAGAGCCCGGACCCGACGCAGGCAGGGGGAGGGAGACAGTCCAACCTTGTCCGCCAGTTCCTGGTTGGTGAGGGATCCGTCCTGTTGCAATTGCTCAAGGATGTTACGGTCTATTTTGTCGATTTTGACAAGCGGCTTTGTGGATCCTGACATAAACTGCCGACCTTTGTTAAAATGATAGAATAATATAGCTATTATCAGCCTGCGTTTGTTGAAAAAGCAATCATTTTCCCCAACTCGCGCGTTATCCTGATGCACAGTGAATGAATTCCCAGTCACAAGAGCAAGGAATCACCCTAATGGCATTTGATCATCGTAAATATGTTGCTTTCCCACCGGTGGCGAAAACCGCTCGCCGCTGGCCGGACCAGGTCATTACCCGCGCACCGCGTTTTTGTGCCGTGGACCTCCGGGATGGCAACCAGGCGCTGGTGAAACCCATGTCAGTGGCCCAGAAACAGCGGATGTTCGATTTGCTGGTAAAACTGGGGTTCAAGGAAATCGAGATCGGCTTTCCGGCTGCGAGTCAGCCCGACTTCGATTTCTGCCGCAAGCTGATTGAAGAGGGCCGGATTCCCGAGGACGTTCATATACAGGTGCTTACCCAGGCCCGGCAGGAGCTGATCGAGCGCACCTACGAAGCGCTCAGGGGTGCCCGCAAGGCAATCGTCCACGTATATAACTCAACCTCCACGGTGCAGCGGGAGCAGGTGTTTGGCATGGACCAGGCCGGCATAAAGGACATTGCCGTCAACGGCGCCCGCATCGTCAAGGCCAACGCCGAGAAATTCCCGGATACCGAGTGGACTTTCCAGTATTCTCCGGAGAGCTTTACCGGCACCGAACTGGATTACGCAGCCGATGTTATCGATGCGGTCAACGATGTCTGGCGACCGGACCAGGGTCAGCCGGTTGTTATCAACCTGCCGGCCACGGTGGAAATGGCCACGCCCAACGTGTTTGCCGACCAGATCGAGTGGATCTGTGACAGGGTCCGGTACCGGGAGCACATCAGCATCAGTGTCCACACCCATAACGATCGTGGCTGTGCCGTGGCGGCGGCGGAACTGGCGGTGATGGCCGGTGCCGACCGGGTGGAAGGCACTTTGATGGGCAATGGCGAGCGCACAGGCAATATGGACCTGGTTACCATGGCCATGAACCTGTATTCCCAGGGTGTGGATCCTACCCTGGATCTGTCCGGTATGGCAGAGATTACCGATGTGGTGGAAGCCTGTACCGAAATTTCCACCCATCCTCGTCATCCCTATGCGGGCGAGCTTGTATTCACCGCATTTTCCGGCAGCCACCAGGATGCGATCCGCAAATGCCTGAGCAAGCGCAAGGACGGAGACACCTGGCATGTGGCTTACCTGCCGATCGATCCCCGTGATCTTGGTCGCCGGTACGAAGAGGTGGTCCGTATTAACAGTCAGTCGGGCAAGGGCGGTGTTGCCTATGTCCTTGAACGGGACTACAACATCAGCCTGCCGCGCTGGTTGCAGATCGAATTCAGCAAGCTGGTCCAGCGCGAGGCGGAAACCAATGGCGGTGAGATCGACTCGCTGACTATCCATCGGCTGTTCGAGGACCGTTACCTGAGGGTCCCTGGCGCGTGGGAGCTGAGATCCTACGATCTGCACCGGGATGACGAGGGTGTTGCAGCAACGGTCAGCATTGGCGCCGGAGACAATCCTGTCACCCTGCAGGGGCATGGTCTTGGTGCTGTGGAGGCTGTGTCTGCGGCGCTTGAATCAGAGTACGGTTTGTCGCTGGCGGTAGAGGCTTACGACGAATTCGCCCTCGGAGAGGGCACCAATGCAAATGCTCTGGCCTGTATCCGCGTCACGGTCAATGATCAGCACTGTAGCGCGGCAGCTCTGGCAGAGGACACGACCTCAGCCACTCTGCAGGCTCTGTTTTCTGCGGTATCCCAGGTAGTGGGTGAAGATCAGCAGCGCCGGGTTGCCGACATGGAAACAGCAGAAGCGGGTGCCTGAAACAGAAAAAAGCCGGCAGTTGCCGGCTTTTTCGTATTCCCTGTGCCCGTGAGGGGCATAGGGCGGGGTGCCGTAAACCTCAGACCGGGGTTACGTTTTCCGCCTGGGGGCCTTTCGGTCCCTGTGTAACGGTAAACTGCACCTGCTGACCTTCGGTCAGAGTGCGGAATCCGCTCGCGTTGATTGCACTGTAGTGAACGAAAACGTCACTGCCACCGTCCTGGGCGATGAACCCAAAGCCCTTGGACTCGTTGAACCACTTCACGTGGCCTGTTTTTGTATCATCTGACATTGATCTTTCCTGTATTTCCGAGATTTTTGCCCTCACGGGACCGTCGGTGTTCCTGAGGAATTACCGATGCTGCAAAAATCCAGAAAGTACTGAGGAAAGGGGCAACGAAGAGCTCTTGGCAGAACGTTGAAACGCATTCACAAAATACCGCTGTATTTTCACAGCATTTTCAGTATAGACCGAGCTGGGAGTGCGTCAACGCTTTTTTTAGTACTTTATTCAAGTTTTTTAAGCCGCAAAAACAACAAGTTGTCATAAGCTTGTCACCAAACCGAAGTTCTGAACAGTTACAGGCTCCGGATGGTGACAGCGCCTCGCTTCAGTGTTTGAACTGCTGGCTTATCTCTTCCAGTATTGCAGGGTCGTCGATGGTGCTGGGTACGGAGTATTCCTCGCCGTCTGCAATCTGGCGGATTAGCCGGCGCAGAATCTTCCCTGACCGGGTTTTCGGCAACCGGTCCACAACCAGGGCGCGCCGGAAGCAGGCAATGGCCCCGATCTTCTCACGAACCATTTCCACCAGCTCGTCCTCAAGCTCGTCATGATCGATGGTGGCGCCGTCCTTGAGCAACACCAGGCCGACAGGAATCTGGCCCTTCATTTCATCATGGGCCCCTACAACACAGCATTCGGCAATCGCCGGATGTGAGGCAACAACTTCTTCCATCTCACCTGTCGAGAGCCGGTGCCCGGCCACGTTGATAACGTCGTCGGTCCGGCCCATGACAAATACATAGCCGTCGTCGTCGATGAAGCCGCCGTCACCAGAGCTGTAGAATCCCGGGAGCGGGTCCAGATAGGTTTTGCAGAAGCGGGCATCATCGCCCCACACCGTGGTCATGCAGCCAGGGGGCAGCGGTAGCTTGACCGCAATCTGGCCCTGCTCGCCGGCGGGAACCTGGCTGCCTTCCTTGTCCACTATCTGAACATCGTAACCGGGTGAGGGCACGGTGGCGGAACCGGGTTTGGTCTCCATCATCTCTATGCCAATCGGATTGCAACAGATGGCCCATCCGGTTTCCGTCTGCCACCAGTGATCGAGGATCGGCAGGCCGGTGTGTTCTTTCAGCCATTCATAGGTGGGTGGGTCCAATCGCTCTCCGGCCTGGAAAATACGCTTCAGGGAGCTGACGTCGTAGCGCGACAGCTGATCGGCTTCGGGATCCTCCTTGCGTACCGCCCGGAATGCGGTGGGTGCAGTAAACAACATGTTGACGCCATGGTCCTGTACCACGCGCCAGAAGGCTCCGGCATCGGGTGTCTTCACCGGCTTGCCTTCGTAAAGGATGGTCGTGCATCCGGCAAACAGGGGGGCATAGACGATGTAACTGTGGCCAACGACCCAGCCGACGTCAGAGGCAGCCCAGAAAACGTCTCCGGGGCCGGCATCATAGACCAGCTGCATGCTGTAGCGCAGGGCCACGGCATGACCGCCGTTATCACGGACAACACCTTTGGGCTTGCCGGTAGTGCCGGAGGTATAGAGGATATACAGAGGGTCCGTGGCTTTCACCGGTACCGGGTCTACCGGGCTGGCCTGAGCCATCAGTTCGCTCCAGTCAAAGTCGCGGCCGTCCTTCAGTTCAGCGCGAACCTGCGGGCGCTGGAACACAATACAGCACTCCGGTTTGTGGTCGGCCTCGTCAATTGCCCTGTCGACCAGCGGTTTGTACTCAATCACTTTTTTCACTTCGATGCCGCAGGAAGCGGTAACTATCGCCTTGGGCATGGCGTCGTTAATGCGCACCGCCAGTTCGTGGGAAGCAAAGCCACCAAATACCACGGAATGTATGGCACCAATGCGTGCGCAGCCAAGCATCGCAATGACGGCTTCCGGTACCATGGGCATGTAAATAACTACCCGGTCCCCTTTAGTGACACCCCGGTCCTGAAGCGCACCGGCAAACGTTGCGACTGCACGGGTAAGTTCGTTGTAGGTATAGGAGGCTGAGGTGCCTGTAACAGGTGAGTCGTATATCAGTGCTGTCTGATCGCCGCGGCCGGCACGGATATTGGCGTCCAGTGCGACATCAGAGGTGTTGAGAACACCGTCGGCAAACCATTCGCCATGGCCATTGTCGGTAGGCTGCCAGATGGTTTTGGGGGGCTCAATCCAGTCAATGGCGGAGGCTTTCTCGCGCCAGAATTCTTCAGGCCGGTCGATGGATTGCCTGAATTCGGAGATATAGTCCATAACATCCACCTCGTAAACTTGTTGTTGTGTTGTGCATTTCTAACAACTGTAAGCGCTTTGAGGTGCAGAACTACTAGACCATAGGCTAAATTTCTGTCTTTTTGGTGGTTATTGGTCGCCCGAATTGACTGAAATCACATTTGCCTCGAGCTGGCCGTTGGCGACGCGGGCAGTGATTTTTTCGCCAGGCTTCACATTCGTGGCCTGGCGGATAATGTCGCCATTTTCCTGCTGGACGATCGCGTATCCGCGGCCGAGAGTGGCCAGCGGACTGACCACATGTAGCGTCTGGCCAATGTGGTCCAGGTGCTCCCGCCGCCGTCCCAGGGTTTCCCGGGTTGCACGGACCAGTTGTTCGGCAAGCTGGCTGATGCTGGTCTGGCTGTCGCTGAGTTTCCTGGCCGGGGATTGCATCGTCAGGCGCTGGCCAAGGTGGTCAGCTCTGACCCTTTCACGTTCAATCCGCTGGGCGATGGCAGTGCCGAGGCGCAGGTCCAGCTCATCCATGCGCTGGGCTTTTTCCATCAGCTCACGACGCGGGTCGCGGAGCCTTGCAGACAGGTGCTCCAGCCTCGTTTCCATTCGTTTAAGCGCACGCTGGGCCGCGCCCGCCAGTCGCAGTTCCCGCTCTTTTAGCCGTCTCAGCCAGTCGTTCTGGTCCGGGGAAATCTTTTCTGCGGCAGCAGAGGGTGTCGGTGCCCGCAGGTCGGCCACAAAATCAGCAATGGTGACATCCACTTCGTGGCCCACCGCGCTGACAGTGGGAAGTGGGCATTGGGCAATGGCGCGCGCCACAGCTTCTTCATTGAAACACCAGAGATCTTCCAGGGAGCCCCCGCCGCGACCAATGATCAGGATATCCGCCGCCCCGTGGCGGGCAGCCCGGTCCATGGCGCGAACAATATCGGCTGTCGCGGCTTTACCCTGAACTGCCGTGGGATAAAGTGTGACAGGAATCGCCGGGCACCGCCGGGCCAGTACGGTCAGAATATCGTGGATGGCGGCACCGGTGGGCGAGGTGACCACGCCAATGTGCCTGGGCGTTGTGGGCAGTGGTTTCTTGCGGGCCGCATCAAACAATCCTTCCTGCTGCAGTTTCCGCTTCAGTTCCTCGAAAGCCTGCTGCAGTGCCCCGAGGCCTGCCGGCTCGATGTGCTCCACAATAATCTGGAAGTCGCCACGGTTCTCGTAAAGGGTCACCTTGCCGCGAATACGGACCTGATCCCCCTCTTTCGGGATCTCTTTTACCCGTTGGTTGAAACCGCGGAACATGGCGCAGCGTATCTGGCACTTGCGGTCCTTGAGGGAAAAGTACCAGTGGCCCGATGAGGGACGGGAAAGGCTTGATAGCTCGCCCTCCACCCAGACCTGCATGAAGCTGGCCTCGAGCAGGTGGCGGGCCTGGTGATTCAGTTCGCTGACGCTCAGTGCCCGGGGGCGGGAATCCTGAAAACCGCTGTCCAATTGAGGCGCTCCGTGTTGCTGCATACGCACAAGCCGAAAGGGGAGGGTAAAAATAGCGAAAATTCAAAAAGATGCAACCCGCACGTCAAACAACGCCGGTTTACTGTCAACCAAGGCCCATTTATAATAGGTCGATTAAGGATTTTGCTCTGCCACGCCCCTGTTGATGTGGCTTCGGAATCCTCCAATCTAGCATGTTTAAAAGGCGGATCCCAATGCTGCGAATTGCCGAAGAAGCCCTCACATTTGACGATGTACTGCTCGTTCCCGGACGTTCAGAGGTTCTTCCTCACCAGGTCAGCCTGCAGACGCAGCTGACCAAAGGTATCACACTGAATATCCCGCTGTTGTCAGCGGCCATGGATACCGTGACTGAAGCAGATCTGGCTATTTCCATGGCACAGGAAGGCGGCATCGGTATCATGCACAAGAGCATGTCCGTTGAGCAGCAGGCTGCAGCGGTCCGCAAGGTGAAGAAATTTGAAAGTGGCGTGGTGAAGGATCCGATCACCGTTACGCCGGACACCACAGTGCGCGAACTGGTCGACATCACTATGGCCAACAATATTTCCGGTCTGCCCGTGGTCGATGGTCGCGACCTCGTCGGTATCGTAACCGGCCGGGATATCCGTTTTGAAGGTCGTCTGGATACCCCGGTTTCCGAGATTATGACCGCTAAAGACAAGCTGGTCACAGTCAGGGAAGGAGCCGACCTGGAAGACGTGAAGGAACTGCTCCACCGCCATCGCATTGAAAAAGTTCTGGTGGTCAACGACGACTTTCAGCTGCGTGGCCTGATCACCGTCAAGGACATCCAGAAGGCCAAGGATTATCCGCTGGCATGCAAGGACGAACAGGGTCGTCTGCGGGCGGGCGCAGCGGTTGGAACCGGTCCCGATACCGAAGCCCGTGTTACCGCGCTGGTTGAGGCCGGCGTTGACGTAATCGTGGTGGATACCGCCCACGGCCACTCCAAAGGCGTGCTTGATCGGGTTCGCTGGATCAAGCAGCACTACCCTGACGTACAGGTGATCGGCGGCAACATCGCGACGTCTGCTGCTGCTATCGATCTGGCAGACGCGGGTGCGGATGCAGTCAAGGTCGGCATTGGCCCCGGTTCCATCTGTACCACCCGTATTGTTGCCGGCATCGGGGTGCCCCAGATTACCGCGGTATCCAATGTGGCTACAGCCCTGAAAGATCGCGGCATACCTGTTATCGCCGATGGTGGCGTCCGTTTTTCCGGTGATATTTCCAAGGCCATTGCTGCCGGCGCCTACAGCGTGATGATTGGCAGCCTGCTTGCCGGTACCGATGAAGCGCCGGGTGAAGTGGAGCTGTACCAGGGTCGCAGTTACAAGGCCTACAGAGGCATGGGCTCCATTGGCGCCATGGGGCAGGGCTCCAGCGACCGTTACTTCCAGGATGCCAGCAAGGGTATCGAAAAGCTGGTACCGGAAGGTATTGAAGGCCGGGTTGCCTGTAAAGGACCCATGCGGAACATCGTGCATCAGTTAATGGGTGGCCTGCGGGCATCCATGGGTTACACCGGCAGCGCCACCATGGAAGAGATGCGTACCAAGCCTGAGTTCGTCCGCATCACCAACGCGGGCATGCGTGAGAGCCACGTTCATGACGTGACCATCACCAAAGAATCCCCCAACTATCGCATAGGCTGATTACTGTCTTTCCAGGCGCGGCTCAGGGTATGAGCCGCGCTTTTTCTTTCTGATCCGAGGATTTCATGGCCCACAACATCCACGACCACCGCATTCTGATTCTCGACTTTGGCTCCCAGTACACCCAGCTCATCGCGCGCCGGGTTCGGGAAATTGGTGTTTATTGCGAGATCAAGGCCTTCGACATCACCGATCAGGAACTTCGGGACTTTAACCCCAAGGGCATCATCCTTGCCGGTGGCCCGGAATCCGTTACCAAGCTGGGCGGCCCCAGGGCGCCTGAAGGGCTTTTTGAAAAGGGCATTCCGGTGCTTGGTATCTGTTACGGCATGCAGACCATGGCGGAACAGCTCGGTGGCCGTGTGGCCAGTTCGGAAAAACGGGAGTTTGGCTATGCCCAGGTCAAGGTGCGGGCCAAAGGGCCTTTGCTTCAGGATATTACCGATCACCTGACCGCCACCGGTGATTCCCTGCTGGACGTATGGATGAGCCACGGTGACAAGGTTGTGGTCATGCCTGAGGGTTTTGAGCTGCTGGCTTCAACAGAAAGTGCGCCGATTGCCGCCATGCAGGATCTCAGCCGTAACCTCTACGGTTTACAGTTCCATCCGGAAGTGACTCATACCCTGCAGGGAAAACGCATTCTTGAGCACTTCGTACTTAACATCTGTCAGTGCGAAGTGTTATGGACGCCAGCCAAGATCGTTGACGACGCGGTCCAGCAGATCCGTAACCAGGTCGGCGAGGGCAAGGTACTGCTGGGGCTCTCCGGTGGTGTGGACTCCTCCGTTACCGCCGCACTGCTGCACAAGGCCATTGGTGACCAGCTGACCTGTGTGTTCGTGGACAACGGCCTGTTGCGCCTGCACGAGGGCGACCAGGTGATGGATATGTTTGCCAGCAACATGGGCGTCAAGGTCATACGCGTGGACGCAGAAGACCTGTTCCTGTCCAAGCTCAAGGGCATTGATGACCCGGAGGAAAAGCGCAAGATCATTGGCAACACATTTATCGACGTGTTCGACGAGGAAGCCGCCAATATTCGCGATGTGAACTGGCTGGCCCAGGGCACTATCTACCCGGATGTGATCGAATCCGCTGCCTCCAAGACCGGTAAGGCCCACGTTATCAAGTCCCACCACAATGTGGGAGGGCTGCCGGAAACCATGAAAATGAAGCTGGTGGAGCCTTTGCGGGAACTGTTCAAGGATGAAGTACGTCGTATCGGGCTGGAACTGGGCCTGCCTTACGACATGGTCTATCGCCACCCGTTCCCGGGGCCGGGTCTGGGAGTGCGGATTCTGGGCGAGGTCAGGAAGGAATACGCCGAGATCCTGCGCCGGGCCGATGCCATTTTCCTGGAAGAGCTGCATCGTGCCGACTTCTACCACAAGACCAGCCAGGCTTTTGCGGTATTCCTGCCGGTCAAGTCGGTGGGTGTTGTCGGGGATGCCCGCCGCTACGAATACGTGGTGGCGCTGCGTGCCGTGGAGACCATCGACTTCATGACCGCGCGCTGGGCGCATCTGCCTTACGATTTGCTGGAGACCGTTTCCAACCGCATCATCAATGAGATTGAGGGCGTCTCCCGGGTGACCTACGACATTTCCTCCAAGCCACCTGCTACCATTGAATGGGAGTGAAATCCCATAACTGACTAACGCTTATCGCTTGTCCTTCCTGGCGTCGCCATTGATCTCTCCCAACACGGCTCCATCCTTGTTGCCGTGCTCCTTGGCGTCGCCATTGGCATTTCCCGAATTGCCTCGGGTTTTGCCCTCATGCCTCTCCGCGCCATCATTTATCTCGGCCAGCACGGTATCTGACTTTCCGGCCGATGCCCCGGTCTTGTCCTGAACTTTTCAGTTGCAGGAAGAGGATTTCACGATAGTTGAAGCGCAAAGTCAGGTCTGTGCGCTGACCAACCTAGCACGGATCAGCTTCCTGTGTGTGTTGTCGAACAGACAGGCAAAGGGTGAATCGACGATTCTTAAAGGGTGCTTTCGCGATGGTTGATTACCGCGGTATTTACCCTCTGTGTTCTTGGTGCACTGCCAATGGCAGTATCCGCCCAATCCTCAGAGTTTGGCCCACATGAGGGCGACCGGGAATTCTCTCTCTCCGGTACCGGCAGTAATGACCGGGATTTCAACAGCGGGAGCTTC
>NZ_JAWLDU010000001.1:151813-154198 GCF_041686475.1 Marinobacter sp.
TCCGCCCAATCCTCAGAGTTTGGCCCACATGAGGGCGACCGGGAATTCTCTCTCTCCGGTACCGGCAGTAATGACCGGGATTTCAACAGCGGGAGCTTCGGCGTGACCGGCGATCTGGGCTGGTATCTGAGGGATGACGTGGTAGCCGGTGTCCGCCAGAGCCTCAACTACGCCGATATTGAAGGCGAGGGTGTCTCGGATGATTTCTGGAACGGCTCAACCCGAGGTTACATGGACTATCAGTTCCTTCAGGATCGCGCACGACCCTTCGTCGGTGCCAGCCTCGGCGGGATCTACGGTGATGGCGTCAAAGACAGTGCATTTGCCGGCCTGGAAACAGGCATAAAATATTACGTGCAGACAAAGACCTATTTCCTTGCCCGCGCCGAGTACCAGTTCCTGTTCAGCGACACCGACGAAGCCACCGATGCGTTCCAGGACGACGGCATCTGGGCTTATACAGTCGGTCTGGGTTACAACTTCTGAGGCACGTCAGAGTGCTGGTTTGATCCGGTGGGAGTCGAGGCCGTCGGCAGGTTGACTGCCCTTGGCACCGATTCCGTAGAGCCGTCGGATTCCGCGAACGTCCCCGGGCTGAAGCCCGGGGAAGTCCTCTGCGTAGCAGAATAGATAGACCTCTTTGTGCCACCAAATCCGATGTTCCACTTCTGCTCAGGGTTCAGGCATACCAGCGACTGTTTGATAGCGCCCCCCACCTCTTGACCTTTTAACCTTTGAGCTCAAGCAGCCAATCACATTAAAACGCTGACCTGTCCCGTACCCGCTTGAATGCGGGGTGTAGAAAGGGGAAAATTATCGCCCGTATAAATTTGACAGGAATGCATGACTGACAACCGTGAAGATGAAGCCTGGATGGGCCGGGCCCTGCAGCTGGCAGGGCAGGCTGCGGCTGCCGGAGAGGTTCCGGTGGGGGCGGTGGTGGTACTTGATGGCAAAGAAATCGGCGCAGGTTTTAATGCGCCGATCAGCGGGTGCGATCCTACTGCCCATGCTGAGATGCGTGCCCTGCGGGACGCCGCCCGCCGTGTCGGAAATTACCGGTTGCCGGGTGCCACGCTTTACGTCACCCTTGAGCCTTGTACCATGTGTGTGGGCGCTATTGTGCATAGCCGTGTCAGTCGTCTGGTGTTCGGCACTACCGAACCGAAAGCCGGCGCCGTGGTGTCCGCCCGACAGACGCTGGAAGAGGATCATCTGAACTGGCGTGTTGAATCCGCAGGTGGCGTTCTGGCCATCCAGTGCAGCGGTATTATCAGTGAGTTTTTCGCACGGCGGCGGGCCGACAGCCGGCGCCGGAGGCAATTGGTTTCAGGGAAGGAGTGAACATCGATCATGAAAGTTCTGGTGACCGGCGGAGCCGGCTATATAGGCAGTCATGTAGTCAGGCAATTGGGTCAGGCCGGGCACGACATCATAGTATTCGACAACCTGTCCACCGGTTATCGCTGGGCGGTCACCCGTGGTGAGCTGGTGGTTGGCGATCTTGCCGACGAAAAGGCCATCGCCGACCTTTTCAGCCAGCATCGATTCGATGCCGTTCTGCATTTCGCGGCCAATATCGTGGTACCGGAGTCGGTGGAGAATCCCCTCAAGTATTACAGCAACAACACCCGCAATACGCTGAATCTGTTGAAAGCCGTCGAGGATCACCAGGTTCCCCATATGGTGTTTTCCTCCACGGCGGCGGTCTATGGCATGCCGGAAGAAACCGTCCTGACGGAAGATCTCCCCCTGGCTCCGATCAACCCCTATGGCGCATCCAAGATGATGAGCGAACGGATGATCATGGACCTGGCGGCCGCATCGTCCCTGAATTACGTTATTCTGCGTTACTTTAATGTGGCCGGCGCTAATCCGGATGGTTTGCTGGGCCAGGCAACGCCTGAAGCCACTCATCTGATCAAGGTGGCCTGTGAGTGTGTCATCGGAAAGCGCGATGGCATGAGCGTATTCGGCACCGATTACGACACCCGTGACGGCACCTGCATCCGCGATTACATCCACGTGGAAGACCTGGCCAAGGCCCATGTCATGGCGCTGGATTATATGGCAGGCGGTGGCGACTCCCGTGTTCTGAACTGCGGCTACGGGCGCGGGTTTACGGTGCGTGAAGTCATAGACGTGGTAAAGCGCAAGTCGGGCAACGACTTTCCGGTGCAGGAAACCGGCCGCAGGGCAGGGGATCCTGCTGCGCTGATGGCAGACAATTCGCGCATCAAACAGGTTCTTGGCTGGCAACCGGATTACGACGATCTGGATACCATCGTCGGCACGGCACTGGCCTGGGAAAAAATCTGGCAGGACAAGCAGGGCTGATACGGGCCTGTTTCAACGCTTACAACACATTTCAGATATCAGGGTTTT
>NZ_JAWLDU010000042.1:0-25440 GCF_041686475.1 Marinobacter sp.
TGAACTGTTCTCGCTTTCGGTTGTATTGGCCTCGGCAACCTGCTCGACTACTTCAGGCTCAGGCTCAGGCTCAGGCTCAGGCTCAGGCTCAGGCTCAGGCTCAGGCTCAGGCTCAGGCTCAGGCTCAGGCTCAGGCTCCGGTTCTGGCTCGGGTTCCGGTTCGGGCTCAGGTTCCGGCTCCGGTTTTTGCTCCTGAGCCTCTGGTTCCGTTTTTTCGGGTTCCGTGGGTTTCCTTGCACCTGCCAGTGATATCCGGACTGCCGGCGCTGAGTTGACAGCTGACTCGCCCAGCGGTTTCAGTTCGGGCACCCGGTCCGGCGCCGCGATTACCAGGGCTGTGGCGGTAATGATAACGGCAATGCTCAGTAAGAGTATTCGAACAGTTCTGCTGGCACCCATCAGCTGGCAGGCTCCGTCAGCAGCATGACTTCCCCGTAGCCGATGTCCTCAAGCACCTGAAGCAAGGCTTCCAGGTCATCCATGGCGGTTTCCTGCCCGGCGGCAATTTTAAGGGGAGATTCGTTATCCGGAGCCGGTAACGCGTCCGGAAGGCCCTCCGCACTGAAGGGCTGTCCATCGACCCGCCACTCCCCGTCGGCAGTTACAACCAGATCTGCATGGGGTTGCTCGTTGCCCGCCTGATCCGTGGTGCCGGGAAGGTCCGGTAGTGGCGTATCGGAAAGCTGACCCGCCACGATGAAAAACATCAGCAACAGGAACACCAGGTTGATGAGCGGCAGCAAGGCATCTTCCAACCGCTCCATAAGGGACTTACCGGATGTCACCGGTGGTGGTACAAGATCGCTCATGGTTGCTCCGCGGGCGATGATGAGCGTTTCCAGTGGGTGGTAATGCCGCTGTCCGAAAACTGGCTGTAGGCGGTGGTAAAATCTGTCAGGCGTGTGGCTGATGCGGTTACCAGGTTGATTTCCCCAATGCCACTGGCCTTCAGTTCGCCCACGAGCGCCTCGATATCGTACGTTTCTCCCTGCCAGGTTGCCTGGCCGTCTCGCTCAACCGTTACTTCCGGCACGGGTTCGCCAGTGACCGGGCTGGTATCGCCGGTGCTGTTGCTCAGTTCCATGAAACTGACGGGCAGCAAGCGACTGGTGAGCATGAAGAACACGAGCAGGATAAAAACAACATCGATCAGCGGAGTAATACGGATGGGAACCGGCCGTGCCGGTCTGGGTTCAACCAGTTGCATTGGCCAGCCGGCCCTGCTGTCCGGTGACGGAATACTCCGCGAAACGACGGTCTGTATCGGAATCATCCGCTGTGGCCGCGACGCTTTCCGGAGCATCCTGGCTGTCGGCCGTTGCTATCGGCACCGCCATTACCGAAACCAGGGCGCCATTGATGGTTTTCTGGATTCGTCTGAGACGGAATTCAATCCAGGCGGCAAGGGCGGCGAACGGGATGGCAATAACCAGGCCCGCGGCGGTTGTGGTGAGGGCCTCGTATATGCCTCCGCTCAGCTGGGAAGCGTTGGCCCGCCCTTCGGTGGCGGCCATGGCGCTGAAGGCCTCCATCATACCCATTACTGTGCCCAGCAGGCCCAGTAGCGGCGCCAGTGCGGCGATCACCTCAATGATCTTGAGTGGCGCCTCGAACGGCTCCAGGGCGGTATGGGCATCTCTGGCGACGAATTCCCGTATCTGTTGTGGATCAGAGCCTTGCAGGCGGGAGTGCATGGTGTTGGTTATCAGATGATGCAGCGGATTCAGACGGCTATAACGGCTGGTCGTCTGTTGCAGCTGATCCGGCACCTCCCTGACCGGCTTCTGTTGCCAAACCTTAATGCCGTTTTTAAGTTTCGTGGTGAATCTGGGCGCAAAAAAAGCGCCATACAACATGAGGTAAACAAAGGTGACGATGCCCGCTACTGCAATGGCCAGCAAAACCATCATTACCGGGCCGCCCATCGCCATCAGCTGACTGACCGGGCCGGTACTTATTCCTGTGGCGTCGGCGAGCAGTGATTCTGACATCTGAGAACCTCAATTAATAAAATAGATCTAAATAATAACGATTATCATTGAATTTGCAAGCATGGTAACGCCCCAGGAAAAGGCCGGTGGCCGTAATCAGGTGTTAACGGTCCCCCTACCTCCACAGGAGAGTCTGGCCTGATCACAGGTCGAAGCCGGCGTTACCACCAGCCCGCAGAGCCTCCGGCCTGCCATAGCAGCCGCAAGGCCAGCAGCGTCAGCAGAATGTTGAAGATGCGGGCGAAGTGCCGGTTACTCATGGACCTGAGTACATGAAGCCCCAGCCAGGTGCCTGCGAAACCGAAAGCAATCATTGCCAGGATGAACAGCACCCATTCCCGGAACATGAAACCGGCAAGCCCGAAAACCAGTGCTTTTGGAGCATGCTGGAGCGTCATGGCTGTGGCAAAGGTGGCCACGGTGGCAAAGCGGTCGCTGTGCATCTGCTTGATGAAGGAAGCGACCAGCGGGCCGGTTGCGCCCACGAACAGGGACACGAAGCTGGTAAGGCCCGAGGCCAGAAATATCCCGGTACTGCCAAATACGCCCCGGGGCAGAGCCGGCCCCCAACAGAGGTAAAGCACAAACACGCCAATGGTCAGTTGCCAGAGATAGGTTGGCAGATCGACCAGCACCCAGGCACCCAGGGCTGCGCCCACCAGCACGCCGGGTGCGAAAGCGGCGATGGCTTTCCAGTCGGTGTGGCGCCAGGTGAGGCTTGCCCGTCCGGCGTTGGAACCAAGCTGGATCATGCCGTGCACGGGGATGATCGCCGCTGGCGGAATCCAGAACGCCATCAGCACCAGTAACAGAACGCCACCACCAGCTCCGAGGCTGGCGGTGATCATTGAGGTTATGACGGAAGACAGTAACAGAATGGCCGCGGTAGTGGCGGTCAGGCCTTCGGGTATCAGGGTCAGTTCCAACAGGTGCTCCCGTTGCTATTGGCAGAAAGCCGTGTCGCCAAGGCGTGCTGTTCTGCACAGCGCCTGCGTGGCCAGTTGAACGTCCGCCACATAATACAGCGAAGCCAGGCCGAAGCGATCTCGTCCCAGGTTGTGAAACACCATTCCGAAAGCGATATCGCCGGCGCTGAAATTCTCGTGCTGCCCGGCAAAATAGGCAGCGGGTTTCGACAGGGTTTCATCGTTCAGCAGTGCTCTTACCCGGCCCGCACCGCCGTGGTAGGCCTGTACCAGCAGCAGGGTAAACAGCTGGTCACGTTTGTCTTCGGGCAGATGCCCGAAACGCTGATTGAACGGCTCTTCCAGGTTGCGGGCATTCTGGCTCATCAACCTCAGGGCACAGTCGATCTGGGCCAGTCTGTGCCAGTGGTTGGCGGGTTTGATCTGACAATCATTGAGTGCCGAAGGCGACAGCTGCAGGATACCTTTTGCATCGGCGGCAGAATGAGCCCGTTGCTGGCCGCTGCTTTCAATCAGTACCTGACCGGCGAGGTATTTGGGCAGAGTGGCCGGCAAGCTGTTTCGTTGCTGTTGCAGGCGTGTGTCATAGACATACATCAGTGCATCGTGGAGGGGTTCGGGTTTCTCCTGGCTGGCAAATGCAAGGTCATCCCAGGCACCCCAGATAAGCTCGGTGGGAAGGGTGCCGAGATAGCGGGCCACGGCTTCGTCCAGATTGACGTGGGGCTGGTTGCAGGCCAGGGCAAAAGGATAGCCGGTTGTTCCCGCGCCGCCCTCTGCCCAGCTATCCGCACGGCCGCTGGCGGCGAGACGGCGCCGGGTGTCGTTCAGGCGCTCCTGGGTCACTTCGCGACGGTTCCCATCCTCAATATAGCCAAGGAACTGACCACGCATGTCAAACAGAATATGCCGGTTCGTATCAGAGCAATATCCGGACTCTTTCAATACCCAGTGGCGGATGGTAGTCATGTTTTCGTAGACCCCCTGGCTTACCCAGTAGGGTGAGCTGCGGACGATACTCGTCCAGTTCTCCGCCGGCTCGGGAGGTTGTTCGCTGGCGCACAGATTTGGAGCGATAATGAATGTAACCATGAAAGCGACAGCTGTGAAACGACGCCTGGGACTCTTGTTCATAAGCGATAGTTCCCTCAATCTCCAGAATTCAGAATAACAAACGGAATCGATCATGAAGCAATCCGAATACCTCCGGTACGATGCGGTAGCGCTTGCCGACCTGATTCGCCGCAAGGAAGTGTCAGCCCGGGAAGTCTGTGAGGCTGCCATTGAGCGCGCGGCAGCTGTGAACGGCAAGCTCAACGCCATCTGCTACCCACAGTTCTCTGAAGCGCTGGGCCAGGCTTATCAACCTGATGGTACATTTTCCGGCGTTCCCATGCTGCTAAAAGATCTGTCCCAGGAACAACAGGGTCACCCCTGCACATTTGGCAGCCACGGCCTGAAAAACAACGTCGCGCCAAAGGATTCGGAATATGTTCGGCGTGCCCGTTCCGGTGGTCTGGTGTTTCTTGGCCGTACCGCTACTCCGGAGTTCGGGTTGAAGGCGGTCACCGAGTCAAAACTCTGGGGGGCATCGCGCAATCCCTGGAACACCGACCTCACGCCCGGTGGGTCAAGCGGTGGCTCCGGGGCGGCGGTGGCTGCAGGGGTCGTACCCATGGCAGGTGCCAATGATGGTGGCGGATCCATACGTATTCCGGCGGCCTATAACGGTTTGTTCGGGCTCAAGCCCTCCCGTGGCCGGATTTCCTCCGGTCCATTCACAGGAGAGGCCTGGACCGGTGCCTCAACCGACCATGTGGTGACGCGTACCGTGCGCGACAGTGCGGCCATGCTCGACGTGCTGTCGGGTCCCGCTGTCGGGGACCCGTTTATAATCGCACCCCCGACAGCCCCCTATGCAGAATTGATGCAGCAGGCGCCCCGCCGCCTGAGGATCGGTGTGTTTACGTCCTCGCCGTATGATACCGACGTGGCAAGAGAGTGCGTGGATGCTGTTGAGGACACCGCCCGGGTGCTTGAGGCGCTGGGGCACCGGGTGGAATACGCCCGTCCGGAGTTTGACGGCATGGCGCTGGCCCGTTGTTATCTGGGCATCTATTTCGGTGAAGTATCGACACTGATGGACAGGGCAAAGGCCGAGTTCGGTGCCCGGGATGAAGACTTTGAGCTGGATACCCGGCTGCTTGCCATGCTCGGCAGAACCATGCCACTGCCGGATTATGTTCGTCGGCGCCAGCAGTGGAACGACTTTGCCCGTGCGCTCGGAGCATTCTTTCAGGGCTACGACATGTACTTGTGCCCCACGGCTGGACAACTGCCGGCCAGAATTGGTGAGCTGGATACTCCTGGTCACCTTCAGGTGGCAGCACGCCTGATGCTGATGCTCAAGGCTGGTAAACTGGTGCATCGCAGCGGGCAGGTCGACCAGATGGCTCTGGAGAGTCTGGCCCGCACGCCCTTTACCCAACTGGCGAATCTGACCGGAACACCGGCCATGTCAGTGCCCATGCACTGGACAGCCTCCGGCCTGCCAGTCGGGGTTCAGTTCGGAGCGCCTCATGGTCACGAAGGCACGCTGCTGCAACTTGCGGCACAACTGGAAGAAGCCAGTCCCTGGTTTGGTCGTTACGAGGGGCTGGAGGCGATGGCCTGAGGCTACGCTTTGAAACAATAAATGACGTATTGTGATCCGCGATCACCGCATCCACGTTTATCTTTGAGGCAGTAACAGGCTATGCTGTGAGTCAGGGAGAACCCTTTCTCCCTGAACGACCCTGATGGCATCGAGGAGGCGAGCGTATTATGAACCAACCGATGGCAATCGACGAACTGGTGTCTGTAGCACAGGCCGAGGCCATGGGGGAACTTGATGCCCCGATGATGGCCATCGTTCTGTCCAGTGAACAAAGCTACGACTTGCCCATTAACTCTCTTGAAACCGATGCCGACAAGGCCCGCTGGGGACTGATCCTCCGCGCCGCCCGAGAGCATGTGGAAGCCGACGCGGTGGCCGTGCTCTATCCGGCGTGGACCACCATCCGCAACAAAAAGCCGGCGAAAGCTGATGCAGGGTCAGAGCACGCCAGCGCTGTAGAAGATACCGATGATGAACCGGTGCGGGGTGAAGACCCGGCCGAGCCCATTGACACGCTGTTTGTGCAACTGCATACCCGCGACCGGATTTACTGGCGCGGCTTTGAGCAGATCCGTGATCCCAAGCACCAGAGGATCATCGGCTTCCGCCGGATCAAGGCGCTGTCTACCGAGTACGGCCGCGACGAGGCGCCTTCGGTTACGTCATGGCTCAACACCCTGTTTGAGCCACTGCCGGACGAAGGTCAGGAAACCGAAGTGGATATGGAGCTGGCAGATCTGCTGGAAGAGCCTGAAGTCAGTGCGGCGTTGTATCCGCGACAGCTTCGGGCCCTGCACTGATCAGCTACTGGACAGCAGCGTAATGCACAGCTGGGCATTCTGGACGAAATGACCGAACGCTGATAGCTGATCGTCCGACGGCACGTAGTCGGCTGCTGCATTGTCTGCGTAAAATATGCCTATAATCCGGCCTTTTGCTTTCAGGGGGCCGACTAGCGCCGGGACATTGCCAAGCCATCGATCATAGGTGACGGCCTTCGTCCCTGGTTCGGGCTGGTACACATGACAGCTGGCATGGGGCAACAGTGTGCCCAGGGGACCTGTGCCATCCTTTCGTATGGTGAAGTTTTCTTTCCAGCTTTCAGTACCTTTTCCCCCCATTTTGCGGGGAATGAGCTGCAACCCGCTGCGGTCGCTCATCAGTAACACAACCCGTTGCATTCCCACAGCCCGGTGTATGCCCTCGATGACCAGCTGACAGATTTCGTTGATATCCGGCTTGTCGGTCAGGCTGTGTGTCAGGTCTCTCAGAATCTGGAGTTGCAGAACCGGGTCTACCTCGGGAGCATGCGCTGCCTCCTCGCCACTGTCCGATTGGCTGCCGGGCATCAGCGCGGTGACCTGGGGTATGCCCAGCGATACCGCCACCCGGGCGGCCTCACCGGCATTGAGCTTGAGCTGATCCCGGACGGCAGCCGGGTTTTCACCGATGTCGGCGCCCAGCGCCTCCACCATCGATTCCATTTCCTTGCCGTGCCATCCGTTCTCGGACAGCTTCGCCATCTCAACGGAATGGCGTACCAGGCTGGCCGCTTTTGAATTGGCCTGGCCCGGAGCGACCACTTCCCTGATGAAAGGGCCCAGGGACCAGGCCTCAACCAGGCCCCGGGTGATCTCGGTAAACGTAGTGTGCAATACGGCCTTCTGAGCCTCCACTGGCGGCTCCCCGTTATGGAGTTTCGCTTCCAGTTCACTGGCCTGGTCGGTTTCACAAGACCAGAAGGCCAGTTCGCCGATATTCATCAGCAACGCACCGATGAAAACCTCCTCCAGCGCGTGCTCGTTGCGCCTTGGCAGCAGGCACCGGGCCTGAACGGCAGCGTGAATGGCCCGGGCCAGGCAGCGGAGCAGATGGGGGCGGTCGTTGCGTTTGAGCAGGGAGTCCACAATCAACGAAGAGATGGCCATGGATTTAACGGCATCAAAACCGATCAGGGTAATGGCACGGCTCACGGTGCTTACCTGGGTGCGGGTCTGGTTGTAGAACACCGTGTTGGAAAGCCGCAGGACCTGGGAGGTGAGCTGGGCGTCATTGAGGATGACATTGGCCAGTTCATTGACGGTGCTGTTACTGCTGTCGGTAAGTTCATCAATTCTGCGGAGCGTGTTGGCCAATACCGGCAATTCAACCTTGCTCAGATAGGTCACCCATGCCTGGGTAGAGTTCATCCTTGAGGGCGGAGTCTCGGTTTTTATCGTCAAAATATCGTGCGCCTCGGAAAGGAGGATTAAAAGGTATCTTTGAAGGGTGAGTTTAGTTCAGTAATGGGGCCCATGTCAGGTGGTGGATGGTGTAAGGGGATATACCAAGGCCGCCGATTCGGGTTTGCTGGCGGATTGGTTTATAATCGCGCGCTCTAACGCTGCACCCAAAAGGCGCTGACAAGGCTAAGCTGTGATTGTATTTGACCAGGTAGAAAAGTCTTACCAGGTAGGCGGGCGGGCGATCCCCGCGTTGCACGCCACCAGTATGACCATCGAAACCGGCGAGGTGTTCGGTATCGTTGGCCATTCCGGCGCGGGTAAATCCACCCTCGTGCGCCTGATCAACCTGTTGGAACCTCCGACAGGCGGCCGCATCCTCATCGACGACGAAAACATCACCGCCTACAGCGCCAGTGAACTGCGCGCATTTCGCCGCAAGGTGGGCATGATTTTCCAGCATTTCAATCTGCTGTCGTCGAAAACCGTGGCCGACAACATAGCCTTTCCCATGAAGTTGGCCGGCATCTATTCCCGCACGGAAATCCGTGACCGGGTGGACGAACTGTTGAAACGGGTCAGCCTGGCGGACCAGGCCAACAAGTACCCGTCACAGCTTTCCGGAGGCCAGAAGCAGCGCGTGGGTATTGCCCGCGCTCTCGCATGCCGGCCCACCATTTTGCTGTGTGACGAAGCGACCAGTGCCCTGGACCCGCAAACCACCCAGTCTGTGCTAAAGCTGCTAGCAGACATCAACCGCGAACTGGGCCTGACCATTGTCCTGATCACACACGAGATGGACGTAGTACGCCGTGTCTGCGACCGGGTAGCGGTAATGGATGCCGGCGAAGTCGTGGAAATGGGTGCCGTCAGCGACGTCTTCCTGCACCCGAAACATCCGACGACACGGGATTTCGTCTTCGAGAGTGAAAACATCGACCGCGAAGAGATGCAGCAGGACCTGGAGCAGGCACCGGGACGAATCCTGCGCCTGACCTTCCGTGGGCAGTCCACCTACACGCCCTTGTTGGGAAGCGTCGCGCGGGAATCCGGCGTGGATTTCAGTATCCTGTCGGGCCGCATTGATCACATCAAGGACACTCCCTACGGCCAGTTGACCCTGTCACTGGTAGGCGGCGACCTCGATACCGCCATGCAGGCCCTGAAAGCCGCCGATGTCCACGTGGAGGTGCTGCGCTGATGGAAACCCTGATGGAGAGTTTGCTCACTAACGTGGACTGGACCGAAATAGGCTGGGCCAGCTGGGACACTCTGGTGATGGTGGGCATGTCCCTGCTGTTCAGCGTCCTGATCGGCCTGCCGCTTGGGGTATTGCTGTTCCTGTTCGGCAAACGGCAGCTGCTTGAGCAACCACTAGCCTATGCAGTGCTGTCGTTTGTGGTAAACGTGCTACGCTCGGTGCCCTTTATCATCCTGCTGATCGTGATGATCCCGTTCACCGTCATGCTGATCGGCACCTCACTGGGCGTGGCCGGAGCAATTCCGCCCCTTGTCGCCGGTGGTGCGCCATTCTTTGCCCGCCTGGTGGAGACCTCCCTGCGGGAGGTAGACCGGGGCATTATCGAAGCCACTCAGGCGATGGGCGCCACGGTTAAACAGATCGTATTTGGAGCTTTGCTGCCAGAGGCACTGCCGGGCATCATTGCCGGTATTACCGTAACGGCGATTACGCTGGTTTCTTACGCTGCGATGTCTGGCGTCGTGGGCGGTGGTGGCCTGGGCGACCTGGCCATCCGTTTCGGCTACCAACGGTTCCAGACCGATGTAATGGTGATCACCGTCGCGTTACTGGTTATTTTCGTACAGTTGTTGCAAATGGCTGGCGATCGGCTTGTCTTATATTTCAGCCGCAGATAGGCCAGCCTGGATGCAGGCCCATGGCGGGCAAGCCCTTCCGAAAAACGCCCGTAAATACGTCCTTGTAGGGCTCGGTCGCGCCATCCCTGGCGCTCCACGTTTTCGGAAGGGCTTGCCCGCCACGGGCCCGGAATTTTTGCTGGCTTCCGAGTTCTGAATGATTATTTAAACAACAGGAGAACATGCTTATGAACTTCAAGAAGACCCTGGTAGCTCTGGCTGCGGCCGCAACGTTTTCTGGCGCAGTGTCCGCTGAAGAACTGTCAGTAGCCGCCACCCCGGTACCCCACGCTGAAATCCTGGAATTCGTAAAGCCGAAACTGGCAGAACAGGATGTCGAGCTGGACGTGAAAGTATTCACCGATTATGTGCAGCCGAACGTACAAGTGGATCAGAAGCGGATGGATGCCAACTTCTTCCAGCACCAGCCGTACCTGGATGAGTTCAATGATGGCAAAGGCACCAACCTGGTCAGCGTTACTGGCGTTCACGTAGAACCCTTCGGCGCCTATTCCAGCAAAATCGACTCGCTGGAAGAGCTTGAAGATGGCGCAACCGTTGCCATCCCCAACGACCCGACCAACGGCGGCCGCGCCCTGTTGCTGCTGCAGGAAGCCGGACTGATCACCCTGAAGGATGACAGCAAGATCACCGCCACACCCCGCGATATTGCCGATAACCCCAAGAACCTGGAGTTCAAGGAACTTGAAGCCGCAACCCTGCCGCGCATCCTGAACCAGGTGGATCTGGCGTTGATCAACACCAACTACGCACTGGAAGCGGGCCTGAATCCGACGGATGACGCGCTGGTGATTGAAGGCGCAGAGTCACCCTACGTGAACATTCTGGTGGTCCACGAAGATCGTGCTGATGAAGAGGCAATCCGCAAGCTTGCCGATGCCCTGACGTCTGAAGACGTGAAAAAGTTCATCGAAGAGAACTACGAAGGAGCCGTGGTTCCGGCATTCTGAATGGGGCTGTAAACAGAAAAGCCGGGCGTGCCCGGCTTTTCTGTTTCTGCAGATCAAGGATTCTTGATCAGTTACCGCTCCAGTTGGAGCGCGGATCCGGCGTCATCCGCAGATAGGATTTCACCGCCTTGTAGCCTTTCGGGAAGCGTTCCTTGATCTCGTCTTCGTCCTGAAGTGACGGCACGATGACTACATCGTCGCCGGCTTCCCAATTGCCCGGGGTGGCCACCTTGTGCTCGTCAGTCATCTGCAACGAATCGATTACCCGCAATACTTCGTTGAAGTTACGACCGGTGCTGGCCGGGTAGGTGATCGTCAGGCGAACTTTCTTGTTCGGGTCGATCAAGAACAGTGAGCGAACTGTGAGGCTGCTGTCAGCCTCGGGGTGAATCATGTCATACAATTCGGATACCTTGCGGTCCTTATCGGCAATGATCGGGAAGTTCACCGAGCAACCCTGGGTCTCGTTGATATCCTTGATCCATTCTTTGTGAGAATCCACCGGATCAACGCTCAGGGCGATGGCCTTGACGTTACGCTTGGCGAATTCGTCCTTCAGTTTCGCAGTCAGCCCCAGTTCGGTGGTGCAGACAGGGGTAAAGTCTGCCGGGTGCGAAAACAGGATGCCCCAGTTGTCTCCCAGCCACTCGTGGAAACGAATGACGCCTTCACTGGAATCCTGTTCAAAATCAGGTGCGGTATCTCCAAGACGTAAACTCATGGTATGTCCTCCTTTGGTGTTACCAGATTCCGGCCCGATAGAACGCCGGCAAAAAATAATTTCATGCAACACACTATGGTGACGAAGGGAGGAAAAACCAAGGGCAGGTATTCCGCCCCTTCGCCACCTGCCAGCTATCAGCTCGTGCCGACGGAGCGTTCTTTTTCGAAATGCTCCCGCGTCAGCTTGAACACAACGGGGCTCAGTAACAGCAGGGCCACCAGGTTCGGTAGTGCCATCATGGCGTTGAGGGTGTCGGCAATCAGCCAGATCAGGCCCAGATTAATGGTGGCGCCCACCGGGATCGCCAGAATCCAGATAACCCGGTAAGGCACGATGGCTTTCACACCGAACAGGAATTCGATACATCGCTCGCCATAGAAGGACCAGCCGATAATAGTGGTAAAGGCAAAGATTGCCAGGGAAATGGCGACAACGTAATTGCCGAATCCTGGCAGCCCGGTCTCAAACGCCAGCGAGGTCAGAGCGGCGCCGGTTTCGCCGGACGTCCAGGCGCCAGAGCTGATGATGACAAGGCCAGTGATACTGCACACGATAATGGTGTCAATAAAGGTGCCCAGCATCGCAACCATACCCTGATTGATCGGGCTCTTGGTCTGCGCAGCCGCATGGGCGATGGGTGCTGAGCCCAGGCCGGCCTCGTTGGAGAAAATGCCCCTGGCCACACCGAAGCGGATGGCAGCCCATACGGCAGCGCCTGCAAAGCCTCCCTCGGCAGCCACCGGGCTGAAGGCATGGGTGAATACCATGGCAATGGCACTTGGCAGCTGGTTGGCATTAATGGCCAGTACCACCAGGCCCACCAGTACATAGGCGATGGCCATAAAGGGTACCAGGGCACTCGCCACCTGGCCGATGCGTTTAATACCGCCGATCAATACCAGGCCCACCAGTACCATCAGTATGAGCCCCGTTGCCCAGTGCGGGAGCTGGAAGTTGGACTCCAGAACATCCGCGACGGAGTTGGCCTGCACGGTGTTCCCTATGCCAAAAGCCGCCACAGCGGCGAATACGGCAAACAACACGCCCAGCCAGGCCCACTTTTTACCCAACCCGTTGCGGATGTAGTACATGGGGCCACCCACATGGGCGCCGCGCTCATCCACTTCACGGAAACGCACTGCCAGCACCGCTTCGGAGTACTTAGTGGCCATACCCACCAGCGCTGTCAGCCACATCCAGAACAGCGCGCCGGGCCCGCCCAGGAAAACCGCGGTTGCAACACCGGCGATATTACCGGTGCCAACCGTTGCTGACAGTGCGGTCATCAGGGCCTGAAAGGGCGGTATCTCACCTTCGGATTCGGCACCGGTACGGCCCTTCCACATCAGTCGGAAACCGGCCCGCAGTTTCAATACCGGCATCAGCTTAAGACCAATGCTGAGAAACAGCCCGACACCAAGAATCATCACCAGCATGGGTGGGCCCCATACCAGTCCGTTAATACTGCTTACAAAAGACTCAAAGGCTTCCATGGGAATCTCCCTTTTTTGCCATGGTTTGAAGACGCCCGCTGCGAGAATAAACCGACTGTTTCCGCGCCGCGTAAGCGTATAACCCGTTGAGTCTAGACGTTTATTCTCAGCTGTAAATATCAGCGACCAAGAATTCGCGATTCTGAGGCCCTGTCGTGCCTAAAAGCTATTGGATCCGGCGGCGGTCAGGTTAAGCTGTAGCCTGGTTTATCAGGAGTCTCATTCATGCCCGAAAGCTTTCATATTCAGGCTGACAACCTTTCCTTTTGCGTGGAAACCCGCGGTAATCCTGATGGCGAGCCGGTCATTTTTGTCATGGGCCTCGGGGCGCAGATGACACTCTGGCCAGAGGCCTTGCTGGACGAGTACGTCAGCGAAGGTTATCGGGTTATTCGGTTTGATAACCGGGATATCGGCCTGTCTTCCCATCTCAAAGATCGGCTGGAAGGGCACCCGGTTGCAGTCATGGCAAGGCATCGTATGGGATTGCCAATCCCGGCGCCCTATACCCTTCACAACATGGCTGACGACGTATGCGAGGTAATGGACGCCCTGGCCCTTGGCAGTGCCCATCTGGTCGGTGTGTCCATGGGAGGTATGATCAGCCAGTTGGTGGCAGCCAACCATCCCGAGCGCGTGCGCTCAGCGACTCTGATCATGACATCCACCAACAGCCCGCGTTTACCCATGCCCAGGTCGCAGCTTATCTGGCGCCTGGCGGGCATCGGTGCGAAAGGGCATGATGAGGCATCGGTAGTGGCCCGCTCTCTGGACTTCTGGAAAGCCATCCAGAGCCCGGGGTTCCCGCCGCGTGAACAGGAAGTGCGGGACCGGATCGTGAGGGATTACCGGCGCAGTTATCATCCGGCGGGAATCCTGAGGCAGACCCGCGCCATTCTTGCCACGGGCAGTCTGTCATCGGCGACACGCCGTATCCGGGTGCCGGTATCGGTAATCCACGGCAGGGATGATCCACTGGTGCGGCCAGTAGCGGCAGAACAGCTGGCCTACCTGATGCCCCATGCCCGAATTGAAATGATCGCGGGAATGGGACATGACCTTCCCGAACCCCTGTTACCACAATTTGCCGCCATTGGTTTTGAAACAATGGCGCAATGGCCGCGCCAGGCTCAATGACTGTTTTTCGGTGCAGGAAATGAGATGGCAGTTGCAGGGTTTATACTTCCAGTTTTCGCCCTGATTGCCTATGGTTATAGGGGAAAGTGTCCGCAATATTGCTGGTCAGGGAGCCTGCCAATGGAATCGTTGAAAGTAGCTGATGTCATGTGGAATCACATTGAGCCCATCCGCTGTGGTACGCCATTAACCAAAGTGGTTAAAACGCTGCTCCACAACCATGTTACGGGCTTGCCGGTGGTGGATGACCACCGCGGGGTAATCGGGTTTATCTCCGAACAGGACTGTATCCATGCCCTGCTGGTCAGTAACTACCATCGCGAGGGCGATCCCACGGTGGATGATGTGATGTTCCGCAACCCGATTTCCATTTCTGCTGAAATGGCCGTGGTGGATCTGGCCCAGAACCTGGGCGCCGGAAAACCGAAGGTTTATCCGGTGGTTGACCACGGCCGCCTGATCGGCATTGTCACCCGCACCGCCATTCTTGCGGCGCTGGCCAAAGCCGGTTATGGCATAGATGTTCCAAAATACGCGTAGTCCGCGGACTGCGAAATGTCCATAGACTCAGAGGTGAACATGGAACTGCTCTCCACCAATGTCTGTTTTGACGGTGAACACCGTCGCTACCGGCACCATTCGGCGGCACTGGACTGCGATATGGAGTTTGCGGTTTACCTGCCCCCTGCCGCCGTGGGCGCCAACCCGCGCCCGGTACCGGCACTGTACTGGTTGTCCGGTCTTACCTGCACCGACCAGAATTTCATGCAGAAGGCGGGTGCCCAGAAGAAGGCCGCCCGGCTTGGCATGGCCATCGTGTGCCCGGATACCAGTCCCAGGGGCCTGGACCTGCCCGGTGAGCATGACAGTTACGATTTCGGCAGTGGTGCCGGGTTTTACGTAAATGCCACTCGTCAGCCCTGGGCGCCCCACTACCGGATGTACGATTATGTGGTCAAGGAACTGCCGCAACTGGTGGAAGGCCAGTTACCGGTGACGGAAGAGCGCGGTATCAGTGGCCATTCCATGGGCGGACACGGGGCCCTGATTGCTGCACTGAAGAACCCGGGGCGCTACAAATCGGTGTCCGCGTTCGCCCCCATTGCCAATCCCAGCGAATCCCCCTGGGGCCAGAAAGCGTTCAGCGGCTATCTGGGTGATGATCCGGCGGCCTGGGAGGAGTGGGATGCCACCCTGCTGATCCCTTCTGCCAGAGAGCGGTTACCGCTTCTGGTGGACCAGGGCACTGCAGACGAGTTTCTGGACAGCCAGCTGAATCCCGATGCGCTGGCAGAGGCCTGTGAAAAGGTGCACCACCATATAAGTCTGCGGATGCATCGGGGATACGACCACAGCTATTTCTTCATCGCCTCGTTCATTGATGATCACCTGGACCATCATGCTGAAGCTCTCGGTCTGAAATAGCGGCGTTTTCCTGGCGAAACCCCCAGAGCAACCCGAAGTCCATGGAAGGCATTACTTCGGGCTGCTCCACATCCCTGATGTTGAATTCCAGCAGGCTGCAGTCACGGTCAACGGAACTGCTGTAGCGATTCCCCCGCGGACCGATGATTGCTTTGGCGAATGGCCCCCGATGCCGGTGAGGGCGCCTTATCACAACGGCGACCTCGTTGTTGGCGAGCCTTACCAGTGTTCCCGGCGGGTAATCGGTAAGCACAGAGAGCAGGGAGCGGGGAATCGCGGGCCGAAACTTGCCGTTGGCCAGCGAAGTGATCAGTTTGCGGGCCTCCTCAACGTTCATCCGGTCACGGTAGGCGCGGCGGGTAATCATCGCGATATAGCGTTCCGCCAGTGCGAGAATTTCCGCCTCTCCCCGGATATCGGTGCCACTGAGTCCTTGGGGGTAGCCTGAGCCGTCTGCCTGTTCGTGATGCTGGGCGATGATTTTCAGCAATAGCGGGCTGGTGATGTTGGCGTCTTTCAGCGCCTGGATGCTCCGCTCAGGGTGTTTGCGGATAACCGCGCGCTGGTCGTCTGTCAGCACCCGGTTCGAAGCATTGAGCTTGTCGGCCACCGGCACCAGTGCCAGGTTGGCTGTCAGCGCCGCACTGATCAGTACGGCAGTGCGCTTGGCATCAAGCCCGAACCGGCGTGCGGTAAACTGGCAGAGCACGGCATAGAACAGAATCTGCTCATGGATGGTGGGTTCAATGGAATACAGGTGCACCAGTGCCAGGCTGGCTTCCGGGGCCTCCTGGCACATCTGGTCAATGATCCGTGACAGGCTCAGCACCCGCTTCAGTGCACTCTCATCCCGTTCGCCAATGGCATTGATGGTCGATTCCAGTGTCTGCAGCAACGCCGGGTATTCTGAAAACGGATTGCGAACGCGGAGATCCTCGTTCTCTTCTTCCTGGGGGCGTTCTATCTTGCGCGGTTTGAACCGGCCGCGCTCGAATAGTTGTTCCAGTTGGGTATCGTTGTGTATTACATAGCCCTGGCGTAACAGCACATTGCCGTCGGCATCGTAGACCGTCCAGGGTAAAGGCTTGCCAATGGTCAATGCGCCGGGTGCGATACGGACAAGATTCGGCACTCTGTCGCTTCCTAACTTATTGTCATAATCCCCAAGTCTAACTCCGAATCCGTGTTCAACTCCAGAGGGTGTTGATCATTCCTCTGCGGGCGGGATCAACTGACGGTGGCCCGGTGATAGAGAAACGCCTGCTGGATATGCTCGCGAATCTGCTGGTCGTCCCATGGCTTCGTCAGGAACTTGTAGATGGCGCCCTCATTGATGGCGTCGGTGACTGACTTGAGGTCGGTATACCCTGATAGCACGATGCGGACCGTGTCCGGATGGATGGCTTTTACCTCGCTCAAAAAGTCAGTGCCGGACATCTCCGGCATGCGTTGGTCCGAGACAATCACCTGCACCTGGTGCGATGCCAGCAGGCTGAATGCCTCTTTTACGCTTGTGGTGGACAGTATGCGATAACCATCGCGCCGCAGAACCCGGGTCAGTGCCCGCAATATATTTTCCTCATCATCCAGCAACAACAGAGTGCGTTCATGCTCATTGCTGTCATCGGAATCGGATCCTGACGTATTTCCCGACGCCTGAGCATTCAGAAACGCCAGCAGCTCATCGAATGGCATAGGCCGGGCAAAAGCGAAGCCCTGCAGGAGGTCGCAATGATTCTTGCGCAGATACGTGGCGTGTGCTTCGGTTTCTACGCCTTCTGCGACCACCTCCAGGCCAAGGTGGTGGGCCATTGAAATGACCCCTTGCGTGATCGCGGCATCACTCCTGTTTTCGATGACATCCTTGATGAACGAACGGTCGATCTTGATCTTGTTGGCGGGTAGCAGCTTGATGTAACTGAGGCTGGAAAATCCGGTTCCAAAATCGTCAATGGCAATGTGCACCCCGAGTTCGCGAATGGCGTGGAGGGTGTCGATCACCAGGTCCGTATCCAGAAGTATGGCGGATTCGACGACCTCCAGTTCCAGACATTCCGGCGGAAGGCCGGAAACCCTGAGCGCATCGACGACGGTGTTGGTAAAGCCTTCCTTGCGTAGCTGGATTGGTGAAACGTTAACCGAGATCGAACAATGCCGGAATCCTCGGGAATGGAGCTGCACCATATCGCGACAGGCTTTTCTCAGAACCCATTCGCCCAGCGCGACGATCTGCCCGGTATCTTCCGCCAGGGGAATAAAGTCACCCGGCGAGATCAGCCCCCGGGTCGGGTGTTGCCAGCGAACCAATGCCTCGATGTTGCGGGTCTGTCCGGTACGGGCATCAATCAGCGGCTGGTAGTAGACGGAAAGCTGTTCCTGGTCGATGGCATCCTGCAGCTCATTGCGCAGCGCAACCCGGTAGCTGGCTTCCTCGTTGAATTCCTGAGAGTACCATTGATAGGTGTTGCGGCCCTGCTGCTTGGCGCGGTACATGGCCAGGTCGGCCTGTTGCAGCAGTGCCATGGGCTTTTCAATGTTGCCATCGGTAAAGGATATGCCGACACTGGCAGTGAGATGAACGGTTTCGTCATCCAGGTGATAGGGCCTGGCAATTTCATGAATGGCGGTTTCCACGATGATAATGGCATCCTCGGCCTGGGCCAGGTCCGGCAGCAATATGATGAACTCGTCACCGCTGATCCGGGCAACGGTGTCGCCGGAACGGACCAGTGCATTCAGGCGCCTGCCCACTTCGATCAGCAGCTGGTCGCCAAGGCGATGGCCGAGGGAGTCGTTGATCAGCTTGAAACCGTCCAGATCGATGAATAACAGCGCGATGGTCCGGCCGTAGCGCCGGGATAACTGGCAGGCCTGGCTCAGCCGGTCTTCCAGAAGGGTGCGGTTTGGCAGCCCGGTGAGCACATCATGGCTGATATTGAATGCAAGCTCGTGCTCTGCTGATTTACGATCGGAGATGTCGTTCTGAACACCGATGTAATGGGTGATCTCTCCCTGCTCATCCCGCATTGGCGAGATGTACAGGTCATTCCAGAAGGGCGTACCGTCCTTGCGGTAGTTTCTCAGCACTGTGGAGATGTCGGTACCTTTTTTCAGCCCCCGCCTTATTTCCGATAGCCCCTGTTCATTACTCAGGTCAAAGTTACCACCCTGCAGAAAACGGCAGTTTTTGCCGAGAACTTCCTCCGAACTGTAACCTGTCATTCGTTCAAACGCCCTGTTGACGTAGATCACCGGCAGATCCTCCTGCCGGGCATCGGTGATGACGATACCGTTGGAGCTCGACTCGATACTGCGCTTGAAAAGCCGTAGCTGCTGGCTGTTCTCCACCTGGGAGGTCACATCTGTAATCATCTGGACCTCCAGCGGGCGGTGGTTGATGGTCATGCTGGTACTGACCACCTCCACAATCATTTCCTCGCCGTCGCGGCGCTGGTGCCTCTTGAGAACCCCTCCGTCCCTTAGCAGAATGCCTTCTGATGAGAGCCTGGGCAGCGCGCAATCAGCAGCCCGGAGCTCGTTCAGGGTCAGAGCCTGTACGTCTTCGTTGCTGTACCCGTAGAGTGCCCGGGCAGCCTCATTCATGGAAACCAGCGCCTGGGAATCCGGGTCCACTAGGTACATGGGCGCAGGATTGCTCTCGAACAGCAGGCGGTAATGACTCTCGCTGGTCGCCAGGCTTTCCGTTGCCATGGCCCGGTCGATGGCGTAACGGATGCTGCGGATGAGGGTATGGCCATCAAGGCTTCCCTTGACCAGATAATCTGCGGCTCCCAGCTCCACCGCGCGAGCATCCAGTTCATCGTCTCCCTGGCCTGTCAGCAGAATGAAGGGTGTGGAGATGGATTGTGCGCGGGCTTCCTGAATGAGGTCGATACCGGAATCCGGGCCCAGGCGGAAATCGACCAATGCGATCGAGTAATCGCCTGTCTCAAGCGCGGTAACGCCCTCACTGTAGGAGTCCACCCAGTCCAGCCTGGTGTCCACGGGGCTGCTGTCCTGCAGCAGGTCGCGGGTGATCAGGTAATCATCCTCATCATCTTCAATCAGCAGGATTCGCAGCAGGAGATCAATCTCGGTCATAACGTTCCGGTCTTCGTGGCAGGGTCACCGTCGCTGTCCAGTAGCTCGTCAGCGACGAAACAACGTCCAGAAGTCCTGAGTAGCTTGATGGTTTGACTATGTAGGCGTTGGCACCTGCGCCGTAGCAGTAGCGAACGTCATCCTCGTTGTCCGAGGTAGTCATGACGATTGTCGGGATTGCCCGCAGCCTGACGTCCGACTTGATTTCCAGCAATGCCTGCCGGCCGTCTTTGAGTGGCATGTTGAGGTCGAGCAGAATAAGGTCGGGGCGTGAAGATGCCCTGCTGAGGCCATCCCGTAGCTGCTCCTCGCCGTGCAGGATACGCATAAGCTGCATGCCATCGTGAGCAAAGCACGTTCGACATTCGATACAGCGTTCCGCAAACGCTTCCTGCATCATGAGCCGGTCGTCCGGGTCATCCTCGGCAATCAGAATGATCGGTGGTGGTATCGGATCAGTCACTGACGTTTCCTTTCATTTGCTTACTGTTACTGGTTGGAAAGTGAATGCGGAAAGTCGTTCCATGGTCGACTTCGCTCTCAACGGTTACGGTGGCGTTGTGCCGGTCCAGTATTTTCTTGACGATGGCCAGGCCGATCCCGGATCCCGGGAAGGGCTGTTTGTGAAGCCGCTGGAATGGCTGGAAGAGCTTTTCAGCGTAGCGGCTGTCAAATCCCACGCCGTTGTCACTGATAACCAGTGTCCAGTGATCTTCTGAGTTGTATTCGGGGTAGATCCACACCTCCGGCTTCTCGCCCGGCTCGTGAAACTTCACGGCGTTGCTCAGCAGATTCTGCAAGACCTGGCGAATCTGGGTGGCGTCACCGGTAATGCCCGGCAGTGGTCTGGCATTGATAACCGCATTCTCCCGGGCAATCGACGTTTCCATATCCTGCAGTACCTCGGCCAGAACGCGGTTGGTGTCGCAGACGGTTAATGGCTTTGCGCGGGTTGTCACCCGGGAATAGGTGAGCAGATCCTGGATCAGCGACTGCATGCGTCTGGCGGCAGACTGCATCCGCTGCAGGTAATCCTGCTCCTGCTGGTCAAAGTTGTCGGAGCGGGTCAGTAGCCGGTCCGAGAAAGCCTGAATTTTGCGCAGGGGCTCCTGGAGGTCATGGGAGGCGACAAAGGCGAAGTCCTGAAGCTCGCGGTTGCTGCGCTCCAGTTCCCCCATGGTTTCTTGCAGCTTCTGTTGTGCCTGTTTACGCTCGTTGATGCTGCGATAGTAAACGGCCAGCCCTTCATCTGAAGGGTAGGCGCTGACTTCGAACCAATCATCCAGAGGCGCGTAATGGGCCTCGAATGATACCGATTCACCGGTCTCCATGGCATGTCGGTATTGCCGACCAATCTCGCTATCCTCTGCTGCCGGGAACATCTCCCAGAGGGTGCTGCCAAGAAGCGAATCACGGCTCTCCTTCAGCAGTTCCTCCGAGCGCTGGTTGACATAGGTGAATCGCCAGTCCCGATCGAGAGTATAAAAGGCGTCAGTGATACTCTCGAAGATGATGGCCTGGCGTTCAGCAAATCGCCGGATCTGCTCCATGGCCTGGTGTGAGGCGGTGATGTCCTGCAGACCGCCCTGTATCTGCACGATCCGGCCATCCTCATCCTTTACCGCCTGTCCGATTGCCCGCACCCACCGTAAACGGCCCAGCCGGGTGCGGATCTGCATTTCTTCATCGAAGGGGATGCCCGTCTGCATGCACATGTTCATGGCATGGGTAATGGTTTCCCTGCCCTCGGGAGTATAGAACTTCAGCGACTCTTCAAGGGCCGGCACTGCACCAACCGGCATCTCGAAGATATCGAACATGGCATGTGACCAGCGGGTCTCGCCCGTGTCTACATCCACCACCCAGCCGCCGATATGGGCTGCCCTCTCGGCAATCTTCAGTAGTCGCTCACTTTCCCGCAGTTTTTCCTGGGTGTCGCGGATTTCCGTGGTATCGCGGGCCGCCACATAGATCAGGTCGTCTGAGCTTAGAGTGGCACTGAGCTCCAGCCAGTGCTCTGAGTGATTCCGGTTGATGACCCGCACCTGCAGATCTCTGATGGTTTTCCCGTCTATCAGTAAGGCAACAGCTTCCTCGACTCTGGCCCGATCCTCTTTGTGGACCAGCTGCATGTAGGAGGCGCCCAGTAGTTCTTCGCGCTCGTAGCCAAGCACATCCACAAAAGCGTTATTGAGTTCGAAAAAGTGGCTGTTCAGGTCAACGATGCAGAACATGTCCGGGGATAACGAGAAGAACTGCTCCCGCTCCCGCATCAGGGTTTCGGCCACCAGCTGATCGGTCATGTCACGTCCCACGCAAAACAGGGCCTGGTCTTCATCTGACCATTCCGCCGTCCACGACATGGTTACAATGTGGCCGTCCCGATGACGCAGATGGTTGCGGACTCCATCGCTGACCCGGCGTTCACCAGCCATGAGTTTGCGCAATTCCTCTGCGGTGGCTTCCCGGTCCAGGTCCGGAATCAGGACATTGTAGGGTTCACCGATAAGCTGGTCCGGCCGGTAGCCCAGGATATCTTCTGCGGCGGGGTTGATGGAGATGAACCGGCCCCGGGAATCGATCGAGCACAGAATGTCTCGGGAAAACTCCATGATGCGCTCATTGGCATGCCGCAGGGAGCGCTCGCGGGACAGATGGGCGTTCACTGTGCTGTTGAGCCTGCGGAGACTGCGGGAACGGCGTTCCGATTCCTGCCAGAACAGGTGGCTGAGCATCATCAGGAAGCTGAGTATCAGCCCGCTGAACAGCACCAGGGGTGGCAGGAACAGCACGTTGGCTGGCAGTGCCCCTGCCCGCGTGTAGACTTCAATGCGCCACTGGCTGTCGTGATGCGCTTCGGTATTGCGTGTTGCCAGAGGAATTCGTTCGCCCCGGGATGGTTCGGGAGAAAGGTCGAAAACCAGGGTGCTGCTGTAATAGACCCTCAGGCTCAGATTCCCGTCGTAATGCTGGAACAGGCTGCCATAGGCCTGTTCCAGATCGATGATGGCGAGGATAATCCAGGTTTGCCCGACCACTGCCTCTGATGGAGACGCAATCAGGGCGTACATTCGCCCCGTCTCATCCGGTTCCGGTGGGCTCAGGTGGGGAATCCCTGTGCGGATCACATGTTCCAGCCAGCTTTGGTTTTCCGGTGTGTTCAGAAAACTCTCCAGCCACTGCTGATATTGCCCGGCACGGGAATGAACGCTGACTGGCTCTCTGTTCGGGTTCAGAATGCCCACCAGACGGATTTCCGGGAAATCGTTCAGGTAACTCTGAACCTCCCGTGTCCATTCGGTTTCCTCAGGCACGCCTGTCAGTAACTGCTGGCGGTCTGCGAGTCTGCGAATGAGTGCCAGGTCATCATTGAAGGCAGTGGCGCTGGAGGCTTGTAGCTGATCGGCCAGAACTTCGGCCCTTTCCTGCAGGCTGTTGCTGTTCTGCACCCGCATGGCGTGCCAGGTGACCGTCGTCAGCGCTATGCCGAATACTCCGACTAGTATCAGGGCCGGTGAATAATCCGGCACATCACGGCGGAGAATGGTGTGGGTGAAAGGTAAAACCAGGCCGACCAGAATAGCCAGTGGGCTGACAATAATGGTTGACTGCTGAACAGTGCCAAGACCGGAACCAGCCAATGGCGTATGCCAGTACGAAAGCAGTGACAGGAGTCCAAGGGCAACAACAATCGGGCCGGTTATCAGCCCTGCCAGCCACCGTCTGTTCAGATGAATGGCCCCGAGGAGAGTCAGTTCCGTGAGCAGGACTATCAGCAGTAGCGGCAGGCTGATGGCGAGTATCGCCAGTGATTCTGCGCCCGGAATATGGGGAAGGGCAGCCTGAGCCAGTGCAGTGACAGTGGTCAGGCCTGCCAGTGCGGTGGTTGCCCGGGTTCTGCGAAACACCAGTGCAGAGAGTGATGCGCCAATCAGCACGGACACCAGGCCACCGCCCGGAGATAGCGAAATCCGCCCATTGGCACTGCCGCTCAGGGAGAAATAATCGAAAAAAATCACCAGCCCGATGGCAATAAGGGCAATGGCGAGGTTCAGCACCAGGCAGAATCGCACGATGACTGGATTGCGGTGTTCGATCATTCGTTCAGCAACTGTGGCCCCAGCAACCTCAGGATTTCGTCAGCAGTGGTCAGTCCGCTGCGGAGTTTTTCCAGTGCATCGTCGAGCAGTACCCGCATACCCTGTTCCCGGGCAATGGATTCAATCTGCATGGCGCTGGCGCCCTCAGTGATGGCAATCCGCAGTTGCGGATTCATGGTAAGCACCTCGTGGATGGCTACCCGGCCCTTGTAGCCCTTATGACACTTGTCACAGCCCTTGCCCCGGTAAAAAATCAGTTCTGGCACCATGAATTCGGGCCCGAGTTGTTCCAGCGTTTCCCTGGGGGCGTCGGTCTGCTCGCAGCAATGAGGGCAGATGCGGCGAACCAGGCGCTGGGCGATGATGGCTTCCAGGGTTGAAGCCAGCACGAATGGCTTCAGGCCGAGGTCCAGCAGGCGAGCCACGGTGGCGGCGGCGGAACTGGTGTGTAGGGTGGAGTACACCAGGTGGCCGGTCATGGCGGCATGGAAGGCGACATCGGCGGTCTCCTCGTCGCGAATTTCTCCCAGCAGGATCACGTCCGGGTCCTGGCGCAGTATCGCCCTCAGTACGCTGGCGAAGCTAAGGCCGATGCGATCCTTGACCGGTACCTGGCCCGCCATGTCCACGTGGAACTCCACCGGGTCCTCGATGGTGACGTAATTGCGTTCCGGTGTGGCATTGTGTTGCAGCAGGGCGTACAAGGTGGTGGTCTTGCCGCTGCCGGTGGGGCCGGTGGCCAGAATAATGCCCTGGGGTTTGGCCACCACGTGCAGCAGACGCTTAAGGTTATGATCCGACAGGCCCATGTCTTCCAGGGACTGGGCCGAGGACTGGCGCTCCAGAACCCGCATAACCACTTTCTCGCCGTTGATGGTGGGCAGGGTTGAAATCCGCAGGTCGACGATTTTCATCGGCGTTTTGACGGTAATGCGCCCGTCCTGGGGTTTGCGGCGTTCGGTAATGTCCAGCTCCGCCATCACCTTGATGCGTGACACCACCGACATCAGCAGGTTGGTGGGGATGTGGATCTTGTCCTGCAGCACGCCGTCAATGCGGTAGCGCACCACCAGTGACTTGGTGCGGGGGTGAACGTGGATATCGCTGGCTCCCAGGCGCAGGGCTTCCAGAATGATGGCATTGACCAGGCGTATGGCCGGTGGCTCCTCGGAGCTTCCCAGCAGCTGTTCCAGGGATTCCTTGTCGCTCTCTTCATCCAGAACGATTTCAATGCCCTCATAGGGGTCATCGGTGCCTACCTTGGTGGCAATATCGTCCAGCTCGCTGGTTTCGCCGAAAATTTCCGTCAGCTTGGTCTGCATCTGGGTGGTTTCGCACAGCAGCGGATGGATGGTGTACCCCGTCATGAACCCAAGTTCATCGATCAGGTTTACGTCCATCGGATCCACCATGGCCAGGCGAAGTCGCTGGCCCTGTACCCGCAGTGGCAATACCAGCTGGCGGGTGCAGATTTTCTGGGGCACCAGCGACATCAATGCCGGATCAGGCTGAAATTCGCGCAGATCGATTTCCTCGAACAGCATGTCGTCCCGCAGCATTTCAAAGACCTTGCGGAAATCGACCCACTCGTGTTTCAGCAACTGACGGACCACCGGAGTTTTGTGGCTCTGCATTTCCCGGTGCAACTGCTGGATCTGCTGGGGGTTCAGCCAGCCTTTCTTGTGCAGCAGGATGGCAAGCTGGCTGCGGTTGGTCGCCGTCAGTTTGCTGATGGTTTCCAGGTCCTTGTGCTGTTTTTTGGTCTGTTGTTCCAGTGACCGTGTGCGCTGGATGAGCTCGTACTGTTCCAGTGCCA
>NZ_JAWLDU010000043.1:0-10827 GCF_041686475.1 Marinobacter sp.
ACCCGGAAATCAAGCCGCAGGTTGGTGATATCCACCAGAGTCAGCAGCTCGTCACCGGGGGTCACCCATTCGCCCAGGTCGCTGGCACGGTCGCTCACCACGCCATCGAACGGCGCTTCGATGCGGTGACGGTCAAGCACCACCTGGCGGCGCTGTGCTTCCTTCAGCCGGGCCCGGCTACCGCCGTGGACAAGCGCGAGGTGCGCAGGGCGTTGACGGTACCGTTCAGGCTGACTTCAGTGACGATAACGGACTCTTCAACCGTCTCCAGTTCAACACCAGGGCGATCCTGCGCCAGGGCCTGCGACAGCGAAGAACACCACAATCCGGCCAGGATTCCCAGTCGCCTGACAATTGGTTTCACTGAATTACCCCTCTGTCCCTGCCCTGCAGTCGCGCTGCATCTGGTGTGCTGAATTTGAATTAAAATTACGTCCGGAAACTCCGGGCAGACCTGTCATAATCTGTGCTTCAGGCCTGCAAAGCCTGCAACCGGTACTTCCACCGAACCTGAAATGCTGCAACACTGGCCACCGAACAACAACCAAAACAATGCGAGATTCATACCGTGAAACCACTGAGCCCCGTAGACCAGGTGTTTCTGTGGCTGGAAAAGCGCCAGCAACCCATGCATGTTGGCGGCCTGCAGCTGTTTTCGTTCCCTGAAGATGCGCCGGATGACTATGTTGCACAACTCGCGGACCAGTTGCGGGAGCGGTGTATCGTCACACCTCCGTTCGACCAGCGCCTCAGCAATCGGTTCGGGCAGCCCTTCTGGGTGGAAGACGAGCATCTGGACCTGGAGCATCATTTCCGCTTTGAAGCGCTGCCCACTCCCGGTCGGATTCGTGAACTGCTGGCGTTTGTTTCTGCGGAACACAGCCATCCGATGGATCGCGAGCGCCCGATGTGGGAGTTCCATCTGATCGAAGGCCTGAAAGACCGGCAGTTCGCGGTTTACACCAAAATACACCACTCGCTTGTGGACGGCGTCTCCGCGATGCGTCTTTTCCAGCGCATGCTTTCTACGGACCCGGACCAGCGCAGCATGCCTCCGATCTGGGCCCTGCCGCCTCGCAGCCACAAAGACGCCGAAGACAACGGCCCCTCCATGTGGCGCAACGTTGCCCATCTGCTGGGGGAATCCGGAAGACAACTGGGCACGGTGCCGGCAGTTTCGAAAGCCCTGTTAAGCACCGTCAACCGGGCACGAAAGGACCCGGCCTACGACTCCATCTTCCACGCACCTCAATGTGTGCTCAACGGCAAGATTACCGGTTCCCGCCGCTTTGCGGCCCAGTCCTACTGTCTGAAACGCATCAGGGCCGTGTGCAAGGCTTACGACACCACTGTCAACGACGTCGTCATGGCCATGTGCGCCACGGCCCTGCGAACCTATCTGATGAACCAGGATGCACTGCCGGAAAAGCCACTGGTCGCCATGGTCCCCGTCTCCCTCCGTAAAGACGACAGTTCCGGTGGCAACCAGGTGGGCATTATCCTGGCATCCCTGGGCACTCATCTGAACGACGCTGCCGAGCGCCTGCGTTACATCCATGAGGACGTGAAAGCTTCGAAAGAGCGCTATGCTGCCATGTCGCCGGAGGAAATCCTGAATTACACGGCTTTACTGCTGGCGCCGGCAGGGTTCAACCTGCTAACCGGGCTGGCGCCGAAGTGGCAGACCTTCAACGTGGTGATATCCAACGTGCCGGGGCCGAAGGAGCCCAGCTACTGGAACGGCGCGAGGCTTGAAGGGATGTACCCGGTGTCCATTGCCATGGACCGGATCGCCCTGAACATGACCCTGACCAGCTATTGCGACCAGATCGAGTTTGGCCTCATCGGCTGCCGCCGTACCCTGCCCAGCCTGCAACGAATGCTGGATTACCTGGAAGAGGGCCTGGCAGAGCTGGAACAGGCGGGCAGTCTCTAGTGTCCCACGCGCGACACTAGGCCCCTTCCGGCTCAGCTTCCTGATGCTGTTTGTTGCGGTACATATCTGCGTCTGCCAGGGAGAACAAGCGGTCGATATCACTGGTATCTTCCGGGTACACCGCGACACCGATGCTCAGGCCGACACGGACTTCGGTGCCGTTTTCAAGAATGACCGGCATATCGCCTATGCGGGAGAGGTTTGCGATCAGGCGGCTCAGGCCCTGCCCCTTCTGTACGCCCTCAAGCAGGAGTACGAACTCATCTCCACCAATTCGCGCCACAGTATCCGAACTTCTCGGTAGCGCTTTTAACTTGTTGCTCACGGAAACCAGCACATCGTCTCCGGCGGAATGGCCGAGCGTATCGTTAATCTCCTTGAACCTGTCCAGGTCCACCACTACCAGCGCAAAGCTTGCGCCCGAACGCCTGGCGCGGGCCCCCGCACCCGCAAGACGGTCCTGCAGCAGTTTTCTGTTCGCCAATCCGGTCAGAACATCATGGTTAGCCTGTTTCTCCAGTATCTGCTGATTTTCCCAAAGCTGGCGATTGGTGGTCTCAAGCTCCCGGGTCCGGTCGGCCAAAGCCAGCGATAACAGCAGCATTTCCATGGCGGAGCCAATCATCAGTGCATTGGCGGTAAAACCGTTCGATGGCAGGACTCCGACATTGTGCAGAGCGATGACGAGAACACCCAACAGAAAAGACACCCAGGCCAGTACGAAAAACCGTGAACCCGGCTCCCTGCGCCAGAGACTCACCCCACCCATCATCAATGCAGCTACCGCAAAGACCATGGATAACAGGTTTACGGCTATGGCGGCCACGTCATAGAAACCAACGACAGCCGTCAGGAAGGTCAGGCCATAGGCAACACTGATACAGGGCATGAACCAGGCAAGCTTCAGCCGTGCCGGGGTACCCGCCAGGAAACGTTGCACGAACAGGGCACCAAAAATACCCGCTGCCGCTACGCCACCAGTGGGCGACAGGTGCACAAGCCAGGGGGTATCAGGCCAAAGAAAGTGACCGGTCAGTCCCGACAGCCCCGCCTGCCCGATGGCAAGACAGGCGATAAAACCCACATAGGTCAGGTACAGCACATCCCGCAGCGAGAAGAACAGGAACAGGTTGTATATCAGCAGTGCCACCAGCAGGCCGTAATACAGTCCCAGCGCAGCGTAGGTGTACTGATCGCTACGCCACAGACTGTCACCCTGCCAGAGCGTGACCGGAACCGTGAGTGTGCCTTCAGAGCGAACACTCAGGAAAATCTGGTATTGGCTATCTGCAGACAGGGACAGCGGAAAAACATGATTACGGTGACTGACAGGCCTTTCCGTAAAAGGCAGGAGATCGCCAGACTGCTGATGCGTTACCAGTTCGCCATCTTCCAGCAGATAAAAGTGGACCTCATCAAGAGAGGCGTGGCCCACTTCCAGAAAAATACGATCAGAAATCTGCTCAGGCGTCGAGAATTCAAACGCCAGCCATACCTGTTCTTTTGTCAGCCCGAAGTTGGTAGGGGATTGCTCCGACGATTCCGGCCGGATGAAATGGCCCTGGCGATAGAGTTCTTCCGCCCTGCCGAGCGAGAGGCCGGACTGATCATTCCGATAAATGGATACTGACCGCGATACATCCTGCCGCGCCTCTGCCCCGACCACCGTCGGCGACGAGGCTTGTGCAGCAATGCCAAAAGACGACCACAGTGCGAGGAGAATCACTACCGGGATGGTCATAAAGCCGGAAACGGAATCGGTCACTTTTCTGAATTTCTGATAGAAATCTGTTCGTTCAGCGTCCAGAAATCATAAAGCACGCCGATCAGGAACAAACCACCCGTGAGCAGGTAGATAACGCCTGTAATCCACTTGCCCATATACATCCGGTGGACACCAAATACACCGATGAACGTAAGCAGGATCCAGCTGATGTTATAACTGACCGCCCCCTCCCGGAAACGCAGGTCCGCCTCCCGGTCCATGGCCGGAATCAGGAACAGGTCGATGAACCAGCCAATAAACAGCAGCCCGAGCGTGAAGAACCAGATTGTGCCGGTAATCGGTTTACCGTAGTAGAACCGGTGTGCCCCGAGGAATCCGAAGATCCAGAGCAGATAGCCGATGAGTTTGCTGTGGGTATCCTGGTTGATTTCCATTTGGTTTCCTTTTAGTTTGGTGATGGCCTGATTCGTTGGCCCTAGCCTGCTGGTTGCGGTGGCTGGCTGGGTGGCTGGATTATTTTTCCTTGGGAAAAAGAACTCGCTCCGCTCAGACACCTTTTTCCTGGCGGATAAATAATCCAGCCACCCATCCGCCAGACAGTTAGGGCATAGCCCCCGATTACAAGCTGACACAAGTGACTAATCGAACAGACGGCCTTCTCCATGGTAAATGGGTGTGGGGCGGGGGTATTTATTTTTTCGCAAAAAATGGTGTCTGAGAGCAGCGAGTTCATTTTTCGAAAAAATAAATACCCCCACCCCGCAACCACGCTCCAAACCATGAGGCCCGAGCAACGGAGGCACCAGACTCAAGGCCCAACTTCGGGAGCCCGATGGGCACCGGCGGGCGATTCAGTAACACCTTTGAGGACAACGACGCCCTGCTGCCACAACCGCCACTCGCCGGGCTGGTAGATGTCCCAGTACTCGTCGGATGTGAGCGGCTCGGTCACAATCACGCTTACGATATCGTTGGGGGTCGTTTCTGCCTCAAAGTCTACGGTGACGTCCGCGTCCTTGAGGCGCGCGGGGCGGAAGGGCGCGCGGCGGGTAATGCTGGCCAATTTGCTGGTGCAGTAGGTAAACAACCAGTCACCATTGCTGAGCAGCAGGTTGAAAATGCCCCGGCGGGAGTAGCCGCTGGAAAACCGGACCAGAGCCCCCACCACTTCTTCCACTGGCGCATGGCGGTCACACTCGCTGCGCAGGTGATTGAGGATGTCGCAGAACAGGGCCTCACTGTCGGTACCGCCGACCGGTTCATAAAACCCGGGGCTGGCAGTAAACCCGGTGAGCTGCCCATTGTGGGCAAACGTCCAGTAGCGCCCCCAGAGTTCCCGCATGAACGGATGGGTGTTAGCCAGGCACACTGAACCTACGTTGGCCTGCCGTATATGGCAGATAGCCACTTCGCTTTTGATGGGGTGCGTTTGCACAACTTCTGCGATTCTGGAGTTGGCACTGGCCCCGGATTCGTGGAACGCACGCACCCCTTTACCCTCGTAAAATGCCACACCCCAACCATCCTTGTGGGGACCGGTTTCGCCACCGCGACGGGTCAGCCCCGTGAAACTGAAACAGAGATCGGTAGGCGTGTTGGCACTCATGGCCAGAAGTTCACACATGCTGCTTGCTCGTGCGCCTCGGACTTCTGATGGCAGCGACACCCGCCTTGACCACAGTGTTACGACCTGCACGCTTACCGCTGTATAGACAGTGGTCTGCAACCCGGAACAGCGTTTCAGCTTCGGTGCCATCCTCAGGGTAATGAGCAATACCGAATGATGCAGTCACACGAATCAGGGCTTCTCCGTATTTCAGCTCGTTGTCGGCAATACGCTGACGCAATTCGTCCATCAGTTCAAAAGAATCCTCTGGCTTCACATCCCGCAGGATCAGGCCAAATTCTTCCCCGCCCAGGCGGCCGACAGAGTCAGTGGTCCGCAGGCGCTCAGTCAGGCGATGGCTGATATCGCGCAAGACCTGGTCACCGGCCTCGTGACCCATGGTGTCATTCACAACCTTGAAATGGTCGATGTCCATAACCACCAGCGCAAAACCTGTTCCACTGCGGGCAGATTCGGCAATGGTCCGGGCAAGGGTGCTCTGGAAGCTGGCCCGGTTTGACAGGCCGGTAAGGGCATCGGTCTGGGCCAGGGTAAACAACCTCTGCTCGGCCTCCTCACGGCGGGTTTCGTAGAGATGTATAAAGCCCAGCATCAGCACGGCACAGAGCATCATGTTCAGCAGGTCGATCATGCTTCGCGCGTCGGCGACGAATTCCAGGTGAAAATAGTAGGTCACACACCCGGCCAGCATGAACGGCGCACTGAGCAGGAAGCCCTCTTTCTTGCCGAGCAGGAGATAGGCCAGCACCGGCATCATCAGCACCCAGACAAAGGCAGCAACGGAAGCATCGGGCACAAGCATGATCAACAGGGCGAACGAAAACCCGGTAACCAGGTAACTGTAGATCCAGGCCTGCAGGTGGGGTGTCCGGTTAATGCGAGTAACACCCAGGAACAGCACCACACTGGCCACGAACTCCCCGGCAGCGAGCCAGAGATAGCCGTTGAGAATCTGCAGGCAGCCGAAAGCCACCAGCGCGGAACCAGTGACCAGAAACAGTGTCCGCATCAACGAGCGGCGATGGGTATCGCGAAGCCCTGAGCGGCTTTGCTCGAAGGAAGCACCAAGATCCGGGTGCTGGGGTGTTGTCATGCTGCCTCTTTCCCTGAAATACAGCCCGCTCGTGTTCATGGGCTGTACGTAAAATATACAGGGGCAACTACCGGGCTTCAATCATCCCCGAAGCCTGACTGCCCCCAACCTGGGAATTACGGCTTGCGATGAAAGCGGATCAGGTATAAAGATTCTTACGGGAAAAACGCTCTACCAGCGGCTGATAGGCAGAGCCAAGCACCCGGTTCAGGACATCAATACCCCAGGCATCCGGACCAACAAGAATGCGGGACTCATTGCTGAGAATGCCTTTTACAATGGTGTCGGCTGCTTTCTCGGCCGTTGTCATGGCAATCTTGTCGAAGCCCTTGCGCTGGGCATCGGCGTTTTCGGACTTGCCCATGCGTGCGGAATTGGCAATATTGGTGCGGATGCCGCCGGGGTGCACACAACTCACAGCTACCGGCTGCTGCTCCAGCTTCATTTCCTGGCGCAGTGACTCGGTGAAGCCGCGAACCGCGAATTTGGCGGCATTATAGGCGCTCTGTTTCGGCACTCCGATCAGCCCGAAGACACTGGATATGTTCACCACATGGCCATCTCCGGAGGCAATCAGATGTGGCAGAAACGCGCGGGTACCGTGGGCCACGCCCCAGAAGTCGATATCCATGATCCATTTGAAGTCCTCGTCGGTCATTTCACGGACACTGGCCGACAGGGCTACACCGGCATTGTTGACCGCCAGGTTGACCTGTCCGAAATCGTCCACAACCTGGTCCGCGTGGGCATAGATAGCATCCCGGTCGGCCACATCGAGGCAATAGGTTCTGACCTCGGCATTACTGCACGCAGTCGCGGTTTCAGCAAGACCCGCCTCGTTAACGTCCGATAGCGCCAGACGACAGCCCTTCGAGGCCAGTGCCACGGCCAGTGCACGGCCGATACCGGAACCCGCGCCGGTTACCACAGCTACCCTGTTGTTCAGATCCTTCATCATCAATGACCTCTTGTTATTCGATGTGTTGCTTACTCTAACAGTTGTTGGGTCGGGAGATACGGCAATAATGCGCACCCCCGTGGGGCAATAGAGCCACTATCGGTGACCCGTGCATCGCTGACAGGGTACAATTACGCGCTCCCATCATTTATCTGTCACTAACGGATGTTTCTGTATGGAATGGAGTCTTACGCATTTCTGGCTGATTCTTGCCCTCGTGCTGAGCCTTGCGGAGCTGACATCCGGTGTTCTGGTGCTGCTGGCACTGGGTGTTGCCGCGGCGTTGACGGCAATACTGACGTTTCTGGGTGCGCCGTTTGAATGGCAACTGGTCGGTATGGGCGTGTTTTCAGGCATTCTGGTGCCAGTTGCGATTCGCTGGATCAGGCCACGGTTTTCCCCCAAAGGGGTTGCCTACGGAACAACCGGCACAGGCGTAGAACACGGAAAACGTTACCGAACACTGAAACGGGATTTCGACGATGCCAGCGGTATCAAGGTCAACGGCGATTTCTATCGTCTGCGCACCAGCGATACCGGCATGACCGAGCTGCCTGAAGGCACCGAAGTCATTTTCGAACGCTTTGACGGCACCACCGCCGTTGTTCACACGATCACACACAAGGAGCAGTAGACATGGAATCAGTTCTTTCCCCCGGGCTGGTCATCAGCCTCATTCTCGTAGTCATTGGCATTTTCATCATCGCCAAGGGCCTGGTTATTGTGCGCCAGTCCGAAGTAATGGTTATCGAACGGCTGGGCTCATTCAACCGGGTACTGGAAAGCGGTGTGAACATCATCATCCCGTTCATCGAACGCCCACGCGCCATCATCATGACCCGTTATGTTCGCATGGGTGACGAATACCACCCCAGCAGCAGCTTTGAAACCCGAATCGACCGCCGCGAAACCGTGATGGACTTTCCCGGCCAGCCGGTTGTCACCACCGACAACGTCACCGTGAACATCAATGGTGCGCTTTACTACCAGATTATCGACCCCCGCCGTGCGGTCTATGAAGTGGCCAATATGAGCCAGGCCGTGGAAGTACTGGCAAAAACCACACTGCGTTCGGTGGTGGGCAAGATGGAGCTGGATAAACTGTTCGAATCCCGCAGCGAGGTGAACAACGCCATCCAGGCGGAGATGGAGGAAGCTGCTTCCAAATGGGGTGTGAAACTGACCCGGGTTGAGGTTCAGGACATCAGCATGCCGGAAGAAGTGGAAGAGGCCATGCGCCTGCAGATGGCTGCCGAGCGTAAGCGCCGGGCCACCGTAACCGAAGCAGAAGGCGAGAAATCAGCCGCCATCGCCATGGCACAGGGCCAGCGGGAGTCCGCCATTCTCAATGCCGAGGGTGACAAGGAGTCGGCCATCCTGCGCGCCCAGGGTGAGCAGGAATCCATCCGCCTGGTGCTGAGCGCCATCGGAGATACCGAGGACAACAAGCAGACGGTTATCGGTTATCTGCTGGGCCAGAGTTACATCAAGGTGTTGCCAAACATGGCCAAGGAGGGCGAGCGGGTATTCGTGCCTTACGAATCCTCGGCACTGCTCGGCTCCATGGGAATGTTCCGCGAACTCGCCGGCAGCCCTGAAGATATTGTGCGCCAGGGCGTGAAGCAGGATGGCTTGCGCGGTGGCATGGTGGCTTCGGCGGGAAACAGCTAGAGCGAACGGACCCCGCACTGATGGCCGCCGCCAGCCCTATCCCAGAAGGTTGTCGAGCGGCCGCTGGTACCCAGGCGCAAATACTTCCAGAAAGTACATGACTTCCGGCAAGGCATCGTCCTCCAGCTTTTTGAGGATGTGGCCCGCTGCCGGTTCGAATTCCTTGTTACCCGCCTGCATTTCCGCCTGGCATTTCAGTAATGCTGACAGTCGGTCTGCTGCCTTGATCAGTTCTTTTTCTTCCGGCGCCCAGCGGGACTCACGGATATAGGGATCGAATTCATCGCGGAGGTCATTCGGCAGCAGGGCCAGTAACTCTGCTTCCGCCTTGTGCTCTATATCCCCGAAGGCTTCCCGCATCACACTGGAGTGATATTTGACCGGGGTAGGCATATCCCCGGTAATAACCTCTGTGGCATCGTGGTAGAGCGCTGCCGCCGCGATCCGGTCAACATTGACCTGCCCGCCAAAGTGTCTGTTGCGAATAATGGCCAGGGCATGCGCCAGTGTCGCAACCTCCCAGGAATGGGTGGCAACGTTTTCTTCGATGGCATTCCGCATCAGCCCCCAGCGCTTGATCCACCGGAGCCGGGATACATAGGCAAAAAAATGGCTGAGAGTGCGGCTCATAGGGTTTCCCGTTTTGCATGAGTTTATAATTGACTTCTACCGGCAATGAATCAACGATGTTAGCCTGAATCATCGTTCATTTTCACCAGCGTGGAATCGTAACCTTGAGCCTCAGGTGCCCGTTTAAAGCCGCCCTCCTGTCTCTGTGCCTGCCAGTGGCCATGGGATTTGCAGGCATCTGGATTTTGAAGCCGGGTTATACGACGTCATCTTTTTCGAAAGCCTGAGCTGGGGCTGGGAATCTCTTCCTGTTACTGCCACGGCGCCGGTCCTGAAAGACGAGGAAGTTTACGTGGCCCTGAGAAAGGCCGGCAGGGACCAGAGTTTTTTCGATAACATTGCCGGCCGCGCCCTTGTGGCCATTTCCGGTTATAACTATGGCTTCGCGGGCCTGACGACAGACGATGGTGGAACGTCACGGGCGCCAGCTGCCTCCTGCACTGAGTGAGCGCTGAGACTGCTCAGCGGGCGTCCAGTTCAAAACTGATGGTGACGTTGCCATCCTCGTTGGCACTGGCATCACGCATGGGGTCCAGCAGGAAGATCTGGCCAGCCGGCACCTCGTAGTTGTCGCGCATCTGTTGACGTAGCCAGTTCCCCCTCGCCGCCGCCAGATTACCCAGCGCCTCAGGGGGCAGATCGATATCCGTAATCAACCGCTCTATCAATGCCTTCTCCCATTCTGATTCACTGATCTCTCCATCTCCCCCATCCTCTTCGGCAACGTCGGCCCGGAAAGCTTCCGTTGTGGCGACGTTATCCGAACTGGCGTAGGCCTCTTCCAGGCGCGCAACACGCTCGGAAACCGGCGTTGTTTCAGCGATGCCCAGTTGCTTGAACAGTCGCTGCTGCCTCAGCCCCTTGCTGTCGGCCTCCGGTGCAACTGCACCACGGATGTTCAGCGCCAGTGAGGGTCGATCATTCAGCGCCTTGCCCAGGGCCTCCAGTTTGACCTTCTCGCCCTCGACCAGCTCAACGCGGCCTGGCTCGAAGCTGATTCGGCCCAGGTCTTCTCCCGACAGGCCTGCGATATCCGCTATCGAACCTAGCATACTGAAGGGTGATGTGGCGGCTTTGGCAACCAGGTTGACGAAGGCATTCATAACGACCTGGCCAACACTGAATTCCGGATTCTCCAGATCACCACTGACGGGGAGATTGATGTCGATGACCCCATCGCGATCCC
>NZ_JAWLDU010000043.1:10927-25354 GCF_041686475.1 Marinobacter sp.
TTGTGAAGGCCATCTCCCCCACGAACCACGTTGACCGTCGGACCGGCCAGGGTAACGGTTCCGATTTCCAGTCGCGCGGGTGCCACATTGTATTCGATCGGTTCCAGGCGCAGAGTCTGCCAGCCAATGAGTCGCTCATCACTGTCTCCGAGACGAAGATCCAGAGAAGCAATCTCACCGGCACCGCTGAAGGTGCCGGTGAGAGGATCCTGCTGCTGGTCAAGATCCAGGTTTCCGTCCACGCTCAGGCTGCCATCCCTGACATCCAGATTCGCCGCCTCGTTGATATAGGCGCCGAACTGGGCCAGAACAATGTCAGAACCGGCAATCCCTGCTTCCAGGGTAAAAGGTGCCGGTGTAGCCTGGCCGTTGATCACCACGCGGCCCCCACCGCCCAGGGTAGCGTCAGCCTTGTAATTGACCGGTTCTTCAAGCTGGTCGGAAAGCTCGTCAACGCTGATGCTCAGGTCTGTCAAGGACAGGTCGGCGCCGGTTCGTGGTTGCTCATCCCGCCAGTTCACGGAACTGTTGCCCAACTCCACACCGGCGACGGTCCAGCGGAACGGCATATCAGTGTCAGAAGAATCGTCTGCAGGTTCTTCGTCGGCCTCGTTACGGAAGGGTTCGAGCAGGTTGATCGCCCCGTCCGCATCGCGATGGAGCGAGAGGTTCACACCATCGGTATCCAGGGTACCGGTAGAGACGTTGCGGCTGTTCAGGCCAAAACTGATATCGCCCACACGAATTCTGTCTGCGGTCAGCAGCTCGTCATCATGACCCGCCAGACCAAGGCCAAGGTTATCGATATCGAGCTGTCCATCAGAGGTAGTCAGGAACAGCTCGTCGGCAGATTGCAGCTCGTATCGCGTGCTCAGCGTCACTCTGCCATCGCGAAGCTGGTACGGAAGGTAAGGTTTGAGGAAGTGCTGGAGTGTGGTGTGGGTCACCCCTCCCAGCTTGATAAAGCCCCGCGAATAAATCGGAGCAATGCTGAGATCCCCTTCCCATTCGATGGTCTGGCTGCCAACTGCGGCCAGCAGGTAATAATTGCTCTCGGAGTCTTCCCGGGGCCAGGTGGCCAGATCATTGAGGGCCAGATCCAGTGGTGTCACCCGGAAATCTTCCTGCGCCTCCTGGCTGAAGTCCCGGAATAACAGTTCACCACCGGCCACCCTGAACCGGTCAAACTGCAGGCGCATCGGTTCTGCTGAATCACTGTCATCGGCCGGGGCGTCTTCTGCCGGTGGATTGTTCGCCTGCCAGTCCCTGGCAAAATTGACGCTGTAGTCTTCCAGCAGGTCCAGGCGGATATAGGGTTCTTCCAGCTCAATATTCTGCAACCCGACAACCCCGGTAACCAGCCGCCAGACCCCGAGATTGGTGTAGAAGCGGTCGAAGGCGACAACCGGCTCACCATCGCTATCCTCGGCGTCCAGGTCCAGCACTTCAACACTCATCACGAACGGGTTTACATGGATGTCGCCGACCTCTGCCTGCCAGCCCATGTGCTTCTCAAGCCTTTCCGGCAAAACCCGTTCCAGCCACCAGGGCAACCCAACGAAGCCGACAAGGGCATAAATCACGACCAGAACCAGTATCACCACTGAAATATTTCTGACAGACAATCGTCGTGTACGGTTTGCAACCACCGTGTTCTCCTTGTTGGTTATCGGTCACGGACCCGGCGTAGCCCGTACCAGTCTAACAAGGATAGTCCGCAAGTAGCGGTTTTGTCAGCCGGAAACGCTGGCGGACTGACAAGGCGTCATGAACCGGATATTCTGTCATCACCGTATTACACGACGAATCCCTTGGACAGGTAACCCTGATGGACATTAGCGATATGCGCCGCGACTTCGAGAGCGAAGGTCTCGATCGTGACGCTCTCGATACCAACCCGATCCTGCAGTTCCAGACCTGGTTCGGCGATGCCCGCGAAGCCGGTATTCTGGAACCCAATGCAATGTCGCTGGCGACAACCGGTGACGATGGTATGCCCGATATACGCACAGTGCTGCTGAAATATTTCGATGACTCCGGCTTTGTGTTCTATACCAATTATGGTAGCCGTAAGGCCAGGGAACTGGCTGAAAATCCGCAAGCGGCCCTGTTGTTCCCGTGGTTGGCCCTCAACCGTCAGGTGCGGATACAGGGCAAGGTGGAAAAAGTCAGCAAAACCGAATCACTGCGTTACTTTGCCTCCCGCCCACGGGGCAGCCAGATCGGCGCCTGGGTGTCGGAACAGAGTCGGGCCATTACCTCCCGGGGGTTGCTGGAGCAGAAAGTTGCCGAGATCAAGCGGCGCTTCAGTGAAGGCGAGATTCCACTCCCGGATTTCTGGGGCGGTTACCGTGTGGTGCCTGAACGAATCGAGTTCTGGCAGGGACGCCCAAGCCGGCTGCACGACCGCTTTGAATATGTGAAACAGCACGACGGGTGGGTCATTGACCGGCTCCAGCCCTGAAACGGTGCCCTCCGTCTGGCTTTGCCGGGAGCCGGCTTCGCAGAACCAGACAGCACCGGAATGGCTCACCGATTTCGAACAGGCTACCGTTGCCGGTTTCAGCGGCCTGAAGCGACGGGAATACCTGTGCAGCCGCTGGCTGATTCGCCAGGCACTGGCGGGTACATCAGGCATCGCCGGGGAAATATGCCGTCCCGTCGATGGCCGGCCGGTCTGCTCCGTGCATCCTCCCGGATGGCACCTGTCACTCAGCCACAGCCATGGGCTATCGGCCTGTGCTGTGGCTGCCAGACCGGGACTTGGGCTGGACATCGAGCCGCTGGGCCGGCATCCCCACTGGCAAAAAGTGGTGCGGCGGTGGTTCACGCCCGGTGAGCAGGCCTGGCTGCTTGCGGGCAACCAATGTGAAAACTTTCTCAAGGTCTGGACTCTCAAGGAAGCCTGGCTGAAGGCAACGGGCAGGGGCATAGCCGGCAATCTACAGACACTGGAGGTCGGCCCCGACTTTCGCCTGTCCGGTGACAGGGGAGGCAACGACTGGATCGCGTCCGTGGGCCAGGTCAACGATTTCCTGGTCACACTGGTTTACCGTCACTCCGGAAATTCGCTACCCTCGGGCTGTCTGCTGCAAACGCCCCAAGAATCACTGCGAGCAGAGCGGCCAGCAGCCGTCGTAACGTCTTTGAAATGGCTGTTTCACAACCACATCACCGTCCTCGAACAGGAGTGATAATGGCAGATCAGCAACGTTGTCCCTGGTGTGGCGACGATCCTCTGTACATGGATTACCACGATAACGTCTGGGGCCGACCGGAATACGATGACCTGGCACTGTTCGAAAAACTGTGCCTGGACGGGCAACAGGCGGGGCTCAGCTGGCTTACCATCCTGAAAAAACAGGCAAATTACCGGGCTGCCTACGATCATTTCGACCCCCAGCGCATCGCCCGTTACGACGATGGCAAGATTGAATCCCTGCTTCAGGACCGGGGAATAATCCGTAACCGCCTGAAAGTGCAGTCTATTATACGCAATGCCAGGGGGTACCTCGACCTGCAGGCGCAGGGCCACTCCTTCAGCAAGTTCCTGTGGTCGTTCGTGGATGGTGCGCCTATCCAGAATCAATGGCGCAGCATCGAGGAAGTGCCGGTATACACGCCGGAAGCGGAGGCCATGTCCAGGGCACTCAAGAAAAAGGGCTTCAATTTTGTCGGCCCGACCATTGTTTACGCGTTCATGCAGGCAGTGGGCATGGTGAATGACCACCTGACCAGCTGCCCGCAACACGCTGTCTGCAGGGAACTGTCCGGCCAGGCCTGAACCCTGATTTTCCGGCCGATTCCGGCCGCCTGATGATCCCAAACCATCCACCGCTCGTAAGTTCGTGGGTATCACAACGTCCCCGATTATCACGATGAGAGCAAAACGGTGAGAATAACCCTGGAAGAACTCAGGAACATCCCGGACCTGTCGATTGGCCTGTTGGAGATTATTTCTCTGGAAGGCCAGCAGTACATGGCCAGACTGGTAATAGACGGGCAATATCAACTGCTGTCCGACAAGCGGGGCAATACCCGATTGTTCCGCAGCAGCTGGGAGATCCAGGATGCCCTTGGCGCATTCGACATTGAATCAACCGACGTGGTTCACCCCTCCGCGTACCACGAAATGGTCGGCATGGAGCCATCCGAAATCGAACCCATGAGAATACGGGTCCAGGGGCGAAACTCGTGATTGCGGTCGCCAGGCTGGCGATCGTCGTTGGCATTGCCGGGTTACTGCCATTTCTCGCGGCGATACTCGGTCTCTTCATGATGCCAGCCAAAAGTGTCGCGATCATCGGCTACTTCTACCTTTACAGCGCCGGCATACTTGCCTTCATGGCCGGCATCTACTGGCCCCTGGCCATGCAACTGGAAAACCGTTGCTACCCGATTTCGCCACTGGTAACCATGCTGCTCAGCCAGGTGTTTTTCGTGTCTGCAGGTATCGGGCTTTTACTGCCCGTTGCGGCGCAAATAGTACTGTACACCGTCGCTTATATGGCGCTTTATGTGGTTGATGCACGCTGGATGAGAGGGTATTGGCCGGACTGGTACCTGAAGCTCAGGCTGGTACTGACCGCGATTGTCCTGCTATGCCAGATAGTGGCGGGAACCTGGTTTTTCACTGCTCACGGCTAAAGCTCACTATCACGGAGAAAACTCCGGAGCCTAGCCCCGGAGTGCTTCCTCAGGGCTTTCAACCAGACTCTTGAGCTTCCTGAGAGCGCCCTTTTCAATCTGCCTTACCCGCTCGCGGCTGATACCGAGATGATCGGAGATCACCTGAAGGGTTTCCGGCTCCGGCCGGCCGAGCCCGTATCGCCGGGCCAGGACTTCCTGTTCCCGTGAACTCAGATCTGCCAGCAGCGTTGCCAGTGTCCGTTTGCGATCCCGGTGGACCATGTCGTGGTCTGGAGAAGACTGTTCATCCGCGCTGAGGCTGTCACCAAGGGTGACACCGCCCTCAGCAGTCACCGGCATATCCACTGACACCTCCATGCTCGCAAGAGCACGCAGTTCTCCTATGCGCGATGGTGATACTTCAATTTCCCGAGCCAGCTCGCTTTGCGAGGGCGTGCGGCCCAGAAGCTGATGAAGCGCCAGGGATGTCTTCTGCAACAGACGGATTTCGTCCACCACGTTCTCCGGCGTATGCACCAGACGGGTGCCGCGCTTCATGCACCTTTTGACTTCTTCGCTGATCCACCAGTAGGCGTAGGTGGAAAAGCGGAACCCCTTGGTAGGATCAAACCGCTCAACCGCCTTGATGAGGCCGACGTTGGCATCCTGGATTACATCCGACATCGGGATACCGCGATTTGCATAACGCCTTGCAATGTGAACCGCAAGCCGCAGATTGCTGCGGATCAGCCGCTGGCGGCTGTCGGTGGCAAGATGATAGGCGCGACGGCATCGCGTTGATAAGGCACAGGCGTCCCCGAGGCTTCCAACCACTTCGCGGAAGGTCTGGGGGGTGTCTTTCGGCAAGCCCAACTCGGCTGAGATGAGCCGGTAACAGAAAGACAGCCTGCGGGAAAGACGGCGCTCACCGTCGTTAGTCAGCAGCTCGTAACGGGACGCATCCCTGAAGTACAGCCCTACAAGGGATTCCGTTTCGCCGGAGTGGGCTATGGTCGGAGACGGCCCCGGGCTCAGAAGTTCATTCATGGCGCAGGTTCCGATCGTAAATTTGTAAAAGATACGCGCAGAACGGTGCCGTGGATCCCCTGAAACCGGGCCCGCAAGAGGCAGTTGCGGTAAATACTGACGGGCAGACCCCGCCGGATTTACGCCGCGACGATTGCGTACTCGTGGTTATAGGGCTCGATCAGCACAGCATGGAGCGCCACGATGGTCTTCTTGTAGGCGTCTTCATCCACTACAAACTGGATGTCCACCTGGCGCATGCATTGGTGCAAGGCCAGAACGCTGATTTCCTCATCCGCCAGCGCCTTCACCGACCGTGCCAGGATGCCCGGAATCTTGATATCACTGCCAATGGCAGAAACGATCGCAACCTTACGGGTATTGACCTCAGCATTGGGGAATTCGTCCTTCAACGCCCGTACAACGCGCTTGACGTGCTTGAGGGTACTGTCCACGTAGTGGGTGATGGTGTTGGCGTTGGTGTCCTTGGACACGAAGCGCACCTTGAACCTGCCCAGTACCTCCAGAATACGGCGATCAGAGCCGGGCTCACCCTGCATGTCCTGATCAAACACCTCGATGGCAAACACGCCCTTGTTGCCGGCAATGATCTCCACCTGGGGCTTCTCACTGATGTAGTCGCCGGTGATCAGGGTGCCGGTGTGCTCCGGCTCAAAGGTATTCATCACCCGCAGCGGGATCTCGTTCTGACGCATGCCCTTGCCGGCACGGGGATGGATGGCTTCCATTCCCAGGTTGGCCAGCTGGTCGGCCACGTCGTAGTTGGTACGACCCAAAGGAACCACCTTGTCCGCACCCACAATGTTGGGGTCGGCTGAACTCAGATGGTATTCCTTGTGAATAATGGCTTCACGGGCGTTGGTGATGACTGCTACGCGGCTGAAGGTCATCTCGCTGTAGCCGCGGTCAAAGGTCCGCATCAGGCCTTCCTTGCACTGGGCGTAACCGGTAACAATCGGCAGCTCACGGGTAAGGTCAACCGCGTCAAAGGCCTGCTTGAGTTTTTCGTCCAGTGGCAGCAGTTCATTGTCGCGCCAGCCCGTCAGGTCCACAAAGCGTGCGTTAATGCCTTCCTGCTGGAGCTTCAGCGCGGTGTTGAAGGCGCTGTGAGCCTCACCAATGCCAGCCAGCATTTCACGGACTGTCAATAGATGCTCTTCCAGCTGGAACTGGCCATAGGAACACAGCCGCTGCAAGTCGATCAGGCAGCCGCGAACCCCTTCAATGCGGTCAGTAATGAACTGATCCGCCTGCTGCTTGAGCATGGGGTCCCCGAACAGTTCACCGTTGATATCGGTCAGGAACTTGATCAGCTTGGTGAGGTCGTCACCCCAGGCCCAGTCCGACTCAGCATCAGCGAACAGGGCGTAAACACCGGGCTCGCCGGTTTTCTTGTGTTCCAGCAGCTCATCGGTGACACCGCCATAGGCGGAGACCACGAAAATGCGCTGGTAGTATTCGTCCTTTTCGCGCCCGCCGAGAATGATGTTGTCGCGCACGGCCTCGTAATTGCTCATTGAGGTGCCGCCAATCTTCTCTACGGTATGTTGTTCGCTAGTCATAGTGTTACCGTCGTTATCCTGCAGAATGAATTTAGGGGAATGGCTGGCGCGTCAGGACGCCTTGCTCATTCCTTCCTGCATGATTTCATCCACGCTTTGAGCTAGAAGTTTAGCACCTTTGCGCAGATCGTCCTCGCTGGTGGTCAGCGGCATCAGGCATTTGATGACTTCGTCGTTGGGGCCACTGGTTTCAATAATCAGCCCCTTTTCAAAAGCACGGCTGGTGATCCTGTCCGTCAGCTCTGCGTGAGTCGCTTCAATGCCGCACATCATGCCCCGGCCTTTCAGCCTGAACTCGCCCGGGTACTTGTCACAAATCGCCTGCAGGCCTTCAGCCAGCACCTGGGTCTTGGCTTTCACCTCTTTGGCAAAGGCGTCGTCCTTCCAATAGGTCTCGACGGCTGTGCGAGCAGTCACGAAAGCCATGTTGTTGCCGCGGAAGGTGCCGTTGTGTTCACCCGAACTCCAGATATCCAGCTCCGGCTTGAACAGTACCAGCGCCATGGGCAGTCCGTAACCGCTCAGTGACTTGGACACAGTGACGATGTCCGGCTTGATACCGGCAAACTCAAAACTGAAAAACTCACCGGTACGGCCATTGCCGGCCTGGATGTCGTCCAGAATCAGCAGGATGTCGTGCTTCCTGCACAGCTTCTCAAGCCCCTGCAGCCATTCGGCGCGGGCCGCGTTCAGTCCACCTTCGCCCTGAACCGCCTCAACAATGACCGCAGCCGGCAGTTCAAAACCGGACGAACCATCCGATAATACTTTGTCCATGATCTCGAGGGTATCCACATTCTCACCCAGATAGCCGTCATAGAACATGAAATCGACATTGCCCAGCGGAGTACCGACACCGCCACGATGGTGCTTGTTACCAGTAGTGGCAACCGCACCCATGGTCACACCGTGAAAGCCGTTGGTGAAGGAAACAATGCCATTCCGACCCTTCACCTTGCGAGCCAGTTTCAATGCTGCTTCCACGCAATTGGTGCCGGTGGGGCCAGTGAACTGCATTTTGTAGTCCAGGCCACGGGGGTCCAGGATGTGCTTCTTGTAAGACTCGATGAAGTCGTGCTTGGCGCTGGTAAACATATCCAGGCCCTGGCTGACACCATCGTTCTCAATGTACTCAAGCAATGCTTTCTTGAGAATGTCGTTGTTGTGGCCATAGTTCAGTGACCCGGCGCCGGCCAGAAAATCCAGGTATTCCTTGCCGTTTTCAGTGTAAAGGTGCGCGTTCTTGGCACGGTTGAAAATCACCGGAAAGGCACGGGAATAAACACGTACTTCGGATTCGGTCGACTTGAAAAGTTCCATGGTCTTGCCTCTTAGCATGTCAGGTTCGAGGTAGTTGTGCGGTGGCACGTTGGTTGAGGCCGTTGTGACAGATTCACCTCAGCTTTCTGCCGGCCAGTCCAAACAGGGGTATCGATCGCTCAGGAAGGCTGCTGTTACGCCGGCTTTGTGAAAGGCCCGATGCGGAGCAGAAACTCGGAGTCGTGCTCGCCGCCGAAGTGGGTGTCTTTCTCAAAATGCTCGTGATAGGTGAGCTCAGCACCCATGTCACGGGCAAAAGACCGGAACAGCGCCCAGGAAGCCTCGTTATCGTTGGTGATGGTGGTCTCCATGTGGGTCACGCTTTTACACGCGTCACGGGCCACGATCGCCTTGAGCATCCGCTTGGCCAGACCCTGTCCACGACCTTTCTCGTGAACGGCCACCTGCCATACAAATACGGTTTCGGGCTGCTGGGGAGGAATATATCCGGAAATAAAGCCGACCAGATCGCCGTCTATCTCCGCCGCCACGCCGGTTTCGGCAAAGTGGCTGCACTGCAGGAGGTTGCAGTAGATCGAGTTGGGGTCCAGCGGCGGGCACTGAGCCACCAGCTGGTGAAGCCTGTAGCCATCATCCTTGACCGGTGTGCGGAGGGTGATGGCGGTGATATTCGAGCCTTCTGATGTCATAACGTGATCGATTCGCCTCAAAAAGTTAGCGTTGAATTATATAGACCACAAAATATATTTCAAGTCAGCCTTCGGAGCGCACCCCTGCAGAGCCCGCCGTTGTCCCTTAATAATAGACCGGATTATGGCGCAAGCCAGTGACAGGTTGATTAAACAACGGAAGGAAAAACAACGTCGCCAGGGGTGAGGGACGTTCCGCCTCCGATACGATCACGATAGGACACAGCTGCTGCTGAACCGGAAGGCCAGAGCTGGTCAAACCGGGCCAGCCAGGCATCCACATCGAAGGCGACCGGCATCAGGGAAACATTCAGCCGATTCCGCTCGATACCGACAACTGCCTCGTCCAGCGGGCTCGTCAAAGCGATACGGGCAACCAGCCCCCGTGGGTCCTGCATCAGGTTGCCCATCCCTGCCGCACCGTTGTTGACAGCCACGCAACTGCGCTCCTGAACAGTGTCTGACCAGAGCACGGGCAGGCAGGTATGGGTAGAGGCAATGACATCAGCACCGGACTTTCCGAACCACTCCGCCAACTGCAATTCGTTGCCGGCAACGAAGGATTCATGGGCCAGCCCCCATCCCGCCAGGGATTCAGGGTCACCATGCACCACCAAAACCTTTAGGCCTCCAAACAACAGGCAGCGATATCGTGGCAAAAGGCGGAGTTGTTCCTGTATGTCCGGATGGTCACCGGCCACCCCCTGCAGTCGTTCCATGATGGTATTGGAGCGGTCCACCACACCCTGGTCAACAAAATCCGGATAGGCACAACCACAACCCGCTCCGTCACTGGGGTTTGCCAATTCGTAATCGACATTACCCAGACAGACCGAATGCTCCAGCACCCGGTTATTGATCTCCCGGAACAGGCTGTCGCTGGCGTTAAACCAGTTGAAGTCGCCATTGAACACCAGCCTGACCCTGTGCCCCTGGCGCTCCTCTGCCAGCGCCATGCGTTCGATTTCATCCAGCGCGTAGGGGTTACCGTAGAGTCCACCGATAATGTAGAGCACGTCCTCCGAAACCTGGTGGGGCTCCCTGCACAGATCAGCCGGCCTGTATCGATAGGCCAGGGGACAGCTTCGACCTTCACTCATATCAGCGCCTACGCCTCGCCGGTCGCCAATGTACGCCCAGCCAGCCTGCGGGCTACCAGAGGCATGAAGAAGCCGACCATACAGATCAGGAAGCCATAGGCATTCACACCCAACAGCATCGCGTAAGCGCCGTCGCCGATGGCCCAACTCGAAGGAATCAGCCCCAAAGCCAGCAACACGCCGAGCCCCAGGCCGGTCCAGAAACTCAGGTGGAAACTCCAGGGCGACCAGCGGGTGAAGCCATAGAACAGGAACACCGGCGCCAGCCCCATCACCATGGTGCCGGATATGGTCGTGGCCTTGAGGATGTCGGTGCCAGCAAACATCGGCAGGTTCCCCAGGAACGCGAAGACAATCATGATCACCGCGCCCACACGCACGCTGGGCAACCGGTCTTTCGCACGTTTGGCAAGCCGCGGCAGATCCACCGCCAGCGACTTGGCGAGCGAGCTGAAGGTGGAATCCAGCGTTGAGCCTGCCGACGTCATCATCACCACACTCATAAAGAACAGCGCCGCCAGCCCCAGCGACTGACCTACTGCCGCCGGCGCATTGCCCATGGCTTCAATACCGTTAAGCCGGGCATGGACACCCACCAGACTGAAGATAAACACCGCCACAAACCCCAGCAGCCCCGCCACCACAAAGCTCTTGAGCATGGTCTTTTCCTTGTTCACAAAACCCCGGTCAGTCAGCACCGGATCGTGGAAGGGGTAGCTGAACATCTGCAACAGAGCCACCAGCAACAGGTCAAAACCGGCGTTAAGCTTGAACTCCCCGTTGGTCAGCAGGGCACTGGTGTCGTTGGCCGGTACGATCAGGAACAGCACCGCCCCGACAAAGAACACAAACACAAAGGCCTGAATGACATCGGTAAAAATCGACGACCGCAAACCACCCTTAAGGCTGTAGGCCAGGGTAAACACAGTAAACAGCATGGCAGCACCGTAGTACTCCCACTCCCCAGGCAGCCCAAAATAACCACCCACCACCGCGGTATTGCTCCACACCTCGTTATACAACCGAATCAGAATCGCCGCCGCAAACGCCAGACTGGCAAGCCGGCCAAACCGCGACGTCAGGAAATCCTGCAGGCTACGGGCCCCGGTTTGGGTACGAATCAGGTAAATGATGTAACCGGCCACCGGAATCGACAGCCAGTAACTGGCATAAGCCAGCCCGCCGGTCACACCGTAGGCCGCACCCAGGTTGGCGGCGTTGGTCACCGACTTGGCAAAGATCCAGCTGATAAAAATACTCGCCGTCAGCGACCACTGACTTACCGGATTGCCTTCGTCATCGGCTCCCTTGTAGAAGGAATTGGCGTTCTTGCTCTTGGGCGACAACACATACATCACCACCCCATAAACCACCAAAAATCCCCAAAACAGGGAAGCTTCCGTGAAATTCATTGTCTGTTCTGTCCTCATTCTTTGTTTGCTATCCGGGGCTGGTTCGGTTACTTCGGGCCCTGGGTGCCTGAGTCAGTGGTGGAGGGGGTTCAAAAAAACGCCCGTGAACCCATCCATGGGGGGCTTGGTCGCGCCATCCCTGGCGCTCCACATTTTTTGAACCCCCTCCACCACTGCCTCTGTCATCAACGTCGCCATGCCGTCCCCGACACATAGGGCATAGCAACCCAGTCCTAACCCGCTTTCTCTTTTAACCAAACGAATGGCAGTGTATTTACCGCGGTCTGGGGGTGGTGTTTTATTTCCGCCAGGAAAAAGGTGTCTGAGCGAAGCGAGTTCTTTTTCCCAAGGAAATAAAACACCACCCCCAGGCCGCCAATATCCATCAACCAGTCCTAAAAAAAGACCAAATCACCCCGGAGCAGAACAACTGGCCCCAAACCGATAACAGGAAAAACACCGGTGATGCCGCAACATAATGCGCTCATCCATGCTCTCAGCCAGCGTGCCCCCCAGATCGTAGTCAGGATCATCGTCCACCAACGTACAGGCATACACCCGCACCTGATTGTCCCGCTTCACCAGCATGCGCGTGTAGGTGCACATGAAATGGGAACGGGCCTCTTTGGTAGGGTACTTCTCCATGCAGGTTTCCGTGATTTCCGGGCTGCCGTCCTCCGAGCCCGGCGTGCCGAGGTCCGGGAAGGCCGTAAAGGCCAGGGTTTCCGGAATGCCCCATTCGCGGAAGATGCCGCGAAACGCAGACTCCACATTGGAAACAACCTCATCCGGATCGGTCTGGCGGGCGATGGAAACCTTGAAGCCCTGGTGCACCAGCCAGCGGATACCTTCCAGCGCCTTGTCGAAGCTGCCTTCGCCCCGGTCGACGTCGTGGCGGGCGCGGTCCGGGAAGTCCAGGCTGACGCGGAAATGGATCGGGTAGGGGTTATCCAGCAACGGCAATACCTGATGACGGCGTTTCAGCAGCGGATCGGTGGCGTTGGTGAGCACAAAGCAAGGCCGGTGGTGGCTGGCGTAATCCAGGATATTGATGAAATCGCGGATCACAAACGGCTCACCGCCAGTAAAGGAAAACTGTTCAACGCCCATGTCCAGAGCTTCGTGGATGAACGGTTTCACGTCGCTGAGCTTCATGCCTGGAATACGACCGTCACCGGGGTGTGAACCCTCAAGGCAGAACGGGCAGGCCAGGTTGCAGGCGGTGCCGGTATGAATCCACAGTTCCTTGAGTTTATCCGAGTCAATGTAGCCGCGCGGGTCACCGTTGCGGGTGTGGGTCCAGCTGTCGCGGGCCCGGGGTTCCAGCACTTCCACGGCGGGAATACGTCTTTCGGCGGTTTCGGTCAGGGGCATAACTGCTCCGTGTTGATACAGTGAATCTCTTGATACAGACAAACCTGGCGCACCGGCGTTACGTCACCGGTGCGCTTCTTCTGTTTTACGTCGTCGCTTCTTTTACGGCCTTGTTGCGGGGCTGTTTGCCACGGCGCCAGCCATGAAGCTTCTCGAGCAGGTTGAGAATACCCTGTGGCGCGTGTTCCCGCTTCCATTCACCCGCGGCATACTTGGCCGATTCGTTCCAGGTGGGGTAGGGGTGGATGGTTCCCAGAATCTTGTTGAGGCCCAGGCCATGCTTCATCGCCAGGGTGAACTCCGCCAGGATTTCGCCCGCATGCATCCCCACCACAACGGCGCCCAGAATCTTGTCCTTGCCCGGCGGTGTCAGAATCTTGATGAAGCCGTAGTCCTCGCTCTCGGCGATGGCGCGGTCCAGATCATCCAGGCCGTATCGGGTTACCTCATAGGCAATACCCTGTTCTTTCGCCTCTGCCTCACTGAGCCCGACCCGCGCCACTTCCGGCGAGGTAAAGGTCACCCATGGCATGACCCGATAGTCCACCCGGAAGCGCTTGAACTGGCCGAACAGACCGTTCACGGCTGCGTACCAGGCCTGGTGAGCAGCAGCATGGGTAAACTGGTAAGGGCCGGCCACATCGCCACAGGCAAAGACGTTGGGGAAGCGCATGCTCATGTCTTCATCCACCGGCACGGTACCGTTTGGCAGGGGTTCGACACCGATGTTTTCCAGCCCCAGCCCCCTGGTATTGGCAGCGCGACCCACGGCTACCAGAACCTGATCAAACGGGATCCTGACACGTTCACCGTTGTGGTCGCAGTACGCTACTTTTTCGCCATCCTCGATGGCGAACTCTTTGGCCGCATGATTCAGACGCAGGTCGATGCCATCCTGCCGGAACTGCTTCATGACCACATCGGCAACGTCACTGTCTTCCTTCGCCAGGATCCGGTCACCCATTTCCACCTGGGTTACCTTGCTGCCAAGTCGCGCAAAGGCGTGGGCAAGTTCGGAACCAATGGGCCCGCCGCCCAACACCAGTAACCGCTCCGGCTGGGTGTCCAGCGACCAGAGATTATCGGAAGTAAGAGGCTCCATTTCCGCCAGCCCCGGAATGGAGGGAACTGCCGGTTTGCCGCCAGTGGCAACCACAATGCTGCGGGCAGTCAGACGTTCGGTGCGGCCATCATTGTGCACAACTTCAAGTTCCCAGGGCGATACGAAGCTTGCGGTACCAGAGATGCAGTCCACGCCCAGTTTGCGATAACGCTCTGGCGAGTCATGGGGCTCCACCTTGGCAATCACGCCCTGGACACGGTTCATGATGTT
>NZ_JAWLDU010000099.1:0-5730 GCF_041686475.1 Marinobacter sp.
GACATTATGGCGTTTGACCTGCGGGACCTGCTGAACAATATTGCCCGTGAGTTCCGGCAGATGGCAATGGCGGAGCAGCTGACGCTGGATTTCGTGCCCTCATCAGCCATTGTAGAGTCAGACTCGCAGCTGCTGGCGCGTATTCTCCGCAACTTCCTCACCAACGCTATCCGTTACACCGGCACCGGGAGAATCTTGCTGGGATGCCGCCGGCAGGGCGATCACGTGTTGCTGCAGGTATGGGATACCGGCCCGGGGATTCCCCAGGACAAGCTGACTGAAATTTTCCAGGAGTTCAAACGCATTCGTCCGGCCGGCTCGCAGCCGGACAAGGGCCTGGGTCTCGGCCTGGCGATCGTGGACAAGATCTCGCGGATTCTGGGTCACGAAGTAACGGTGTCTTCCATTGAAGGTAAGGGTTCGGTGTTCAGTGTGAAGGTTCCCCTCGGGCGATTGCAGCCTGAAACACGGACGCAGGATGAAAGCCGGACAGTTTTCAGTGACAGCGGTCTTGGCGGCGCCAGGATCTGGGTAATTGATAACGATCACGCCATCTGCCAGGGCATGCAGACATTGCTGGAAGGCTGGGACTGCCAGGTGGTGTCAGCGGTTTCCCTGGAAGACCTGGAGCGCCAACTGGACCCGGCCAAAAGCCCTGTGGACCTGATCCTGGCGGACTATCACCTGGATAACGACGAGAACGGTGTGGACGTGGTCGCCAACATCAACGGCCGCCGACACTGCCCCGCACCGGTGGTGATGATTACCGCCAATTACAGCAATGAGCTGAAGCAGTATATTCGTGAGCTGGGATACTTGCTGATGAACAAGCCGGTGAAACCGTTGAAGCTGCGGAGTGCGTTGAATCACCTGCTGAGAGGGTGAGGGTGCTCGGGATCCTGTCGGATTATGCCGAAGAACACTACCGCTTCAAATACTGACTGAAATCCACATCACTCGCCGAAAGAATCGCCTGCACCCGGTTATGAACCCCAAGCTTGCGCAATATCGCCGACACGTGGGCCTTTACCGTGGTTTCAGCAATATTCAGGTTGTAGGCAATCTGCTTGTTGGACTCGCCCTTGGACATGCGTTCCAGTACCAGCAACTGGCGGCGGGTGAGGGAGTTCAGCAGTTCCGGCGAGATCGGGTTGTCCTCATGCCGGCTGCGGCGGCTGGTACTTTCCTTGCCGGTACGGATGATGTCCGAGGGCAGGTAGACGTTGCCGTTGAGGATCTGCTGGATGGCTTCGGTCATCTGGGCCCGGGGCGAGGATTTGGTGATAAACCCGCAGGCGCCATAGGTGATGGCCTGGAGCACCACCTGTTTGTCTTCCTCCGCCGACACAATCACCACAGGAATGGTGGGCGCTTCGTTACGCAGGGAAATGAGACCATTCAGGCCGTGCATGCCGGGCATGTTCAGGTCCAGCAGGATCAGGTCCAGGTCGTCGTTTTCGCGGGTAATCTCCAGGGCGCTGTCCAGGTCCGCGGTTTCGATGATTTCGCTACCGCTGAAGCCTGAGGAAATCACACTACTGATGGCTTCACGGAACAGTGGGTGGTCGTCGGCGATCAGAATCTTGTAGGCCGGCTCCATGGATGCTTCTACCTGTTTGTTGTCATTATTCGGGGCTGTGTCCAACTTATCATAGCGTTTTTCAGATGAGAGTGCGGCATCGAGCTCATTAAGCATGGCGGCCTCCTGTGCAGAGAATCTCCGGAACCCGGATCGATGCTCTGTTTATTATTGTGATTGTTTCATTACACGCGATCTGCGCCTCAGGTTGAATGCGACCATCGCACCAAAAAACAGGCACCAAAGTACTATTCTTGCGTGGCAGCCGGCTTCGTATCGTGGAGGGATGAACCAACAACCGATAACAACGCCTGATCCTGAATCCTTTGCTGCCCCAGCCAGATGGTTCCTGCGGGCAATCCTGGGTATTTTGTCAGTATTCCTGCTGGCAGGGTTCGCCCACGCCAGTGACGAAGCCGATGGGCAGCTGCCGTCGATGTCCGTCAGCGTGCTGCAATTCGGTACCGCCCACTGGGAACTGGACCACATTCTTCACCGGGAGCTGGACCGGAAAAACGGCTATCGCCTGGAGCTGAAACTGGTGGCCAACCTCCCGGCCTCCCGCCTGGCCGTGACCAGTGGCTCGGTGAACGGCGCTGTGGCGGACCTGCTCTGGGCGCAGTCCCGTTTCCAGGCGGGGGCACCCTACCTGTATGTGCCGTTCTCGTCCCGGATTGGCGATATCGTGGTGCCGGAAAATTCCGATATTCGCACCGTAGCCGACCTGGCCGGCAAGCGCATCGGCGTTGCTGGCAGCCCCGACAGCAAAGGCTGGATACTGCTCCAGAAGGTTGCAGACCAGCAGGGGATCAGCCTGACCGAATCCGCCGAGGTCCAGTTCGCGGCGCCGCCATTGTTGAGCCAGGCCCTGAAGCGGGATCAGGTGGACGTAATTGTCACCTACTGGCATTTCGCGGCCCGATTGATGGGGGAGGGCGGCTGGCGCTCCGCGTTCGGAATGGCGGACCTGCTGGCCGAGCTGGAGCTGGACCGGAACCTGCCCGTCCTGGGGTACGTGTTTCCGGCAGACTGGGCTGAGGATCATCGCTCTCTGGTTGACGGTTTTGCTGCGTCCCTGCGCCAGGCCAAAGCCGAGTTGGCGGAAGACGAATCACACTGGCAGCGGCTGCGGCCGTTAATGGGCGAGCCGGCAGAGGGGGTATTTGAGGCATTGAAAGACGGCTTCGTCGCCGGCACCCCGGCACCCCGGACCGACCGCCGGATTGCCGATCTGCATCGGTTGCAGACCCTCACCGGCGCCGATTCAGACAACCTGATGTCGGCAGACCTGTTCCACCGGGGCCAGCCGTGAGCAGTCACTCGGGTCGCCCGCCGACCTGGAGCTACTGGGTAGTGCTGCCTTCTTTCGTCCTGGTCTGGGCGCTGGTTGCCTGGTTTCTCAAGTCCCCTCTGCTTCCCACGCCAGTCAACGTGCTCGACACTCTGTTACGGGAGTCCGCCTCCGGCGAACTCTGGCACCACCTGGGCGCCACCCTGGGGCGCGTCATCGTGGCCTTCACGCTGGCGATGCTGCTTGGCACCGCGATTGGCGTCGTCATGGGCCGGTCCAGAACCACCAATGCACTGTTTGACCCCATGCTGGTGCTGCTGCTGAACCTGCCGGCGCTGGTCACCATCATCCTGATGTACGTCTGGTTCGGCCTGGTGGAAGTGGCTGCAGTGATGGCTGTGGTGATCAACAAAGTACCCAATGTCGCGGTCACCGTCCGCGAAGGTGCACGCAGCCTGGATTACCGGCTTGAGGAAATGGCCACGGTTTACGACTTTAGCCGTTGGCAGCGGTTCCGTGAAGTCTGGGTGCCGCAACTCTTCCCCTACCTCATGGCGGCCACCCGGGGCGGACTGGCCCTGATCTGGAAAATTGTCCTGGTGGTGGAGTTGCTGGGCCGCTCGGATGGCATCGGTTTCCAGTTGCACATGGCTTTCCAGGTATTCGATGTAGCCGCCATCCTCGCTTACAGCCTGGCGTTTATTGCCGTGGTCCAGCTCATCGAACTGGCCATCCTGCAGCCCCTCGAACGCCGCTCCAGCCGCTGGCGCCAGCCGGAGGCTGCCCATGCTTGAACTGCGGATTGCCGGGCGCAGCTTTGGGCAGCCTGTACTGGGAGAGGTGTTTGCCACCATAGAACGGGGTGACCGGATCTGTCTGCTGGGCCCGTCCGGGATTGGCAAAACCACGCTGTTGAACGCCATCGCCGGGTTGGATAAATCCATTCCGGCGGAGGCCATTATTGGTCGTGAAAAACTCCGGGTGGGTTACCTGTTTCAGGAGCATCGGCTCTTACCATGGCGAACCCTGAACGCCAATCTACGGCTGGCCGGTGCGAGTTCGGAGGAAGCGGAAGCTCATCTGGCCAGTGTCGGTCTTAGGGGGTACGGCCACTATCTGCCGGATCAGCTGTCCCTGGGTATGGCCCGTAGAGCTGCGCTGGCGCGTTGCCTGGCGGTGAAACCCGATCTGCTATTGCTGGATGAGCCTTTTGCGTCGCTGGACCCGGTGATGGCGGGTGAATTGAAAACATTGATTGCGGGGATCCTGGATGCCAATGCGGGGATGGCGATGATTTGTGTCACCCATGATGGGGGTGATGCGGAGATTCTGGCGAATCGGTTGTGGTATCTGGATGGGAAGCCGGCGCGGTTGCAATGGGATGACAGGATTGGCGAGCCCGGGTTGATTGATGGTCTGTTGGGGAAGTTGCGGCGGCTGGATTTGGCAGGCTCCTGATCTGGTGCAAGACGATTAGCGGGCAGGGCTTTCCAAAACACGCTCAAGCACATCCATGTGACGCTTGAGCTCCGCCATCCATGGCTCCGCACAGTTTTGGAAAGCCCTGTCCGCTAATCGCCCCAACCTTTAAGCAGGCTTTCCGCCAAGAATCTTGGTCCGCTGAGGCCGAAAGCCGGCAGTCGCGAGCAGTGACAGAACGATAGTAACGCCCGCGGTTATACCGAAGGCCATCGGGTTCCACTCCAGGTACAGGGAGAACCGGATGGCTTCCACCGCATGGGTAAACGGGTTGAACTGGCAGATCCAGTAGAGCCAGGGGCTGGCTTCGTTCATGCGCCATAGTGGATACAGCGCTGAAGACATGAAGAACATGGGAAAAATAACGAAGTTCATTACCCCGGCAAAGTTCTCCAGTTGCTTGATCCAGGTGGCAATCAGCAGGCCCAGCGCGCCCAGCATCAAAGAGGTCAGGATGAGCGCCGGCAGCACGGCCAGATAGCCCCATAGCGGTGGCTCCACATCCACCAGCAACGCCAGTAGCAGGAACACATACACCTGCCCCACCGACACCACCCCCATTGCTAACAACTTCGTTACCAACAGAAATGGCCTTGGCAGCGGGCTCATCAGCAGCACCCGCATACTGCCCAGCTCCCGGTCATACACCATGGACAGCGCACCCTGCATACTGTTGAACAGGATGATCATCCCGCACAGTCCGGGGGCGATGTAGGTCTCGTAAGTGATGTACGTTTCATAGGGCGGGATAATGGAAATGCCCAGCACCGCGCGGAAGCCGGCGGCAAAGACCACCAGCCATAAAAGCGGCCTTACCAGGGCGCTGGCGAAGCGGGTGCGCTGCTGCCAGAAGCGCAGCCATTCCCGGGTCTGGATGCCGACGAAACAGTGCCAGTAATGCGCCGCGTTCATATCAACCGGCTCCTGTCAGGGTGTGGAAGGTCTCCGCCAGGTCGCGGGTGCCTTCGGCTTCGCAGATGTCATGTCCCGCGCCGTCGGCCAGCAGCTTGCCTTCATGGAGAATCAGCACCCGGTCTTCCGGGCGAACCTCCTCGATCAGGTGTGTGGCCCAGAGCACGGTCAGACCATCGGACTCACAGAGCGTGCGTACGTGATCGTTCAGTCCACGGCGACTGGCGACATCCAGCCCGACGGTGGGTTCATCCAGTAATAGCAGGGAAGGCTCATGGAGCAGGGCGCGGGCGATCTCCACCCGCCGGCGGTGGCCGCCGTTGAGCTTTCGCACAGGCTCGTTGGCCCGATCCAGCAGCTGGAAACGCTCAAGCTCGCGGTCGCCCCGAAGACGGGCCTCCTTGCGGGACAGGCCATGAAGCGCTGCGTGATAAAGCAGGTTCTGACGTACGGTCAGATCCAGGTCCAG
>NZ_JAWLDU010000044.1:0-14996 GCF_041686475.1 Marinobacter sp.
AGGCCGGGCTCGAAGGTGTCGGATTCGATGTCTGTTACGAATCCGTGTTCGTATTCCCGTTTGATCAGCTCGTTCACCTCTTTGTCGGTGGTCGCCATGCTATTACTCCATACCTTTTTATAACAGGGGCTGCACTGCTAAAGGTTCGTTCTATATCATAGTGTCGATACGATACTATTTGCCGTGGGTGGATATGTCAATGTAATATCGATACGCTACCGATCAGGATCAGATGTTTGCGCGTGTCTGGCAGGCGAATACGTCGAGCAGCCTCGGGATGGTTATGAATCTGGTGGTTATGTTGGCATTCTGGCTCGACGGCCCGATGCAAGATAGTCGTAGACGAGGTTTCTGTGCTTTTCAGGTCCGAATTTTGATTGCACTGCCAAGGGAGATAACCGGTGAAAACATTCCCCGCTGATTGCATCCAGTTCCACGAGACTGACATTGTTGTTGATGCCGAATTACTTGCTTCTCTTTTTGATATGTCAGTGACGTCACTAAGGGAGGCTATGAGTGCTGGCAGTGTGTCTACTCTGGTTGAGCGGGGTGAGGGCGAGGACGATGGGAGAACGAGGCTCACGTTCCGGTACTCAGACCAGCAATTCTCAATGATGCGGGAACGTGACGGCCAGCTTTATGAAACAACCCCGCCTGCACCGGACGTGCGTCCCGTTAAACCGTCTCTGATGCAATTATTCGATGTCCGGAAATAAAGCAGAAAGGCTACGAATAGTCCGCAGGCAATCGAACCTTTTCACATCAGACACTCGAGAACCGGCAGCAAAGCTTATCGGTTTCATAAAGATCCAAGACTGCTGAGGATTGGCTGCAATAGCCAGCGTCTTGTCCATTTTGCAGAAAATATTTGCAGCTTGAGCAGGTTCCGAAATGAACCTCTTCGTCACCTTCCTCAGGCTCCTCAGTGCCTTTATTAAGTATCAATAGTGCGTCACATAAAGCTGTGCGCTTATCTTCGGGTAATTCATCAAGCGACTGAACCAGGACCCTTAGGGGGTCGGCTTCCAGGGCTTTCATCCCGGTCTGGGTAACGTCGAACACTGCGCTCCTGCGATCGCTCAGGCCACGGCTGCGTTCCAGATAGCCCAGTTTTACCAGGGATTTTACAGTTTGAGAGGCCGTGCCTCGGGTGGTTCCGTGGTAACTGGCAAACGCTGAAGGCTGACGCGAGAAGCGGTTCGCATGAGCAAAAAATCGCAATGCCGCCCATTGTGCGCTTGTCAGTTCTGATGCAGAGCACTGCACCGAGCGACGTGCGAGGTGGACCAATAAATCAGCAATGCGTTCTGGGGAGTTTGTCATACAGAAATGATAGCGCTTCACTATTAAATTGACAAACGTTTGTTGTATGACCAGCAGCGCGTCGACAACAGCTATGCCCCGCCGGCCATTGCATGCCTCCTGAATTAGCACCATGATTTGGAAACTAATGATTCAACCACTATCAGCAGATTTTCCGGCTGACAGATGACGAAGACGCCGATCCGGATCTGGGAATCCTCAAAGCCGTCGGCGCCTTCCTGAAAGACGAGCTCGGCCGTGCCCGGCGGGTGAAAAACTCCCGCCGAAATCCCGGGTGATGAATACTTAGCGCGCGCAAGCACCTCTATTGAAAAAGCGCCGTTCTATCAGAACAACAAACACAGAAGAGGGATTCATGATTTTTGACTACGTGATTGTCGGTGGCGGTTCAGCTGGCGCGGTATTAGCTGCGCGATTAACCGAAGACCCTGCAATAAGCGTCTGCCTGCTTGAGGCAGGTGGTAGGGGAGATCACGTGCTGGTCCGCGCGCCAGCGGGTGTAGTGGCACTGATGCCTGGCAAGGGAAAAATCAATAACTGGGCGTTCAAAACTGAAAAGCAGCCCGGACTTGATGGCCGCCAGGGATTTCAGCCGCGGGGCCGCGGTTTGGGTGGTTCCAGCCTGATCAACGCCATGCTTTATGTGCGGGGGCACCGGGAAGATTACGATGGCTGGGCCGAACTCGGGTGCCAGGGTTGGAGCTGGGACGAGGTGTTGCCTTACTTCCGCAAAGCTGAATGCCATGAGAACGGTGCTGATGAAATTCACGGCGCCGACGGCCCTCTCCATGTTGCCAGGCAGAGATCGCCAAGGCCCATCTCGGAAGCTTTTGTTGAAGCTGCCAAAGAGCGGGGTTATCCAGCGACTGATGACTTCAACTCCGGTGATAACGAAGGCGTCGGCCTTTATGAAGTAACTCAGTTCCATGACAAAGAACGTAACGGTGAACGCTGTTCGACCGCCGCGGCGTATCTCTATCCGGTCATGGGGCAACGGGATAACCTGAAAGTTGTGACCGGCGCACGAGCTACCCGCATCGTTTGTGAGGGTAAGCGTGCTGTCGGTGTTGAATACCGTCGCAAAGGACAGACGCATAATGCCTCGGCCCATCAGGAAGTTATTGTTGCCAGTGGTGCCTTTGGGTCTCCCCAATTGCTTCAGCTGTCGGGCATTGGCCGTCCAGAAGACATAACGCCCCACGGCATTTCCATGGTTCACGAGCTGTCGGGTGTCGGTCAGAACCTGCAGGACCATCTGGATTTTATTCTGGCTTATAAAAGTGACGATACCGATAATTTCGGTTTCAGCCTGGCTGGCATTAAAAACATGCTTGGCCACACCCTGCAGTGGCGGAAGGACGGAACCGGCATGATAGCCTCCCCCTTTGCGGAGGGAGCCGCGTTTCTGAAATCTGATCCGGATCTGGACAAGCCGGATCTGCAACTGCATTTCGTTGTTTCCATTGTCGAGGATCACGCTCGCAAGCTGCACTGGGGGCACGGCTTCAGCTGCCACGTATGCAATCTGCGACCAAAATCCCGCGGGCGTGTTTTCCTGCGTAGCGCCGACCCCATGGCTGAACCTGCTATTGACCCGAAGTACCTGTCTGATCACGACGATCTGGATCTCACTATCAGGGGCGCGAAGATTACCCGCGATATTATGGAAGCGCCTGCACTGGCCCGGTATCGCCAATCAGAATTATTTGGCATTCACGATGATATGAACGATGAGGAGTGGGCCCGGCATATCCGCGCCCGGGCCGATACGATTTATCACCCTGTGGGCACCTGCAAGATGGGCGTTGATGATATGGCCGTGGTTGATTCGGAACTGAAGGTAAGAGGGCTTGAAGGTCTGCGTGTGGTAGACGCCTCGGTGATGCCAACCCTGATTGGTGGAAATACCAACGCACCAACAATCATGATCGCAGAGAAAATTGCTGACGTTATTAAAGCCGGCCGCGCTTAACCCGGTGCTTTCGGAGCTTGCGACACCCGGGCGGATTGCCCCTCATTCTTCGGGGGCAGTTTCGGTTTTGAGCAGAACCCAGTCCTGCATGGTCAGTGTAAACTCACCAGCTTGCCGCCCTGAAAGGAAGAGACTGACTGATGCCAGGTGCCGTATGTTCAACGGCTCTGCGTTGGTCACGGTTTTGCCTCGCCAGGTGGGAACAAAGTCTTCGAAAGGAAGTTGTATGCGGCTCCATTGCCTGGTTTTCGGTGTAAAGCTGTGCTGGTAGACGATGCTGCGCCGATCGGTGCTGTTTCGGAGTCCGATTTTGTAGGTTTTACCATCGCCCCGGGCGAGCAGTTCGATGCCCAGGTAGCCTGATGCATCAGTGGGAATCGGCAAGTCTGCTTTGGCGGAAGCAAAGCCACCGCCGTTATCCAGCCGTACTGTGCCACGGAATTGGCCATATCCTTTTTCGGAACTGACAACGGTGCCGTCAGACTTCCCGCCCATCACGCTGTCGCCAAGAGATTCCCAGTTCAATGCCTGGTCAAGGTCGCCAAAGCTGACCAGTGTCTGGCGCCGATTCTGATTGGGATCGCTGATATTGGTGGATGTGGTCATTGTCTGGCCAGTTCAGAAAATTCAGCGTAACGATATTACATTGACAGAATGTTTGCGACCCGGCCTGTGAAAAGTTATTGAAGCGCCCGTGCTTTTGGTCAGGAGAAGCCCTAATGTTCGCCCTGACCTGAAATTTGCACTTTTTCGACTTATTTAAGAGTGCGGCGTCTTTATACTCCAGTTATGTTCTGTTTAGAGCACTGACTGAACCCTATGGCCCCCTTTGCACTTCAATGTCTCCTGTCGTCTTCCACCCTTGCATGTGGCCGCCATTGCACTGGCCCGGTGGTATTGCGTATCCGTCCAGCCTGTATGCTCATCTTCCTGTTCGCGTTGCTGTTAGGGCTGATTGCGTGGCCCAAAACAGCGACAGCCACTGAGCGCCCGGACTGGACCGGGGTCTGGGACACCCAGTGGCGTGGCGGTGGCGCGGTTATGGAGCTCCAGCAGGATGGTAAACGGGTTGTAGGCACCTACCCCGGTTTCGACGGCGAGGTCGAGGGTCGAATTGAAGGCAATGAGTTATCCGGCACCTGGTCCGATACGGCAGGCCAGGGCGAGCTCACTTTCGTGATGTCCCCGGACCAGCAAAGCTTCATGGGCCGGTTCGGAACCGGAGAGTGGTGGACAGGTGTCCGTTCGGACACAAAGATCCAGGAAACACTGTTCGGGGCTCTTGATAATTCCAGCGCAGATCAAACCCTGTTGTCGTTTCTCAAAGCCGGAAACCGCGCAGGGGAAGGACGCAGCGATCGGCTTGGCGTTGTGTTGCCGCTGTTAGACTTTTCAGCGTTCGATGAGCCCCTGACCCTATACGATCGCATCGACCTTGCGCGCCTTTTATTCCAGATTCTTGACCGCCTCACCCTAAGGCTATCGGAACTGAATCCGGAAGAGGATTCGGTCAGACCAGGTGAATACACGGTCAACCTCAATCAGGCAGGCACTAACCTTTCCTATACACTCAGGCTGCGCACCAGAGAAGAGTCCGGTGATGCGGGCCCACGATCGTGGCAAATTGTTGTCCCCGCTAAAGCAGATATGCAGGCCTCTCTCGATCTACTGCTCGAGAATCGCGGCGGGGAGGTGCCACACCCGCACCAACACCATGAACTGGCGTCGCCGCGGGATACCATGCGCACTTTCCTCGAACAGTGGGATAATGCCCGGCGCGGCGACCGGGAGCTTTTTCTGAGGACCATGGATCTGTCGAAAATTGCCGGCGCCGTGCGCGAAGATGAAGGCCTCCTGCTCGGCGAGTATCTTATCGGCGTTCTTCATCGCATTGGCCTGCCCTTACGTCAGGAAATTCCCGATAACCCGGTTAGACAGGCGGCATACAATCACTTCGTCCATCCCTCCGGAACCGTTGTCATGGAACCGGTTCTGCAGGAGGACGGGTCGGTGCTTTGGCAATTCAATGCCGAAACCGTAGCCAGCGCTCGCCAATTGTTCATTGCAATGGAAGATATGCCGTTGGCAGAAGCCGAACGACAGTGGAAGTCGACACCGTTTTTTGAAATCCGTAATCGTGCCCGTTCTATTCACCGAGGGTTGCTTCAGGAGACCGGGGCCGGCATGGAATTATGGCAATGGCTCGCCCTGGCGCTGTCACTACTGTTCAGTATACCTGTGAGTTGGGCCTGCGCCTGGTTGTTGGCAACAATTTTCGGGCTTAACAGAAATACGGAAGACCAGACCCTCGCTCCAGGGGTTCGCTTCCTGTGGCCATTGCGCCTGATCCTCATTGCCGGTTGTGGTTTACTGGCTCTTGGCACTCTGGGGCTCCCGCAGGAAGCAGATATACCACTGCGCGTTTTCATCGGGGTCACGCTTTCCATTGCGGGCGGGTGGCTTGCCTATCACTTGGTAGACAGAATAAGCGAAACGCTGGATAACCATGCACGAAGCTACCTCGGTTTCCGCAACGAAATTCTGCGCTCTCTGGTGACGTCACTGGCCAAACTGGCCGTCATTATTGGCGCCATCCTGTTTCTTGCCGAGATCCTGTCAATTCCATACGAGGGGGTCATCGCCGGCCTTGGCATCGGCGGCCTCGCCGTCGCGCTGGCGGCGCGCAGCACGCTGGAAAACCTGATCGGCGGCATTACCCTTTATGCCGACAAGCCGGTAGAGGTCGGTGATTTCTGCACTTTCGGCGATTATATGGGGGTGGTCGAGGGTATAGGTCTGCGCTCGGTGAAAATCCGTTCTCTTGATCAGTCGATCATCACCGTGCCCAATGCAGAATTTGTGAACCTGAACATCGAAAATCTTACCCGTCGCAATCAGATGTTGCTGCAGTCCAGAATCGGTTTTCGCTATGAGACGAAGCCGGACCAAATACGCTGGCTGCTGGCGGAAACCCGCAAGTTGTTACTGCAACATCCAATGGTGGCGCCGGAACCCGCACGGGCCAGATTCGCCGGTTTCGGCAATCACTCGGTGGACATCGAAATATTCGCCTACATTAAAACCAACGACTTCAGCGAATTTTTCAGTATACGAGAAGATATTTTCCTGCGCTTGATCGATATTGTCGAGGAGTCAGGTACAACTTTCGCATTCCCCTCCACCATCAATTACCTCGCAAGAGACTCAGGTATGGATGGCGAGCGTGCTTCCCGGATCGAAGCCATCATGCGTGAGTTGCGCAATGGTCAAAAGTTACCCTTCCCGGAATTTGACGACAAAACCCGAAAAGAGCTTCTGGACTCTCTTGATTTCCCCCCGGAAGGCTCAATCGTGTCCGGTCGGCGTGATAAAACCAATGACTGAACATCCCGAAACGTGGATTCGACAAAAAATACTCGTAAAGACCAGAGCCTGTGTATCGGAGTTTCTTTAAGGATCAAAGCAGTACATTTCTTACAGAGGTAGCAAAGTGATAATGAACAAAAATATTTTTGTACTTCTGGCTGTGCTGTTTCTGACAGCCTGTGCCAGCAGCCCACGAATCGAAACATCGCAGGCGCCGGAGGTGGATTTCTCCGACTACGGAACCTTTGCGTTCGTCCAACCGCTGGGAACTGACAGAGCCGGATACGCCTCACTGATCTCTCGCCAGTTGATCTTTTCAATCCGTCGCGAACTGGAGATGCTGGGGCTCGAGTACATTGAGGACCCCGCGCAGGCGGACATGTTAGTCAATGCACACACGCACCTGGATGAGAAAGTCAGGATCCGCGAGGTTGCTGACCCTTTCATCGGGCCGACCTACTGGGATTACCGTTACGGGTTCTATTCCGCATGGCCCAGCTATGCGACACGCACGGAGGTCATGCAATATTCCGAGGGAACACTGACCATCGACCTCATCGACGCCGGGGACCAGATGATGGTTTGGGAGGGCACTGCGCGCAATCGGGTCACCGAAAAGACCCGGCGCGATGCTGCGCAGGTCATTGACGAAATCGTTGTGAAGATCTTTGAGCAGTTCCCATGAGCCTTGAGGAAATTACCTTTAATAATCGTGAACAGGCGCAGATCGGGCTTGAACCAGGAGTGACGTCGTGACTAATCCCGCAAACGCTTCCAAGACCTTTGTCCCGAACCGCGTTTTCGTGGTCTCGCTGATCCTTGTTGCTGCCTTTGGCGGATGGGGGCTGATCGATCCTGAAGGCATGAGCGGCACCTCGCTGGGTTTCACCACCTTCATGCTGACCAGCATCGGTTGGTACTGGCTGCTGATCAGTACCGGTTTTCTCATTCTGGCGGCTTATCTGGCATTGGGACCTTATGGCAGTGTCAAGCTCGGCGATGACGACGAGGAGCCCGAATTTTCAACCGTGTCTTGGATCGCCATGCTTTTCGCCGGCGGCATGGGCGCCGGCCTGATTTTCTGGGGTGTTGCGGAACCGCTTTACCACTTCCGCGACCCGCCCGGCATGACAGGCGAGACCGCCGAGGCGGCCCGAGCCGCGTTCAAGCTGACCAATCTGCATTGGGGTCTGCACGCCTGGTCCATCTATGGCGTCTGCGCGATGGTGATCGCTTATTTTACGTTTCGTAAAAAGAAAAAGCCCCTCATTTCGACACCGATCCAGTCGCTTTTTCCCGGCGCTGGCGGCGAGCGTCTGGGCCAGGTCGCCAACGTTCTCGGTGTATTTGCGGTGGTCTTTGGCCTTGCCGGGTCTCTGACCATGGGGACTTTGCAGATCCGTGCCGGCCTTGGTGAGCTGCTGGGTACGCCGCTGAATTTCAGCATGTCACTGTTGGTCATGTTCGTCATGTACGCCACTTACATGACTTCGACCTCGGTCGGGGTCGATCGCGGTATCAAGCTTTTGTCCAACATCAATATGGCGGTTGCGGTACTCATGGTGATCTACATTGCGGTGCTGGGGCCGACGGCTTTCATCTTCGAGACCCTCGTTGATTCGATCGGCACCTACCTCACCCAGTTGCCGGGAATGGCGTTTCACCTGATGCCGTTTGAAGGGTTGCAGGACTGGACAGGAAGCTGGACGCTTACTTACATGATCTGGTGGCTGGCCTGGGGGCCGTTCGTCGGGATCTTCATCGCACGCATCAGCCGCGGGCGTACCATTCGTGAATTCTGTGCAGGCGTGATTATCGTGCCGACCCTGTTCTCGTTATTCTGGTTCGCTGTGCTGGGTGGGGCAGGTATCTTCATCGAAATGTTCGGCGGCGGTGGCATCGCCGAGCTGGTGTCGCAGGATGTCAGTAGGGCCTTTTTTGTCTTTCTTGACTTCTTTCCGCTCGGGCAGGTGCTGGGCTTCGTCGCATTATTCCTGATATTCATTTTCCTGGTGACCTCTGCAGATTCGGGCAGTTTCGTACTTTCGATGATGACCAGCGATGGCCAGCTAAACCCGCCGCTTAGCTATAAGCTGGTGTGGGGTACGCTGGTCGCCATACTGACTGTGGCAACCCTGTTCAGTGGCTCGGTAGAGGTCGCAAAGGCGATGGCAGTCACTGGTGCTATTCCGTTCTCGGTCGTGCTGCTGCTGCAGATCGCCGGCTTTCTGAGGGCCATCCGCGCCGAACGTCCCAAAACCGTTGCGAATGGCGATGTCTCATCAAAGACAGGCCCGATGGAGAATAAAGGAGCGTCGTCGTGATCATTAACCGAAGCATCTTATCCATCGTGGTTCTGGCTTTTCTCCTCGTTGGCTGCGGGATCAATCGGGAGCCGCTTCAGATTGGCGGCAAGCAGTCACCGGAGGACCGGATTGTTGCAGAACTCATTGCAGAGCTGGCCGAGGCCGAGGGTATTCCGGTCCAGCGGCGGATCGGGCTGGGCGGCAGCCGGATTACAATGGAGGCGCTGAAACGCGGTGAAATCGATCTTTATCCCGAGTACACGGGCTCCGGGCTTGCGCTACTGGGCCTGGCGCAACCACCCGATGCCGATTCGGGTTCTGCGATAGGACTGCTGCGCAATCGCTATTCGCCGCTGGGACTGTCATGGAGTGAACCGCTGGGCTTTGAAAGCAGGCCCGGGCTGGTCATGCTTCGCGAGAGAGCCCGTGCGCTGGGTATTCGCAGTTATTCCGATCTTGCAAAGCACTCCAACCGTCTGACCCTCGGTGTCGACAGTGAATTCCGTGAACGTCCGGTTGACGGTCTGGGGCCACTTATCCGTCGCAACGGCATGGATTTCAATGGGATTCTTGAGGTTCCGACCGGGGAACGAAGCGAACTCTCCGAGAAACTTATGGACGGTGAGATTGATATTGCGCAGATTCACTCAGCCGACCCCCGGATCGAGATTTTCGATCTCCATATGCTCGAAGACGACCATGAGTTTTTTCCACGTCATGATGCGGCCATCGTCTACCGTGAGGACGTTTTGCAACGCTACCCGGCGCTGGAAAACATTCTCGCGAAACTGGAGGGGGCGATTGGGGATGCGCAAATCAAGGCGCTGAGCAGGCGGGTCTCGTTACGCGGCGAAGATCCGAGAGAAGTGGTACGGGGCGAGTTGATTCGCCTGGGTCTGATCGACGGTGAACTTGGCGCGAAGGACCGGCAGGCTCTGAGTCTCGCGGTGTCACTTTCTGCAAACGCGGATGGCGAGGCTGGAACCGTGTTACGACAGCTGAGAAGGTCGTTCCCGACCAGCAACGTCAACCTGGTGCGTTCACCCGATCCACTCGGTGCTGTCGCCGATGGGAGCGTTCGTCTGGCACTTGTGAGTGCCCCCGCTTTCTTCTCTCCCGGCTCGGTGGATCCTGCTACTGGCCAGCCGTCTTTGCGCCAGGGCTTCGAAACCGTTGCCCTGGTCGGCACAAGTTTCTTGCATGCCTTTGCGTTAAATCCAGACATTGACACACTCACGGGTGCAGCCTCCATCGCGACCGGCCCGGTGGGATCGAGCGGTTTTCGGGCGGCAGAGTCTCTCATCAACGGCCTGGAACTGAGCGCCGAGCTCAAGCCGGTCAGTGGTGATACACCCGGCGCATTGGCTGATGCATTGCTCGAAAGCGGTGCCGATGTCGCCATTTTGATGCAGCCCATCGGGAATTCTTCGGCGCTGGCGTTGCTCCAACGTGGCCTTTCTCTGATCGAGGTGGACAACTGGGTCCAGAGTAACAACCGCATTGTTTTCCCTTATCTGCAGCCTGCTCGGATTAAACCATCCGATTATGCACGGTTCGTCGCTGGCCAGCGTGATGATGCAGAACTGGCTGGATTTATACGACCTGTAGAAACCCTCGCCACTCAACTGGTGTTGGCAGGCCCTGCCAATGTGGACGAAGTTCGTCTCGCTTCCCAGGGGCCCGCAGCAAGCTTCGTTCCACGGGCGCTGCCCTTGACCGACCAGGTCGTCGAGCGCATCAATTCAGCGACCGGAAAACCCGAGGCGATCTACCCGGTTCTGCCCCAGGCACGGGCTCTGGCACCGCGCTTGCCAAAGCCGCCGGAAGCCCTGAACCCCTCACCAGCAGCATCTTTTCTTTCGGTTTTCGCGATTGCGTTACTGGTCTGGATCGCATTTCTGGTAATAATGAAACCTCGTAAGGCGAATTAACTATGAAAGTGTTATTGAGTGTTTTTATAGTTGTTGTGTTGGCAGGCTGCGCTTCGCTGGCGCCTGAATCAGAAACCGCCAGGGTCACTGGCGAAGCGCTTTATCTGGAACGCATTGCCGCACCACCGGAGGCACGGCTGGAAGTTGTGTTGGAGGATATCAGTATCGCCGATGCCCCAGCCAAGCGGATCGGGGAAGTGACGATCAGAGAGGCCGGCCAACCGCCCTACCCATTCACGATCGAATACGACGAAGAGCAAATTGATCCGCGCCATACCTATCGACTGGCGGCCCGCCTTTATGATGGTGAGAAGCTGTTGTTTGCGACCGATGAAATCCATCAGGTCATTACCCGCGGCTTTCCGTCCGATGCCACTTTGCGGCTCCGGCCTGTTCGGGGTGACGATGGTAAGGACAGACCCAGCAGTCTGCCAGCGACGTTTTCAGGAACCTTACCTTCCGCAGGCCCAGGCATCGACCTGCATCTCAACCTGCTGCCCGATGGCGTCTATATGCTTCGGGAAGTCTACCGGGGCAGGGACGGGGAACCGATTTTCGATATCGGGCGCTACCTCCACTCATCGGATGGCCGGGAAGTCATTCTGCACGGTGGAAGGGAAGCTCCGAAGCGTTTTGAAAGGCTGGGCCCGGATGAGTTGCGGCTGCTCGACATGGATGGTCAACGCATCGAATCCGAACTTAACTACAGCCTTGCCAGACAACCTACATTTGAAGAGCTTGAACCACGCTTGTTACTTCGGGGCCAATACCGCTATCTGGCCGGAGCTGGCCGTTTCCGTGAGTGCCTGACCGGCCTGGAAATGCCGGTGGCTACCGAAGGTGATAATCGTGCTCTGGAGGAGGCGTACCTTGACGCCCAGGGGGAGCCCGGGGAAGAGATGATGATAAGTCTGGAAGGCCAGTTGGCCCAGCGCATGCCAATGGAAGGTCCCGACCCGGTCCGCACCCTCGTTCCGGAGCGTTTTATCGGTGTCTGGCCGGAACAGTCCTGCCCGTCGCCCATTCAACTGGCAACATTGCAGAATACCTACTGGCGCCTGACTTTACTGGGCTCGGAGGGCGTCCAGCGGGCGCAGAATCAGCGCGAACCACACCTCGTTTTCCATGAGGATGGGCGGGTAGCCGGCTCCGACGGCTGCAACGCCCTTGCCGGGTCTTATAAAACGGAAGGCCCGGAGGTGACGTTTTCCCGGTTGGCTTCAACACGAAAAGCATGCCTTGAGGGCATGGAGCAGGCACAACAGTTCCTCGATATTCTCAACGATATCAGTTCATACCGGATTATTGGCCAGCATCTCGAGATGCTCGATGGTTCTGGTGACGTCCGGTTGAGGTTCGAGAGGGTCGCGCTTTACTAAGTTGCCGGACGGGTTTCCCGGGAGGGTGGCTTCTTCAGATCGGGCGGGTCTTGCTGGGGGACTCTCCGAACAGGAGGGCGTAGTCAATCGCAAACTGCCCGAGATGACCAAAACCGAGATCTGTCGCGACCTGCTGAACGCAGCGATCGTGGCTTCGCAGCACAATCCGGCGCCTTGCGGCGTGCAGCCGAAGAATCTTTGCGTGGGCCGAGGGGGTTCGCCCCAAAAGCTCCCTGAAGGCGTAAAAAAGCCGCCTGCGGCTTACGTGTGTGGCCTCACAAAGTTCCAGAATGGACGGAGGATTATTCAACCGGCCGCGCATCAGCGCCTCGGCAACTCGCACGATGCGCCGCCGTTGGGCCAGGCTGGGCCGGGGAGCAGGCCCCTCTCCGGCGGTTACGGCCAGCGAGATAATATGCCCGGCCAGGTTGGCCTCAGAGTCCATGCCCCAGCGCGTTGCTGCCCAGGGGTCCGATAAAAGGCGGTCTATCAGCGTGGCGATGTGGGCGGTCACTTTGGCGTTGATCCCTGTGTTCCAGTTGGGCCAAAGCGCATCTGCGGTCATGCCGTATTCGGCGAGGCAGATGCGTTCTACCAGACTGGTGGGGATGGATATGGCCATTTGACATTGGTCCGCTGCCACCTGCTGGTACACCTCGCCACCGGGGTCGAGCAGAAGAAGCTGGCCAGCGTTCAGTTGTAGACCGCGGAACCGGCCACCTGAGCAACTGTTGGTGATGGGAGAAATCGTCCAGAGAGCATCGGAGCGGGCGCCTGTGCAAAGTAGCGGTATATTGGAGCTGCATCTGTAGACCAGGCAGTGATCAACCCGTGTTGCCGCAAGGGTTGTTTCCATGGGCCCGGGTGCAGACCGGGTGATTTCTACGTCCCAGATATGGCCCAGAGCCTGCTGTAACAGCTCGATCTCCCGGTAACGGCTCCGAAGCAGCGGGTTCAATAGGGACCTCCACGATTCGAGTTGCTGTTGTTATTTTGCGGTAAAGCGCTTTGGTATAGACTTGAAGCCGGGCGAACTGCCCGATGTACTTCTCACTTACAGGGACCGCGTGTTTTTCATGTATTCAGCGCGCTTAATCTGCGAGCAATAACCATGACGTCTACCCTGATACTGGCGTTTGGTCTGGTGGCCGCAACGGTGCTTATTCACACTACGTTTCTTGCCTTATCGATTCGCTGGCTGGCCGGGCGCAAGGCAGGCTCCTCCCGCTATTTTCTCTTCTGGCCCCTTACCTGGCTTTTCGTCAGGCTGGTGTGGATTCTGCTCATCAGTCACACGCTCCAGATAACGATTTGGGCCTGCTTCTATTTCTGGGGTGGTGCGCTACCGGATTTCGAGTCTGCCGTTTACTTTTCCGGTGTAACCTATACAACCATTGGTTATGGCGATGTTCTGGTGACGTCTCCCTGGCGTATCATTGCAACGGTGGAGGGCCTTACAGGCATTGTCATGTGTAGCCTTTCCGCTGCGTTCTTCTTCTCTGTACTGACCCATTTATTTCTAAGCCGCCAACACTGATTTAAAGCGGGCGAAAGTGTCGCAGGGCAGCACGTTTCAGCGTGTGCCCTCGTCAAAGGATTTATTGAGTTGGCGGACAACCACCTTTGCGTACTGTTTGGCCGCTTCCTCCAGGGATTTGGGGTCGATCGTGCTGGAAAACATCTGCCACAGGCTGTCTCCGGAGTCGGCATCGAAGAGGGTAGTACGCAGGATGTATTCGGTAGTTTCTTTGTAGGTGTCAGGGACAAGCATGGTTTCCATGTACGTTGCCGAGGCCAGCGGGCCGTAGCTCACCGTTACCGGATTAAAGACAGCGTGTTGGGGAATATGCTCGACCTGACGGTTCTTGCGAACCAGTGACACTGTCAGAACACGGTCGGCATTCTCGGACTGGAGCCGCTGCTTGATCCGCTCCCTGAGCTGCTGCGGATCCTCCCAGGGCATTTGCTGCGCCGCCCCATAGCTGGTGGCTTTCAGGTTCGAAGCCTGAAGGCGGGCTACCAGTGCGGACTCCATTACGGCCCGATTCGCCTCTTTGGAATTGATGGCCAGCACCAATATATGCTCCGGTGGCTGCATGCCGCCCGGGGCCTGCTTGATGCTTTTGACCTCGGGGCCGGCAGAACAGCCGGCAAGCGCTGCAAACGCAACGATGAACGCAAGCCAGTTTGCCGTTCGTATTACACTCTTCATCAGAACGTCCTTTTTTGTTTTCAACGATTAAAGCTTTCGACCCGGGCTGCCAATGTAGAGGTAGACTGATTGCCTCGAGCGGTCTTCAACCCGGTGCACTGAAACCGATGGCGAGCGCTCGCCCTGCTGTCGGAACACCGTAGCCATACCGGCCGCCGCGCCGTTTCGCTCCCGGACTCGCTCTTCCGGTACCCATTGTTGGCCGAGACAGCCGGCAACCTGCTCCACGGCCTGCTCATAGCGCGACTCCGCAACTTCCGGATTGGGCGCTCCAACCGTGCAGACATAGGCAGAATCGCCGTTGCCCCAGGCCCAGACCTCGCAGTGCCCCTTGATAAGCTCCTCCCTGGCACGGTAGATGGTGACTGATTTGAAATTCGTGCCGCTTCTGCGGAACTCCGCAAAGCCGTTCGGGTAGTCAGCCACGATATTTTTCATGGAGGTACAGGGATCATCGGTGCCGCTGCGCAGGTTTTCCTGAACGGCACATCCAGTCAGTGAAAGTCC
>NZ_JAWLDU010000044.1:15096-25016 GCF_041686475.1 Marinobacter sp.
GCCGACCTCAGAAAAGCAGAGGCGGAGCTGACGGCTTCCCGGGCAGAGCTGCAGTCGGCCACAAGAAATCTGCAAAGAGGCGAAGATGTCGCAGCCAAGGGTTTTCTCTCAGCAGCGGATCTGGATAAGCTCCGGGACCGTTTCAGTGCCGCCGAAGGGCGATTGCAGGCTGCTGAGGCCGCTGTGGAGAAAGCCTCAGACAATCTGCGTTACACCGAAATTCATGCGCCTTTTGATGGCTGGATAGGCAGCCTGAATTTTGACGTTGGTGCCGTGGTCAGCCCTGCGAGCGGCCCAATCACCGAAGTTATGGTGACCGACCCCATTTACGTCGCTTTTCAGCTTAATGAGTCCGATTTTGTGGCGTACCGGCGTGCCGGTCGGGACGCCGCCGAGAGCATGGCCGGCAATCTGGCACTGTACCTGACTCTGCCGGACGGGCAGCGCTATGGCCAGGGTGGCGCACTGGATTTCGCAGATGTCAGCACCGACGCTTCCACGGGCACCGTGGCGATGCGAGCCCTCTTCCCCAATCCCGCCGCGGTTCTGGTGCCCGGGCTTTATGTGACCCTGCACGTTGAAGGCCAGGCTGGCGAAGCGAGCATTCTTGTGCCCCAGGCGGCCGTACAGGAAACCCTTGAAGGCAAGTTTGTGCTGGTGGTAGACGACCAGCAAAAGGTTGCCCAGCGTTTCATAACCACAGGGCCCCGCAGGGGAGCCATGGTGGTGGCACGGACCGGGCTTGAAGAGGGCGAGCAGGTCATCGTGGAGGGCATGCAGAAGGTACGCTCCGGCGTTACGGTCAATGCCGTTGATAAACAGATCGATCCGGAAACGGGCGTGCTCTCGGGCGAGGGCGAGGCGGTTGAAGGCGAGGGCGTCCAATGATCAGCGGCGTCTTTATCCGGCGACCGAAGTTCGCCTTTGTTATCTCCATTCTGATTACACTCGCCGGCCTGCTGGCCCTGCGGGGCCTGCCGGTCAACATGTATCCTGACATGGCTCCGCCCCAGATCCAGGTGTCGGCAACCCTGCCGGGTGCGAGCGCCCAGGTGGTCGAGGAAGCGGTTATCCGGCCGATTGAGCAACAGCTCAATGGTGTCGAAGGGATGATCTATATCGAGTCGACGGCTTCCAGTGAGGGCGGGGCGAAGATAACCCTGACGTTCGAAAGCGGTACCGATACCGATATTGCCCAGGTAAACGTCCAGAACCGTGTTGCTCTGGCGGAACCATTCCTGCCGGACGAGGTACGTCGGCAAGGGGTGGTGGTCAGCAAGCAGGCCGGCAACATGCTGATGGGCATTAACCTGACGTCTGATCGGCCTGACCTGGATGGCGTCTTTCTCAGCAACTTTGCCTCCAACAACCTGGTTGAGGCGCTCGGACGTGTTCCGGGCGTCGGGTCCGCGGAGGTAATGGGGGCAAAAGACTACAGTATGCGGATCTGGCTGGATCCGCGGCGCATGTCGGCACTTGATATTACCGTTACGGATGTGGCGGCAGCGCTGCGGGAGCAGAACCAGATCGTTGCTGCTGGCAAGCTCGGCCAGGCTCCGGTGCCCGCCGGCCAGCAGTTTGTCTACAGTATACAGAGCCGCGAGCGGCTTTCCGATCCAGATGAATTTGCCCGGACCATCCTGCGGGCCAAGTCGGATGGCGGCTTCGTGCGCCTGCAGGATATTGGCCGCATCGAGCTGGGTTCGCGCTCCTACGCGTCAACGGCCAAGCTGAACAACCGGGATACGGCGTTTGTTGTCATTTACCAGTTGCCGGATGCCAACGCCCTGGACGTCGCGGAAAACGTCAGGCAACTCGTTGATGATGCGTCAACCGGATTTCCCGATGGTGTCGAGCACAGTATTCTTTTCGACAGTACTGAATTCATCAGCCGCTCCATTGATGAAGTGGTTGTAACCCTGCTGCAGGCCGTCGGGCTGGTGATACTTGTGGTATTCCTGTTCCTGCAGAACTGGCGGGCGACCCTGATCCCGAGTATCGCCATTCCGGTCTCGCTTATCGGCACCTTCGCCGTTATGGCGGCACTAGGATACTCCATCAATACCATTACCCTTTTCGGGCTGGTGCTCGCCATTGGCATTGTGGTGGATGATGCGATTGTTGTCATTGAAAACGTCGAGCGGTTGCTGCATGAAGAAAAACTGCCCATCCGCGAGGCGGTGACCAAGGCCATGGCGGAGGTCACCGGCCCTGTCATTGCCACAACCCTGGTGCTGTTGGCGGTTTTTGTTCCGGTCGGCTTCATGCCGGGAATTACCGGTGAACTGTACAGGCAGTTTTCGGTGACCATTTCGGTAGCGGTGATTATCTCATCCATCAATGCGTTGACCCTGAGCCCGGCGCTCTGTGTCTCATTGCTGGGACGGGAAGGTCAGAGCATTCGGTGGTTGAGCCCCTTTGAGAAACTGATCACCAGCACGACCAGAGGCTATGACGGTCTGGTAACGCGGTTGCTGCGCAAGGGTGCCCTGATGGCACTGGGTATGGGGGCCATCCTGCTGGTCAGTGCCGGCCTTTTCAAGGCGGTGCCTGCCGCATTCGTACCTCCGGAAGACCAGGGGTTCCTCTTTGTGGATGTGCAATTGCCGGATGCCGCATCGCTTGAACGAACCGATGCGGTGTTGGAAAAAGTGACAGAAAGGGTACTGGAAGATCCCGCAGTGACGGACTTTATCACGGTATCGGGATTTTCACTGTTGGGCGGTGCCAACTCCAATAACGGTCTTGGAATCATAACGCTGAAAGACTGGGAGGATCGTGAGGATGATGCGCTCGGCCTTGGTCAGGTGGTTCCCAGGTTATCGTCCCAACTCTGGTCGATTCCGGAGGCGCAGGTGATGGTCTTCAACCCGCCACCCATTCCCGGGCTGGGCACCTCGTCAGGGTTTGACTTCCGGCTCCAGGACAATCAGGGCAGGGATGTCGCCGAGTTATCGCAGGTTATGAACGGTCTGATCTTCGAGGCCAATGAGCACGAGGCGTTGTCCAGGGTTTACAGCACCTATCGCGCCAATATCCCCCAATACCTGTTGCAGGTGGATCGAAACAAGGCGAAAGCCATGGGCATTCAGCTCTCCGACATTTTTTCTACCCTGCAAACACAGATGGGCTCGCTTTATGTAAATGACTTCACCCGTTTCGGCAAAAATTACCGGGTGTTGCTGCAGGCAGAGGGCAGCTATCGGCAGGGGCCGGAAGATCTGTCTTTCTATCAGGTGCGCAATCAGCAGGGTGACATGGTGCCGCTTACCACCCTGGCATCTCTGGAACCGGTGCTCGGTCCCTCCACAATTCAGCATTTCAATCTTAAGCGCTCCGTGACTCTCTCTGGTGAGGCTGCCGCCGGTTATGCCAGTGGTGATGCGATAAAGGCAATGGAGAGTCTCGCGGAAAAACTGCCGCAGGGCTACGAATTCAGCTGGGCAGGGCAGAGTCTGCAGGAGATCGAGGCCGGCAATCTGGCGGCAGTCATCTTCCTGCTGGCCATCGTTTTCGTATACCTGTTTCTGGTCGCCCAGTATGAGAGCTGGAGCCTTCCTCTTGCTGTGATCGGTGCCGTGCCGCTTGCGATGTTTGGCGCCATGGGAGGGCTCTGGCTGCTGGGTATGGCCAATAACATCTATGCCCAGGTGGGACTGGTGTTACTGATTGGCCTGTCGACCAAGACCGCCATCCTGATTGTGGAGTTTGCGATGCAGTTGAAGCAGTCCGGCCTGCCCACAACCGAGGCTGCCAGACAGGCCGCTGTTCTGCGATTCCGGGCGGTTCTGATGACAGCCCTTTCTTTTGTGCTTGGTGTGCTGCCTCTGGTGTTTGCCAGCGGTGCAGGTGCAGCAAGCCGGGTGAGCCTGGGTGTGACGGTGCTGGGCGGAATGATTGCCGCAACTGTTCTGGGAACTCTGCTGGTGCCGGTTTTCTACCAATGGATTCAGGCTGCCCGGGATCGGTTCCATGGCTGAGGGTTGGTAGCGTTTCAACATTAAATTGACAAACCGGCGCCCGATTAATAGTATCGTTTCGATATTAAATCTGGGAAAATTTCAGATGAATGCGATTAACAAACCTCACCTGAAAAACAAAGGACCGGCCCAATCCATGACAGGAATGTGTTTTGACAACAGCTACGCCCGCCTTCCTGGAGCATTTTATAAGCGCTGCGACCCTGATTCGGTCGCCAATCCGAAATTGATTGCTCTGAATCGGCCTCTTGCTGTTGATCTGGGTATGGACGATCCGGATTTGCTGGATGATCACGGGCTGCTATCTGATTTGTTCTCCGGCAATCGACTGCCCATGGGCGCTGAGCCCATTGCAACCGCCTTTGCTGGTCATCAGTTTGGTGAATTCGTACATGAACTTGGAGATGAACAAACACTTCTGGTTGGCGAGGTAATTGACAGGTGCCAACAGCGTAAGGATATTCAATTGAATGGTTGCGGGAGGACTCCGTTTGCCCGGAGTGGGGATGGACGTTCTCCCCTTGCCGCTGCAATCAGGGAATATCTCCTGAGTGAGGCCATGCACGCGCTTGGCGTTCCTACTACACGTGCTTTGGCCCTGACCACGACAGGAGAGTTTGCCAGTCTTGATAATCCTCAGCCAGCCACTGTAATGGCAAGAGTGACGAGTTGTCACATTCGCATTGGAACCTTTGAATACTTTGCCAGGAGTCAACAGCAGGGCGCCTTGCGGGCTCTGGCGGATTACACCATTGCCAGGCTTTGCCCTGAATTGATGACGAGGCCGGATCCCTATCTTTCGCTACTGCGTTGGGCAGTAGACAGGCAGGCAAAACTGGTGGCGCATTGGGTGAATATCGGTTTTATCCATGGGGAAATGGATACCGATAAAGTGTCCCTGGCGGGAGAAACTTCAGACTATGGCGCATCCGCCTTTCTTGACCATTATGACCCCGACGCTCTGTTCAGCGCTAGTGATCTCACAGGGCGCTACGCCTATAATAATCAGGCATTTGCTGCTCAATGGAACCTCTCAAGACTGGCGGAAGCTCTCGTCGGGCTGTTACATGGCAGCAAGGCCAGGGCGGTTGCAGAGGCTTCCCGGGCGGTAAAGGAGTTCCGGCCTCGTTACGAGGACTATTTGTTGGACCTGACGAGAGCGCGGCTTGGCCTCGACGGAGCGATGCCCGAAGATCGCCAGTTGATTCGGGATCTTCGGCAGTTGCTGGCTCAACACAAAATCGACTACCACTCGTTCTTCCACAAACTCGCCGACGATATTGACGGCGGCGGCATAACCGCGGCACTGTTCGGTTCGGAGGCTGGCCGTTATCTCGATTGGTATCGGCATTGGCATTTGAGGCTGACTCTGACAGGTCGAAGCTCTGAGCAGTGTTTTCAGGCCATGATGGCTGCTAACCCTCTGGTCGTTCCCCGTAACCATGTGATTGAACGGGTGATCGAGCGAGCTCTCGATCAGGATTTCAGTGAGTTCTACGGTTTTTTGAATGCGGTTAGAAGCCCATTCGAAGAACCGGATGATCACACGTATTGCCATCCGCCAGAGGATAACCCGGCACTTTCGCGCTGATCGCAAAATAGGCGTAAGATAAGATAACTGTCCGCACTGGTCGGCCTCGCAAGCCGGAGAAAACAGCATCCAAAGGAGCGGAGTAGCGGCAAAGATACAGATTAACCGAACTCACTCAGGATAATTCGCGCCATGATGTATTTAACGCATGAAATGAGCCGCCTCGCGCTGACCCCGGCGCGCATGCTGGCCAGCACCCAGAGCAAAATGCTCCGTCACCGTCTGAATCCCTTGTCCAGGGTTCCCGGAACCCGCAGCATTGCCTCGGCACTCAACGTGTTTGAGGACCTGACCCGGCGGTATCCCAAACCGGCTTTCAATCTGGATACCACGGTTTGCGACGGCGAAACCGTTCTGGTTAACGAGGTCATCGTCAAGCGCAATCCATTTTGCCAGCTGAAACATTTCCAGCGTAATGTGAATCGTCCGGATGACCCCAAACTGCTCATTGTAGCGCCGCTTTCTGGCCATTTTGCATCGCTTCTCAAGGGAACCGTGGAAGCGATGCTGCCGAATCATGACGTCTATATTACGGACTGGCGTGATGCGAGCATGGTACCGATTACAAAAGGCAACTTCGGGCTCGACGACTATATTGATTACGTTATTGATTTTATTAAACACATTGGCCCAGATACTCATGTTCTGGCGGTCTGCCAGCCGGTAGTGCCGGTGCTGGCGGCTACTGCGCTGATGGCCCAGGATGATCATCCGTCAGCGCCCCGTTCTCTGGCGTTGATGAGCGGCCCGGTGGATGGACGGGTTGATCCGACAGAACCCTGCGAGCTGGCAAAGAAACACAAACTGTCCTGGTTCAGGCGTAACCTGATTCATACCGTGCCGGCGCCCCATGCAGGCGCCATGCGCAAGGTTTACCCCGGCTTCCTGCAGCTGACGGGGTTCATCAACATGAATTTTGATCGCCACGTTGATGCCTATCGGGGGCTGTTCAAATCCATTCGTGATGATGACGAACAGGAAGTTGCCCGCCACAGGGAGTTCTACGACGAATATCTAGCGGTAATGGATCTGCCAGACGCTTATTATCTGGACACCATCGAGCGTGTTTTCCAGAAATTCCAGCTTGCCAAGGGCTCCTTCAGGCACCGCGGCCGGCTGGTAAAGCCGGAAGCCATTCGTAAAACGGCGTTGATGACCATTGAGGGCGAGAGGGACGATATTTCCAGCCCGGGGCAGACCAGAGCTGCCCACGCACTGTGTACCAACATTCCCGACGAGCGCAGGGTTCATCACTTGCAGCCCGGAGTTGGGCACTACGGCACGTTTAATGGCCGTCGCTGGCGCGAAGAAATTGCTCCAAGGCTGCAGAAGTTCATTCGCAGCGCCTGACTCTCAGTTGCCCAGGTGTCTTGTTGCAATTGCTGCCCTCTGCTAATTTGAAAATAAAGAGCTCACCGTCTCTCAGTGGCGGTGAATCAGGGAGAACAAAGATGTCTGAGAAGTCTGTAAAGTCAGTGCCTGTCAGTGGAGGGGAGCTCCGCACGGTGCGCCAGTCTCTGATGAGTGCGGGCGCGCATGGTACCCGCCTGGTTACCCGCTCGGTGCTCAGGCGCCTTAAAGGTGGCCGTCCCAATCCGGTAAGCGTGAAGAGTCTGGCGAAACCCTTCGTCCGTTTCACCGCAAAGTTTGCCACTCAGCCGGATGCGGTCATTACCGCCGAAATGCGGCTGCTGCAGAACACTACCATTCTGAGCAGTAGCGCATTGATGAGCCTGATCAGCCGGGAGCCCATGCGGGTGGCGACCCCTGAGCGGGGTGATCCCCGTTTCAAGGACGATTCCTGGCACGACACCATTTATTTCAATTTTCTCATGCAGGCCTACCTGATGTCGGATCGGTGGATTAATGACACCATCGACGATGTTCGTGGCCTTGATGAGCATGACCGGCACAAAGTCCGCTTCTTTACCAACCAGGTTCTGGATGCACTCGCGCCGAGCAACTTCGTTCTGACCAATCCCGAGGTGTTGAGGGAGACGGTAGACACCAGGGGCCGCAACCTGGTGCGTGGCTTTGCCAATTTTCTGAGAGACCTGGATAAAGCCGATGGCCAGATGTCCTTCAGGATGTCCGATCCGGATGCCTTCGAGGTTGGGGTGAACCTGGCAGACACGCCGGGTGATGTCGTCTACCAGAATGATCTGATGCAGCTGATCCAGTACCGGCCCACAACCGAGACAGTGCATCGTCGACCCCTTCTCGTCATACCGCCCTGGATCAACAAGTATTACATTCTGGACCTGGGTGCGAAAAAGTCGTTTATCCGCTACTGGGTCGAAAAGGGTCACACCGTATTTGTCATTTCCTGGGTTAACCCCGGAAAGGAACACGCCAACAAGGGATTCGAGGACTACATGCTCGAAGGCCCGGTGGAGGCACTCGACGCCATCGAGAAAGCCACCGGTGAGAGCGAAGTAAACACCATTGGCTATTGCATTGGTGGAACCCTTTTGGGCTGTACGCTCGCCTGGTTGGCAGCGCGCGGCGATGAACGGGTGAAAAGCGCCACCTTCTTCAACAGCATGCTGGATTTCTCCAACGTTGGCGACCTCAAGGTGTTCATCGACGAGGACATGATTTCCAAGATGGAAAAGGCCATGAAGAAGCAGGGCTACCTGGATGGTCTGTCCATCGCTTCCTCCTTCAACATGTTGCGCGCCAACAGCCTGATCTGGTCTTTCTACATCAATAACTACCTGATGGGGCGTGAAACACCGCCTTTCGATCTGCTGCACTGGAACTCGGACTCCACCCGTTTGCCGGGCGCCATGCACAGTTTCTACCTGCGCAACATGTACCTTGAGAACCGGCTGGTCGAACCTGGTGGAATCACTCTCGCCGGAACGCCGATTGACCTCGGGCAGATCAAAGTGCCTGCCTATTTCGCCTCGGCGATTGAAGACCACATTGCACCCTGGGTGTCCTGTTATAAAGGGTCCCGTTACCTGGGTGGACCAGTTCGCTTCGTGCTGGGTGGCTCTGGCCACATAGCCGGCATCATCAACCCACCTTACAAACACAAGTACGGTTACCGTATTAACGAGAATACTGATCTGTCACCGGATGAATGGCTGGCTGGCGCCGAAGAGTATGAAGGGTCCTGGTGGCCGGATTGGGTCGATTGGGCCAAGCAGTTCGGTGGCGACGAAGTGGCGGCAAGAACGCCAGGTGAGGGGGAATTGCCAGTTATTGAAGCGGCGCCTGGCTCCTATTTGCGTAATGAACCCGCTCCTGCAACGCCTTCGAAACCCAAAGCCGTTGCTGCCAAACGCACCACCCGTAAGCCGGCAGCTGGAAGCTCTTCCTCACGCCGAAAAACCAGCAAACCCGCCGCCAAGGCGGACTCAGGCTGATCCTCAGACCGCCGTTCCCCGTATAGACCCTGCTTCGACAGAAGCAGGGTTGACTCGTCTTCCATCGCTGCCCAGAATACTGTACGCATAAACAGTATTCTGGGCAGTCTGTGTGGTTAAGGCACCCAAGCGGGGAGAATTGTTATGACAGGGCAGGGCCTGATTTCCTTTGTCACGGTAAGGCGGCAGTTCGAGTTTCGTAGCATCGAGGTCGGTCGCTGGGTAACGCCCGAGGAGCGTGACAGGGCTGCGGTGCGATTTTACCAGGCGCTGTGTGATCTCATGGCCATCCTCAAAGGGCCGGAAACCCTGATCTCCCTGCGCAGCACCCTGGGCCTGCAATACGGCATCGGCGGCCAGCGGGGTGTTTCAGCCCACTACATTCCTGCAACCCGACAACTGGCCCTGGCCAAAAACGCCGGTGCCGGCAGCCTTGCCCATGAGTGGTTCCACGCTTTCGATCACTACATGGGCAAGAGGGCGTTCCGGAATCTGGAAAAGCATGGCTTTGCTTCAAGCGGTTGGTTGAGCAGTGCAAGCCAGAAAGAACACCCGTTGAACCAGCGGTTGAACGCCTGCTTCCAGGCCATCCTGCTGAACGACGACGGCACCGCACCCAGCCAGCTGTTCCGCGCCTCACAAAAAGCAGATGCAGGGCTGAAAGTGCTTTACTACGCCAGGCCGGAAGAGCTCTGTGCCCGCGCATTCGAAGCCTTTGTTGAAGACTGCCAGCCCCGGAACAGTTTCCTGGTGCGGGGCACCGTGTACTCTGACGAGGCAAAAGCAGGGCTGTATCCGGAGGGTGCCCAGCGCCAGCGAATTAACGAGGCCTTCCAGCACTATTTCGCGGGACTTGGCGCCGCGCTGTATCGGGAACAGGCCAAAGCCGGCTAGAATTGCCGACGGTTTCGAACTGACCCAGGGAATGTAGCATGCCAAAGTTTTTACACACGGCAGACTGGCAAATGGGGCGGG
>NZ_JAWLDU010000100.1:0-5684 GCF_041686475.1 Marinobacter sp.
TAAAAGGCAAGAAGCGTGACGATCTGCAAACGGCCATTGCCCTGTTGAAAGAAGCCGAGCTGGACGTTCCGCTGCAGTTCAACAATTTCCGCGACTGAACTAACGGGGTTTTCGATACTCTTCGGACTCTCCTGACTCTCCAGACCCTCCGGACGTTTCGGGAGTCTCTGCCAGCACCGGTTCCCGTGGTTTGTCCGGGTGTGCAATGCGGAACAGCAGCGCGGCCAGAATGATGGCCGGAGCGCCGGTTCCCGCCGTTATCAGGAAGAAGCCCACCCAGCCCACGTGCTCCGCGAGCAGGCCGGTAAAGCCGGCGGCAAACTGCCCGGGAAGCGTCATCAATGAGCTGAACAGTGCGTACTGGGTGGCCGTATAGGCGGTGTTGGTGAGGCTGGACAGGTAGGCAATAAACACCGATATCGCCATGCCGCCGGTAACGTTATCGGCAATGATGGCCGCAATCAGCCCTGGTTGCTGGGGCCCAATCATGGCGAGGCCGGCAAATGTCAGATTGGTAGCCGGGGCCATGAAGGCGGTAAACAGAAGCATACGAGCAATGCCGAAGCGGGCGACAAGTGCGCCTCCCACTGCCGCGCCGGTCAGTGTCATTATCAGCCCGAAAGCCGCTGCAATATTGGCAATCTGGGATTTGGTAAAGCCCAGGTCCAGATAGAAGGGGTTGGCCATCACCCCCATGAAGATGTCACTGATACGAAAAGTGGCAATGAAAACCAGGACAACCAGCGCTGCTTTACCGTAACGCTGGAAGAAATCCGCAAACGGGCAGACAAAGGCGCCGATCAGCCAGGCGGTAATGTTTTTGCGGGGGCCGCTGTGACTGGTGCGGTCCAGGTATCCGATGACCCGCGCCTCCATGGCGAAAACAGCGGCAGGCTGGCGATTCCTCGGTTCGGAGCTGATCAGAGTGGTGACCATACCAACACCCATGAGTAGGGCCATGGTGCCATAGGCCAGGGACCAACTACCGACGGCGGCGACATGCAGGGCTCCGGCACTGGCCATGAGCATGGCAACCCGGTAGCCGGTAACGTAGCTTGCAGCCATCCCGCCCTGTTCATGGGGCTCTGCCGCCTCGACGCGGTAAGCGTCCACGGATATGTCCTGGGTGGCGGAACCGAAAGCGGCGACCACGGCCCAAAGGGCGACCAGCCACTGTTGCCGGGTCGGGTCCGTGAGCGCCATGCCCAGCAAGGCGCCGGCAATACTCAGTTGGGAAACCAGCATCCAGCTGCGGCGCCATCCCAGCCAGCGCGTCAGCAGGGGAATGCTGGCCCGGTCTACAACGGGGGCCCACAGAACCTTGATGGAGTGCGCCATGCCCACCCAACTGAGAAAACCGATGGTGGCAAGCTCAACCCCCAGATCCCGCAGCCAGGCAGTGAAAGTGCCACCCACCAGCAACAACGGAAGCCCGGCCGAGAAGCCAAGAAACAACATGCCGATGACCCGGGGATTACGATAGACTCGAAAGCCTTCCAGGAGTTTATGGGCGGAATTCAGTGCCATGAACGGTCTTCCGGGGCCGAATGGGAATGAAAAAGAGGGAGTATGCTGAATTCCGGCCCAATGGCCAAGTGATGGAGCGTTAATGAGTGCCAAAGACCAGAAAATCTGGCAAGTCGTCGCCGCTATCCCCGCCGGCAAAGTCGCCAGCTACGGCCAGATCGCCGATATGGCGGGCCTTGGACGACAGGCGCGGTATATTGGCAAGGCTCTGGGAAAACTCCCTGAAGGGCACTCAATTCCATGGTATCGGGTGATACGCAGTAATGGGCAGATTGCGTTTCCCATCGGCAGTGAGGCGTTTGAGCTGCAGGCCCAGAGTTTGCGGGAGGAGGGGGTTTTGGTGGTTGATGGCAGGGTCTCGATGCGGGAGTTTGGGTGGCAGCCGTAGGTTTTGGAGTAATGTCGGGTGTGTTGGATTATGGCTTCGCCTAATCCCATGGGGTACAGGCTGGCGTCGGAGTCTGGTCGGGCAGGGGGTGGAGGTATTTTTTCTGCCAGAAAAAGGTGTCTGAGCGAAGCGAGTTCTTTTTCCAAAGAAAAAATACCTCCACCCCCTGTCCAGCCCCCAAACCCGCAGGCCAAAGGGCAGGCCAGAACAGGTCAGAGGTTAGAGCCGAAGCGCCCCATCAACCTCAAGTATCCGCCCGGACATGTAATCATTCTCGAAGATAAACGCCGCAGCCGAGGCGATTTCCTCTGGCTTGCCCATGCGCTTCAGGGGAATGCCGGCGGTCATTTTTTCCAGGGCTTCCGGCTTCATGGACGCGGTCATCGCGGTTTCGATGAAGCCCGGTGCAATGCCCATGCAGCGGATGCCGTAGCGGGCGAGCTCCTTGGCCCAGACCGGCACCAGTGCCGAAATCCCGGCTTTTGCGGCGGAATAGTTGCTCTGGCCCATGTTGCCGGCGCGGGCAATAGAGGCAATATTGATGATTACACCCTCGTCGCCGTTCCTGATCATCTGCGTAGCAGCTTCACGACCACAGAGGAAAACCCCGGTCAGGTTGACGTCGATCACCGCCTGCCACTGGGACAGCTCCATGCGCTTTTCCACCTGGCCATCCTTCCCCTTTACCAGCAGGCCATCCCGCAGAATACCGGCGTTGTTGACAAGACCGTTCAGTTGCCCGAAGTCCGCCACGATAGCCTCAAAGGTTTTCTCCACGTCTTCTTCCTTTGCCACGTTGCAAACGTAGGTCCGGGCTTCTCCACCGGCTTTGTCGCATGCAGCAGCGGCTTCTTCCAGTTTTTCCGGCATCAGGTCAATCAGCGCCAGGCGGGCGCCTTTGGCGGCGAGGTATTCTGCCATGGCACGGCCCAGGCCCTGGCCGCCACCGGTAATTGCAATCACGGAATCTTGAAGTTTCATGTTTCGCCCTAAGGTAGTGAATTAACAAGTGAGGCGAGTATACCAGAGCTTTTTGTTGCCGCCGCAACCAGACACAATCGATCCCGGAGGCTCTTTTGGGCGTTTTTCTTTTTTTATTCATCGTCATGCCCATTGTGGAGATGACGATTCTGATCAAGGTGGGAACTCTCATTGGCGCCCTGAATACCGTGGGTCTGGTTCTGCTGACGGCAGTTATTGGTGCCGCGCTGCTGCGGCAGCAGGGGCTGGCCACGCTGTTGAAGGCCAATCAGCGGCTCAACAGTGGCGAGCTGCCCGCGAGGGAAGTGGCCGAAGGGCTGATTCTGGCGGTGGGTGGCGCCTTATTGCTGACTCCCGGCTTCGTCACCGACACTATTGGCTTCCTCTGCCTGATCCCCGGTTCCCGCCACTGGCTTGCAGCCAAGGCCCTCAAGCGCATGGTGGTGGCCGGCCAGGGAAGTAGCTTCACGTTTACCGCCGGCCAGCGCGGACCGTTTGAGGGGCAGGGGCCGTTCGGTGGCCGCGAAGGCCCGTTCGGCGGTCAGAGCCCTTTTGACCGTAATGGTGACATTATCGAGGGGGAGTACCAGGACGAGACAGAGCATGATCATCAGCGCCTGGATCGTGATGACGACGATACGCCGGAAAAAAAGTGAAAATTTTTTTCCGCCAAGTATTGAAAACCTATGTGGCACCCCCACATAGGTTTCACAAGTTCGCTGCGGGCCAATAACCGCTGTAAAACAGTTGGTTAAAAGCCCCGGCTTTTAACGCAACCATCATTGCCAAACCTAACCTGACATTGGAGATATCGAGCAATGAAAATACGTCCGCTACACGATCGTGTTGTCGTGCGCCGTAAGGAAGAAGAAGAGAAAACAGCTGGTGGCATCGTGCTGCCGGGTAATGCCAAAGAGAAGCCGTCCCAGGGCGAAGTTATCGCCGTAGGCAATGGCCGTATTCTCGACAATGGCGAAACCCGTGCACTGGCGGTCAAGGTTGGTGACACCGTAGTCTTTGGTCAGTATGCCGGTAATACCGTGAAGGTTGACGGCGAAGACCTGCTCATCATGAGCGAAAACGACATTTTCGGCGTTCTCGAGTAAACGCTCGCTTACGCAGCAATCCGATTGAACGAACAAATTGGGTTTAACGAACAGGAATAGAAGACATGGCAGCAAAAGACGTTAGATTCGGTGACAGCGCCCGTAAACGTATGGTTCAGGGCGTTAACGTTCTGGCAGACGCAGTTAAGGTAACCCTGGGCCCTAAAGGCCGCAACGTGGTTCTGGACAAGTCCTTTGGCGCACCGACCGTGACCAAGGACGGCGTGTCCGTCGCCAAGGAAATCGAACTGAAAGACAAGTTCGAGAACATGGGTGCCCAGATGGTCAAGGAAGTTGCTTCCCAGACCAACGACACCGCTGGTGATGGCACGACGACTGCGACCGTTCTGGCGCAGGCCATCGTTAAAGAGGGTATCAAGGCCGTTACTGCCGGCATGAACCCGATGGACCTTAAGCGTGGCATCGACAAGGCCACCATCGCCGCTGTTCAGGCCATCCGTGACCTGTCCAAGCCCTGCGATGACAGCCGCAACATTGCCCAGGTAGGCACCATTTCCGCCAACGGTGACGAGACCATCGGCCAGCTGATCGCAGACGCGATGGAGAAAGTTGGCAAGGAAGGCGTCATTACCGTTGAAGAAGGCCGTGGCCTGGAAGACGAGCTGGACGTGGTTGAAGGCATGCAGTTCGACCGTGGCTTCCTGTCCCCGTACTTCATCAACAACCAGGAAAACATGTCCACCGAGCTGGATGACCCGTACATCCTGCTGGTTGACAAGAAGATCTCCAACATCCGCGAACTGCTGCCGGTGCTGGAATCTGTCGCCAAGGCTGGCAAGCCGCTGATGATCATCGCTGAGGACATCGAAGGCGAAGCGCTGGCAACACTGGTTGTGAACAACATGCGCGGTATCGTGAAAGTGGCTGCCGTGAAGGCGCCTGGCTTCGGTGACCGTCGCAAGGAAATGCTGCAGGACATCGCCATCCTCAGCGGTGGTACCGTGATTTCCGAAGAAGTTGGCCTGACTCTGGAAAACACCACTCTGGACGATCTGGGTACTGCCAAGCGCGTGAACATCACCAAGGAAAACACCACCATCATCGATGGCGCTGGTGCCCAGGGTGATATCGAAGCCCGCGTTGAGCAGATCCGCAAGCAGATCGAAGACAGCTCTTCCGACTACGACAAGGAAAAGCTGCAGGAGCGTGTCGCCAAGCTGGCAGGCGGTGTTGCCGTCATCAAGGTTGGCGCCGGTTCTGAAGTGGAAATGAAAGAGAAGAAGGCCCGCGTTGAAGACGCCCTGCACTCCACCCGCGCTGCGGTTGAAGAGGGCATTGTACCGGGCGGCGGTGTCACCCTTATCCGTGCCATTGCGGCCCTGGACAAGGTAGACGCCATCAACGAAGAGCAGAAGGCTGGCGTGAACATCCTGCGCCGTGCCATGGAAGCTCCGCTGCGCCAGATCGTAACCAACGCCGGTGGCGAAGCCTCCGTTGTTGTGAACAAGATCCTGGAAGGCGAAGGCGCCTACGGCTACAACGCCTCTACCGAAGAGTTCGGTGACATGCTGGAGATGGGTATCCTGGACCCGGCCAAAGTCACCCGTTCTGCACTGCAGGCAGCCGCTTCCGTGGCTTCCCTGATCATCACCACCGAGGCGATGATTGCGGACGAGCCGGAGGAAGAAGGCGCCGGCGGCGGCGGTATGCCGGACATGGGT
>NZ_JAWLDU010000101.1:0-5673 GCF_041686475.1 Marinobacter sp.
GACAAGAAAATCATCCAGCGCATCTGTGAACCCGAGCGCCAGATCATTTTCCGCGTACCCTGGCAGGACGACAGCGGCGAGATCCACATCAACCGCGCCTTCCGCGTGGAGTTCAACAGCGCCCTGGGACCCTACAAGGGCGGTATGCGCTTCCACCCGTCGGTCTATCTCGGCATTATCAAGTTCCTGGGCTTCGAGCAGATCTTCAAGAATGCCCTCACCGGCCTGCCCATCGGCGGCGGCAAAGGCGGCAGCGACTTCGACCCGAAAGGCCGGTCCGATGACGAGATCATGCGTTTCTGCCAGAGCCTGATGACGGAGCTGTATCGCCACCTGGGCCAGTACACAGACGTTCCGGCCGGCGACATTGGCGTGGGCGGCCGCGAAATCGGCTATCTTTTCGGCCAGTACAAGCGCATCACCAACCGTTACGAATCCGGTGTATTCACCGGCAAGGGCCTGGAGTGGGGCGGCAGCTGTGCACGCACCGAAGCCACGGGTTACGGCACCGTATTTTTCACTCATGAAATGCTCAAGGCCCGCGGTGATTCCCTCGACGGCAAAACCGTGGTGGTGTCCGGCTCCGGCAACGTCGCCATCTACGCCATTGAAAAAGCCCACGAACTGGGCGCCAGGGTCATTGCCTGCTCCGATTCCGGCGGCATGATCGTGCACGAAAAGGGCATCGACCTGCAGACACTGAGGCGCCTGAAGGAAGTGGAGCGTCGACGTATCAGCGCCTACACTGAATTCCATAAGGACGCCAGATACGTGGAAGGCGGCAACATCTGGACCGTGCCCTGTGACGTTGCCCTGCCGTGCGCCACCCAGAACGAGCTTAATGGCAAAGACGCCAAGACCCTGGTTGAAAACGGCTGCATTGCAGTTGCCGAAGGCGCCAACATGCCCACGACGCCCGAAGGCATCGACATCTTCCAGAATGCCAGGCTGGCCTATGGCCCGGGCAAGGCTGCCAATGCCGGCGGTGTCGCCACCTCCGCTCTGGAAATGCAACAGAACGCCAGCCGCGATCGCTGGACCTTTGACTACACCCAGAAGCGGCTTGAGGAAATCATGACCGACATCCACAAGAACTGTTACGAAACCGCCGCCGAGTTCGGCTCTGAAGGCAACTACGTACTGGGTGCCAATGTCAGTGGTTTCCTGCGGGTTGCCAGGGCAATGACCGCCATGGGCGTGATCTGATCCGGCCATGGCCAGCGACGAACCTCTCCAGCCTGCAGGTCGGGTGTCCACCGGACTGACCGGGCTGGACGAGGTTCTGGATGGCCTGCGTATCGGCGATAACGTGGTCTGGAGGATTTCCGACCTCGACGATTATCGCCGGTTTGTCCGCCCCTTCCTGGATGCCGCCGCAGATTCCGGCCGGCAGATCATCTATCTTCGCTTTGGCGAACATCCACCCATCATCGAACAGCACCCCGCCGTTCGCACCATCGACATCGACGCCCTTGGGGGCTTCGAGAGCTTTACCAGCCGGGTATGGCACCTGATAGCGCAACATGGCCCTGGCGCCTTTTACGTATGTGACAGCCTCAGTGAACTGCTCAACGCCTGGGCCACCGACGCCATGGTGGGCAACTTCTTCCGGGTGGTCTGCCCGTTTCTGTTCGAACTGGACACCGTGGCCTGGTTTGCCCTGCATCCGGACCGGCACTCCCGCATGACCCTGGATCGCATCCGCGAAACCACCCAGGTGATGATCGATGTGCAACGTCATGGCGACAATGTCCAGATTCACCCCATCAAGGCATGGCGCCGGCAATCCCCTACCATGTTCCTGCCCCACCGGGAACACCAGGGCAGGTTCGAGCCGATTACCGACAGCAGCGACGCTACGCGCCTGCAGGCCAGCCTGGAACGTGAACACCTGCACCGCCAGCCGCTGCTGGATTACTGGGACCGACTGTTCCAGGAAGCCAGCCGGGCCCTGTCCGAACATGACACTGACTGCATTGACGACCTGCAGGAGCAGGTATTGCAGGTGCTGATCAGCCGTGACCCACAGATTCTGGCCCTGGCACGGGAATACCTCTCTTTGGAAGACCTGCTCGGCATCTTCAGCCGGCTGGTGGGCAGCGGTTACATCGGCGGCAAAGCGACCGGCATGCTGATAGCCCGGAATATCCTGCTGAAGAAGGCGCCGGACCTTTGGCAGCGGCACCTGGAACCCCACGATTCCAGCTATCTCGGCACCGATGCCTACTACGCCTTTCTGGTGCATAACGGGCTGTGGCCGGCAATCATGCGCCAGCGTTCGGAAGCCGGCTATCTCACAGAGGCTCCGGCCTTGAGAGAGGGGATTCTTTCCGGCTGTTTCCCCGGTGAAATCCGTGTCGAGCTGGAACGGCTGCTGGATCATTACGGCCAGTATCCCATTCTGGTGCGTTCATCCAGCCTGCAGGAAGACGGGTTCGGCAATGCCTTCGCCGGCAAGTACGAGAGCGTGTTCCTGGTCAACCAGGGTGCGCCGGAGCAACGTCTGGCGGATCTGGAAGATGCCGTTCGCAAGGTTTACGCCTCATCCATGAGTGAGGACGCGCTGCATTACCGCAGGCAACGGGGGCTGGACCAGCGGGAAGAGCCCATGGCTTTGCTGATCCAGCGGGTCAACGGTCGTTTCCATGGCCGTTACTACCTGCCGGACGCTGCCGGCGTGGGCGTCTCCCGCAACACCTTTGCCTGGGACAGCACCATGGACCCGAAAGCCGGCATGGTACGACTGGTTATGGGGCTGGGTACCCGCGCGGTGGACCGTATTGAAGGAGACCATGCCTGCGTGATGGCCCTGGACCAGCCTGGCCGCCAGCCCTTCCGCAACCAGGATGAATCCTACCGGTTCTCCCAGCACCTGGTGGATCTGCTGGACCTTCAGGATGGCGTGCTGGACACCCGTCCGCTCAGCCAGGTGCTGGAAAACACCACCGGTCTGGCCATGGATCACCTGGCCGAGATAGACCGATCGGCAACCGACCGTGCCGAACAGATCGGGCTTGAGGGCCCCGTCTGGCGGCTGACGTTCCGGCCATTGGTAAAGCGGGGGGCTTTCATCACGCGGCTGGCAGGCATGCTGCAGACACTGGAGGCCGGCTACCGACATCCGGTGGAGGTGGAATTCACCCTCCACCTGGACGAACAGGGCGACCCCTCTTTCAACCTGGTGCAATGCCGGCCCCTCGCCACCGTTGGCGAATCCGGCCCGGTAACCGTCCCGGACAGTGTGGCTGAGAACAGGGTTCTGTTCCGTACCGCAGGCCACTTTATGGGAGGCAATATCAACCTGGTCATCCAGCGGGTGATTCGCGTGGATGCGGGGATATACGCTGGCCTCGACACCAATGAACGCTATGAGGTCGCGCTGCTGGTGGGCGCGCAGGTCAGATCCTCCACCACCCCGACACTGCTGATCGGCCCGGGCCGATGGGGCACCAGTAGCCCGGAGCTAGGCGTTCCCGTGCGCTTTTCAGACATTGCCGGTGTGGCAGCCCTGGTGGAAGTATCCGAGAACGCGGGCCATATGGTGCCGGACCTGTCCTATGGCTCGCACTTTTTCCAGGACCTGGTGGAAACCGGTATTGCCTACGCAGCCCTGTTCCCGGAAAGCCGTCACTGCCAGTATTATCCGCAACACCTGCCACAGGAACCCGCCCGGGCAACACAATCGTCAGCGCACCTGGCAGCCGTCCGGGTGCATGACCTCACCCATCGCCCGCTGCAGTTGCGGGGCGACATTGTCCGCCAGCAACTGATCTGCTACTTCCCGGATTGATTCGCGACAATCCCACGTATATTTTCCCACCGAATTCCCTCACCTGCTGCTAGAATCGCGCCCATGGAATGGCTTACCCACTCACAGACCGGCTTTCAGCAGGCTGCCCGTTATCTACTGGGCATGCGACTGACCATTGTGGTTATTCAGCTGATTGCAATCGCCGTGGCGGAAACCATGGTCACCCTTGCGTATCGCGCGGAGGCCCTGATTCTGTGCCTGGCCTACGCCGTTGCGGCAACCCTTGGCTGGCTCTGGTTTACCCGGCGCCCACCGAAATCCGCGGCGGCCGTCAGCCTGATTCTGATAACCGATCTTGTGCTGATCGGGGCGTGGCTTTATCTGACCGGCGGTTACACCAATCCCCTGGTCTCGGTGCTGTTGTTGCCCATTTCCGTTGCCATTATCCTGGTGCCGCTGCGCCAGAGCATCGGCGTCACCATGGCCGGGGTGGCCATTTATACCGTGCTGGTGATCTGGCACATGCCAGTCACCACAGAGCATCACGGCGCCAACCTGGCACAATTGCACCTGGTGGGCATGTGGGTGGCTTTTGCCATCACCGCAACCATCCTGCTACTTGTTGTTGGTGCGCTCGCCCGCCGCCTGCGCCAGCAACAGGCTCAACTGGCAGACATAAGGGAGAACCGGCTGCGGGATGAGCAGATCATTGCGCTGGGCCTCTCGGCAGCGGCTGTCGCACATCGCCTGGGGACACCACTGAACACTCTGACGCTGCTGGTCGGGGAAGTGAAATCTGCGGTGCCCGCCAGTGATCAGATCACCGACGACCTGGCGCTGATGGAAAGCCAGCTTGAACTGTGCAGCAATCATCTACGCCAGTTGTCCACGGCCGCCATGCAAGCCAGGGCAGCGCAACTGGAAACACTGCCGCTACAATTCTGGATGATGCGCCTGAGGGAATCCGCTACTTTGCTGTGGCCATCAGCTCCGATTCACTGGCAGGCGCCGTTCCCGGACTGTTCTGTTGCGGTGGACGCCACCCTTGACCAGGCCGTTCTGAACCTTCTGGCTAACGCACTCACCGCCAGTCCGGAGTGGGTTTCTGTTTGTGCCCGAAGATCCGAAAACAAAAGGATAGAAATCATTGTGGAAGACAAGGGTGATGGACGAGAGATGGCGCTGCAGGGCTCTGCCGGCGACAGCGTGGTGAGCTCGGAGAAGGGCCTTGGTGTCGGCCTGTTTCTTTCCAACGCTACCATCCAGCGCCTCGGCGGCACACTGAAGGCCAGCGCAGATGGACACGGCACCACCATGATCATCGAATTGCCCTTGGCCGGACCTGAAAATGCCGTAAGCGGGGGGGCCGGATGAGCGAACAGCCAGTGTGGTTGCTGATCGACGATGACGAAGCCTTTCTGCATGTGCTGCAGCGCTCTCTCGGTCGACAGGACATAGACACAGTCTGTGCTGGTAACCACAACGACGCCCGCATTGCACTCGGGTCCCGTGCCTTCCAGCGGTGCGTGCTTGACCTCAACCTGGCCGGTGAGAGCGGTCTGCAGCTGTTGCCGGAACTGCTCTCACTCCAGCCCGATCTTGAAGTGCTGGTATTGACCGGTTACGGGAGCATCGCCACGGCAGTTGAAGCCATGCGCCGGGGAGCTATCAACTACCTCTGCAAACCGGTTACCCTGAACCAGCTCATTGCGGGTTTCGAGGCTCTGGACAGCCAACCGGATCTGCGCAGGGAACCGCCGTCAGTGGAAGAAATGGAGCGAGAGCACATACAACGGGTCCTGAACGAGCACAACGGCAACGTGTCTTCTACAGCCAGAGCCCTGAACATGCACCGAAGAACGCTGCAGCGGAAACTGCAGAAACATTCCCACTGGCGAAACTGACTGGAACCTATGCCCAGA
>NZ_JAWLDU010000102.1:0-1629 GCF_041686475.1 Marinobacter sp.
GGAGCCGAGGGGGTAAATCTCTCCAAAACCGTTCGGAGCCATGGATGGCGGAGCCCGAGCGTCACATGGATGTGCCGAAGGAGCGCGTTTTGGAGAGATCTGCCCCCTCGGCGAATGCACCCAACTGAGAGTTATCACTGGAGTACGGGAGTCACCGGGAAGAGTTGTTTCGCTGGCTCAAACTCCCAAATTTCGAGCAAAACCAGAAATAGGAGTTCCCATGTCAGGCAAAACCGTAAACAGCGCAATCCTTCTGCTGGTGATCGGCAACGCCATGGCATTGATCAGCGACGTATTCATCAAACTGATGGAACCCGGCGCCCCCATCCTGGTCATGGTGCTGTCTGTCTTCCTGTTCCGGGAAAGGCTCACACCGCATAGCGCGCAGGGGTGGCTTTACGGCGAGTTTCAAAGCAGGTGGGATTCCAGTTCAAACACATGGGGATCATGATCGCCCAGTGCCCTCAGAGCCTCTGCCAGTTTCAGAAGATATTCGCTGTTGGGACCACTTGGGCCCGAAGAACACGCAATCTGGCGGGCAATATCAGATGAAGGCGCGGGCCCCAGGAAAGCGGCATTGTCTTCGGTAGCAATGTAAACAAGGCCCTCTTCGCTGCCGCCATCGTCGAACACCATGGGAGTCCTGAAGCGCAGGTAACCGTTTTTCTCGCGCACGTCCAGATGCTGGAACACTTCCGGCGATACCCGGTAGGCCATGCCCTTGCAGGTGGCGCCCGGCTGTTCAATCAGGGTGACTACCCGGCCTGGAGCTTCCGGAGTGCCGCGATGATCATGGGAGCCCTGCCAGAACCGACGCGCCCAACCCTCAATGGTTGCCGGGCGCTGCTCAAGAAACGGGAAATCCACCTTGTAGATCAGCGAACCGTAACCGAACAGCCATACCGACGACAGTCCCTTAAAGTTCTGGCGCTTGCGGTTGTGTTCAACGGTTGTTACTGACATCAGCTTCGATCATCTCCGAAATTCATTAAACAGAGGCCATGAAGCCGGCAATCCCCGTCAACACGATTTCCGCCGCCATCGCGGACAGTATCAGACCGCTGATCTTGGACAGTATGTTCAGCCCGGTCGTGCCCAGAACTTTCTCAAGGTAACCGGACAGGTGCAGCAGCACGCCCAGTATGGCCAGGCCCGAGACCAGCCCCAACAGGCCACCGAGCACCTCCGATACGCTGCTCAGTTCGGCACCGTAGACCAGAATAGCACCAATGGTGGCAGGGCCGATCATCACCGGTATGGCCAATGGCACCACGGCGATGTCATCACGGTCCTCCTCCGGCAGCCCGGTGGCGTGGTTGCGGGTACCACTGGTAACCAGGCTGATGGCCGTCAGGAACAGCAGGCTGCCGGCGCCTATCCGGAACGAGTTCAGGGTAATACCAATGGCACTGAACAGCAGCGGGCCGGCAAAGAACAGTATCAGCCCCAGAATCAGCGCCGAGACGGTGGAGCGGCGGATAATGGAGCTCTTTTCCGCCGCCGGCAGCCCCCGGGTCAGTGCCAGGAACATGGTTACCACGAAAAACGGCGCCAGCAGAAACAGGAAACGGATCGTGCTGCTGATGTAGGTACTGAAAAATGCTTCAAACATTCGGAATATCCGGCCAG
>NZ_JAWLDU010000102.1:1729-5651 GCF_041686475.1 Marinobacter sp.
TTGCCCGGCTTTCTAGCCGTCGGCTTCTTCGTTTCGCTGCGCGTGTCCGGACTCACTTCCGATGACGAGTCCCGGATCATATCGAAAAGCCCTTTCAGCTCCTTTTCACCCAGGTCTCGCCACTCGCCAACCGGCAGTCCTTTCAGACTGATGTTCATGATGCGAACACGCTCGAGTCTGGTGACCTCGTAGTCAAAAAACTCGCACATTCTCCGAATCTGCCGGTTCAGGCCCTGCACCAGGGTGATACGGAACACGAACCGGGATACTTTCTCTACCTTGCAGCGTTTGGTAACCGTACCCAGTATCGGCACACCGGCACTCATGCCCTCAATGAAGTCCGCCGTCACCGGCCTGTTGACGGTCACCAGGTATTCTTTCTCGTGGTTGTTGCCGGCCCGCAGGATCTTGTTGACCAGGTCGCCGTTGCTGGTGAGAAAAATCAGCCCCTGGGAGTCCTTGTCGAGACGGCCAATAGGGAAAATCCGCTCGCCATGGCACACGTGGTTGACGATGTTCCGGGGTTCCGCCGGGTCGGTGGTGCTGACCACGCCCACGGGTTTGTTCAGGGCGATGAAGATCAGATCTTCCTCGTCCCGGGGCTCAATCAGTTGGCCATTAACGGTAACCCTGTCCCCCGGAAGGACCTGGTCCCCCACCTGGGCCGCCTTGCCATTGATGGCCACGTTGCCGTTCTCGATATAGCGGTCCGCCTCCCGCCGGGAACACATGCCACTCTCGCTGATGTATTTGTTGAGGCGGGTCGAGTTTTTGCCGGGCATGGGGTTCCTGTAAAGTCTGTGGAAAGCAGATTCGGGAAAGCTATCATCCCACTGCACCCTAGTTGCGAGCAAACCCTGGAGCCACTCAATGCCACTGTCCGACCCGAAACAGCAACAAACGCCCCGGGGCCGATTCGCCTGGCGGGAGGGCGGCAACCCCGACGGCCAGCCACTGGTGATGATCCACGGCTGGCCGGAAAGCTCCTACTGCTGGGAGCATGTGGCTGCACACCTGAAACCGGGGCTTCGCATCATTGCTCCGGACCTGCGGGGGCTGGGCGATAGTGAACGCACGCCGGAGGTGGAGCCTTACCGCAAACAGGAAATGGCGCAGGATGTGATCAGCCTGCTGGACACCCTGGGCATTGGAGACTTCCAACTTGTGGGCCATGACTGGGGTGGCATTGTGGCCCAGGAAGTAGCCCTGGCCATCCCCCAACGGGTTCGGCAGATGGTGATCATGAACATTGCCATCATCAACAATCTGAAGGGCAATCAGGAAGTGATCGAAAAGGTCCGCTCCGGCAGTGGTGCCGCCTACTGGTACCAGCACTTCATGCAAACGCCGGGGCTGCCGGAGGCGATGATTCCCGGTGCTGAAGAAACCTGGCTGGGGCATTTCCTGCGCACCTGGAGCGACGAGCCCTTTCCACAGGACGCCTTCGACGAATACGTGCGCAGCTTCCGGATTCCGGGCACGCCGGGCACCAGCTCCAACTTCTACCGCACCTTTCCCGACGACGCCAAACGCTGGGCCACGACGGCAGGCCATCGCTGGCCAATGCCCTCCATGTACATCTACGGCAACAAGGACAGGGTGATTATTCCGGAGTACCTCAACCACATCGAGGAATGTTTTGAGTCTTTACGTGTGGAACGGGTGGAAGCCGGGCATTTTCTGCAGGAAGAACAGCCGGCATGGGTGGCGGGCTACCTCAACGACTTTCTGGAGACGGGCTGACGTAGACCCAGTTGGTGCCGACATTGTCACAGACAAGAATATCGCGGTTGATGAATGTGCACTGGGAAAGGTGGTCCGGCACCTCATCGTGATAGCGGGCCTTCACCGCCAGGTTCTTCTTGTCCTGCTTGAGCAGGGCAAAGGTCTGCTCCATGCGCCGGGCGAAGTCGACGCCACCGTCCTCCATGGTGTGGAAGGCGTTATGGAACGCAGTGAAGCTCATGGTGTTGGCGCCCAGGCCAATGTCCACCATTTTGGGAATGTACCAATCGTAGGCGTCGGAGAAGGCAAGCCTGTCCTTTCTCCTTCGGCAACAACCTCGCAATACAGCTTTTCCAGCCCGGTTTCGCCGCTTTCAAGGCAGGCACTGCCGGCTGCGTTGGCGCTGCCTATGCACAGGCCAAGCACCAGCGGTGCCAGCCATCTAGTCCTCATCACGCTGCCCCAGTGCCACGCGCGCCATCAGATCCTCAACCCGGCGGATGGTTTCGGCGTCACCCTTCTTACCCGTGAGCACAACCTGGGAGCCTATAGTGGCCACGTACATGAGCAATGACAGATCCCGTATGCGCTGGGGGTCACTGCTCAGACGCTCATACAGCTCGCAGTTCTGATTGATGCGGGCTTCATCTACCTCGGTGACCAGATCGGCGGCATAGTCGTTACGGCGGGCAAAGTCCCGCACCGCCAGCTCAACCTGCAGGCGGCGGATATTGCGGGAGGCATCGGTGAGCAGAAGCTCGAGGATCTGTCGCAACTCGGTCTCCACATCCCCGCCCCTGGGCTTCCAGTACTGGAGTTCATGGAGGCGCCGATCCCGCCAGCGATCAAGAAAGCTGACCACCAGATCCTCGTGGTCCTTGAAATGCCAATAGAAACTGCCACGGGTAACGCCGAGTTTTTTAGACAGCGTCAGCACCCGCAAGTGACTGAAACCGCCAGCGGCCACTTCCCCGGCGGCGGCGTCCAGCCAGTGGTCACGGGTCAGTTGCGCTTTTTCCGGCGTCTTGCGTCGTCTGGTTTGTCGGGCGTCAGTCATTCGGTGGTCGGATCCTGCTGCTGGCGGTTTGGTGAACCCGCGGGTGCATTCTACATCAACAGGGTCCACGAATTTGAAACCGTTGACCCTGCCCAAAACATACATTAGTGTATGGATCAACAATACACCAGTGTATGGAGATTTCAACGCGAGTCTTCGTACCGACGATCAACCCGATTCCAGATCAGGGAGCTGCCCAATGAGTACCGCCCACTATGATGTCAACGGCAATATCGCCGTCATCCGACTCGACAACCCACCGGTCAATGGCCTGGGCCTGACCCTGCGCCAGGGCATTGTGAACGGCATCCGCACGGCGGAAGCCGATGATGCGGTGAAGGCCGTTGTCCTGATTGGCTCCGACCGTGCTTTCTCCGGCGGTGCCGACATCAGCGAGTTCGGCAGCGACAAGGCCTCCGCGGAACCCAACCTGAACACTGTCATCAACTACGTGGAAACCAGCCGCAAGCCGGTCATCGCGGCCATCAGCGGCGCCTGCATGGGCGGCGGCCTGGAACTGGCGCTTGGCTGCCATTACCGCATTGCCAAGCCCGATGCCCAGATCGCCCTGCCGGAAGTGAAACTGGGCCTGCTGCCCGGTGCCGGCGGCACCCAGCGTCTTCCCCGGGTGATCGGCGCCGAACACGCTTTGAACATGATTGTGTCCGGCAGTGTGGTGCCTGCGAAACAATTCAAAGGCAGCGCGCTGTTTGACGAAATTGTCGACGGCGAACTGCTGGATGCGGCCATTGCTTACGCCACCAAGGTGGTCGGCGAAAACCTGCCTCTGAAAAAGGTGCGGGAGCTGAGGGCGAAGCACCCCAACCCGGAAGGCTTCTTCATGTTCACCCAGAACACCGTCGGCGCCATGGCCAGGAACTACCCCGCCCCGTTGAAGTGTGTTGAAGCCGTAAAGGCCGCTGTGACCATGCCATTCGACAAGGGCATGGAAGTCGAGCGCGAAGCCTTCGTTAACCTTATGCAGACGCCGGAATCCCGCGCCCTGCGCCACGCCTTTTTCTCCGAGCGCCTGACCAGCAAGATTGCTGACGTGCCCTCCGATACCCCGGTCCGCGACATCAAGTCCGTAGGTGTCATCGGTGGCGGCACCATGGGTACCGGCATCAGCATCAACTTCCT
>NZ_JAWLDU010000103.1:0-5643 GCF_041686475.1 Marinobacter sp.
CGTGCCATGGAGCGGCCCTCGGACCATTGTCCGGTGTGGGCCAGCTTCGACATCTGACCCTCTTCCAGGCCGCGACATGAAAAAAATCAAAACCCGCGACCGGATACTCCAGGCGAGCCTGATGCTGTTTAACAGCATCGGCGAGCCCAATGTCACCACCCTGCTTATATCGGACGAACTGGACATATCACCCGGCAACCTCTATTACCATTTCAAGAGCAAGGGGGACATTGTCGGGGAGTTGTTCACCAGTTACGAACACGAGATGCACGATCTCCTGGCCGTACCCGCGGATGCGGATATCAGTCTGGAACAGCAGAGTTTCTTCCTCCACATTCTGTTCGAAACCGTTGCCCGCTACCGCTTCCTCTACCAGGACCTGGTAAACGTACTGTCGCGGTACGATCAGTTACAGACGCGCTTCCGGCGCATACTCAAAAAGAAAACCAGTGGCTTCAGGACGATCTGTGAGAGTTTCCGCCGCCAGGGCATCATGGAAATCACCGATGGAGAGATGGATGCCCTGTGCGACCAGTTGACCCTGACAGCCTGTTACTGGAGCAGCTTCGACAGCCTGTCACATCTGGAAGACCGGGAATCCATGGATCCCGGCCGTGGTGTTTACCAGATGATGTACCTGCTGTTGCCCTATCTCGGGCCGGAGGAGAAAGAACAGATTTATCTGATGAGCCGGGATTACCTGTGAATGGCCATGAGACTGCTGACGGTTCATTCTTCTTCGGAACGGTCTTCCGTTTCTTCCCGTAAGCGGACGAGTTCGGCTTCAAGTGCCTGAATCCTGCGCTCCAAGGCTTCGATGTCCTCGCGCCGGTGAATACCCAGGCGTCGCAGAGCGCCCGATACCCGCTCGTCAAACAGATTTTCAAGCCTGTCCCAGGTTCCTGTTGCTTTTTCCCGCACATCCCCCACGCGATCTTCCACGGTGCGGACGTGCTTCTCCACAACGCCACGGGTTTTGCTTTCCAGCTGCTCACCTTCCTGCACCAGCCGATCGAAAAACTTGCCGGCGTCTTCCTCGGCCTTGGTGTAGGCTCCCAGCCCGGCCAGCCAGATCTGCCTGGCAGAACCTTTGATCCTGCCTGCCAGCTGTTCGTCGTTTTCCGGCTTGTTCTCGTTTTCGTCAGACATGCAAAACCTCGGAGGACATAACTTTCTGTTGCCCGTGATTGTATTACAGCAGGCCCGGAATTTCAGTCAGCAACCGCAAATCCTCCGCAGCCGAATATTCAGGACTGCTCTGTAAACCCCACCACGCAGGGCTTCAGTATAAGAACACATTCAATATGAAAAAATGTGATCAAACCAATCGTTCGCTGGCTTGAAGTGTTCAAAATATGGTCAATACTTCATAGTACCGGTATCCCTGCTGATGCCGGTTTGTCTGGAAGTCTTTCATGGATACTACTCGCACGCCTCTGCCCGGCCATTCGCGCCGGGCTTTTTTGTGCCTTAAAATAGATATATAGTTATTACCTAAAAGCATATCTATAGTTCTATCTTCTGGAGGGCAACCCTATGATTGACGTGGCGTGGGATAATTTCACCCCCTGGTCTGCGCTGGCAGGCGGGATCATTATTGGTCTGTCCGCTGCCGCGTTCATACTGCTGAACGGAAAAATTGCCGGTATCAGCGGTATACTCGGCGGCCTTCTGGCACCGCAGAAACAGGATGTGCTCTGGCGTGTCGCTTTTCTGGCCGGGATGTTTGCGGCGCCACTGATCTGGATGGCGTTGGCAGACCTGCCCCCGATTGAAATCAAAGCAGGCTACCCTGCCCTTATCGTGGCAGGCCTGCTTGTTGGTATCGGCACCCGCTACGGCTCCGGCTGCACCAGTGGTCACGGCGTTTGTGGGCTGTCGCGGCTGTCTGCACGTTCGCTGTTTGCAACCCTGACCTTCATGGCAGCCGGTTTCATAACCGTGTATATCATCCGCCACCTGATTGCAGGAGCCTGATCGATGAAATTCAAACTTGCTTCATTCGGCGCGGGCCTTCTGTTTGGGCTTGGGCTGCTTATCAGTGGCATGGCCAACCCGGAAAAAGTACTGGGTTTTCTCGATATCGCCGGGCAATGGGATCCATCTCTCGCCTTTGTAATGGGTGGCGCCATTCTTGTAGGACTGTTCGCCTTTACCGTCGCTAAAAAGCGGACGGTGTCCTTCCTGGGCTTCGACATGCGCCTGCCTGCTTCAGACCGCCTCGATAAACGACTGGTGGTTGGCAGCGTCATGTTCGGCGCAGGCTGGGGGCTGGCCGGTTTCTGTCCCGGGCCGGGGCTGGTGGCTCTGGGTGCAGGGGAAGCCGGCGCCCTGGTCTTCGTAGTGGCAATGGTCGCCGGCATGGGACTGTTCGAAGTGATCGAGAAAAACAGGGTAGCGAAATGAAAGGCCCTGCGGCGCCAACTCTGAAGCCCCTCTGACACCGGAGGGCTCACTGTGGCATTATGCATTGGCATTTTTACGACTGGTTAGAGGATCTCAAATGGACATCAGGCGCATTGATGAAACAATCTCCGTAGCCCCACAGTTGTCGGTTGACGACATAGCCGAGGCGGCAAAACTGGGTTTCAGAACGCTCGTGGCCAATCGGCCGGACGGTGAAGAAGCGGGGCAACCTGCCATGACGGATATAGAAGCCGCGGCCCGCGAGCACGGCATGGAGTGGGTGTACATGCCCGTGGAGTCCGGCAATATTCTGGATAACGACGTAGACCGGTTCGATACGATGATCCGGGAGGCTGACAAACCCGTATTGGCTTTCTGTCGCTCGGGAACACGCTGTACCGTTCTCTGGGCGCTGAGTTCGGCCCGTTCCGAACCCGCACAGGATATCGTCAGTAAAGCCCGTAACGCCGGCTATGACATTGGCGGTCTGGCAGCGAGAATGGCTGAGCAGGCTTCCAGACAATCCTGATCACTCTCCGCCCGGACACCAACGCTACCAGGATTCAGCACCATGCAGTACAAGGGTACCGCCAACTTTCGCCATGACCATCCGGAAAAAACCGGGGTACTGGTCACCAATCTGGGCACTCCGGATGCTCCAACCTCTTCCGCCCTGCGCCGCTACCTGGCGGAATTTCTCTGGGATCCCAGGGTGGTTGAAGTGCCACGCCCGATCTGGTGGCTGATCCTGCACGGCATTATTCTGCGGATCCGGCCCAGTCGCTCTGCCAAAGCCTATGCCAGCGTCTGGCAGCCAGAGGGCTCTCCCCTGCTGACGCATACCGCCAACCAGGCAGAAGGCATTCGCAGGGAGCTGCAGGCAAAGTACGGTAACAACATCGTGGTTGGCTTCGCCATGCGCTATGGCAACCCGAGCATTTCAAAAGTTCTGGATGAAATGCAGGCCCAGGGGGTCCGCCAGTTACTGGTGCTGCCGCTGTATCCGCAGTACTCGGCCTCTACCTCTGCATCGACATTTGACGCCATCGCCCATGACTTCACTAAACGGCGCTGGCTACCGGACCTGCGGTTCGTTTCCCATTATCCGGACTACCCGCCCTACATCGAAGCCATGGCAAACCACATACAGGCACACTGGAACGAGCACGGGCGTAACGAAAAGCTGGTTCTCTCCTATCACGGCGTTCCGTTGAAGTATCTGAAAAAGGGCGATCCCTACCATTGCGAATGCCACAAGACCTCGCGGCTGCTGGCAGAACGCCTCGGGCTGGCGAAGGAAGACTATATGACCACGTTCCAGTCCCGTTTTGGCCGGGAAGAGTGGTTGCAGCCCTACACCGATGAAACCCTGAAATCACTGCCCGGCAAGGGCGTGAAGTCCATTGATGTGTTCTGCCCCGGCTTCTCGTCGGACTGCCTGGAAACGGTCGAGGAAATAGACGAAGAAAACCGTGAGTACTTTGTGGAAGCAGGCGGTGAAGGCTTCAGTTACATCCCCGCTCTCAACGCAACGCCAGGGCACATCTCTGCACTCACGCAATTGATTGAGGAAAATCTGCAGGGCTGGAAGGTGCCGACCAACGAGCCGGAGGAGCTGGCCAAGCGCCTCAAGCTTGCAGAAGACCAGAAACAGGCGCAGTACCCGGGCAGGGATTTGTGACCTAAACCGGTTTTTCCTCAGGGAGTGCTGTTTTTTGCAGGGCTCCCGGAGGAAAGATCGGGTACTGACTGGCAGAAAGTACACTCTTCCGTATCCACCGCAGCACCCCCGGCCTCGACATACCGCACTTTATGGCTCGCCCTACCACGATTGGCAGATACTGAAAACTTGCGTTCGTGACGAACGTTCTCGGTTCTCTGGTCGGCTTTGGCGTTCTGCATTTTTTAATCCCCTCTGGCTATACAACTATTATGGGGACGAACAACGTTTAATCCAACGGTTATAACGAACGAAGTAAAGGGGCTTGCCGGGAAGAAATCGAACAGGAAAGTGAGAGAAAGTGGCGGTGGGCCAGGGATTCGAACCCCGGGACGGCTACTAACCGTCGGCGGTTTTCAAGACCGCTGCATTAAGCCACTCTGCCAGCCCACCGTTTTCTCCACAGCCGTCATTGCGACAGCGGAGAGCATGATACCGGAATTCCTTTTGCTGTCAACGCCCTGGCCATACCGAAAAGTTTCCGCGGTTTTATTAACTCCATTTAATGGAATCCAGAGAGCCCTTTTCTGTCGTAAATGATTGAAAGTTGTGTATGTGGCATTATGATGAGTGTTAGATTCAAACAGTTGTGACCCACAGACGGAGATGACGATGGAAGACAGACGATTTGGCGTCCAGCAGAACCGGGGTGCCTATTCGACCTCTGAACAAGGTCGGGCGACGGGTGTCAGCGCGGATGCGATGAACGTCCTGCGCAACACCTACATGTTGTTGGGAATGACCCTTGCGTTCTCCGCACTGACTGCGTTCCTGAACATGAACGGTACCCATCCGGGTTTCCTGATCACGATCGTGGGCTACATTGGCCTGCTGTTCGCGACCTATAAACTGAAGAACAGCCCCTGGGGCATTGTAACCACGTTCGCCCTGACAGGCTTCATGGGCTTCACCCTCGGCCCGATCATCGGTCAGATGGTGGCAGCGGGAGCCTCGCAGGTTGTCGCTAATGCTCTGGCTCTGACAGCCACTGCGTTTGTCGGCCTCTCGGCAACGGCGATCATCACCAAGAAAGACTTCAGCTTCATGTCCAGCTTCCTGACCGCTGGTGCGTTCGTGCTGATTGGTGCGATGTTGCTGGCTTTCTTCATGCAAAGTTCCATCCTGCATCTGGCGGTATCCGCCGGCTTCACGATCTTTGCATCCATCATGATCCTGTTTGAAACAAGCCGGATCATCAACGGTGGTGAGCGCAACTACGTCATCGCTACGGTTGGTCTTTACGTGGCCATCTACAACCTGTTCGTCAGCCTTCTGCACCTGTTGATGGCGTTCAGCGGCGAAGATTGATCGCAATGGCAGTCTTTCGCTAAACAAAACCCCGGTTAAGCCGGGGTTTTTAATTTAAGGTAAACTGGCTGTCTTTACGAAACACGCAAGAAGCCCTGATGAGCAACGAGATGTCTTCCCCCGCACTTTCGTTCACACTGGTTATTACCGGCGCCCCCTATTCCACTCAGGCGCCCCAGACAGCGCTGGCTTTTGCCAGGGCGACGGTC
>NZ_JAWLDU010000104.1:0-2861 GCF_041686475.1 Marinobacter sp.
TAGTGTTGCCCAGATCGTCCAGGCCGGTTGAGCCCGCCCGTTCCCGGTAATGGCGGCCGTCCAGGGTGAATCCGAAGGCGGGCTTGCCCTGGCCTATCATGTAGCCCACCTCAAAGACGGTGCCCGGGTCCGCGCTGATGCCGCGAAAGGGTGTCAGGTTGGCGATGATGGCGTCGCAGCTGTCCATCAGTTCGCGGTTGGCCAGGTAGATCCGCTGGCCGCGCTCGGGTTTTGCCTGGTTCTCTGAAAATGCGAGCTCCGTGTCCAGCGGATCCACACCCTCAAATCCGTATTCCCGAAGCAGGCGTTTTTTCTGGGCGACGATGGACTGGTGTTCTGTGGCCGGGAAAAATACTTCCGGGCCGGCGAGGTAGATTCGTTTTGGCTTTGCCATGGACGCCTCTTACAGCTGATAAAACCTCATGATAGCATCAGCAATTTTCGGGGCAGGGCGGATGATGAGGATTCTGCAGGCCCGCGAGGCAGGCCCTCCAGGCAGATTTTGCTCTTAACTCGCACCGGATTCGTATATCGTTAGCCTGAGATTTTGTAAGGAGGAAACCCGATGAGCTGGGAAGGCAAAAACGCACCCGATTTCACGCTGCAAGACCAGGAAAGTAAACAGCACTCGCTGTCGGATTATCAGGGGCAGAAAGTCCTGCTGTACTTTTACCCACGTGACGACACGCCCGGCTGTACCATCGAAGCTCAGCAATTCCGGGACCGGCTGGACGAACTCCGCAGTCATGGTGTGCAGGTGCTGGGTGTGAGCCGGGACACGGTTCGCTCACACGAGAAGTTCGCCCGGAAAGAGTCGCTGAACTTCCCGATTCTGGCGGACCCGGAAGAAGTGGTGGTCAACCAGTACGGAGTGCTCAAAGAGAAAAACATGTACGGTAAACAGGTAATGTCCGTGAACCGGGAGTCATTCCTGATTGATGAGCAGGGTGTGATTCTGCGCCACTACGGTAAGGTCAAACCGGCAGAGCATGTACAGGAGATATTGGATGACCTGGCGTAATTATAGAATCCATCAGGGGGATGTAGTTGTTCCGGTGGCCATACCTGGTCTCTATCGGGTTGCTTGCGCCGGCCGTACATGAAGTAGCCGAAACCGACGCAGCCAAAGAGCAGCTCCAGGAAGATATCTGCGGTTCGGAAGGAGCTTACTTGCGAGGCTTGCCGAAAAGGTCCCGCAGCTCATCCTTTGCTGCCTCAAGGCGTTCTCTTTGCTCTGCCGTAAGTTGTTTGCCCGCCCGATTGATGTAAAACGTCAGCATCGACATGGCTGACCGGTAAGGATCCGACTTCCGGCGTTTGCTCTCTTCGGCAGACTTCTTCAGGGAACGGGCAATTTCCCGCGGATCTTCCAGGGCGAATACGCCGCGCTCAAGGTTCAGTGCATCACTGGATTCCGTTACCTTCTGCGACCAGCGTTCAGACATGCCCAAAACCTACCTCCAGTCGTGTGGCGAGATGTGCCCTTTAACAATATCAAGGTAGTGGCGTTACAAAAATCCTAAGGTGCGAAATCAAAGAGTGATTTATGGTTCACGTCTGACTGAAGGAAGAAACACAAGGATGTCCGCACGATGGATTTTGGCCCGGTCCACCAGCAACTGTTTACTACATTCTGGTATCTGATACCTCTTGTCATCATCGCAGGGCTGATCAAGTCGCCCTGGTTCAAGGGCAAGTTCGGGGAGTTTCTGGTCAACCTATCGGCGCGGTGCTTCCTGGATAAATCCCGCTACCACCTAATCAAGAACGTCACCCTCCCTACGGAAGACGGCACCACGCAGATCGACCATGTTCTGGTTTCAGAGTTTGGTGTCTTCGTTGTCGAAACGAAGAATATGAAGGGCTGGATTTTCGGTAGCCCTCATCAGCGGTTTTGGACCCAGAAAATTTTCAGGTCCAATTACAAATTCCAGAATCCGCTGCACCAGAACTACAAGCACGTAAAAACACTGCAGGCTTTGCTCGGGCTCGGCAATCACCAGATGCATTCGGTGGTGGTTTTTGTGGGGGATAGCAGGCTCAAAACCGCCATGCCGGAAAATGTTACCCGCGGCCTGGGGTATGTTCGATATATCAAGTCGAAAACGGAGTTGGTTCTGAGCCCGGAGCAGGTGGCGGAGGTTCGGGAAAAGGTCGCAACCGGTCGCCTCAAGGCATCGTTCGCCACTGACCAGGCACACGTTCGGCATGTGAAAGGTCTGGTTGCCGAGCGTTATGGTGATACGCCCCGTCGCCCGAATAGGGGGCTTCTCAAGTTCCTGGTGTTTCTCGCATTGATGATCGGGCTCGGCGCGATGGGAGTGAACGCGTATTCGAATTTTGCTTCTCAGGCGATGGCGATAGGCAAGAAAAAAATGCCTGAACAGCACGTTGAACATGCGCCGCAGCCCGCTTCTCGACAATCCGAGTCGAGAACCGTGGCCCCAGAGCCATACTCAGGCACCGGTGTTCAGCGTGCTCATCAACCTCCTACCGAATTGTTATTAGCAAGGCAGGAATGTAACTCCCTGATCGCTGCCGCTATTGGCAATCAGGATCCGCGCCTTTTGAGGGACAGGGATAAGGTGTGTGCCCGGTACAAGGCACTGAAGGGGGGAGTGTATTGAATCAGAAAGGTTTTCACCGGTTTTTCATAACAACAACCTATTGGGCTTTTAATGAACATAAAACCAATCGTATGTCTATTCTCCTCGGCAATGATACTTGCGGGCTGCGGCGGTGGCTCTGATGGCTCGGAGAACTCTCCGGAAGATGTCGCTCGGGCATCAGGTAAAGTCATCGATGGTTACATCTCGGGTGCGACGGTCTTTCTCGACCTGAACTTCAATGGTGCTCGTGAC
>NZ_JAWLDU010000104.1:2961-5627 GCF_041686475.1 Marinobacter sp.
CTCGTTTGAAGGATTTGTATCCGGAGGCCCTGTATGTGCAGGCCAGCTATCATCAGTTCGATGATCGGGATGCTGATGAACAATACCCTGATGCTTGGTACCGCGAATTCAATATGCTTGACGAAACGCGGCAAATCTTACGTCTTGATAAAGTTACAGATGATCTGGCTGAAGTTGTGCGTTCAATCATTTATGGAGAGCGTGAGGAAATCGTTCGGGACGACCTCAGCTACTACAGCAGTTTCGAGTTTGAGTCCCGTAACGGCGATAATTCCAATTATCGATGTGACAGTAAAGAAGGCGTCATAACGACCTGGGAAGAGAAAACCTACGAGCTAACGAACTTGGTCAACAAGGAGGCCGGTGCGTTTGCCGATTGCCAAACGGTGGACTTTACCGACGAAACCTACATGAGATATGCGTTTGTTGAATACTCCGACGGCACGGCGGATTACAGCAGTCAGTTCATGTTTCACCCTCCGGCAACAGACTTGATACAGCTGAATGATTGGCTGGGGCTGAAGTGGCAGCTGGAATCATTGGGGCCCAGCGTTCTGGTAAACACATTCGAGGGGTTACCGTATGGGTTCATGGAAGTCGGCACGGGCGGCGCCAGCGCCTGGCACAAACAAAAACTCTACCCAGACGGCGAAAACACTATCCGGCTGTATAAGAACAACTCTGGGCAATACGAAAAATGGACGACATTTGCGGATGGAACAAGTCTGAAGGAATGCTCAACTAACGGCGTCGACTGGGAATCCTGCAGCTAGCCTTCGTTTTCGGCTGATGCCAAATTTCCCACGAAAACCAGGACAGATTCATTTTTCAATTAAGGAGATGTTATGACGGGTCAACGCTTTACCGAATACAAGATGGTCCATATCACGGAGGGCGGTTGTGGCACGTTGCTGCTGGGCTCCTCCGGCTTGCCTTTAAAAAAGATTGAGGCGGAATTGAACCGCTACGCGTCTGAAGGTTGGCAGGTTGTATTCCAGGTTCTGGAGATGAAGCGCTTCTGGCTGTTTTGGCAACGTGAATCTGTGATTGTTACGTTGGGACGTTAACCGGTGCTGAAGACGTTAGCGCTGAAGGCCATCGGGTTTTATCGTCGAACGGGTGGTGGCATCCGGTGGTTTGGCATCGACTGCAATTTTGAACCTAGTTGCTCTGCCTATTCCGAGGAGGCTATCCGGCAATTTGGTCTGCGCAAAGGGGTGGCATTAACGTTTCACCGTCTTCGGAGGTGCAACCGGCCGGACGCGATCTGTAAATGCATCGAGCCGGTCACGCGGGATATCGAGCATGTTGAAACAAGAAGAGGTTGATGCCGAGGAAGAGTTGCTTAGAAAGACGATCCGGGAGCTTTCAGATGATCAACGGGCAGAATTCTATCGCCAAGCCGGGAAAGCGGTTAAGGACCCGGATACATACGCGGCGCTGAACTGGTTTTTTATCACCGGATTGCACCATTTCTATCTTGGGCGCTGGCAGTGGGGACTGGTTGATATTGGCGCTCTGCTTGTTGCCATTTGGTGTTTCCTGGCAGGGCTGATTTGGGCGGGCGTTGGCCTGCTCGTGATCGTTTATTCCTGGGAGTTGTGGCAACTGTTCAGGTCCCAGATCATTGTTCAGGACTGGAATAATCGGCTTTATCGGGATCTGTTGCGTCGCTATTGACCAACGAAAGCGGGGTTGGGGACTTTCCCTGAGCTTCGGAAACTGCCTGCTTGCGCCCAACCCTTCTTGATTTTTATCGATCTGCCCCGATTGTTCAAATCAGTAAACAATCAGAGGCAGATTGATAATGACCGATATCCGACACCTCGTGTGTCCCCATTGCGACAAAGTGAATCGTGTGCCCGCCGACAAACTGTCATCCGGCGGCAATTGCGGTGCCTGCAAGCAGCCGCTCTGGCCGGATCAGGTTCTGGAGCTGGGGGACCAGAGCTTCAGTGCCCATACAGCACGTAGTGATGTTCCGGTACTGGTGGATTTCTGGGCCAGCTGGTGCGGCCCCTGTAAAGCGATGGCGCCTCAGTTCGAGCAAGCTGCGAAAGCCTGGCGGGGTAAAGTACGCTTTGCCAAGCTGAATACTGAACAATCGCCCGGGCCGGCCGGTCAGTTTGGCATTCGCAGCATACCCACTCTGATCCTGTTCCAGAATGGCCGGGAATTGGCCCGCCAGAGCGGAGCCATGAACCAGGCGCAGATCAGCCAGTGGCTGCAATCGAATGGTATTCGGTAGCCCCGGTCTTCAGCAGGTTCGTTAAATCACCATGCTCACTGATTGTATTGCTCTTTCAGGCGGCTCTCTTCGTAAAGGTCCACCGTTTTCATTCGTCGCAGGGAGGCATTGAAGCGCTGCCAGGGGGGGGTAGGCATACAGCCATAACCTGAACTACACTTCCTATGAACCTTCACCGGGATAGGGAGGCTCTCGACATGGCTGTCCGACCGAACGTAGTTTTATTCGATGTCCTTGAGACCTTGATTGATCTGGATCCGCTGGCGGCTCGACTGGAAGAGGTTGGCCAGCCAGCAAACACTCTGGAGCCCTGGTTTCTGCGCTTTCAGCGCGATGCCATGGCCCTGACTCTTGCCGGAGACGAGGCACCCTTCGAAGCAGTTGCACGGGAATCACTTCGCACGGAAACGAAGTACAC
>NZ_JAWLDU010000045.1:0-24376 GCF_041686475.1 Marinobacter sp.
ACTGCTACCGGATTGTCCACCTTGCGAAGCAGGGGAGCATCATTGTGGGAGTCGCTGTAAAACCAGGCGCCTTCAAGGCTCTCGCCCGTTGATTCGAGCCAGTCATGCAGGCGGGTTACTTTACCGTCCTGAAAGCTTGGAACGCCCGCTACTTCTCCCGTGTAGCGTCCATTAACCAACTCGGGCTCTGTAGCAATCAGGTGCTCAATACCCAGCAGCTCTGCCACTGGCTCGGTTACAAAACGGTTGGTGGCAGTGATGATAAGCAGCGTATGACCCTGGGCGCGGTGGCTGTCCAGTAGTTCTGTGGCGCTGGCCTGCATCATGGGCCGGATTTTCTTCTCGACGAATTCCTTCCGCCAGGCCAGTAGCTGCTTCATATCGTGGTGGGCCAGTGGCTGCAGGGCGAAGCTCAGGTAGTGCATGATGTCCAGTTCGCCGTTCAGGTATTCCTGATAGAACCTGTCATTGGCTTTTTGATATTCATCCGCGTCTACAATCGACTCTTCCACCAGGAATTCACCCCAGGCATGGTCGCTGTCCCCGGCGAGCAGGGTGTTATCAAGATCAAAAATCGCAAGCGTCAACGTTGGTTCCTCCGGCAGGAAGGGCGAATGTCAAAGGGGGCGACAGTCTACCATGACATGCCGCCGCCGGCTCCGTTTGCCGAAGCCTTGGGATTCTGTAAGAATGAGAGCAACTTGGATAAATCCGGCCGGTAAATTTTTAATCCGGTCGACCGACTTTTAAAAGGACTGTGCCGTGATAGATTCAGACGGTTTCAGACCCAATGTCGGAATCATTCTGGCCAATCACAGGGGGGAAGTCCTCTGGGCAAGGCGAATAGGGCAGGACTCCTGGCAGTTCCCTCAAGGTGGCATCAAGCACGACGAATCACCGGAGGAAGCTCTCTACAGGGAGCTGGCAGAGGAAATTGGTCTGGGTACGGGCGATGTGGAAATCATCAGCTGTACCCGTGGCTGGCTGAGATACCGCCTCCCTCGCAGGATGGTGCGGCACAATTCGCATCCGGTCTGTGTGGGACAAAAACAGAAATGGTTCCTGCTGAGGATGCTTTCGCCGGATGCGCAGGTGCGCGTAGACGGTACAGACTCACCGGAATTCGACGGCTGGCAATGGGTCAGTTACTGGTACCCTCTTGGGCAGGTCGTCTCGTTCAAACGGGAAGTCTATCGACGTGCGCTGCGAGAGCTCGCGCCGCGGCTGTTTTATAACATGGAACAGTGGCACCGGAACGAGCAGTCCCGGCGTACGAAGGATCAATAGAAATGACGGATTGAAGCCGCCATGCTGAGCATACTGCGAAGTCTTGTACAAGAGGTAAACAGCGCCCGCGATTTGCAGGAAGCGCTGGACGTCATTGTTTCGCGTGTGCAGAAAGCCATGGACACCGAGGTATGCTCGGTTTATCTGCTTGATCCGGCCACCAATCGCTACATTCTCATGGCCACCGAAGGCCTTTACCAGCAAGCGGTCGGGCAGGTCAGCCTGGGCTATTCCGAGGGCCTGATCGGTCTGGTGGGCTCCCGCGAAGAGCCTATCAATCTGGAGAATGCCCCTTCTCATCCCCGCTATCGCTATTTCCCCGAGACCGGCGAAGAGCGTTTCCGCTCGTTCCTTGGTGTGCCCATTATTCACCATCGCCGGGTTCTGGGGGTTCTCGTTGTTCAGCAAAGGGAAAGCTCCCGCTGTTTTGATGAGGGCGAGGAAGCGTTTCTGGTAACGGTTTCGGCGCAGCTGGCCGGTGTCATTGCCCATAGCGAGGCGACGGGCGCTATCAGTGGCCTGTCCCTGACCGGTGAAGAAGCGACGGATGTCAGTTTCAGTGGTGTGCCCGGTGCGCCGGGTGTTGCCATCGGCAAAGGCGTAGTCGTTTACCCGGCAGCGGATCTGGACGTTGTACCGGAAAAACCCACCGACGACGTCGAACTGGAGTTGTCGCTGTTTAATGGCGCCGTCACTGCGGTTCGTGAAGATATTGAGCGGGTGGCCGCGCGGCTTGCGTCCCAGCTTCGTCCTGAAGAACAGGCGCTGTTCGATGTCTACCTGCGCATGCTGGGCGACGATGCCATGCCGGGCGAGGTGTCCAATCGGATCAAGGAAGGTTTCTGGGCTCAGGGCGCCCTGAAGCAGGTGGTGCAGCAGTATATCCGTCACTTTGAAATGATGGAAGATCACTACCTCCAGGAGCGGGCTGTCGATATCCGCGACCTGGGACGCCGTTTGCTGTCTCACCTGCAGGAGGGAGAACAGAAAGACACGGTTTATCCGGAGAACACGGTCCTGGTCAGCGAAGAGTTAACCCCGGCCATGCTGGGCGAGGTTCCGAAAGGGCGTCTGGTCGGCCTGGTGTCGGTGAAAGGCTCCAGCAACTCCCACGTTGCCATCCTGGCCCGTGCCATGGGGGTGCCAACTGTCATGGGCCTGGTGGACATCCCGGTAAACCAGCTTGACGGCAAGGATCTGATTGTCGACGGGTTTGAAGGGCAGATCTTTGCGTCTCCCTCTGCGGATCTGCGGAATTTCTATCAGGAAATCTGCGACGAGGAAGATGAGCTGGTCAAGGGGCTTGAAGCCCTGCGGGATCTGCCCTGTGAAACCACGGATAATCACCGGGTCTCGTTGCTGGTGAACACCGGCCTGATGACGGATGTGGTGCGCTCACTGAGCCACGGTGCCGAGGGCATAGGCCTGTACCGTACTGAAGTGCCCTTCATGATCAAGGATCGCTTCCCCTCCGAGCAGGAGCAGCGGGAGTATTACCGTGAGCAACTGGAAGCATTTGCTCCCAACCCGGTCACCATGCGCACGCTGGATATCGGTGGCGACAAGGCCCTGACTTACTTCCCGATTCAGGAAGAAAACCCGTTTCTGGGCTGGCGCGGTATCCGCGTAACCCTTGACCACCCGGAGATTTTCCTGGTGCAGGTTCGGGCGATGCTCAAGGCGAGCGAGGGGCTGAACAATCTTCAGATCATGTTGCCGATGATCAGCAATATTTCCGAAGTGGAAGAGTCCCTTCACTTGATTTACCGGGTATATCACGAGGTCAGGGAAGAAGGCTTTAACATTCATATGCCCAAGGTCGGGGTGATGGTGGAGATTCCAGCGGCGGTTTACCAGATCCGCGAGCTGGCGGATCGTGTCGATTTCCTGTCGGTCGGCTCCAATGACCTGACCCAGTATCTTTTGGCGGTCGATCGTAACAATCCGCGTGTGGCCCAGTTGTACCACTCCTATCATCCGGCCGTACTGCAGGCGCTCGTCCGGGTTGCCCAGGATGCCCATGCGGTGGGCAAGCCCGTGGGTATCTGCGGTGAGTTGGCAGGTGATCCCGGTGGCGCTCTTTTGTTGATGGCGATGGGGTATGACTCGTTGTCGATGAACGCGGCCAGTCTGCCCAAGGTCAAGTCCGTTATTCGCAGTGTCAGCCGTGAATGGGCCACCCAGCTGCTTGAAGACGTACTATTGCTGGATTCGCCCCACGTTATCAAAAGCTGTGTGGATCTGGCGCTTCGAAATGCCGGCTTCGGGCGTTATCTGCGACCCGGCAAGTCAAGCTCCATAGCTCATGCCGAGAAGGCGCTCTCCTGATGGCTGGCTGCCGTGGAGTTTCACATAGGGTGTTCACTCTAAAATGGACTGCTACGGTAAGAGGCATTAGCCAACAGTACCCGCAAGGGGATAAGAAATAATGGCAACGACGACAGCAATCAAGCCCCGCCCCCGCATCGGTCTCGCTCTTGGAGGCGGAGGCGCGTTGGGCGGAATCTACGAAATCGGGGCATTGCGGGCGTTGGATGAAGCGCTGGACGGGCTCGATTTTAACGATATTGACGTCTACGTCGGCGTGAATGCCGGGTCTTTTGTGGCGGCCAATCTGGCCAACCAGATGACCACGGCCCAGCTATGCCGGATTTTCGTGCGGAATGAGGCCGAGGTCCATCCGTTCCATCCGGAGGTGTTCTATCGCCCCGCCTTCCGGGAGTTCGGCAGCCGGATGCTTGCGGTACCCGGCCTGATGACCACAGCGGTTCGCCGTTTTGTGAACAACCCTTATGACCAGAGTCTGCTGGAAGCGATGACGATCCTCGCGCAGGCGGCACCTGCCGGGTTATTTGATAATGAAGGTCTGCATGACTACCTGCAGCGGGCCTTTACCATGCTCGGTCGTACCAATGATTTTCGCCAGCTCCGTCGCAGCCTGTACATTGTGGCGGCGGACGTGGAGAGCACCGAGGCTGTCTGCTTTGGGGCACCCGGCTTCGACCATGTGCCCATTTCCAGGGCGATCCAGGCCAGCATGTCGTCGCCGGGGATCTATGTGCCCGTCACCATTGACGGGCGTTACTATGTGGATGGCACCCTGAGAAAAGGCCTGCATGCTTCGGTGGCTTTTGAGGATGGCGCCGATCTGGTATTTGCGGTTAATCCCCAGGTGCCGATTGATGCCAGCGCGGCAGTACGGGCCGGCACCATGGCGCCGGGGGAATTGACCCGCTCCGGCATGCCCCATCTGCTGTCCCAGATGTTCCGCACCATGGTTTATTCCCGCATGCAGTCCGGGATTGCCCAGTATGCACGGGATTATCCGGACAAGGATATCCTGCTGTTCGAGCCTACCCGGGATGATGCCAAACTGTTTTTCTCGAATGTATTCAGCTTCCAGTCCCGTCGGATGGTGTGCGAGCACGCCTACCAGATGACCCGGCGTGACCTGCTGAACCGTGCGGATGAACTGGAACCGAAACTGGCCAAGTATGGTATTCGACTGCGAAGGGACCGGCTGGAAGACGAGCAGCGTACCATCAGCACCAGTCTGTATGGTGAGATGCTGCCACTTTATGTCGCGAAAGGGCGCAAGAAGAAGGCCCAGAAAGGCCGTCTGGCGACAGGGCTGGATAACGTAACAGAGCTCTTTAGCAAGGCGCTGTAGACGCCTCGGAAGGCGTCAATAGGATGTAGAACATAGGGTGCGCCCTCTGCGCACCCTGTTGACCTGAAGTCCCTGTCAGAGAATGTACCGGCTTAGATCTTCGTCTTCGGCCAACTCACCCAGTTTCTCATCCACAAACGCAGCGGTTACTTCAAAGTCGTCGGTAATCTGATCGCCCGCCTCAAACGACAGACTTTCCAGTAGCCGTTCCAGCACCGTGTGCAGTCGACGCGCACCGATATTCTCGGTGGTCTCATTGACCTTGTAAGCCACTTCCGCAATGCGGGCGATGGCGTCTTCGGTGAAGGTCAGTGTCACGCCTTCGGTGCCCATCAGTGCCTCGTATTGCTGAACCAGTGACGCGTCCGGTTCAGTCAGGATGCGTTTGAATTCATCCGGTGTCAGTGCCTGAAGCTCAACGCGGATGGGCAGGCGGCCCTGCAGTTCCGGGATCAGGTCAGACGGTTTGGACAGATGGAAAGCACCGGATGCGATGAACAGGATATGATCGGTTCGCACGGCGCCATACTTGGTACTGACGGTGCTGCCTTCAATCAGTGGCAGCAGGTCCCGTTGCACGCCTTCCCGTGAAACGTCGGAAGAGGTGTTTTCCGAGCGTTTGGCGACCTTGTCGATTTCATCAAGGAAGACAATGCCGTTCTGTTCCACGCTCAGAATGGCCTTTTGCTTGATTTCCTCTTCATTGACCAGCTTGGCAGCTTCCTCATCGCGAACCTGCTTCATGGCGTCTGCCACTCTCATCTTGCGGGTTTTGCGCTTGTCGGAAGACATGCTGGAGAACATGTTCTGCAGCTGGCTGGTCATCTCCTCCATACCGGGAGGCGCCATGATTTCAACGCCGGCACCACTGTTGCGCAGGTCAACCTCGATCTCTTTGTCGTCCAGTTCGCCTTCACGCAGTTTCTTGCGGAACAGCTGGCGGGTAGAGGAGTCTTCGACTTTCTGGCTGTCTTCCTTGAAGTCACGGGGCGGAGGCAGCAGGGCGTCAAGGATGCGCTCTTCGGCAGCATCCATGGCGCGATGCTCGTGACGCTTCATTTCCTTTTCGCGCAGCATCTTGATGGCCATATCCGCCAGGTCACGGATGATGGATTCCACATCCCGGCCCACATAACCCACTTCGGTAAACTTGGTGGCTTCCACTTTCAGGAAGGGGGCGTCCGCCAGCTTGGCCAGCCGCCGGGCTATTTCGGTTTTGCCGACACCGGTGGGGCCAATCATCAGAATATTTTTCGGGGTGATTTCGTCACGCAGCCCGCCTTCCAGTTGCATCCTGCGCCAGCGGTTGCGCAGGGCAATGGCGACGGAACGCTTGGCCTCTTGCTGGCCCACGATGTGTTTGTTGAGCTCGTGGACAATTTCACGGGGGGTCATTGCAGACATGCTGGCTCCGGATTAATCGTTGGCTGATAGCACTTCAAGGGTGCGATTGTGGTTGGTGTAGATGCAGATGTCGGCCGCGATATCCAGGCCCTTTTCCACAATCTCGCTGGCTTTCAGGTCGGTATTTTCCAGCAGGGCCCTGGCCGACGCCTGGGCAAACGGGCCGCCAGATCCAATGGCAATCAGCCCCTGCTCCGGTTCGATGACGTCACCATTGCCGGTGATGATAAGTGAGGCTGTCTTGTCGGCAACGGCCAGCAAGGCTTCCAGCCGGCGTAGTGCGCGATCCGTTCGCCATTCTTTTGCCAGCTCCACGGCGGCTCGGGTGAGGTTGCCCTGGTGTTTTTCCAGCTGGGCCTCGAAACGTTCGAACAGGGTAAAGGCGTCGGCGGTGCCACCTGCAAAACCAGCCAGTACCTTGTCGTTGTAGAGTCGGCGAACCTTGCGGGCGTTGCCCTTCATCACGGTGTTCCCGAGGGAGACCTGGCCGTCGCCACCCATGGCCACTTCGTCGTCACGCCTGACAGAAAGTATGGTAGTCATTCTGGCTCCACTTGCCTGATAGAAAACGGTATTCAGCAGTTATGGAGGCGGGCGGGCGGTTTTCAAGGGTCGCAGAGAAGAGAGAGTCAGGAGGGCCCGTCAGCCCTCCTTGGGGATTTTCCGGACCAGCGGCTGGATGTTCAGGTTGACCAGCTTGTCGATCGCAGCGTTCATCTGGCTGCGGGAGGTAAACGGGCCCACATTAACGCGATACCAGGTGCTGCCGCTATCGATATCAATGCGCTTCACATTGGCTCGCAGCCCCTGGAACGCGATCTCGGCGCGTTGTCTTTCCGCGTCTTCCTGCTTGCGGAAGGAGCCGGTCTGGACCAGGTAATCAAACGTCTGCTGGCTAGGCCCCGGGGCATATTCTTCGACCTCTGGCGCAACCACTTCCGAGTCCGGCAGCATGTCGTAAAAGCGAAAGCCCGGTTTTTCATCGCTGGCAGTGGTATCGGGTGCCTGCTCTTCAACCACTGGTGGCTGGGCCGGGGCCGTGCCTGATCCTTTGTCCTGCTCGGTTGTTGGCAGTGAGTTCAGGTAGGCAATAAAGCCGATAAACCCGCCCACAGCCGCCAGCGACAATATCCAGCGCAGGGACAGTCCGCCGCGCTGTGACTTCGCCGCTGCCGGACGCTTTGCCGGCCGTTTCTGTTTGCGAGCCGGTTTTGCGGCTTTCGTCGGTGTTGCCGGCTTGCTGGCCGGTTTATGCTTGCGGGCGTAATCTCGGGACATGCCGGATGATTTCCTGTTGCTTGCCTTGATGTTCAGATCAGTAACACGGTGCCTGAATGGCTACATCTCTTCCGGTGCGCTCACACCGAGCAGGTCAAGGCCGTTGGCAATCACCTGCCTGATGGCAAGATACAGGGTTACCCTTGCATCCCGTACGGCAGTATCCTCGATCAACACCTTGTGGGCGTTGTAATAGGTGTGGAACTGCCCGGCAAGATCCCGCAGATAATGGGTCAGGTGATGGGGCTCACGCAGCCTGGCAGAGCTCTCGATCAGCTCCGGGTACTTGGCCAGCTGGTTTGCCAGATCCTTCTCTTCATCAAGGGTCAACAGGGACAGATCGCCAACACACTCGTTCAAACCGCGCTCAACACCTTCCTCTCCCAGTTTTCTGAGTACGCTGCAGATACGAGCATGGGCATACTGAACGTAATAAACCGGGTTTTCATTGGTCTGGGAGCGGGCCAGGTCGATATCGAAGGTCAACTGGGAATCTACCCGGCGTGCGGCCAGGAAAAACCGGGTCGCGTCGCGGCCCACTTCGTCGATCAGGTCACGAACGGTCACGTAGCTTCCGGCGCGCTTGGAAATCTTCACTTCCTGACCGGAGCGGGTCACCATCACCATCTGGTGCAATACGTAATCGGGCCAGCCCTGGGGTATGCCGGCATTCAGTGCCTGCAAGCCGGCGCGAACACGGGTAATGGTGGAGTGATGATCTGCGCCCTGTTCGTTGATCACGGTGGTAAACCCGCGCTGCCACTTGTCGAGGTGATAGGCGACGTCGGGCAGGAAGTAGGTGTAGCCACCGTCTTTCTTGCGCATTACGCGGTCTTTGTCATCACCGAATTCGGTGGTTTTCAGCCACATGGCACCATCGTGTTCATAGGTGTAGCCGTTTTCCTGCAGGCGTTTTACTGTCTGCTCCACTTTGCCATCCTCGTACAGGGATGACTCCAGGAAATACACGTCGAACGTCACGCCAAAGGCTTTCAGGTCCAGGTCCTGCTCACGGCGCAGGTAGGCAACGGCGAAATCCCGGATGGCCTGCTGGTCTTCCGGGTCGGCCTTGCCGGTAACTTCCCGGTCGTCGGCAGTGACGGTTTCCCCGGCCATGTAGGCGTTGGCAACATCGGTGATGTAAGCGCCACGGTAGCCGTCGTCAGGCCAGTTGTCGTCTTCCGGTGTCAGCCCTTTTACCCGCGACTGAACGGAAAGCGCCAGGTTGTTGATCTGGGCGCCGGCGTCGTTGTAGTAAAACTCACGGGTAACGTCGTAACCATTGGCCTCCAGCAGCCGGCTCAGGCAGTCGCCGATTGCCGCGCCACGACCGTGGCCAACGTGGAGGGGGCCAGTGGGGTTTGCGGAGACAAACTCCACCTGAACCTTCTCGCCCTTACCGTTGGTGTTGCGGCCATATTGCCCGGCTTCGCCAAGAATGGTATTGACTACCTCAAACGCACTGGCCGTGCTCATGAAGAAGTTGATGAAACCCGGCCCGGCAATCTCTACCTTCGCCACCGCTGAACTTTCCGGCAGTCTCTCCACCAGGGCCTCTGCCAGCTTTCGTGGCGGGCAACCCGCCGCTTTGGATGCTACCAGGGCAATGTTGCAGGCATAATCACCGTGGGATTTGTCCTTGGTGTTGTCTACCTGTGGCGTGAAAGCCTGGCCTGCGGGCAGGGTGCCTTCGGATTGGAGGATTGCCAGTGCAGACTGGAGCAGTTCGGATACGGTCTCTTTCATGCTGTCGGACGACTCGGGTTACAAAAGAATTGGGGTTCGACGATAAGTGTGCCGTCGGGGAATCGAAGGGCGCTATTATCGCGGAAAGTGTGGCTGCAAGCAAAAGCAGCGAGTCCGGTTGAAATGAGTTATCCGGTCTCTTGCGGGTCTACATCAATCATCCATTTCAGGCCGGCCGGCTGTTTGCTCTGATCCAGCGTTTCGCAAATGCGAGCAAGCTGGCGGTTCAGATGCCGGCGATTGCCGCATAGCAGTACCAGTTGTGCCCGGTGGCGATCAGCACGGCGGGCAATCAGAGCGGGGAGGGGGCCCCAGATTTCAACGTTGCGGGACAGCGCCTGAGGCTTGATGGTATCCAGAAGTTGAAGGCTTTTCTCCATGGTTTCGGCTTCTGCCCTGAAAATGGCCATGGCTCGATAGGGCGGCAGCTGTCCCGTTTCCCGCTCCGCAAGCATCTGGTCAGCGACCGGGAGATAGTAGCCCTGTGCCAATGAGCGGAGCAGGGGATGATCACTGTGGCAGGTCTGAATCAGCACTTCGCCGGGTTTCTCGCCCCGTCCCGCGCGCCCACTGACCTGAAGAAGTGTCTGGATCAGCTGCTCAGGGGCTCGAAAGTCCACGCTGAATAACCCGCCGTCCGCATTGACCACAACAACCAGTGTGACATTGGGAAAATCATGGCCTTTTGCCAGCATTTGCGTGCCCACCAGAATGCAGGGGCGGCCACTGTTAACCTTTTTGAGAATGCCCTGGATGCTGCCCTTGCGTTGGGTGCTGTCACGGTCCACCCGCACCACTGGCGTCTCGGGGAACTGTGCGGTCAGAATGTCCTCAGTGCGTTCCGTGCCCTGGCCCACCGGTTTGAAGGCGTCGCTGTCGCACTTGGGGCAGTGATCCGTCGCCGCGGTCTGGAAATCGCAATGGTGGCAGCGCATGGCACGATCGCGGCGGTGATAGGTGAGCCGTGTGTCGCAACGGGGGCATTCAACCATGTGGCCACAGTCAAAGCACATCATGACCGGTGCGAAACCCCGGCGGTTGACGAAAACCAGTGCCTGCTGGCCGTCCTGAAGGCAATTTTCGATCGCCTGCACGGCAGGTCGGGACAAGCCACCTTCCAGTGGACGGCTGCGAATATCCAGTAACTTGATACGGGGCGGTCTGGCATTGCCCGCCCGTTCCTCGAGCCTGATCAGGGAATACTTGCCGGTCAGCGCATTATGGTATGACTCCATGGAGGGCGTGGCAGAGCCAAGAATGACAGGGCAGTTGTTGAGGTGTGCGCGATAGACGGCGGTATCCCGCCCTGAATAGCGGAAACCCTCTCCCTGTTTATAGGAACTGTCGTGCTCCTCATCCACGATAATGGTTTTCAGGCCAGTAAAAGGCAGCAGGACTGCCGAGCGCGTTCCGATCAATATCACGGGTTCGCCATTGCGGATTCTGAGCCAGGTAGACAGTCGCTGTCCATCGCTCAGGGCTGAATGCCAGACGGCAATGCGTGAACCGAAGTAGTGCTGAAAGCGGGCTACAGTCTGGGGGGTCAGGTTGATCTCCGGCACAAGTACCAGGGCCTGATCCCTGTCGCCCAGGCAGTGTTTCAGGTAATAGAGATACAGTTCGGTTTTGCCGCTGCCGGTGATGCCAAACAACAGGGAGGCGCCAAAACCATCTGCCGGCGGCGGGAGTTGGTTTGCTGCATCACGCTGTGCCGGGGAAAGCTCGGGAATGCGGTTGCGGACTTCGTCGGGAACACCAGCGGCGTCCGGCGGTGTTGCCTCGCGGATCAGTTCCTTACCAAGAAGGCTTTTCATTTGCGACCGGGTAAAACCTGCCCCAACGATGTGTTTGCCGCTGACACCTCCGGGCTGTCGTTGCAGCCAGGCCAGAAGCTCTTTCTGCCGTGTTGCATTACCTGGCAATACAGAAGGGTTGCCACAGGCTTGCCAGTACACTTCTTGTTTTTCTGCGGATGGCCTTCCGCGTCGAAGGGCAGGTGGCAGCGCGGTAAAAAGACATTCGCCCAGAGGATGCTGGTAGTAATCTGCTGCCCAACTTAACAGCTGGAAGGTTTCCGCAGGTAATGCGGGCCATTGTTCACAGGCTGAGCTGATCGGCTTGAGGGTAATGCCTTCCGGAGGGGGAACGTTGATGTCAGCGACAATGCCGGTTGCAGATTGCCTCCCGAAGGGCACGGCAACCCGCTGGCCCTGTTGCAGAGTGATGTGATCCGGCACCAGGTAGTCGAACAGCCGCCGGAGAGGGCGGTTCAGTGCTATGCGCGCGGTTCGTGGCACATCGGGCTCCATGGGGTGAGGGTGTTTCGGTAACTGCCTATCCGGTTGTTGCACTCTATCCGGCGTATCCCGTGTCCGGGAGGGATGGTAAGACGGTCCGGGGCTTGCCTGATACCACAATTGCAAGTAAGATTCTCTGTCTGTTTTCGGCAGGGCATGATTGTGCCCCGTCTTCTTAATTGATTCAAACATGCGGTGCCTGACACCTGGAGCCTTTTGAGTTCCCGTGATCAGGTAGCGGCATGACCCGACTGAGGTTCGCCATGAAAGAAGGTATCCACCCCAAGTACGAAGAAATTACCGCTACCTGCTCTTGCGGTAACACCTTCAAAACCCGCTCTACCTACACTCAGGATCTGCAACTGGATGTTTGCTCCCAGTGCCATCCGTTTTACACCGGCAAGCAGAAAGTTATGGATACCGGTGGCCGCATCGATCGCTTCCAGAAGCGCTTCGGTGGTCGTATCGGTGGCAAGAAAGCCTGATCCGGATTCTGATGTTAAGAAAGCGCCTCTTGAGGCGCTTTTTTTGTATCCGCCGGTTGTCCCGGCGAGCGCCGTTGTTGTGGGTGTGTACGCAAAAAGGCTTATTGACTGATCACGAAATGGTCAGTGAGGCCTTGTCTGACGCTGACCTTCGCGCCATAATGTCGCGCTCCGCTGGGCATGGCCCGGTGGCTTTAACCTCTTAAACGTGACAAACGGAACAGTGGCAATGTCTCAAGATCTGAAAGAAGCAGCCCTTGAATATCACGCCAAGCCGCGGCCTGGTAAGCTGAGTGTTGAAATCACCAAGCCCACCAAAACCTCCCGCGACCTCTCTCTGGCGTACAGCCCCGGGGTTGCCGAGCCGGTCCGCGAGATCGCGAAGGACCCAGAAAATGCCTACAAGTACACTGCCAAGGGTAATCTGGTAGCCGTTATTTCTGACGGCTCCGCTATTCTTGGTCTGGGTAACCTTGGCCCCCTGGCGAGCAAGCCGGTCATGGAAGGCAAAGGCGTACTGTTCAAGCGCTTTGCCGGTATTGACGTCTTTGATATCGAAGTCAATTCCGAAAGCCCCCAGGCGTTTATCGAAACTGTTGAGCGTATTGCCGACACCTTTGGTGGCATCAACCTGGAAGACATCAAGGCGCCTGAGTGCTTTGAGATCGAGCGGGCTCTGATTGAAAAGTGCAACGTGCCCATCTTCCATGATGACCAGCATGGTACTGCCATTGTAACTGCAGCTGGCATGATCAACGCCCTGGAGCTGCAGGGTAAAAAGATTGAAGAGGCCAGGATTGTATGTCTTGGTGCCGGTGCAGCGGCTATCGCCTGCATGAAGATTCTGATCAGCTGCGGTGTTCGTTCGGAAAATATCTTCATGCTGGATCGCAAGGGTGTGATTCACTCTGGTCGTGACGACCTGAATCAGTACAAGGCGATGTTTGCCAACGACACTGACAAGCGCACGTTAGATGATGCGATGGATGGTGCGGATGTATTCCTCGGCCTTTCCGGTCCTGATCTTTTGAGCGCTGAACAGCTCAAGCTGATGGCGCCGAATCCGATTGTGTTTGCATGCTCCAATCCTGATCCGGAAATCAGCCCGGAAATAGCGCTGGCTACCCGCGATGATCTAATCATGGCTACTGGCCGGTCGGATTACCCGAACCAGGTAAACAACGTACTGGGCTTCCCTTTCATTTTCCGTGGTGCGCTGGATGTACGCGCCACAGCGATCAATGAAGAGATGAAGGTGGCAGCGGTTCACGCGATTCGCGAGCTGGCGAAAGAGCCCGTTCCGCAGGAGATCTGCGAGGCCTATGACGTTGCGAGCTTCGAGTTTGGCCGGGAGTACATTATTCCCAAGCCAATGGATGTGCGCTTGCTGGAGGTTGTTCCGGCCGCGGTTGCGCAGGCGGCTGTGGATTCAGGTGTGGCGCGCAATGCCTATCCCGCCCATTACCCGCTGAAGTCCATGGACGATATTATCTGATAGAGTCTCTCAGGGTTTCAGGCGATAAAAAAAACCGGCGGATATCCCCGCCGGTTTTTTTATTGATCATAAGGGACTTTATCAGGGCGCTCAGAAGATCTGTCTGGAAAGACCGCCGTCATCGCCATTGTCGCTGCTGCCCGAGGACTCGTCCTGGGGGTCCAGTTCTGGGGGCGCATCTTCTTCTTTGAACAGCTCAAACATGGCGCCTTCCTGCCCGGGGCGTGCACGTTCGCCGGTCTCCGGGTCGATCCGGATGTTTACAATCCCGTTGGGCCTTGGCATCAATGAGGATGACTCCCCGTTAAGGGCGACTGTCATGTAGTCAAGCCAGACGGGCAGGGCTGTACTCGCGCCGAATTCCCGGCGGCCCAGGGGCTGCGGCTGGTCAAAACCAACCCAGACTGTCGTGGCAATGTCGTGATTAAACCCGCCAAACCAGGTATCACGTTGTTCGTTTGTGGTGCCCGTTTTGCCGCTGATGTCGTCCCTTCCAAGCGCCTGTGCACGCCTGCCGGTGCCCAGCCTGATAACGTCACGCATCATCGAGTGCAGGATATATACCGAGCGCTCGTCTGCGAGTCTTCTTGCAATGCGGGCATTGCGATCTTCTTCGTCGATCTCTTTCTGTTCCTCGTCGCAGTCGTCGTCGCAAAGAATGACTTGGGGTGCTTCGAAGATTACTTCGTCATTGACATCAGAAATGCTGTCGACCAGATAGGGGGTAACGTCATAACCGCCATTGGCGATGACTGCGAAACCCCGGGCGAGATCCATGGGGGTCAGTTGCCCGCTGCCAAGTGAAAGCGACAGATCCTTCTGCATGTCCTCGGTGGGTATCTGCAGTTGGTCGAGGTAGTCAATGGTGTTCTGTATACCGAGGTCTCTCAGCAGGCGCACGGAAACCAGGTTTCTTGACCGATACAGGGCTTCTCTCAAGCGGGTCGGGCCGTAAAACTGCCCGGAAGAATTTTGTGGTCGCCAGGTCGTTTCCAGTTCGGAGTCGTCGAAAACGATCGGAGCATCGTTGTAGATTGTCGCCGGAGTCATCCCCTGTTCGAGGGCGCTGAGATAAAGGAACGGCTTGAACGTGGAGCCTGGTTGTCTTTTCGCCTGGGTGGCCCGGTTATACTTGTTCTGGCTGAAGCTATAGCCACCCGCGAGTGCTTCCATGGCGCCTGTTTTTGCCTCCAGGGATATCAGCGCACCCTGGGCTCTGGGAACCTGCGACAGGGCAACGCGCCTGACGTCAGGGATCCCGGCAATGGGCTGGTCGCTGCTTTCTCCCGAATCTTCGTCGTTGCTTGCCGGCTCGGGAGTCATCACAACCATGGGCTTCACATAGACAATATCGCCGGGTGCAACTACGTCCGAGGGTTGTTCAGGTTCCGGTCCGGTCAGGTTTTCGGTCTTGTACCGTCTGGCCCACGTCATGGTGTTGAATGCCATAACCGAGGTGCCCAGACCGCGAGCGTGAAGGTCAACCTCATTGTCGTCGTCCCTGACGCTGGTGACAACGGCCGGAACCAGTTCTGCAACCCGGGGGTAGTTCGCCATCAGGTTATCGAGGCTGTCCGGTTCCAGTTCGTCTTCACCCACCTGACCAATCGGGCCGCGGAAACCGTGACGCTGGTCATACTCCTCCAGGCCTTTGCGCAGGGCCAGGGTGGCTTCGCGCTGTTTTTTGCTGTCCACGGTCAGCTTGACCTTGTAGCCATCGGTGTAGGCAGTATCGCCGAATCGTCTCACCATGTCAGCGCGAGCCATCTCTGCCACGTAATCGGCTTCAACCTCGCTGGAAGGCGCATTGAAGGTGGCGGTCAGAGGAGCCGTAGCGGCCAGTTCGTATGCGTCTGGTGTAATGTACTCCAGGTCCCGCATGCGACCCAGGATCCAGTTTCTCCGGGCTTCTGCGCGGCTCGGGTTGGCCAGGGGGTTATAAGCTGAAGGCGCCTTGGGCAGGCCTGCCAGCATGGCCATTTCTGCCAGGGAAAGTTCGGTTACAGGTTTGTCGTAGTAAACCTGTGCTGCGGCAGCGATTCCGTAGGCGCGATTGCCGAGGTAAATCTTGTTAAGATAGAGCTCCAGGATGCGGCTTTTGTCCAGTTCACGCTCGATCTGAAGAGCCAGAAGTATCTCGTTGAACTTGCGAATAAACGTCCGGTCGCGTGACAAAAAGTAATTTTTTGCAACCTGCATCGTGATGGTACTGCCCCCTGACTGAATCTCTCCGGTGGAGACCAGTTCGATGGCAGCCCGCATCAGGCCTTTGAAGTCGACCCCGAAGTGCTCGTAAAAACGGGCGTCTTCAGCCGCCAGGAAGGCATGTAACTGAATTGTAGGGATCTGTTCGATTGTGACCGGTGCCCTTCTCTTTTCACCGAATTCTGCTATTAATTTGTCGTCTGCGCTGTACACCCTCAACGGGGTCTGCAGCTTGATGTCCAGAAGCTGTTCGACAGGAGGCAGCCCAGGGCGAAGATAGAGGTAAAATCCTGACGCCACGATTGTGGCGAGACTGAGTCCAGTGAGAAAAAGCCATGCAAACAGGCGAGATGTACGTAACAAGTGAGACATTTTTTTCTGACAACTGTTGGATATAGGTCTATCATTTGAGAAATTGCTTTAGGAAGGGCGAGCCGCTTCCCGGGTACAATGTTTCCCATTTAAAGAAGAACGAGCATTGTAGACGGAAAACTGAAGAAATTCTCTTAAATAAAAAACACATATGAAAGAGCTCCGTCAGGAGATTTCATAACCCGGTGCATGTAACCAGGTATAGGGTGAGCGCGTGTTCGGATTGTTCGGAAAAAAGTCCAGTGCTGTCTTGGGTGTGGATATCAGCTCCAGCTCGGTCAAACTACTGGAACTATCAAAGCAGGGCGACCGCTATAAGGTCGAGAGCTACGCAGTAGAGCCATTACCGGCGAACGCTGTCGTAGAAAAAAACATCACGGATGTGGAAGCGGTGGGTGAAGTACTCAAGCGCGTTGCATCCAAGTCCCGCACCAGCGTCAAGCAGGTGGCCGTGGCTGTCTCCGGCTCCGCCGTTATTACCAAGCTGATCCAGATGGACGGTGGTCTTAACGAGTTCGAGATGGAAGATCAGATCACCCTGGAGGCAGACCAGTACATCCCGTACCCATTGGATGAAGTGGCAATCGACTTCGAGGTGCAGGGACCGTCTGAAACCAACCCCGATCAGGTCGATGTGCTTCTTGCCGCGTGCAGGAAGGAAAACGTCGATATCCGCGAAGACGCGCTCGAGATTGCTTCGCTGACCACCAAGATTGTGGATGTGGAAGCCTATGCGCTCGAGCGGGCCTACGCCCTGATCGAATCCCAGCTTGATTCCCAGGGCGAAGAGCTTGTGGTGGCCATTGTGGACGTTGGTGCGACCATGACAACACTCAGCGTGCTCGCAGAAGGCAAAACTGTCTACACCCGCGAGCAGATCTTTGGCGGCAAGCAGCTTACCGAGGAAATTCAGCGTCGTTACGGTTTGTCTCTTGAAGAGGCAGGCCTGGCGAAGAAGCAGGGAGGGCTGCCTGACGACTATGAATCCGAGGTGTTGACGCCCTTCCGTGAAGCGGTGGTTCAGCAGGTAGCGCGGGCACTGCAGTTCTTCTTCGGCGCAAGTCAGTACAATGCGGTCGACTACGTGGTCCTGGCTGGCGGCACGGCATCTATCCAGGGGCTGACAGAAATGGTTGAAGAAAAAACAGGCACGCCAACGCTGGTTGCAAATCCGTTTGCAGACATGGCTGTTGGTTCCAGGGTGAATGCATCTGCGCTGAGCAACGATGCGCCTTCACTCATGATTGCCTGCGGGCTGGCAATGAGGAGCTTTGACTGATGGCAAAGATTAACCTCAGGCCCTGGCGCGAAGAACTCCGGGCAGAAAAACAGAAACAGTTCGTGGTCATGATACTCGGTGCAGCCATCATTGCTGGCGGCCTCGCGTTCCTCTGGAAGACGGATATGGATAACCGTATCGCCTACCAGGAGTCGAGGAACGCCTATATCGAAACTGCGACCAAGCAACTCGACAAGCAGATCAGGGAAATCGAGGATCTCAAGCGCAAGCGCGACGAGCTTCTGTCCCGCATGCAGGTGATCCAGGATCTCCAGGGCAAGCGTCCGGTCATCGTAAGGGTTTTCGATGAGCTGGTTCGCACGCTTCCGGATGGGCTGTACTACACCAGCCTCAAGAAAACCGGAGAGCGCGTGGAGATTGTCGGTATGTCTGAGTCCAACAGCCGCATTTCGTCCCTGATGAGGCGCTTTGAACAGTCCGACTGGTTCAACGATCCCAACCTCTCTAACGTCGCTGCTGCCGACAACGCCCGTGCTGGTTACAGCCAGTTCAACCTGTCGGTTCAACAACAAACACCAGAGCCCGAAGGGGAGGATAAGTAATGAGCCTCGCGGACTCACTTAAAAGCCTCAATGAATTTGATATCAACGATCTGGATGTCAACAACGCCGGTATCTGGCCAGCTCCAGTGAAGGCAATCGTTGCCCTTATAATTTTCGGTCTGATTCTCGGGGGTGGTTACTGGTTCTTCATCAAGGATCAGTATGCCCAGCTTGAGCGGGTTGAGAACACTGAACAGGAACTGCGTGAGCGTTACGAGAACAAGGCTTACCAGGTTGCTAACCTGGAAGTTTTCAAGGCCCAGATGGAGGAGATGGAAGAGACGTTCGGCGCCCTGGTGCGACAGCTTCCCAGTGAAACCGAGGTGCCGGGCCTGCTGGAAGACATAACCAACACAGCGTTGGGCAGCGGTCTTGCGCTTCAGGAAGTCAAGCTGCAGGGAGAGCAGCAGAGGGACTTCTATTCGGAGCTTCCTATCAATATCCGGGTGACGGGCACCTACCATGAGCTGGCAAGTTTCGTCAGCAGTGTAGCGGGCCTGCCCCGTATTGTGACCTTGCACGATCTAACCGTAACACCAACTGGCGGTGATGGAGAGCAGCTTGATATGCAGGTTCTTGCACGCACCTACCGCTACCGGGCTGGAGAATGAGCATGGCGAAACAGCATGCGGCAAAAGCCTGGATAGGTATTTGTCTGGTATCTCTTCTGACGGCGTGTTCCCAGGGCAACGGCTTTTCCGATCTGGACAAGTTTATGTCAGACACCCGGGACAAACCCCGTGGGCACGTAGAGCCCCTACCGGAATTCAAGGCGTACGAGGCGTTCAGCTATTCAGCTGCAGATCGCAGGGCGCCGTTCGAGCCACCGATTGATGTTCAGCTCACCATGGTTGATCAGGAGCCGGAAAGCGACGTTGAGCCGGATCTGGATCGACCGAGAGAAGTTCTGGAAAACTTCGATCTGAAGGAACTCAACATGGTGGGAACTCTGAGTGATACCTCCGGAAGCCTGTTTGCCCTTGTAAGGGATAACGATGGTGGCATTCACCGGGTGCGGTCCGGAAATTATATGGGCAAGAATTACGGACGCATTATCGGTGTTAATGAAACCCGGGTTGAACTGATGGAGATCGTTCCCAATGGCCGGGGCGGATGGGTCGAGCGTCCACGCTCGCTGTCGCTGGATGAAAATGAAGGCTAAGGAGCGGCAATATGACAAATGACAGAAACATGCATGAACAAAAAAGTTTGGGGTCGAGGCTAGCGATGTTCAGAAAACTCAATGTATACGTCGGCGTGATTGCTTTTGGGTTGTTGTCCGGCCTGGCCAATGCGGTCACGCTGGAAGACGTGTCGTTTTCGTCGCTATCCGGAGACCGGGTGGAAGTGACGCTGAAGTTTGACGGCCAACCACCGGAACCGAGTGGTTACACCATCGAACGGCCTGCAAGGATCGCGGTGGATCTTCGGGACACTGACAGCGGCCTGAGTAGCCGCAATATCTCGCTTGGCTCCGGGAATGCCCAGAGCATGACGGTGGTAGAAACCAAGGATCGTACCCGGCTGATTTTCAATCTGGCGGAGTTGGCGCCCTACGAAACAGTCCGCGACCAGAACAGCCTTGTAGTGACGATTGGTTCTGAAGATGGTGCTGCCGTTTCCACTACTTCCACTACAAGTTCACCTGGGACCGTTACAACTGCATCATCCGGACAGTCACGGGAATCATCTTCTGGTGATGCGCTTTCCGGCGTTGATTTCAGAAGAGGCAAGGACGGTGAAGGCCGGGTGATCGTCGATCTGGGCAGTGCCAGCACCCCGGTTGATCTCTCTGAACTGGGTGGTCGAATTCGCCTGACGATGGACGGAACCAGTGTTCCTGATAACCTCCGCCGCCGGCTGGATGTGACCGATTTTGCAACGCCGGTTACCCGTGTTGACACCTTCACCGAAGATGGCAATGCCATTGTAGAGATCCGCCCCGAAGGCAATTACGACTATATCGCTTATCAGTCCGGCTCCCAGTTTACGGTCAGCGTAGAAGAGCTGACCGAAGAAGAGGCGGAATCCCGTCGTGAAGATAAGTTCCCCTACACCGGCGACAAGCTGTCCCTGAACTTCCAGGACATTGAGGTTCGTTCGGTTTTACAGTTGATTGCAGACTTTACCGGCCTCAACCTTGTGGCCAGTGATACGGTCAGCGGCAGCATTACGCTGCGGTTGCAGAATGTACCCTGGGATCAGGCACTGGACCTGATTCTGAAAACCAAAGGTCTGGACAAGCGGCAGATTGGCAATGTGCTTCTGGTTGCGCCGGCTGACGAAATTGCTGCCCGGGAAAAGCTGGAGCTTGAAACCAACAAACAGATCGCCGAGTTGGCACCTGTTCGCCTTGATATTATTCAGGTCAATTACGCTAAAGCCGCAGATGTTGTATCTCTGATCGAAGCGGATGAGGAGCTGATCTCCTCACGTGGCTTCGTATCGTCTGATGCGCGTACCAACACCATCAGCGTGCGGGAAACCGCGGAAAAGCTGGATGAGATCCGGCGTCTGGTCTCGACCTGGGACGTTGCCGTGCGTCAGGTCTCTATCGAGGCTCGCATTGTCCGTGCGCAGACCAATGTGGCCGAGAGCCTGGGTGTACGCTGGGGCGGTGCCGGCTTTGATGCCAGGGGGGATGGAAGCATTATCTCCGTCGGTGGCTCTCTGGGTGGCGTTCAGGACGCCCGTGATTCGGCTGCCGGTCCAGGGTTTGAAACCACCTTCCCGGACGCATTGGCAGTTGATCTTGGTGTAAGCGGTGATGGTGCCTCTTCTTTTGCCATTGGCTGGGGGAGTGATGACTTCCTGGTGGATCTGGAGCTCTCGGCGCTGGAAAGCGACGGGCAGGCAGAAGTGGTTTCCCAGCCACGCGTGGTCACCGCTGACCGACAGACCGCCAAGATCAAATCCGGTGAAGAGATTCCCTACCAGGAAGCTTCTTCCAGCGGTGCAACTTCGGTGTCATTCAAGGAAGCAGCGCTTTCTCTCGAAGTGACTCCGCAGATTACACCTGATGACAAGATCATCATGGATCTGGTGGTAAACCAGGATTCCCGGGGTGAGGTGACGGCCGGTATCCCGGCGATCAACACCAATGAAGTAACCACCCAGGTTCTCGTTGGCAACGGCGAGACGGTCGTGCTGGGCGGTATCTTCCAGTCCGAGGTTGCAACGACCACCACAAAAACACCGTTCCTGGGCGATATCCCATACCTGGGCCGCCTGTTCAAACGCACCGAGCATATTGATGAGCGGAGTGAGCTGCTGATCTTCATCACGCCGAAGATCATCAAGAGTGACCTGATTCAGTAATCCGGTCACTCCCGAAAAACCGCCGTCCATGGACGGCGGTTTTTTTTTGCCCGTTCGTTTTCCGAAACTTATGGAAAACGTTACCCTGTGCTATTCTCAACCGCCGGAATATAGATGAGCGGAAGATATGTCCTTGCCAAAACGAATTGTCCTGGTTGGCCCGATGGGGGCCGGCAAAAGCACTATTGGTCGTATGCTGGCCAAAGAGCTGGGCTATCGTTTTCTGGATTCTGACCGGATCATCGAGGAGCGATGCGGAGCCAATATTCCCTGGATCTTTGACGTGGAAGGCGAAGATGGTTTCCGGCAACGTGAGACAGCGATGCTGGCGGAACTGTCCGAGAGTCCACAAACGGTCCTGGCGACCGGTGGGGGTGCCATAATGCGTGAGGAAAACCATGCCCTTCTGAAGCGCGACGCGGTCGTGGTCTATCTTAAAACATCGATAGAGCAACAGGTTGAAAGAACCCGGCGGGACAGAAACCGCCCGCTGCTACAAAACGACGATCCAGAAGCTGTTCTGCGAAATCTGTTCGCCATCCGGGATCCGATTTACACGGAGCTTGCTGACGTTGTCATGTTTACTGATCGCAAAAGCCCGCGGCTGGTGGTGCGGCAATTGGTGAATCGCATCAATCCCCGAACGCCCAGGCACAAACGACAGATACGCAAGGAAGGCAGAAATCATGCTTGATTCAGCGCGGGAGCTGACCGTAGACCTGGGCGAGCGGACCTATCCGATTATTATTGGACAGGAACTTCTCGGGAGCTATGACCTTACCCCGTTCGTGCAGGGCAACCAGGTGATGATTGTGTCCAATGAAACGGTCGCTCCTTTATACCTTGAGTCTGCCAAGGCCTGTTTCCCCGGTAAAAACGTGGATGTTGCTGTTCTGCCGGACGGTGAAAAGTACAAGGACTGGCAAACCCTGAACCGGATTTTTGATCATCTTCTGGAGCAGCGGCATTCGCGGAAAACCACTCTGGTTGCACTGGGCGGCGGCGTAGTCGGCGATATGACCGGTTTTGCGGCGGCCTCTTACCAGCGGGGGGTACCGTTCATCCAGATACCGACCACGCTGCTCTCACAGGTGGATTCTTCCGTTGGCGGGAAGACGGGCATCAATCATCCGCTTGGGAAGAATATGATCGGGGCCTTTCATCAGCCGGAGGTTGTGCTGATTGATACTGAAAGCCTCAGAACTCTTCCGCCCCGTGAAGTTTCAGCTGGCCTTGCAGAAGTCATCAAGTATGGGTTAATCCGGGATACAGAATTCCTGGGTTGGCTTGAAAAGGAAGTCACCGCTCTCGTTGATCTTGAGACCACCGCGCTGGTGGAGGCCATTTATCGCTCCTGTGCATGCAAGGCGGATGTTGTCGCCCTGGATGAAAGAGAGGGCGGGCTGCGTGCAATTCTGAATCTCGGGCATACCTTTGGTCACGCCATGGAGACGTTTGCAGGGTACGGTAACTGGCTGCACGGAGAGGCCGTAGGTACAGGCATGATGATGGCGGCGGATCTCTCACTTCGCCAGGGGATGATCAGCGAGCAGGACCGCGCCAGAGCAATACGGCTTATTGCGCAGGCGAGCCTTCCGGGGCGTGCGCCGGAAGGCATGACGCCGGATGATTTTCACCGCCTGATGGCTGTGGACAAGAAAAATGTCGATGGTGCATTGCGCCTGGTTCTGCTCCGGGCTCTCGGAGATGCCGTTGTAACGGATGAAGTAGACGTAGTGAAGCTGGATGAGACACTCCGGGCCTTTTGCGTGGTTTCAGGCGATGTGCACGCCTGAATGGCAACCGAACAAAGACGTTACAGGGAATGACAGTGACAGATCAGGGGCTCAACAGTCTTGACGGGGGCGGGCTTTTCCCGCGTCTGCAGGAAAGGTACGGATTGAGAGCCAATCCTCTCGATATGGAAACGCCGTTTTTCCCGGATGCATCCCGCCACCATGCCCTGGAAACGCTCCGCCATCTTTGTGGTTTTGGCGACCTCGCACTCTTGCTAACGGGTGATCCGGGCTCCGGCAAAAGCCGGCTATTGGCGGAACTGGTCAGAAGTGAGTCGTCCCGCCTCGACTTTCATCGTCTTCCAGCTGCCGCATTGACCAGCCCCCAGGCACTCGCCCGTGCCCTGCTCGGTATCGCCCACAAGGGTTTGAAGCCCAACGAGGGTGCACGGGATTCAGTGTATGGATTTTTTCGATGGTCAGAAATTCGTGCGCGCAAGGGCCAGCGGATGGTGCTTCTGATCGACGACGCCGACCGGGCACCTGCTGAAATTGTGAGACTTTTATTGGCTGCGTTTGGTGCAGCTGATCGTTCCGCAGCGGCTGTTCCGGTATTCAGCGGCAGCACACAGCTGATAGAAATGTTGGGACTTTCCGGGGATGGTGACGGTGTTCACCAGATCAACCTTCGGCCACTAACCAGAGAAGAAATAGCTTCCTATCTGGAGCCCCGGATTCATCGGGCAGGTGGCGATGCGAAGACGTTATTGACATCGGCGAGGTTGTCACAGATACACAGCCTGAGCCAGGGCAGTTTTTCCCGGCTGAAACGGGTTACCCCGGCGGTATGGCTGGACATGACGCTATCCGGAAGTGGACGCAGGGGCAGGCGGCCATTCTCCATGCCACTCAACCTGCGTTGGCCGGCTCTTGCCCTGGTGCTGCTGGCAGGTTCCTGGTGGCTGGTTTCCCAGCAATATGACGATACCGTTGCCCGGGAGCAGGCGTCGCCAGAGCCAGAAAAAGTCCGGAAAAGCATAACCATTGGCCCCGATAATCCGGATCCCCAGCGAATCGAACCGGTGTCTGAGTCATCGGAGATCGAACCCGAATTGACGATGGAAGAGCCGCCAGTGCAGCCTGTTCCAGAGCCAGAGCCAGAGCCAGAGCCAGAGCCAGAGCCAGAGCCAGAGCCAGAGCCAGAGCCAGAGCCAGAGCCAGAGCCAGAGCCAGAGCCAGAG
>NZ_JAWLDU010000105.1:0-5417 GCF_041686475.1 Marinobacter sp.
GTGAAACGATCAGCCCAGAAGCTTGATCATTACACCCGCAGCCACCGCAGAGCCGATAACGCCGGCCACATTGGGGCCCATGGCGTGCATCAGCAGGAAGTTCTGCGGGTTGGCTTCAAGACCAACCTTGTTGGTCACCCGAGCCGCCATCGGCACCGCGGATACCCCGGCAGAACCAATCAGCGGATTGATGGGCTCCTTGACGAAGGCATTCATCAGCTTCGCCATCAGGACACCCGTTGCGGTACCCACAGCGAAGGCCACAATGCCCAGCCCCAGGATGCCCAGGGTCTGGCCGTCCAGGAAGCTGTCAGCCATCAGCTTGGAGCCGACCGAAAGCCCCAGGAAAATGGTGACGATGTTAATCAGCGCGTTCTGGGCAGTGTCACTCAGGCGCTCAACCACACCACATTCACGCATCAGGTTACCGAAGCAGAACATACCCAGCAGCGGAGCTGCGTCCGGGAGGAACAGGGCTACAGCAACCAGCACCACGATCGGGAACACAATTTTCTCTTTCTTGGTCACCGGGCGCAGCTGGGTCATCTTGATGGCCCTCTCTTTCTTGCTGGTCAGCGCCTTCATGATCGGCGGCTGAATCATCGGAACCAGAGCCATGTAGGCGTAGGCCGAGACCGCGATCGCACCAATCAGGTGGGGCGCCAGCACACTGGACACATAGATGGACGTCGGGCCATCCGCCCCACCAATGATACCGATGGCGGCGGCTTCCAGGATAGTGAACTCAAGAATGCCTGCCCAATCCAGCAATGCAGCACCGATCACTGTTCCGAAGATGCCGAACTGGGCAGCAGCACCCAACAACAGCGTCTTGGGGTTGGCCAGCAGCGGACCGAAGTCCGTCATCGCACCCACACCCATGAAAATCAGCAGCGGCCCAACGGTGCTCCCAATAACAATGGTGTAGAAGTTGTAGAGCATGCCATTGCCATAGCCATTATCCTGGGCAACCGCATTGGCCATGCTTATGCTGGCGTAACTGGCATCCTTGTACGCAGCCTTGAACGCCTCTTTGACCTCTGGCGTTACCGCCTGGCCGGCCTGATAGGATACGTCCAGAACACTCGCCAATGCAGCCAGCGCCTCGGGTTTGGCAAAGTGAATGGCATTTTCTGCCGCCGACAGGGCCAGCCCTGCCTCCGGAATGTTCGCCAGAATGCCACCGAAGCCAATCGGCACCAGCAACAATGGCTCGAACTTCTTGCGAACCGCAAGATACAAAAGCCCAAGGCCGATGAGGATCATCACCACCTGGCCCGGTTCTATATTGAACAGGCCACTGCCTGTCCACAACGTCATTAATTTTTCCATGGAATGCTGGCCCTTATGCGATTGTCAGCATTTCATCATCAACGGAGACGGCATCACCGACCTTGATGAAGACTTCGCCGATGGTACCGGCCTTGGGTGCGCGCACCTCGGTTTCCATTTTCATGGCTTCTAGGATGATCATCACATCGCCTTCTTCAACGACGTCACCGGGCGAAACCAGTACCTTGAAGATGTTGCCACCCAACGGTGCCGGAACCGGCTCACCACCGCCGGTAGGCGCTGGCGCAGGCGAAGAAGCGGCAGGCGCCGATGCGCCGGAACCGTCCTTGCCCTCAATCTGGCTGATCTCACCGCCTTCACTAACAGCAACCACGTATTCCTTACCGTCGACTTCCACGGTGTAGGTCTCCGAGGCACCCTTCTTGGCCGGAACTGATGCCGCAGATGCGTCTTCTTTGGTTGGTACCGGTTCGAAGGCATCGGGGTTGCCGCGGTTCTCAAGAAACTTGAGGCCAATCTGCGGGAACAGGGCATAGGTGAGCACGTCATCCACTTCCTGCTCCGCAAGCTTGATGTCTTTCTCTTTCGCGATATCCCCGAGCTCTTTGGTCAGCTTGTCCATTTCCGGCTCGATCAGATCCGCCGGACGGCAGGTCACTGGCTCTTTTCCGTCCAGAACGCGATCCTGCAACTCCTTGTTCATTGGTGCCGGTGCAGCACCGTACTCGCCCTTGAGAATGGCGGAGGTTTCCTTGGAGATGGACTTGTAACGCTCACCGGTCAGTACGTTCAGTACCGCCTGGGTGCCGACGATCTGGGATGTAGGCGTTACCAGTGGGATAAAGCCCAGGTCTTCACGTACCTTGGGGATTTCGTCCAGAACCTGGTCGAACTTGTCGGCCGCGTTCTGCTCTTTCAACTGGTTTTCCATGTTGGTCAGCATGCCACCCGGTACCTGGGCAATCAGGATGCGGGAGTCAGTGCCCCTGAGGCTGCCTTCGAACCTGGCGTACTTCTTACGGACCTCACGGAAGTAACTGGCTATCTCTTCAAGCAGGTTCAGGTCAAGGCCAGTGTCACGATCGGTTCCTTCAAGAATCGCAACCACCGCTTCGGTGGGCGAGTGACCGTAGGTCATACTCATTGAGGAGATGGCCGTATCGACGTTATCGATGCCGGCTTCCGCTGCCTTGACAGCGGTTGCGGTAGACATGCCGGTCGTCGCGTGGCACTGCATGTGAATCGGAATATCCAGCTCTTTCTTCAGGCGGCTGACCAGATCGAAAGCAACGTAAGGCTTGAGAATGCCGGCCATATCCTTGATGGCGATGGAGTCCGCGCCCATGTCCGCGACTTCCTTCGCAAGCTCTACCCACATCTCGATGGTGTGCACCGGGCTGGTGGTATAGGCAATGGTACCCTGGGCATGCTTGCCCGTCTTACGAACGGCCTTGATAGCGCGATCCAGGTTACGGGGATCATTCATCGCATCGAAAATACGGAACACATCAACGCCATTTTCGGCGGCACGCTCACAGAAACGGTCTACCACATCATCCGCGTAGTGCCTGTATCCCAGCAGGTTCTGGCCGCGCAGAAGCATCTGCTGCTGGGTATTCGGCATGGCTTTTTTCAGCTCACGGATGCGCTCCCACGGGTCTTCGCCCAGATAGCGAATGCAGGAGTCAAAGGTAGCTCCACCCCAGGATTCCAGAGACCAGAAGCCTACTTTGTCCAGCTTCTCGGCAATGGGCAGCATATCGTCAAGCCGCATGCGGGTGGCCAGCAGGGACTGGTGGGCGTCGCGCAGAATAACGTCCGTAATCCCCAGCGGTTTCTTTGTGTCAGTCATCGTGTCAGCCTTCTGTTTAAAGGTTCTAATCTGTCTGCCAGGTCACTTCTTGTGGCGTGACCGGTATTGTGCAATCGCTTTTTTGATCGCTTCAGCGGTGCCAGGATCAACTGGAGACGGCGCTGAAGGCTTTGCACGTGATTTAATGGCTGGGGCTGCAGGTTCAGGCTCAGCCGGGCCAAACCGGAGCACCAGTTTTGACATGAGCAGGGTTGCAAACACCAGTATGATAAGGAATGTGAATACAAACCCCATGCCTGCGACCATCAGATCAATGGCTTGTGACATCAGCTCATTCATAACGAATAGCTACCTGTATTGAGTGATTGATTTTTCCGATTTACCTGATATTCATTGGACCACGCCCATAACAGAGGCAATTCGGCGGACAAAATCCCGCGTAATTTACCGTTTTCCGACCCGCTGAGCAACCTAATTGCAGGTTTCAATAAGTGGTTTCCGAGCGCTCTGGCCCATACTGACGCGCTTTCAGCAGGTAAAAGCAATTATCATTCATGCATAACGTACACGCATTTTCCGGCCTTTGATGCGACCCTGTTCCAGCCTTTTCAGGGCCATAGCCGCTGATTCCTTTTCAACCGCAACAAAACACTGAAAATCAAAGAGATCGATCTTCCCGACCACTTTGCCGGGAAGCCCCGCCTCTCCGGTTAGCGCACCAAGGACGTCCCCCGGCCTTACCTTGTCTTTGCGCCCACCGGCAATGCACAGGGTTTTCATCGCGGGATCAGACGGTTTCAGCGGTGTGGCCAGCAGATCTGCCGTATTACCCCACTCCACAGGCTGTTTGCGGCCTGCCTCCAGGCGGTTGAGCTTGTGGGCCTGGGATGGCGTGCAGAAGGTGACCGCCAGCCCCTGCTCTCCCGCGCGGCCGGTTCTTCCAACCCGATGGGTGTGTACCTCCGGATCACGGGCAGGCTCTACATTCACCACCAGCGGCAACGACTTGATATCAAGGCCACGGGCGGCAACATCGGTCGCGACCAACACAGAACAGCTCTGGTTACCAAAACGCACCAGAACACTGTCACGATCCCGCTGCTCAAGATCGCCGTGCAAAGGCAAGGCTGAAAAGCCCAAACCATTCAATTCGCTGGCAACTTCATCGCACTGCTGCTTGCGGGTACAGAAAGCGATACAGGAAGCCGGCTGATGCAGCGACAGCAACGCCGCCAGTGCCTGAACCTGCTGCCCCGGAGCAATTTCAAAAAACCGTTCACTGATATCGGACTCAACGGCCTGGCTATCGATGCGCACATCCGCCGGGTTGTTCTGGTACTGCTCACTGAGTTTGCGGATATTTTCCGGCCAGGTGGCGGAAAACATCAGGGTCTGCCTTTTTGTCGGCGCCTGGCTGATGATGTCCTCTACAGCCTCCTGAAAGCCCATATCCAGCATCCGGTCCGCCTCGTCCAGAATCAGGGTTTCAAGATGGTCCAGATTCAGAGTCCCCTTGCGTAGGTGGTCCTGGAGACGCCCGGGGGTTCCCACCACAATATGGGCGCCGTGGCTGAGGGAGCCGATCTGCGGGCCAATGGATACCCCGCCACACAGCGACAGGATTTTCACGTTATCCCTTGCCACGGCCAGCTCCCGCAGGGATTTGGCTACCTGGTCCGCCAGTTCCCGCGTTGGGCAGAGCACCAGCCCCTGGACCACGAACCTGCGCGGGTTCAGCTTCTCTACAAGGGGAATACCGAACGCAGCTGTCTTGCCACTGCCAGTCTGAGCCATGGCGATCAGGTCACTACCCATCAGTGCATGGGGCAAAGCACCTGCCTGTATAGGTGTCGAGTTTTCAAAACCAAGTCGCGAAAGGTTCGCGAGCATCGGCCGGGAAAGACCCAGCTGGCTGAATGACGGCATAAAAATTCCTGGAAATAGCAAATAGAGATGGGTTCGACCGGGAAGGTTCCGAGCGTATACTGGGTGCAGTTTACCAGAAATCGCAAACCATCACGGAGCATTGAATGCCATCACTACAGGATCAGCTGTTAAAAGCCGGCCTGGCCGATGAGAAAAAGGCCAAGGCCATTCGCAATGAGAAACACAAAAAGCGCAAGCAGCAACCCAAAGGCACTGTTGAAGTCAACGAAGCGGAGGTTCGTGCACGCCAGGCACGGGAAGAAAAGGCAGAGCGGGACAGGCTGCTGAACCTTGAGCGCCAGAAGGAAGCCGAGAAAAAGGCCATCCAGGCACAGATTCGGCAACTGGTGGAAACCAACCGCCTTGACCGGTCCCGCGGTGAGAC
>NZ_JAWLDU010000046.1:0-23329 GCF_041686475.1 Marinobacter sp.
CTGGCCTGGGAAAAAATCTGGCAGGACAAGCAGGGCTGATACGGGCCTGTTTCAACGCTTACAACACATTTCAGATATCAGGGTTTTTAACGGATGAAGATTACTATTTTCGGTACCGGTTACGTAGGGCTTGTCACCGGAGCCTGTCTTGCCGATGTCGGCCATCATGTTCTGTGCATGGACGTGGATCAGGGCAAGATTGAAAAGCTCAAGAACGGGCAGATCCCCATCTACGAGCCGGGGCTCGAAGCCATTGTCAGGCATACCGTTGAAGCCGGCCGCCTTGCGTTCACCACGGATACTGAAGAAGCCGTTGCCCATGGCGTTCTGCAATTCATTGCGGTAGGTACGCCACCGGATGAAGACGGCTCCGCCGACCTGCAATATGTGACGGCGGTGGCCAAGTCCATCGGCCAGTACATGGATGACTACAAAGTGGTTGTCGACAAGTCCACCGTGCCTGTTGGCACCGGGGACAAGGTCAAAGATGCGGTGCGTTCGCAACTGGACAATCGCGGCCTGGAGCTGGAATTCGATGTGGTGTCCAACCCGGAATTCCTGAAAGAAGGTGCGGCCATCAATGACTTCATGAAGCCGGATCGTATTATCGTGGGTACCGACAGCGAGCGGGCCATGGAGTTGCTGCACGAGGTTTATTACCCGTTCAACCGCAGCCATGACCGGATGATTTTCATGGACGTCCGTTCGGCCGAACTGACCAAGTACGCGGCCAACTCCATGCTGGCCACCAAGATCAGCTTCATGAACGAAATCGCCAACCTGGCGGAACGGCTGGGAGCGGATATTGAGAACGTGCGCCGCGGTATCGGCTCCGACCCCCGCATCGGCTACCACTTCATTTATCCTGGTTGTGGTTACGGCGGTTCCTGTTTCCCGAAAGACGTTCAGGCGCTGGCCCGCACCGCCCGGGACTGCGATTACGAGTCCCGGCTCCTGAATGCGGTCGAAGCCGTGAACAAGGCCCAGAAGCATGTACTGTTTGACAAGATCAGTCACTACTTCAACGGCAACCTGGAAGGCAAGGTGGTTGCCATCTGGGGGCTGGCTTTCAAGCCCAATACCGACGATATGCGTGAGGCGCCAGCCCGTGCGCTGATGCAGGATCTATGGAACGCGGGCGCCAGCGTGCAGGCATTTGATCCGGAAGCCATGGAAGAAACCCAGCGTATCTTCGGCGACCAGCCTGGGCTCACGCTCTGTGGCACCAAGGAGCAGGCGCTGAAAGGCGCTGATGTGCTGACAATCTGCACCGAGTGGAAGGAATTCCGCTCACCGGACTTTGCGGCTATTGCCGCTGCACTCAGGGAGCCGGCGGTATTCGACGGCCGCAACCTGTACGAGCCTGAAATGCTGGAACGCCATGGCATGATCTATTACGCCATCGGCCGTGGCCAGAATCAGTTTCACGGATCTTGATATGAATGGCGCTGAACAGCCGTTCGCACTCCATGAGCGCCTTGAGGCTGACACCGTCAGCCTCGGGCAAAGCGGCTTGTGCGAAATCCGGTTGATGAACGACAGTCACTGGCCCTGGATTCTCCTGGTACCCCGTGTTGCCGGTGTGCGGGAGATCTACCAGCTGACACAGATCCAGCAGCAACAGCTGCTGGCAGAGTCCTCGTTGTTGGGAGAGGGCATGATGGAGGTGTTTGGCGGAGACAAGCTGAATGTCGCCGCCCTGGGCAACATGGTGCCGCAACTCCATCTGCATCACATAGTTCGTCATGAGGGCGATCCGGCCTGGCCCGGGCCGGTATGGGGTAAACAGCCTCCGGAAGCCTACAGTGCCGACGAACTGGCCGCTGTAACCAGCAGGCTGGAGCCGGTTATCAAGGCCCTTGGGCCAGAAATCTGAAAGCGGGGGATAGCAGCTGCCTATTTCCTGTGGGCAGCACGGGCCAGGGTCTGGGAGCCAAGGAGGATCATCCTGAGTTCTTTTTTCAGTTTGGCCTTCAACTCTTGCTTTTCTCTGGACGTGGCATCCAGCGCTTCTGCACCCTGGTTGAAAACCAGTGTTACCATGGCTTCTGCGACCAGTCGGGCTTCGTACAGGGGCTTTCGCTGCTGCTCCGCAAACCGGTTCAGGTCGTCCGCCAGTTCGGTGACCACATGATCGATTTCTGCCCTGATGGCGGTTCGGAAAGACTTGGATACGCCGGTTTTTTCCCGCAACATCAACCTGAGCAGGTTGGTGTTATTTTCCAGGTACTCAATAAAGGTATCCACCGAGGTACTGATGGCGCTGCCGTCCCGCGCAATCCGCTTGCGGGCCTGGCGCATCAGCTGCCGTAGAGCCACGCCGCCTTCGTCCACCAGAGCCAGCCCCAACTCATCCAGTTCGCTGAAGTGCCGGTAGAAGGAAGTGGGTGCTATGCCAGCTTCCCGTGCCACTTCCCGCAAGCTCAGGCTGCCGAAGCCCCGGTCCGCGCTCAATTGAGCCAGGGCGGCGTCCATCAGGGCACGGCGAGTGCGCAGTTTCTGTTCGGCTCGGGCTGACAAGCGGTAGCTCCAAAGGGTGGTAAAGCGGCCCATTCTAGCGGCCAAAAGTTTTACCGTCACCCACGGTGACGGATGCCTGATTTTCGCAGCCATTGTGTTTATAATGGGCCGCTTTTGCAGTAGGGTCCGCCAAAACCATTTTTGCAAACTTTTATGCACACATCAGATACAACGGGAACCGGTATGCGCAGTCATTATTGCGGTGGAATCAACGAATCTCACATTGATCAGGAAGTCACACTTTGCGGTTGGGTTCACCGTCGCCGTGACCACGGTGGGGTGATCTTTCTGGACCTCCGTGACCGGGATGGCATTTCCCAGGTTGTGTTCGATCCGGATACCCCCGAGAGTTTCAATCTGGCGGAGAAAGTCCGCAGCGAATTCGTTATCCAGGTAACAGGCCGGGTTCGTCGCCGTCCTGCCGGTACCGAGAATGCCAACATGCCCACCGGCCAGGTGGAATTGCTGGGCAAGCAACTGAACATTCTGAACGCCGCAGCCACACCTCCTTTCCCGCTGGATGAGCATGTGGACGTGGGTGAGGACGTTCGCCTCAAATACCGCTTTGTGGACCTGCGCCGCCCGGAAATGCTGAACCGCCTGCGCTTTCGTTCCCGGGTGACCAGCTATATCCGCAACTTCCTGGACAGCAACGGATTCATGGATGTGGAAACCCCGATCCTGACCCGCGCCACACCGGAAGGCGCCCGCGACTATCTGGTTCCCAGCCGCACCCACGAAGGTTCCTTCTTCGCGCTGCCCCAGTCGCCTCAGCTGTTCAAGCAGCTGCTGATGGTGTCCGGCGTCGACCGCTATTACCAGATTGCCAAGTGTTTCCGTGACGAAGATCTGCGCGCTGATCGCCAGCCGGAGTTTACCCAGGTAGATGTGGAAGCTTCGTTCATTGACGAGGAAACACTGATGACCCTGAACGAGAGCATGATTCGTTCATTGTTCAGGGACGTGCTGGAGGTGGATCTGCCGGAATTCCCCCGCATGCCATACTCCGAGGCGATGCAACGCTACGGCAGTGACAAGCCTGACCTGCGTATTCCGCTGGAACTGGTGGATGTGGGTGACATGGTCGCCGGCGTGGATTTCAAGGTGTTTGCCGGCCCCGCCAACGATCCCAAGGGCCGTGTGGCTGCCCTGCGTGTTCCCAAGGGTGGCGAACTGACCCGCAAACAGATCGACGACTACACCAGGTATGTGGGTATCTATGGCGCCAAGGGCCTGGCCTACATCAAGGTCAATGACCTGTCGAAGGGCGTGGAAGGCCTGCAGTCGCCAATCATCAAGTTCCTCGGGGATGACGTTGCCCTGGCGGTCATCGAGCGCGCCGGTGCTGAAGACGGCGATATCGTGTTCTTTGGTGCCGACAAGACCAGCGTCGTCAACGAAGCTCTCGGAGCGCTGCGGATCAAAGTTGGTCACGACCTGAACATGCTGACGGCTGAGTGGTCACCGCTGTGGGTGGTGGACTTCCCGATGTTCGAGGAAACGCCGGACGGCGGCCTGACGGCAATTCACCATCCCTTTACGGCGCCATCTTGCTCCGCAGAGGAACTTCAGGCTTCGCCGGCAACCGCCTTGTCCCGCGCCTATGACATGGTGTTGAACGGCACCGAGCTGGGCGGCGGTTCCATCCGCATCCATGATGAGAAAATGCAGGAAAGCGTGTTCCGCACCCTGGGTATCGGCCACGAAGAGGCCCGTGCCAAGTTCGGCTTCCTGCTGGATGCCCTCAAGTACGGTTGTCCTCCCCATGGTGGCCTGGCATTCGGCCTCGACCGCCTGATCATGCTGATGACCGGCGCCAGCTCCATTCGTGACGTGATTGCCTTCCCGAAAACCCAGAGCGCCACCTGCCTGATGACCCAGGCGCCGGGTGAAGTTGATGACAAGCAGCTGCGCGAGCTGCATATCCGCCGGCGCAAGCCGGCAGCCAAGGCCGGTGAGGCCAAACAGGAAGCTTCGGAAAACCAGTAAAACCAAGCCGGAGCACACGCTGCGTGTGCTCCGCGATTGAACGGAGTTGATCATGGCTGGACACAGTAAATGGGCCAACATCAAACACCGTAAAGCGGCCCAGGATGCCAAGCGCGGCAAGATCTTCACCAAGATCATCCGTGAACTGACGGTCGCAGCCCGCCAGGGTGGTGGAAACCCCGATGACAATCCGCGGCTGCGGGGCGTTATCGACAAAGCCCTCACCGCCAACATGAAAAAAGACACCATCGAGCGCGCCATTGAACGGGGTGCTGGTGATGGTGACGACAGCAACTACGAAGAGCTGACCTACGAGGGCTATGGCCCCGGTGGGGTCGCCATCTTTGTGGAAGTGATGACAGACAATCGCAATCGCACGGTTGCCGAGATACGTCACGCCTTCAACAAGATGGGCGGCAATCTCGGCACAGACGGTTCCGTCGCCTATCTGTTCAGCAAGCAGGGTATCATCAGTTTCAGCCCGGAAATGGACGAGGACCGGCTGATGGAAGCGGCCCTTGTTGCCGGTGCCGAGGACCTGGCCACCCTCAACGATGGCTCCTTCGAGATAGTCACTACCCCGGATCAGTTTCTGGACGTGAAGCAATCCCTGGTGGATTCAGGGCTGGTGCCGGATAACGCCGAAGTCACCATGGTGCCGTCGACGACCGTCGAGCTGGACGAAGAGGGCGCCGAGCCCATACTCAAGCTGATCGATATGCTGGAAGACCTGGACGACGTACAGAATGTCTATCACAACGCCGAAATACCGGACGAGGTGATGGAGGCGCTCCACCAATAAGGATGCAATGTGTCGATAATCATGGGGGTCGACCCGGGTTCACGCATTACCGGCTACGGCATTATTCGTGCTGAAGGCCGGGTGATCGAGTACATTGACAGCGGTTGCATCCGGGTTGGCGAAAAGCCCATGGCGGAACGCCTGCAAACCATTTTTCACAGCCTGGCGACGCTGATTGGCGAATACCGGCCCAACGACTTTGCCATCGAACAGGTGTTCATGGCCCGTAACCCGGATTCGGCACTGAAGCTGGGGCAGGCCAGGGGAGCAGCTATTGTGGCCGCGGCCAACAGTGGCCTGGAAGTTCATGAATATTCTGCCCGCCAGGTCAAACAGGCCGTGGTGGGTAAGGGCGGCGCCGACAAGAGTCAGGTGCAGCACATGGTTCAGGTGCTGCTGGCCCTGTCCCGCAAGCCCCAGGAGGATGCGGCCGACGCACTGGGGATTGCACTCTGCCATGCCCACATGAGCCAGAGTGTGGCGCGACTCGCTACCGGTGGCGGCGGCAAGGTGCGCAGCGGCCGGGTCAGAAGACACTAACAGAGCCACTGAATTCCAGGGAGAAACCCGTTGATAGGTCGTATCCGAGGCATCCTGATCGAGAAGTCCCCCGCCCAGGCACTGGTAGAGTGCGACGGGCTGGGTTACGAAGTCGACATTCCCTTCACCACTTTCTTCAACCTGCCGGAACCCGGCGAAGAACTGGTTCTGCATACCCATTTTGTCGTGCGCGAGGACGCCCAGAGTCTGTTCGGCTTCTCTTCCCGGCTCGATCGCGATCTGTTCCGTTTGCTGATCAAGGTGAATGGCGTAGGCCCAAGGCTTGCTGTCGGCATTCTGTCCGGGCTCGATGCCAATCAGTTTATCCGCTGTGTAGAAGCCCGCGATGCCAACGCCCTGGTCAAGTTACCGGGGGTTGGCAAGAAAACCGCGGAGCGACTGCTTATTGAAATGACGGATCGTATAGGGCAACTTGAGGGACAGTTCTCACCCGGGTCTCCCAGCGCGACAGTCAGCCCCGGTGCTTCCGGGGCGGCAACGGCAACGGTGCACCATCCTGCAGAGGAAGCAGAAGCTGCCCTGATAGCGCTTGGCTACAAGCCTCAGGAAGCGTCAAAAGCCATCAGCAAAGTAGCTGAGGATGGCATGTCGAGCCAGGAGCTGATCCGGTTGGCGTTGAGGAATATGATCCCCGCCAGTTAGCGGCCCGTCACTTCGGGAGCTCTGGTGCGCATTGTGTAGAGAGCGTAACGTGACAGCAAAAGAACGGTTTGTACAATTGGGGCACCAATGGCCCGACACGAGTGTACAGGCATGTTGTTGATTCCCTCTGAGCGGGTAGTTCAATGATTGAGTCGGATCGCCTGATTTCATCGCAGGCCGGACAATACGAGGAAGTTCAGGACCGTGCTATCCGCCCGGGCGTGCTGGCTGATTATGTTGGCCAGCCTACGGTTCGGGAACAGATGGAGATATTCATCGCCGCGGCCCGTGGTCGGCAGGAAGCCCTGGATCACGTGCTTATTTTTGGTCCTCCCGGCCTGGGCAAGACCACCCTCGCCAATATCATCGCCAACGAAATGGGCGTATCCATCAAGACCACCTCCGGTCCTGTGCTGGAAAAGGCGGGCGATCTTGCGGCAATGCTGACCAATCTCGAAGAAGGCGACGTGCTCTTTATTGACGAGATTCACCGGCTGAGTGCTGCCGTGGAAGAAGTGCTCTACCCGGCCATGGAAGACTACCAGCTGGATATCATGATCGGAGAGGGGCCGGCAGCACGCTCCATCAAGCTGGATCTGCCACCCTTTACCCTGGTGGGAGCCACAACCAGGGCAGGGTTGCTGACGTCACCGCTGCGGGATCGCTTTGGCATTGTCCAGCGCCTGGAGTTTTACAATACCAAAGATCTGACTGATATCATTCTTCGTTCCGCGCGCCTGTCTTCCGTCACAATCGACAACAGCGGCGCCTATGAAATTGCCCGTCGTTCCCGGGGTACCCCCCGGATTGCCAACCGTTTGCTGAGACGGGTTCGTGACTTTGCCGAGGTAAAGGCGGATGGTTGCATCAGTGAGTCCATTGCCGACCGGGCCCTGAACATGCTCAAAGTGGATGCCCTTGGGTTTGACCACATGGATCGGCGGCTACTGCTGGCCATGATTGAAAAATTTGACGGCGGGCCGGTGGGCGTGGAAAGCCTGGCAGCGGCCATCAGTGAAGAGCGTGGCACGATTGAAGATGTGCTGGAGCCTTTTCTGATCCAGCAGGGTTATATGGTGCGGACCCCGCGAGGCCGAATGGTTACCTCCAATGCCTATCAGCATTTTGGCGTGGTGCCGTCCGGGCCGAAAGGGGAGGATCTCTTTGACTGAGCGCTATAAGCCATCGTCGGGTCTGCCAGTAAGGGTCTATATTGAGGACACCGATGCCGGTGGCATTGTGTACCACGCCACTTATCTGAATTATATGGAGCGCGCCCGAACCGAATGGGTTCGCAGCCGGGGTGTTGGTCTGAGGGCAGGGCTGGAGGAAAACGTAAGCTACGTGGTCCAGCGACTGTCGATTCATTATGGGGTACCCGCCAGGCTGGACGACGAGTTGCGGGTAACGGCGGAGCCGGTAGCGTTTGGCCGGGTCTGGATGGATTTTCAGCAGCAGGTAGTGCGGGCTCATGACGAGGCCGTTCTGGCATCCGCGGATGTTCGTGTAGCCTGTATTGCACTGGATTCCGGCCGGCCCAGGCGGCTGCCCGCTAATATGCTGGAGTTGCTGGAAAGCGACAGGAAAACCAATTCACAAGTGGAATAACCCAGGAGTAAAAGGTGGAGTCAGAACTTTCTGTTTGGTATCTCGTCGCCAATGCCGGCGTACTGGTCCAATTGGTCATGCTGTTGCTTGCGCTGGCTTCCATTGTCTCCTGGGCGCTGATCTTTCAGCGCATCCAGGTGTTCCGCAAGGCAAAGCAGGCACAGCAGGCCTTCGAGGAACGGTTCTGGTCCGGTATGGATCTGGGGCAGCTTTACCGCGAGGTGAACAGTGACCCCACGCCTTTCTCCGGTATGGAATCCCTGTTCCGTGCCGGCTTCAAGGAGTTTTCCCGTCTGCGCCAGCAAAGCCGTGATGCGGATGCGGTCATGGAGGGCACTCAGCGGGCCATGCGGGTGGCGTTCTCCCGGGAGCAGGAAAGGCTGGAAATGCATCAGCCGTTCCTCGCAACGGTGGGTTCCACCAGCCCCTACATCGGTCTGTTTGGTACCGTCTGGGGCATCATGAACTCATTCCGTGGCCTGGCGCAGGTGCAACAGGCTACCCTGGCCACCGTTGCACCGGGTATCTCCGAGGCGCTGATCGCCACCGCCATGGGCCTGTTCGCAGCCATTCCCGCGGTTATCGCCTACAACCGTTTCTCGTCAATCTCGGACGCATTGCTGAAGAACTACGAGACCTTCGCCGAGGAGTTCTCGAGCATTCTCCATCGCCGGGTTCACAGCAGCGAGCAAACAGCCACGTGACAGGCGTTGTCGATAACAGACAGGCAATCGGGAGTACAGAAACATGAAAGGCATGGGAATGATGCCGGCAAACCGCCGCAAGCCGATGTCGGAAATCAACGTTGTACCCTATATCGACGTAATGCTGGTGTTGCTGATCATCTTTATGGTGACCGCGCCAATGTTGGTGCAGGGTGTGAAGGTGGACTTGCCGGAGACAACCTCTGAGCCGATCGAGTCCGACAAGAACGTGGAAAGCATTGTGGTTTCGGTTGACAGCAATGGCGCTTATTTCATGGATGTCGGAGATGAGAGCAGTGACCCGATGTCGCTGGGTGACGTCCGTGAGCGGATATCCAAGATCCTTTCCCAGCGCACAGACCGCGAGGTTCTGGTGCGCGGTGACGAGCATGTGGAATACGGTACGGTGGTTCGCCTCATGTCCCAGTTGCAGGCGGCAGGGGCGACCAACGTGGGTCTGATTACCGAAGCAGCCACCAACGATGAGTGAGCATAGGGCAGGCAGGTTTTTGTGAGAGGTCATGAGCGTGATGTAACCAGTGCGGGGCAGCCACCCTGGAAGTCGCCTGTCGTTCTCTCCGTTCTTATGCACGGGCTGATCCTGGGGGTTGCGCTGGCAGGCTGGTCCTGGTCGACTCCCCGGGAGGATCCGCAGCCGCCCAGCATTTCTGCGCGGCTTGTAACCCAGAACGAGCCGGAGCCCAGCCCGGTAACAGAGCCGGTGGACCAGCCTGACCGGGATGAAGAGCGCCGGCAGGAAGAGGAAGAAAGGCAGCGACAGCAGGAAGAGGAGGAGCGTCGGCAGGCAGCAGCGGAAGAAGAGCAGCGCGAGCAGGAAGAAGCGCGACGCATCCAGCAGGAAAGGGAACGCGAGCAGGAACGCCAGCGTCAGGAAGAAGCGGCAGAGCGGGAGCGGGAGGAGCAGCGTCAGGCGGAAGAAGAAGCCGCTCGTCAAAAAGCCGAGGCAGAAGCGAAAGAGCGTGAGCGCCAGAAAGCAGAGGAAGAGAAGCGTCGCCAGGAAGAGGCTGCCCGCAAGGCCGAGGAAGAAAAACGCCGTGCTGAAGAACAGCGCAGACAGGAGGAAGCGGAGCGCAAGGCCCGGGAAGAGGAAGAGCGGCTCGAGGCTGAGCGTAAACGCAAGGAACGTGAGCGCCGCCTGAAAGAACAACAGCTTGAGGCCCTGGCAGACGAGTCAGAGCAGCAACGCCAGTCCGAGGAGCGGCAGCGTCGTGAAGCGGCAGCAGCCAAGGCACGCGAGGCCCAGATGCTCTCGGAGAGCCAGAAATACCAGGCGTTGATTCGCGAGAGATTGAGCCAGGCCTGGTATCCGCCGTCGTCGGCAACAGAGGAGATGACTGCAAGGTTGCAGATAACCCTGCTTCCCACTGGTGAACTTGAGTCGGTAAAGCTTGTCTCCACCAGTGGCAATACCGCATTTGATAACTCGGCGCTTGGGGCAGTGAAGTCGTTGAGCCGGTATCCGATTCCGGATGATCGTGACACGTTTGAACGCTATTTCCGCCAGTTTACGATTGAATTCAATCCCCGGCGGCTACGATAAGGATAATGGGAACTCAGATGACGAACCGGACAGATACAGGCACAGGGCTTCCAGGTGTTGCAATGGCGTGGCTACTGATGATTGCGGTAATGATCGGAAGCAGCCCTGCCAGTGCCGAGCTGCTGATACGGATTACCGAAGGCGCGGATTCCGCCATTCCGGTAGCGGTTGTTCCCTTTTCTGAATCCGGCGACATGCCGTCCGGTGACAAGATAAGCAGCATCGTGCGGGACGATCTCACCATGACGGGCGAGTTCCGCCCGCTGTCAGCGGAAAAGATGCTGAGCCTGCCTTCGAAAGGCGACGAGGTCTACTTCCGCGACTGGCGCCTGCTTGGCCAGCGCTATGTCCTGGTCGGCCAGCTGACCCGCAAGGGCGACCGGGTCGAAGCCCGTTACGAATTGTTTGACGTCAATCGCGAAGAACGCGTTATGGGTGCAACCGCCTCTTCGTCGGTCAACAGCACCCGCAGCCTTGCCCATCACATCAGCGACCGGGTTTATGAAGCCATTACCGGCGTGCCCGGCGCCTTCTCCACCAAGCTTGCCTACATCACGCTTGAGCGCTCCGGCGGTGAATCCATGTACCGTCTCCAGGTCAGTGATGTTGATGGCAAACGTGCCAGGGTCCGGCTCGAAAGCGACGAGCCGATCCTGTCTCCGGCCTGGTCACCGGATGCCAGGAAGCTCGCCTACGTCTCCTTTGAAACCGGAAAGCCGGCCATTTACATCCATGAGCTTGCAACAGGTGACCGAACACGGATTGCCGACTATCCGGGCCTGAATTCGGCCCCCGCGTGGTCCGATGATGGCCGCTCACTGCTGGTGACCCTGTCGAAGGACGGAAATGCGGAAATTTACAAGCTCGACATTGAAAGCGGGTCTCTCAAGCGCCTGACGAACCACTGGTCCATCGATACCGAAGCTACCTGGGATCATACCGGCGACGGCTTCTTCTTTACGTCGGACCGTTCCGGAGGCCCACAGGTTTATCACAAGTCCAGTGAGGACGCCTCACCCCGCAGGATAACCTTTGGCAGTCGCTATAATGCACGCCCCCGACCCGATAACGATGGCAAGTACGTCTATTACGTGCACCAGCGGGACGGATCTTTCCATATTGCCCGCACGGATCTGAGAACCGAGGAGGAGACTGTACTCACGCGAACAGGATCCGATGAGTCACCCAGTCTTGCGCCCAATGGTCGAATGCTGATCTATGCGACCAAGCAGAGTGGAAACAGTGTACTAACTGTAATTGCCGCGGATGGCGGCGCAGCTTATAGTCTGCCGGCTTCACAGGGCGACGTCCGCGAACCGGCATGGTCACCAATTGCACGTTAGACCGGAACCCCGAACCCGCTGGGTTCGTTGGCTTACGAACAAGAGATCATCAACAGGAAGGAAGTGAATATGAACATGACGACGCAACACAAAGCATTGGCCCTGATTTTTTCCCTGGGCCTGATTGCCGGTTGTAGCAGCACCGGCGATACAACGGAAGGTGCGGACAGTGGCTCGGATGTATCCGCGGTAGATCAGGACGGTGGCAGCACCGTGTACGGCGGTGATGACGAGGATGGCGTTTCTTCCTCGGAGATGACTGAAGAGCAGCGCCAGGCCGCTGAAGAGCGTGCTGAGCGCGCCGAAGAACAGGCGATGCGTGAAATCACAACCTTCTACTTTGATTTCGACACTGCCGAAATCAAGTCTGAAGCCCGCGAAGTGCTGGTTGCCCACGCCCGCTATCTGCAGAACAACCCGGACCAGGACGTGCGCATTGAAGGTCACGCTGACGAGCGCGGCACCAAGGAATACAACCTTGCCCTCGGTGAGCGTCGCGCCAATGCCATTGAGCGCTTCCTGATCGTAAACGGTGCATCCCGTGGCCAGACGGAAACCATCAGCTACGGCGAAGAGAAGCCGGCAGAGATGGAGTCCAACGAGAGCGCATGGGCCCAGAACCGTCGCGTTGAACTTGTATTCCAGTAACAGGCTAACCCCATGAGACATCTGCTCATGGCGACAGTGTTACTCCCGCTGGCCTTCGGGTCGGTGGGCAGTGCGCTGGCGCAATCCGTTTCCCCGGTTTTCCAGGACAATTCCTCGGAAGCCGAGCGCAAGGCCGGCAACAGCCAGGCCAACGCCGAGCTGTTCTACATGATCCAGCAATTGCAGGGCGAAGTTCGCCGCCTGCAGGGCCGGGTGGAAGAGCAGCAAAACCTGATCGACCGTCTGACGAAACAGTCCCGGGATCGGTATATCGATCTTGACCAGCGAATTCTCAAGCTCTCCGAAAAAGTGGCTGAAGCACCGGAGACCAGCGAGGATAGCAGTGATTCCAGTGCCGGAGGTGGTGACTCGGGCGTCAAGACCAAGATCTACCGCCAACCATCCGACGAGGAGCGAAGCGCTTACCAGGACGTCCAGACCCTGATTCATGAGGAAAAGAACTACGACCAGGCGATCAACGGGTTGTACGATTTTATTGATGAGTACGATGAAGGCGATCTCACGGTAAATGCCTATTACTGGCTGGGTGAGGTTTATCTGGTTGAGGATCAGCTGGAACAGGCGCGGCAGGCCTTTACCATTGTCGCCACTCGATATGGCGATCATCGCAAGGCCCCGGACGCGGTCTACAAGCTGGGTGTCACACTGGATCGGCTGGGTGAAAAAGATCAGGCCCGCTCACGTATGGAAAGCGTGCTTGAGGATTACCCGGATACCCGTGCTGCAGAGCTGGCACAGAAGTACCTGGATTCCGGCAACACCTGATTTCCTTTGACGTGAAGAATGTTAAGAAACCTGGGAATTAGGGGTTGATCGGCGCTGAAAAATCATTACTATATGCGCCTCGTTTGGGTCGTTAGCTCAGTTGGTAGAGCAGTTGGCTTTTAACCAATTGGTCGAAGGTTCGAATCCTTCACGACCCACCAAATTGCGAACGAAGCGGTGGATTGAGTCATTGCTTGGTTCCGGGCCCGGAAACGGGCTGGTAGTTGCGGGTCGTTAGCTCAGTTGGTAGAGCAGTTGGCTTTTAACCAATTGGTCGAAGGTTCGAATCCTTCACGACCCACCAACAAAACAGTCAGCAAATTCTGCTCTGTGTTGAAAAAAGAGCCCCGGGGTGAAATAAAAAGCCTCAGGGCTCTTTTTTTTTGGCTATACGGTCATACATCTGACGGTAGGGAGCGTAACCGACTTAAAGTGATATACTCCGCATGTTTTAACGCAATACAGAGATGCAGTGATGACACGAGGTGAAGACCGTATTCTGGTTCAGGAGCACCTGGCACACAAGGCTGAGCCCAAAAGCCTCAGTGAGGCTGAAAAAGCCGATCTTGAAACCCGCATCCGGGCTGCCCTCAAGGCGCAGGACGCTGTGCTCGTAGCCCACTATTACACGGATCCGGACATTCAGCGGCTGGCAGAGGAAACCGGTGGCTGCGTGGCGGATTCCCTCGAAATGGCCCGTTTCGGGAATCAGCACAAGGCATCCACCGTCGTGGTTGCCGGCGTTCGCTTCATGGGTGAGACGGCGAAAATTCTCAACCCCGAGAAGCGGGTGCTGATGCCAACCCTGGAAGCAACCTGCTCCCTGGATATTGGTTGCCCTGCCGACGAGTTTGCGGCCTTTTGTGATGAGCATCCCGACAGAACGGTCGTGGTGTACGCCAACACATCCGCCGCTGTGAAGGCCAGGGCTGACTGGGTCGTCACCTCCAGCTGTGCCCAGGCGATCGTTGAATCACTGGATGAACGGGGCGAGAAAATCCTCTGGGCCCCGGACAAGCACCTCGGTCATTATGTTCAGAAAACCACGGGCGCCGATGTACTGCTCTGGGATGGTTCGTGCATTGTCCATGAAGAGTTCAAATCCCGCGGGCTGGAAGATCTCAAGGCGCTGTATCCGGATGCCGCAGTGCTGGTCCACCCGGAATCACCAGACGCAGTTGTGGAAATGGCTGACGTGGTGGGGTCCACATCCCAGCTGATACACGCGGTACAGACGCTGCCCAACCAGCAGTTCATTGTTGCCACAGACAACGGCATTTTCTACAAGATGCAGCAGCTGGCGCCCAACAAAACACTGATTGAGGCTCCCACGGCCGGTAACGGAGCGACCTGTCGCAGTTGTGCACACTGCCCATGGATGGCCATGAACGGGCTGGAGAACCTGTTGTCCGTCATTGAGAACGGCGATCAGGAAGTCCACGTTGACCCGGCGATGCGGGAGCAGGCACTCAAGCCACTTCAGCGGATGCTGGATTTCACCGCCAACATGAATCTGAAGGCCGCAGGCAACGCCTGATATCAGCTGCGCCGCTGGTTGAGCCTGGAGGAAACCTGGGACAGACGTTCCGTTACCACCTGTCTCAGGGGCGCGCCCGCCGGCAGCCTCTGCTGGGCCTGACGCAGCTGGCGCTCGGCAGATTCAAGGTCGCCCATCAGGATATCGTATTCAGCGCGGGCCCGGTGAACACCCACGATATTCCGGGCCATCCCTTCAGCCTCCGCAAGCCGCAGCCAAAGATGTTCCTTATGGGGTAGTTCACGGGTGAGTCGGTGCAGGTAATCCGCTGCGCGTTCACCATTGCCGTCTTCAATTTCCACGTCGGCCAGCATATCGGTGATGGGGTAATTGCCCGGATTGCGATCCAGTGCATCCCGCAGCAGTTCGCGGGCCTGCTGCAGGCGGTCCTGCTCAATCAGGGCCTCGGCAAAGGTGACCTGATAGGTAATTCGCCCCGGCGTGCCTTCCAGCAACGTTTCAAGTTCGCCAATTGCATCGTCGTAGTTGCCGCTGCGAAGCAGAGCCACCGCAAATCCGTATCGTACCGCGTCGGGCTTCTCGGTGTCGGAGCGTTCCAGGTAATCGCGGAAGGTTTCCAGGGCAACCTCGGGTGATCTGGCGTATCGCACCTGCAGTCGTGAGCGGACAAGGTGGTATTCCTGTGCGTCGGCGACATCCCGGCGGGGATACTGTTCGGCACGATTACGGGTATCGGAAACGCGGTTCTGGGTGAGTGGGTGGGTAGACAGGTACTCCGGCACCCGATTGCCCTGCAGCCGGTTCTGCCGCATCATGATTTCGAACATTTCCGGCATTCCCCGGGGGTCCATGCCGGCATCTGCCAGTATTTCCATACCGACACGGTCGGCTTCCTGTTCGTGAGCGCGGCTGTAGGCGAGCATGTTCTGTATCGCCATTGCCTGGGTGCCGGCAATAGCGGCAATGCCAATATCGGACTGCGTCACCGCTGACAGCACGATCCCCGCAATCATGCCGGCGATGGTCATGGGGGCACTGGCTTCCTGTTGCTCAAGGCGTCGGGCGAAGTGTCGCTGGCTCAGGTGTGCCAGTTCGTGCGCCAATACCGAGGCAAACTGCTGTTCACTGCTGGCGTTCAGGAACAGGCCACCGTTGACGCCGACAATATTGCCAGGAACCGCAAATGCGTTGATGTCCGGGCTGTCGATAATGGCCAGAGTCAGGTCGCTGCTGGACAGTGGGGCAGATGGAACCAGTTTGTAAATGATCGAGCTGAGATAGTCGTAGACCAGCGGGTCGGTAATCTGTGGTGCCGAGCGGCGGATTGAGGTCATGACCTGGCGGCCGATATCGGCTTCCTGCTGGCCGGAAATAAGGCCGCCCCCGCCCGCTCCGCCAATGGAGGGCAGGGTGCTGTCCGGGGATTGGGCCAGCGCTTTGCCTGAAAACACCGTCAACAGCAACATCAGTGTGAATGCCAGTAGGCCCTGCCAGGCCAGCGGGCTTCGATCTGTCGGGGTCATCAATGGGTGGTGTCCCTTGTCATAGGTTCTCGTCAGACAGCATTGTGCCACTGAAAGTTCGTTCCTGTATGGCCTGTTACGATTGTGATGCATTAAAGTAACACTGTCGGCATAATGCCGGCTCTTCTTTTGTACAGACGGGTATCTCGTTGTCATGGCTGACCGAACACTTGATGCATCAGGGCTTCGCTGTCCTATGCCGTTACTGAAAACCAAGCTTGAACTGAACAGCATGGACCCGGGCCAGGAGCTGGAGGTTATTGCCACAGATTCAGGCTCGGCAAGGGACATTCCTGCGTTCCTCAGGCTTTCTGCCCATGAGCTCGTCAGTTCATCCGAACAGGGTGGCTGCTTCACCTTTGTGATAAAGTGCGGCGGCTAAGCCTGCAGTAGAGACCGTTCGGAGACATTAATGATAAGAATTTTACGTGGTCTGGCTCACAAATACTTTTCAGATGAAGAAGCCGTCATTCTTTTCCTGCTGATCCTGGCGGGGGTTGTCTTTGTCATCCTGTTCGGTTCCATGCTGGCGCCGGCCATTGCGTCGGTCATCATTGCGTTCATTCTCCAGGGCCTTGTTACCAAGCTCAACAGGATGGGTGTGCCGGAAATCGTCGCCATCGTCGGCGTCTTTGTCGGGTTTCTCGGAGTCCTGATCGGATTCCTGTTTGGCCTGTTGCCGCTGCTCTGGGCACAGGTCGCGTCGCTTGCCGGCGAAGCCCCCCGGATTTTCAGGGAAATGCAGTCCTACCTTGAAGTGCTCCCCCAGCAGTACCCGACGTTGATTTCCATGGAAGGTTTAAACACCATTTACAATCAGGTGACCACCGAAGCAGGGCGCATGACCCAGTGGCTGGTATCGTTTTCCCTGGCCAGTATACCGGACCTGGTTGCGCTGCTGATCTACATGGTACTGGTACCGATCCTGGTGTTCTTTTTCCTCAAGGATCGTCAGGTGCTTCTTGAATCATTGTCGCGGATGCTGCCTTCCCAGCGGCCGATGATGGTGCGGATCTGGCACGAAGTGAACCTGCAGTGCGCCAACTATGTCCGCGGCAAGGCTGTTGAGATACTGATTGTCGGGGTGGTGACCTATGTGTCTTTCAAGCTGCTGGGTATGCCTTATGCCGTGCTGCTATCGCTGATGGTCGGGCTGAGTGTGGTGATTCCCTACATCGGGGCCGCAGTGGTGACCATCCCCGTGGCGGTAATCGCGCTGTTCGCGTTTGGCTGGGGCAGTGAATTTATCTGGGTCATGGTCGCCTATGGCGTCATCCAGGCGCTGGATGGCAATGTGCTGGTGCCGGTCCTGTTCTCGGAAGTAAACAACCTGCATCCGGTTGCGATTATCGTGGCGGTTCTGTTTTTCGGGGGTATCTGGGGGCTATGGGGAGTGTTTTTTGCCATCCCCCTGGCAACCATGCTCAAGGCCATATTCGCTGCCTGGCCGGTCCACGAAGGTAAGTCCGTCGGAACCGGATAGAATTGCTGTTTGATCTCCTGCAGTAGTGCCTGCAAACTCGTGAAAGGGACGTTGCAGCCTGCGCTGACATGACATCTCCTTTAATTCCCTTGTGTCAGGTGGTGCCCAACATTACCATATCGTTTTTATTCGTACGGAGCTTTTATGATTACGGGGAGCCTTGTCGCACTGGTCACACCCATGCATTCCGATGGCAGCATTCATTGGGAGCACCTAGATAAACTGGTGGACTTTCATCTCGACAACGGGACGCATGGTATTGTCGCCGTTGGCACGACAGGTGAATCCGCAACGCTGGACCCGGACGAGCATATGCGGGTCATCGGCCATATCATAAAACGCGTCGACGGCCGCATCCCTGTTATCGCCGGCACCGGCGGCAACAGCACCCGCGAAGCCATTGAACTGACACAAGAAGCCCACAAGCTCGGTGCGGACGCCTGCCTGCTGGTTGTGCCCTATTACAACAAGCCGACCCAGGAAGGCCTTTACCGTCACTTCAAGACCATCGCCGAAGCGGTTCCGGTGAATCAGATTCTTTATAACGTGCCAGGCCGAACCGCTTGCGACATGCTCAACGAAACCGTTGAACGCCTCGCGGATATCCCCAACATCATCGGCATCAAGGATGCCACCGGCAATATTCCCCGTGGCTCCGAGCTGATCGAAGCGGTCAAGGGCCGGCTGGTGGTGTACTCCGGTGACGACGCCACCGCAGCCGGGCTGATGCTGGCCGGCGGCAAAGGTAACGTCTCGGTAACCGCAAACGTCGCGCCCAGGGCCATGGCAGCCCTGTGTGAAGCGGCTGTCTCCGGTGATCAGGACGAAACCGACAGGCTCAATGAACTGCTGATGCCGTTGAACCGCAAGCTCTTCCTCGAGGCCAACCCCATTCCGGTCAAGTGGGCGCTGCATCGCATGGGCATGATCGGTGAGGGCATTCGCCTGCCGCTTACCCCGCTGAGCGACAAGTTCCACAGCGAAGTGGAAGAAGCGTTGAAGGCCTCAGGCGTACTCTGAGACTGGCTGTATCATCTATCGTAACTGGAGTCGCCTGATGGCGTTTAGGTTCAGGACAGAAAACAGAAAATCCCCCCATTCCATCAGGCCCGTTACGGGCCTGATGCTTGTTTTGGCCATCACTGGCTGTAGCCTTATCGAGGATCGCTCCGAGCGCTATATCGACGAGCCGGAAGGCGAGCCACTGAAGCTGCCGGAAACCGCAGACGAGGGAAAGTTCACCCAGGTGATGCCGATCCGTGAAATCAGTGCTGCGGATTCAGGCCGGATGTATCGCGACAGTATTCCCAATCCTCCCGACATGACCTCCGATATCCTCGATGAGAATTACGTGGTCGAAGAGCTGGATGGCCAGATCTGGCTGTTGGTGAATGACGTGCCCGGCCGGCTGTGGCCAGCGGTGACCAACTACATGAACGAGAACGGGCTCGGTGTAGCCTACGACAGCCCCCAACTGGGCCTGTTGCAGAGTGAGCTGGTGAACTTCAGCAAACAGGCAAGGGAACTGCTGGAGCTGTCAGACAACCCTGATGGCGAGGAAGCGCGCATGGTCGTTCTGGCGCGCATTGCGCCGGGTGTCCGGCGTAAAACCACCGAGATCCAGTTCCGTACCTTTGAAGTTGAGGGTGACCCGGATGAACTGCTCGCATGGGGTAACCAGGAGCGGCGCAGCGAGGAGCAGCTGAGCACCAGCAAACGTCTGCTGGATGATCTGGCCGGGCACCTGGAGGAGCGTGAAGACAGCAAGTCCTATTCCCGGGCAGCGCTGGGCATGGTCAGTGAACCGCTGGTACGCCTGGTTTCCGAGAACGAGACCCCGCAGCAGATCGTGATGACCCTGGATTATGGCCGTGCCTGGGCAGAGGTCAGCCGTGCACTGGATGAAGCCGATGTACCGGTTGTGGATCTGAACCGGGATGAGGGCTATTTCTACGTCGATTTCCGCCCGGAATCAGACCGCGAATCCGGCTGGTTCAGCTGGTTCTCGGACGACCCGGAACCGGAACACACCTTCGACGTGCAGCTTGACCAGACAGGCGGCGAGATCGCAGTGACCGTTGAACGTGCCGAAGACTACTCCGGCGACGACCGTTCATCCGAGCTGCTCTCTGAACTGTTCGAATACCTTTACTAATGCAAGCAGTGCCCGCGCAGTGCGGGCACATCCGGAGACCCGAGATGGAAAAGCGTGAAGAACTTTACGCAGGCAAGGCCAAATCTGTTTACCGTACCGACGACCCCGATCGTTTCGTGATGGTGTTCCGCGACGACACGTCCGCGTTCGATGGTGAGAAAAAAGAACAGCTGAGCCGCAAAGGCATGGTCAATAACCGCTTCAATGCTTTTATCATGGAAAAACTCGAAGCCGCCGGCGTTCCCACCCACTTTGAAGGTCTGTTGTCCGAAACCGAATCGCTGGTCAAGAAGCTGGATATGATTCCGGTGGAGTGCGTGGTTCGCAACATCTCGGCCGGCAGCCTTTGCCGTCGCCTGGGGGTGGAAGAAGGTCTGGAACTGAACCCGCCCACCTTCGAACTGTTCCTGAAGAATGACGCCATGCACGACCCCATGGTGAACGAGTCGCTGGCAGTCAGTTTCGGCTGGGCGAAAGCGGATGAACTGGCCAGAATGAAGGAGCTCACCTATCAGGTGAACGATGTCCTCAAGGCACTGTTTGACGATGCCGGCATGTTGTTGGTGGATTACAAGCTCGAATTCGGCCGCTCAGGCGGCGATATCGTACTGGGTGACGAGTTCAGCCCCGATGGCTGCCGTATCTGGGACAAGGAAACCCGTAAAAAGATGGATAAGGACCGTTTTCGTCAGGGACTGGGCGATGTTATCGAAACCTACGAAGAAGTGGGGCGTAGGCTTGGTATCAGTTTTGACTGATCTGTCAAACTCAACAAACAGAAAAACAGGTGTTATATGCGTAAACTGATTCTCGCCCTGGGTGGCTCACTGATCATAGCGGCCCCCGTTGCCTCTGCCGACGTACTGGGTGTTGGTGCCAACATCAGTTACTGGGACTCCGACCTGTCCGGGGATGCCGGCAAAAACAACGACGTGGTCGACGTTGAAAACGACCTGGATCTGGACAGCGATACCAATGCCAACCTGAGTGCCTATTTCGAGCACCCGGTGCCTTTATTGCCAAATGTGCGACTGAACTACACGCGCATCGAACAGAGCGGTCGGGGAGAGATTTCGACCCAGTTCGACCAGGTTTCCGGTGAGGTGGATTCCGACTTTGATCTGGACCAGTTCGATGTCACCCTCTACTACGAGGTACTTGATAACTGGGTAAACCTGGATCTGGGCCTGACCGCACGGAATCTGGACGGCGAGCTGATCGTTCGCGAGACGAGAACAGGTGGACAGGTGTCCCAGACCGATGTCAGTGGTGTCGTTCCAATGGGCTACCTGGCAGCACGGTTTGACCTTCCACTGACCGGCGTGTCCGTAGGCGGTGAGGCCAACCTGATCAGCTTTGATGGCGACTCGGTCTACGACTACAACGCTTATGGCCAGTACCAGCTATCCTTATTGCAGCTCCGTGCCGGCTATCGCCAGATCAGTATTGACTACGAAGACAGCGATGACCGTCTGGACATTGAACTGGGTGGCCCGTTTGTAAGTGCCGGGCTGACCTTCTGAAGGAACAGGGAGAACGACTTTGAAGATTCTGGTTACGGGAACGGCGGGCTTTATCGGCTCGCATCTGGCGCATCGGCTGCTTGACCGGGGCGATGAAGTGATCGGCGTGGACAACGTCAACGATTACTACGATCCCACCCTGAAAGAAGCACGCCTGGAACGCCTGACCTGCAAACCGGGGTTTACCGAAGTTCGCAAGGATGTGGCTGACCGGCCTGCCATGGAAGCGCTGTTCCGGGAGCACAAACCGGAGCGGGTGGTTCACCTGGCGGCGCAGGCTGGCGTTCGGTATTCGCTGGAAAACCCCCATGCCTATATCGACGCCAACCTGGTGGGCTTCACCAACATCCTCGAAGGCTGTCGCCACAATGACGTGAAGCACCTGGTGTATGCCTCCAGCAGCTCTGTGTACGGCGCCAACGAATCCATGCCGTTCTCCGTGCATGACAACGTGGATCATCCCCTGAGCCTGTATGCGGCCTCCAAGAAAGCCAACGAGCTGATGGCCCACACCTACAGCCACCTCTACAACATGCCCACCACCGGCCTGCGGTTCTTCACCGTCTATGGTCCCTGGGGCCGGCCGGACATGGCGTTGTTCATCTTTACCAAAAAAATTCTCGCCGGTGAGCCCATTGACGTGTTCAACCACGGCCACCACAGGCGTGACTTCACCTACATCGACGACATTGTTGAAGGTGTTATCAGAACCCTGGACAGTGTAGCCACACCCAATCCCGAGTGGAGTGGCGCGAACCCGGATCCCGGCACCAGCAAGGCGCCGTATCGCCTGTACAACATCGGCAGCAATAACCCGGTGGAACTGTCCCGCTTCATCGAAATCATCGAGGAGCGCGTTGGCAAGAAGGCGCAGAAGAACCTGCTTCCCCTGCAGCCCGGCGACGTCCCGGCGACCTACGCCAATGTCGATGACCTGATCACGGATGTTGGCTACAAGCCGTCAACCACCGTGGAAGAGGGCATTGCCAACTTCGTGGACTGGTACCGGGATTTCTACAACGTTTGATCAGATGGCGAGGGAGACACTATGGAAACCCGAACATTTGGAAACACTGATATTCAGGTAACACCGGTTGGCCTTGGTACCTGGGCGATAGGTGGCTGGATGTGGGGCGGCACTGACGAGTCCCAGTCCATCGACACCATTCACCGCGCAATTGACAAAGGCATCGGTCTGATCGATACCGCGCCGGTATACGGATTCGGGCGTTCAGAAGAGATCGTGGGTAAAGCCCTCACCGGTGGTCGGCGTGACAAGGTTGCGCTGGCCACCAAGGTCGCCCTGAACTGGAATGACGACCACAACAAGGTCTGGCGTGATGCTACCGCAGCCCGCATAGAGCGGGAAATCGAGGACTCGCTGAAACGCCTGCAGACGGATCATATCGACATCTACCAAGTCCATTGGCCGGATCCGAAGACGCCGATGGAAGAGACCGCACGGGCCCTTGAAAATCTCTATCAGGCCGGGAAGATCCGTGCCATTGGTGTCAGCAATTTCTCCCCCTCCCAGATGAAGGAATTCAGTCAATCCGTGCCGCTGCACAGTCTGCAACCGCCGTATAACCTGTTTGAAAGGGAGATCGAACAGGACGTCCTTCCATACTGCCGGGAACACGGTATTGCGACCATCACTTACGGCGGGCTATGCCGTGGTCTGCTGACCGGAAAAATGCGTCCGGATACGGAGTTCACCGGCGACGACCTGCGGAAGAACGATCCCAAGTTCCAGGGTGACCGCTATCGCCAATACCTGAATGCCGTGGCCGAACTGGATGCGTTTGCCCGCGAGCGTTACCAGAAGAATGTACTGGCCCTGGCGCTTCGCTGGCTGGTTGATCAGCCTGGCGTAACAACAGCGCTCTGGGGTGCAAGAAGGCCCGAGCAGCTTGATCCGGTGGGTGATATCGAAGGCTGGTCGTTGGACAAGGAAGCCCTGGTAGCGATTGACGAGATTCTGGC
>NZ_JAWLDU010000106.1:0-5302 GCF_041686475.1 Marinobacter sp.
TCTGGAACGGGCCGGCCTCGACGGCTGGATGGTGCGGCTGTTCGACAGCATCGACGAAAAAAACCTGTTGTGGCTGACCGCCCTTGCCGAGGAATGCGAGTCTGTCTTCGGAAGCACTCTGGTGGACCTGGTGCCCTCCTACACAACGCTGCTGGTGGTTTTTGATCCGTTTCAGACAACACCCTGCGAGGCCCGGCAAAAACTGCTCGACATACTTGCCACCCTGAGGCCTGCCGAAGCCGGCACCGGTGGTGAACTCCACGAACTACCTACCTGGTACGACCTGCAGGTTGGCCCTGACCTCCAGCGTGTTGCCGACCTGTCAGAGCTTTCGGTCGAGGCAGTCATTGAAGCTCATTGCGCCCGGGAATATCGCGTTTTTGCTCTTGGTTTCGCACCCGGGTTTGCCTTTATGGGATTGCTGGACCCTGCACTGACCTGCCCGCGCCTGGATACCCCACGCCAGAAAGTACCCGCCGGCAGCGTCGCCATCGCCGGCCAGCAAACCGCGGCTTATCCGGTGGTCACCCCCGGTGGCTGGAACCTGATCGGGCGAACTCCTGCGCGGTTATTCGATCGCAACCGAGAGGGATTCAGCCTTTTGAGGGTAGGCGACCGAGTACGTTTCGTGGCAGCCACCAGGGAAAAGTTCGAGGCAGAGGGTGGCGATACCAAACCCGCTGACCAGACCTTGGAAAAAGGGGCGGCAAAATGAGTGAGAATGACCTGACCGGATTTCGCGTGTCCCGGGCCGGCCCACTTGCCCTGTTGCAGGATGCCGGGCGATTCGGAGTCAGACATCTGGGCGTGACCCAGGGCGGGCCGGCCGACCTCCACGCATGGGCCTGGGCCAACCATCTGACCGATAACGCCTGGGGGGCGGCAGCGCTGGAAATCACCTTCGGCGGGCTGGAACTGGTGGCAGAGAGAGATCTGATTATTGCATTGACCGGCGCCGACCTTGGCCTTCGGCACAACCAGAAGCCGGTGGGCATGTGGAGAACGCTGGCCATCAGCGCCGGTGATACGCTGACCTTCGGCACCCCGGTAAACGGCCTGCGGGCGTATCTTTCTGTGGCGGGAGGTTTCTGCGGCGACGCCGTGCTGGGGAGTGCTGCCTGCGTGGTGCGTGAGCAACTCGGTGGATTCGACGGCCAGGGAAAAATCCTGCGTGACGGTGACACCCTGACCGTGAACCGTGCCGAAAGGCCCCGGACCGATCGTGTCGCACCGGAGTCCGAACAACCGGATTACCGCCAGACAACCACACTGGATCTGCTGCCGGGCGCCCAGATAGCGGCATTCACCGGTAGGAGCCTGTTCGATGCCTTCAACGCGGGATGGCAGGTAGACCAGCGCGCGGACCGAATGGGCGTTCGCCTTATCGGCCCCGCACTCCAGTGCTCGATCAGCTCACTGGTCTCGGAAGGGATTTCACTGGGCGCCGTCCAGGTGCCTCCTGACGGCCAGCCGATCGCGCTGCTGAATGACCGGCAGACCATCGGTGGCTACCCGCGGCTGGGCAACCTGACGCCGCTGGCCGCCAGTCGGCTTGCTCAATGCCTGCCGGGGCAGACTCTGCGGCTCAGAGCCGCCGGCATCGACGGCGCAGTTCGACAGCACCGGCAATTCCTGGTTTCTTTCTGCTGAGGCAGCCTGGCCGGTTTGGTTCGTGCCGTTGCCGGTCCCCCTTTGATGAAGAGATCGGTTGCCTTATTGACGAACAACGACTCTTCGGCAATGGCCTCACTTTCGGGCTGCGAATTCCTAGCCCGTCAGCCCCAGATGCTCCGCATCCTTAAGGATAGAGGCATCCAGGAGTTCAAGGTATTCAGCCTTTACCTTACGCTTGGTCTGCTCGTGGGCCTTCATGTTCAGTTTGCGGAACTGCTGCGCCAGCTCCTTTGCCCGCGACATCAGTTGCTCGGGTGCAACCACTTCATCCAGAAATCCTGCCTGCACGGCACCTACCGGGTTGAAAATCTCTGCGTTGACCACGGAACGGTAAAAATGCGCCGGGGACAGACGATGCCGCGCAATCTCGATGCCGGCATGGTGCATGGTCATGCCGATGGCGACTTCATTGAGGCCCAGTTTGAAATCACCCTCAATGCCGATGCGATGATCCACCGACAGCAGGACGAATGCCCCCTTGGCAATCGCATGGCCGCTGCATGCTCCGATGACAGGCAGCGGGAATGCCGCCAACCGGCGCGTAAAGGTCGACCCCACGGTCACCAGCGCAGAGGCTTCCTTCGGGCCCTTCTGCATTTCTTTCAGGTCGTAGCCACCGGAGAAAATGCCAGGCTGTCCGGTCAGAATGACCACGGCGCTGTCTTCTTCGGCGCGGTCAAGGGCGAGGTTCAGCGCCTCGAACACTTCGTGGCTCAGCGCATTGGCCTTACCGTTACTTATGGTGATAGTGGCTACGCCATCTTCCAATTGGTAATTCACAAGGTCCGTCACCGGAGTATCCTCTTGCTGGGGTTGAATTTTGGTGTGGTGAACTTTGCCAGCATCTGCAAGATGTGGCTACTCTCCTGAACAAACAATTGTTTGCCTGGTGTCAGAAGCTCGACAACTCGTCCTGCAGGTCGCGCTTCAGCTCCTCCGGCTCCGTTATCCAAAGGGTGTCATCGTGCCCGGGGAACACGCCTACTTCGAGGCCGTCGCGGGTCAGACCAGGCACCCATTTTTTGAAGAAATCCGGCAGCGAGATACTTTTCGGCGAGAGATCATCAGAGCCCTTCGCATACTGCATCGCAAACGCCGAACCGGGCCACACCGGCAGGTGTGCGAAAGCACCGTCTTCCGATTCGATCTTCAGAAAGCGGTTGTCCGCATTCACCAGAATCCAGATCTCGCGCTCTTCACCGACCAGGCTGAGGAAGTAGTCATATCGCTCCTCTCCGTTCAGTTCGAGGATCTGATTCAGCTCGTCATTGGTCATCGCAGTCATTAACAGTTGCACTCCAGTAAGATGCCTTGCCCGTTCACCTGCTACACTGCAGGGTCCAAGGCTCAATAGGTCTTGAAATAGGGTTCCACAAGCACACTATAAGGAAATTGGAATGGGAAGCACGAAAGTCATTGGCCTCGTTCTGCTCGTGGTAGGCATTGCCCTGCTTTTCTTCGGGTATCAATCCACACAATCTGTGGGGGATCAGATCACTGAAACGTTCACCGGCCGCTTTACGGATGAAACCATGTGGTACCTGATTGGCGGCGCTGCAGCCGTTGTTGCGGGCGGATTCCTGGCGTTCGTCAGAAAATAACCATGACAGGAGACCAGTAATATGACGCTACATCTTGAACTCGCTCCCCTGATCAGTCTGGGCGCCGGTATTGGCATACTGGTATTTCCAAAGCTGCTTAACTACATCGTGGCAGGTTACCTGATCGTTCTGGGTGTTCTGGGCTTGCTGGGGCATTCTTTCTGAAAAACCGGCATTCGTGACCCGAGAGCCCGGATAGAGCCAGCGAATCCAGGCTGCCTTCGAAGGTGGTCAAAAGCTGGTTCTTCCCCGCAGCAGTACCTGCAACCTGTCAATACTGTTATCTCCGTCCAGCGGGAACGCAAAGTCCAGGTGCAGCATTCTCTGGACTTCAATCCGGCTTGAGGCCAGCCTCAGGCCGAATCCCACATCTTTCAGGAAACCACCATCCGGGCCGTTATTGCGCCCGTCGTCAAACCAGGCTCGCCCCACGTCCGTGAAAACAACACCGCCCAGACGGAACAGCTTGAACGGGTGCCAGTCCGGAAAATAGCGGCGCTCCAGAGTCCAGAGCGCTCGCCGGTTACCCTGCTGATAATCGCTCGGATAACCACGGAGCCCGTTTTCACCGCCTATCAGGAGCTGCTGATCCGCGGTCTGATTGTGGGCCGCGGTAACAGACAGGTTGGTGTACCAGCTATTCCAACGGACCGAACCACCGTGGAAATACTCGATACTGAAAGTTCCCTCGAGATTTTCAACGCGGTTCTCATCCAGGCGATAGGTCCCGCTCTGACCAAGCCCGTAGCGAGCGTAGTTGTTTTCAGTAGCAATAAGCGCATCCTGGAAATCCATATTCAGGACAACACGGTCCTCAGTGGCGCCCAGCCCGGAAGCTGAATAACCCAGCTCTGTGCGCCACACAAATCCATCCCGCACATCCTCAACCCGCTGCAGGCGAGTCAGGTTTGTCATCTCGCGGAAGCGGTTCTCACGATAGTCAAAACCAATCCATGGGTAGCTCAGGGTCCGGTCTTCCGGCAGCAAATCCAGGTCCGGCTCGTCTGGCAGGCGCTCAAATTCCAACGCATCATAACGGTAGCCTGCAAGCAGTCGCCACTGGCGATAATCCCGCTCTGCAAGCCGCCATCCCACATCAACGCTGATCGATTCCTGGCTGAGACGGTAGTCTGCAATGGCGTCGGCACCCACGAAACGGGATTGTTCACGCACATCGTCCAGACCGCTTAGCCCAAAGCGCCAATCTGTGCGTTCGCTGTAGAAAGGGCGCTCCAGATAGGCACTGCGGCCGCGGCCATCACTGCGTTTATCGTAGGAAAACCCGGTCTGCCAATGGGAGCCGAGAACATTGGGGTCATCAAAATCCAGACTTGTCTCGGTGCGGTCGGGGTCTCTTGTATAGGAAATCCCCACGCTCTTGCCAGATCCGAGAAAGTTCGGGTCTGAAAGACCGGTATTGGTGGTGTTCTCGCCCCCGGAGCGCGACGCGCCTACTGTCGGCAGCAAAGTCCAGGTATCCCGGGCCAGAACACCTATCTCAACCTCATCCCCGCAGACATGGGTCACACCAACCCAGGCCGCAGTCAGATACTCCCGCTGGCGGAGGACCCGTTCGGATTCCGCAATGGCCTCCGGCTCGTATGGATCCCCTTCGTTAAACACCAACTGGGCACGCAGGGCAGAATCCCACGTGGGTGTATTCAGAGTATTCAGGGTGCGGTAGAGAAGGTTGTCCTGCTCGGGATCGCTGACATCAAAAATGGGCCGGCTAACGATGCGCACCTGGCCGATGCGCGCGCCCTGAGGTATGACCAGATCGCTCTGGCGAGCCAGTTGGTCCCTTGGCTGGTCAAGATCAATGGACTCCGGCTGCACCTCGCTGGGAATACAGCGGTCCGGGTCTGGCTCGGCGCCAAGTGCCGGGCTGGAAAGCGCTATTCCCGAAAGGAGAAAGGCGTACCCTGGTCCTTTTACTGCTCGGGTCATTATCGCTCCCGGGTTATCGAATGCCACGCAAGCCCACACCTACTGGGCCAGAAATCCATCAGAACCTGAATGTCACCGCG
>NZ_JAWLDU010000047.1:0-23255 GCF_041686475.1 Marinobacter sp.
CTATGAACGATCGCAACTCCCGTCTGGCCCGCCTGGAACAGCTTGGCAACGCCCTGAAAGAACGCATTATCATTCTTGATGGCGGTATGGGCACCATGATCCAGAACCTGAAGCTGGACGAGGAAGCGTTTCGTGGCGACCGGTTTGCCGACTATGACCGGGAAGTCCAGGGCAACAACGACCTGCTGAACCTGACCCAGCCTGCCCTGCTCCGCAATATTCACGCGGACTATCTGGATGCTGGCGCGGATATTATAGAAACCAACACCTTCAACTCAACACAGCTGTCGCAGGCGGACTACGGCCTGGAATCGATCGCCCGGGAACTGAACGTTGCCGCTGCAAAGCTGGCACGCCAGATTGCCGATGAGTTTACCGCCCGCAATCCGGACAAGCCCCGTTTTGTGGCGGGCGCCGTCGGGCCGACCTCCCGCACCGCCTCCATTTCGCCGGATGTGAACAACCCGGGTTACCGCAACGTCGACTTCCAGACACTGGTGGACAATTACTATGAGGCGGTCGAGGGCCTGGTTGAGGGCGGCTGTGACCTGATCCTGATCGAAACCATTTTCGACACCCTTAATGCCAAGGCGGCCATTTACGCTACCCAGCAGTATTTCATCGATAGCGGAATTGACCTGCCCGTGATGATTTCCGGCACCATTACCGACGCCTCGGGCCGGACATTGTCAGGCCAGACCACCGAGGCCTTCTGGAATTCCGTCGCCCACGCCAGGCCTGTCTCCGTGGGCCTTAACTGTGCGCTTGGGGCCGACGCCCTGCGCCCCTATGTGGAAGAGCTGGCAAACAAGGCAGACACCTACGTCAGTGCCCATCCCAATGCCGGCCTGCCCAATGAATTCGGTGAATACGACCAGACACCGGAAGAGATGGCGGAAATCATTGAGGGTTTTGCCCGTGACGGATTCCTGAACATCATTGGCGGCTGTTGCGGGTCCCGCCCGGATCACATCGAAGCCATCGCCAATGCGGTTTCCAAGTACCCGCCACGAACAATTCCGGAACCGAAGAAAGCCCTCCGCCTGTCCGGCCTTGAGCCCTTTACCGGCGATGAAAACACTTTGTTTATCAACGTGGGTGAACGCACCAACGTCACCGGGTCCAAACGGTTCCTGCGGCTGATCAAGGAAGAGCAGTACGAAGAAGCATTGAGCGTTGCCCGCGACCAGGTGGAAAACGGTGCCCAGATCATCGACATCAACATGGACGAGGGCATGCTGGAATCAAAGGAAGTCATGGTGACTTTCCTCAATCTGGTGGCTTCCGAGCCCGATATTTCCCGGGTTCCATTGATGATCGACTCCTCCAAGTGGGAGGTAATCGAGGCGGGACTGCGCTGTATCCAGGGCAAGGCGGTGGTGAACTCCATCAGCCTGAAAGAAGGCGAAGAAGAATTCCTCAAGCGTGCCCGCGACTGCATGCGCTACGGCGCTGCCGTTGTGGTGATGGCGTTTGACGAGGACGGCCAGGCGGATACCTACGAGCGCAAGACGGAAATCTGCAAACGCTCCTATGATCTGCTTGTCAGCATCGGTTTCAACGCCGGTGACATTATCTTCGACCCCAACATCTTCGCCATTGCGACCGGCATTGAAGAACACAACAACTACGCGGTGGATTTCATTAACGCCACCCGCTGGATCCGCGACAACCTGCCCCATGCGTCCATTTCCGGGGGCGTCAGTAACGTATCCTTCTCTTTCCGGGGCAACGACGCAGTTCGCGAGGCCATCCACTCGGTGTTCCTCTACCACGCCATCAAGGCCGGCATGAACATGGGCATCGTCAATCCCGGACAGCTGGTGATCTATGACGAGATCGACCCGGAACTGAAAGAGCTGGTCGAGGACGTGGTGCTCAACCGCCGTGATGATGCCACTGACCGGCTGCTGGAGATTGCAGAACGCTATCGCAGCAAGGGCGGAAGAACCCAGGAAGAAGACCTGGCCTGGCGCGAATGGCCGGTCGAGAAGCGGGTTGAGCATGCGCTGGTCAAGGGCATTACCAGCTATATCATCGACGATACCGAGGCTTGCCGGCAGCGCGCCACGCGTCCTATCGAGGTCATTGAAGGCCCGCTGATGGATGGCATGAACGTAGTTGGTGACCTGTTCGGCGACGGCAAGATGTTCCTTCCCCAGGTGGTCAAGAGTGCCAGGGTCATGAAACAGGCGGTTGCGCATCTGATCCCCTACATCGAGGCCGAGAAGACCGAGGAGCAGAAAGCCAAGGGCAGGATCCTGATGGCAACGGTCAAAGGTGATGTGCACGATATCGGCAAGAACATCGTCGGCGTGGTGTTGCAGTGCAACAACTACGAGGTGATCGACATGGGCGTCATGGTGCCCTGTGACAAGATCCTCGAGACGGCCAGGAAAGAGAACGTGGATATCATCGGCCTGAGCGGCCTCATCACCCCCTCGCTGGACGAGATGGTGCACGTCGCCAAGGAGATGCAGCGACTGGATTTTCATATTCCGCTGATGATTGGCGGCGCCACCACCTCCAAGGCCCACACAGCCGTCAAGATCGAACAGCAGTACCAGAACGACATCGCCCTGTATGTCTCTGATGCTTCCCGCTGCGTTAACGTGGCCTCCCAGTTACTCAGCAAGACGGCAAAACCGGCCCTGGTGGACGCTGCAAGAACCGAATACCACGACATCCGCGAACGCCGCAAGAACCGGGGTGAGCGCACCAAACTGGTGTCACTGAAGGAAGCCCGCAACCGGGCACCGGACATCAGCTTCGACAACTATGAGCCACCCAGGCCGGCTTTCACTGGCGTCAGGTCCTTCGAGACCTACGATCTCGAGAAACTCGTCGACTACATAGACTGGACGCCGTTCTTTATTTCCTGGGACATGTCCGGTAAATACCCTGCCATTTTCGATGATCCCAAACGGGGAGAAACCGCCAGGACACTTTTCGACGATGCCCAGAAGATTCTGCGGCAAATGATTGATGACGAGCGTATTTCGGCAAAAGCGGTTATCGGCTTCTGGCCGGCCAACCGTCGCGGTGACGATATTGTGCTCTACACCGACGAGACCCGTCAGACCGAGCTCACCACCCTGCACCACCTGCGGCAGCAGGATGACAAGGCTCCGGGGAAAGCAATGATGGCACTGTCGGACTTTGTGGCACCGGAAGGCGAAGGCCCCTGCGATTATGTCGGTGGCTTTGCGGTGACTACCGGTATCGGTGCGGAGGAATTTTCCCTCGAATTCAAGGATCGCAACGACGACTACAATGCCATTATGGTGAAGGCGCTTGCCGATCGACTGGCAGAAGCTTTTGCAGAACATCTGCATGAACGTGTCAGGAAGGAATTCTGGGGCTACGCTGACGATGAAACCCTCAACAACGAGGACCTGATTCGCGAGCGCTACCGCGGAATTCGCCCGGCCCCCGGCTACCCGGCCTGCCCGGACCACACAGAGAAAGCAACTCTGTTTGAATTACTGGATGCCCCGGAGAATGCCGGCCTGGAATTGACTGAAAGCTTTGCCATGTTTCCCACGGCTGCGGTATCAGGGTGGTACTTCTCACATCCCGAATCCAGATATTTCGCCGTAGGCAAGATTGGCGCAGACCAGGTTGAGGACTATGCTGAGCGCAAGGGGATATCCAAAGCTGAAGCAGAGCGGTGGCTGGCTCCCAGCCTCGCTTACGACCCGGCAGAATAGCAGCTGCAGGGAGATTCACATCCGCGATCGACCGGAAGATAGCATGTCAGAGCAGCAGGAAAACAACAAAGCACCCTCCCGGAAAGGACCAGGTGTACTTAAAGTAATGCAGAGTATTTTCGCCGGCGCTCTCGGAGTGCAGTCCGACAAGCGCCGGGAGGAAGATTTCTCGAGCCACAGCCCCTGGCCCTACATAATTGCCGGCATCCTCTTTACCGTGGGCTTTGTCGTTGCCCTGATCCTGGTGGTAAAGCTCGTGCTCGCCGGCCAGTAGGCGCTATTGGCCGGCTACCCAGATTACAGCGAAGGCAACCGCAAGTGCCACCAGCAGAACCGCCGCTACCGCATCTGCCTGGCTATCTGTACGCATTGTCTTTTTCATAGTTTTTCCTCGTTATTTTATTGTCTGTTTTTTAAAAGCACGCCGGTTTAAATCTAGGCGGAAAACTGACGTCCGTCCAGCAATATCTCATCTTATATATCACTAAAATCGATAAACATATTTTGAAATAATCATTTTAAGAATAATGACACGGTGATATTCTCATCGCCAAGAACAGGCACCAACGCCGTATTTCCAGCGTTTCAGCAGGACGTTCCACTATGTATGTTTATGACGAACACGATCGGCAAATAGCTGCCGAGCGCGTTGCACAATTCCGTGACCAGACAGAGAGAGCTCTGGCTGGCGAACTGCGGGAAGACGAATTTCTTCCGCTGCGATTGCAGAACGGCTTGTATGTGCAGCGTCTTGCACCGATGTTGCGAATTGCCGTTCCCTACGGAATGCTCCGTTCAGCCCAGCTTCGCCGGCTGGCCCGGATAACGCGGGACTATGACAAAGGTTATGCCCACTTTACAACCCGCCAGAATGTCCAGCTCAACTGGCCGGCAATTGAAGATGTACCGGACATACTGGCGGAACTGGCCGAAGTGGAGATGCATGCCAACCAGACCAGCGGTAACTGCATCCGCAACACCACCACCGATCAGTTTTCCGGTGTGCAGGCAGACGAAATAGCCGATCCTCGCCCCTACTGCGAGATTATCCGGCAATGGTCCACCTTCCACCCTGAGTTCGCATTTCTGCCCCGCAAATTCAAGGTGGCTGTGAATGCATCCGAGCACACTGATCGCGCTGCTATCCAGGTCCACGATATCGGCCTGCAGATGATTCGCAACAATCAGGGCGAACTCGGCTTTCGGGTCCATGTGGGCGGCGGCCTGGGTCGTACTCCGATGGTGGGGCCTGTTATTCGCGAGTTCCTGCCGGAACTGGATCTCCTCACCTATCTTGAAGCTGTTCTACGCGTGTACAACCGCTACGGCCGCCGGGACAACAAATTCAAGGCCCGCATCAAGATTCTGGTCAAGGCCCTGACGCCTGAAGGCTTTGCTGCCAAGGTGGAAGACGAGTGGTCCCACATCAAGGACTCGCCGACCCGCCTGACCGAGGAAGCCATCAACCAGTTCAAGGGTTACTTTACCGAGCCTGACTACCAGCAGGTTCCGGATGTAACGGACGCACTGGCCACCCAGCGCTTCGAGAACCGGGAATTCGATCAGTGGATCAGCCACAACGTGGATACCCACAGGAAACCGGGCTACGCCATCGTGACGCTGACCATGAAGAAAACCGGTACACCCCCGGGTGATGTCAGTGATCGTCAACTGGAACAGATTGCCGATGTGGCAGACCAGTACAGCTTTGGCGAAGTGCGGGTAACGCACCAGCAGAACGTGGTTCTGGCGGATGTCCGGAAAGACCAGTTGTTTGAACTCTGGCGTGCAATCACACCAATGGGATTCGCCACCGCCAATCTCAACACCCTGACAGACGTCATCTGCTGCCCGGGTGGCGACTACTGCGCCCTGGCCAATGCCAAGTCAATACCCGTTGCCGAAGCTATCCAGCGACAGTTTGATGACCTGGACTACCTGTACGACATTGGCAACATCGACCTGAACATCTCGGGCTGCATGAATGCCTGCGGCCATCATCACGTTGGCAACATTGGTGTTCTCGGTGTCGACAAGAAAGGCCAGGAGTTCTATCAGATCAGCCTGGGCGGCTCATCCCATCACGATGCCGCTGTCGGCAAGATTCTCGGGCCTTCGTTCGCCCGTGAAGACATGCCGGAAGTGATGCAGAAAATTATTAATGTATACGTCGATAACCGCACTGAGGAGGAGCCCTTCCTGGACACTTATCGTCGTATCGGCATTGAGCCATTCAAGGAGCGGGTTTATGCCTGATGTTATTACCAGCGACGGACGTATCCGTCAGGACACATGGATTGTTGTTCCCAGGCCCGCTGATGGCGAGTCCCTGGATGTGCCCGGAGATCCCTCGCTTATCCCCGCTGACTTGTGGCTGGCGGGCAAGGAACATTACGAACACCGTGATGATATCGGGGTCTGGCTGGACAGCCATGAAGAGCCGGAGATGCTGGCTGGCGTAGTCAACGAACTGCCGGTAATTGCGGTGAATTTCCCGAAATTCAGTGACGGCCGTGGCTACAGCACTGCCCGCCTGTTGCGCGAGCGCCTGAACTACCGCAATGAACTGCGTGCCGTGGGTGATGTTCTGCTGGACCAGCTTCAGTTCATGAAACGCTGCGGCTTTGACTCGTTCGTGTTGCGGGAAGACAAGGACATCAACAAGGCAGCCCGCTGCCTGAACTTCTTCACCCAGGGATACCAGGCCGCCACGGATACTGACGTACCGCTGTTCCGCCGTCGGGCTTCGTGATCTTTGCCTGAAAAACGTCGGATAGGGCGCAGCGAAATCCGACATCGCGGTATTGCCACGGAAAGTTGTCGGAATACGGCTTCGCCTAATCCACAACCAACCTTTACCTGGAATGATCCAGAACAATCTTCCCGGATGACTCCCCTTTCAGGAAGGCCTTGAGCGCCCCATCCAGCTCACCGCGCCCAATATCACGGGCCGACGCTTCCGTCTTCTCACACGCCCAGTCACCGGAAAACCTGTCCCACACGGCCTGCTTCTCGGAAAGCGGGATTTCTACCGAATCGACACCCAGTAAGTTGTTGCCGCGGAGAATAAACGGCAGCACGGTGGTTTCCAACTGCGGGCCGGCTACCAGGCCGCAACAGGCAACCGAGCCGCCTGGGTGAATCTGCTTAAGCAGTTCCGCCAGGGGGCCGCCGCCTACGGTGTCCACGGCGTTGGCATAGGCCGGCTTCAGCATCGGTTTCTTTTCCGCGGCAAGGACTTCGCGGCCCAATACTTCGGTGGCACCCAGGTTTTTAAGTGATTCGGCGTGGTCCTGCTTGCCGCTTATGGCGACCACTTCGAAGCCGAGGTTGGCAAGCAGTTCGACGGCTACGCTGCCCACCGCACCGCTGGCACCGCTTACGGCGACTTTGCCCTGTTCCGGAGCCGCACCCATGGTCAGCAGCTTTTTCACGCACAAGCCGGCTGTAAGACCGGCGGTGCCATAGATCATGGCAGTGCGTGGGTCCCAGCCCTGGGGCATGGCGACGCACCAGCCTGCAGGGACACGTATGTATTCACCAAAGCCGCCATCGGTGTTCATTCCCAGGTCGTAACCTGTAACCAATACCTTGTCGCCTGCCGAGAACGAACCCGAAGCGTCTTCCACGACTTCCCCAGCCGCGTCGATACCGGGCGTGTGAGGGAAATTACGGGTCACACCCTTGTTGCCGGAGGCGGAAAGCGCGTCCTTGTAGTTAAGGGATGAATGGCTTACGCGGATCAGAACCTCGTTTTCAGGCAGGTCCGCAACGCTCAGCACCTGCTCGGAACCGACATACTCACCATCCTGCTCCTGAACACGCCATGCCTTGAACTCGGTCGTATTGGTCATGATTCTGTTCCCGTTGTCGTTGGCTTACTGAATTTTCTGGTTACGGAAGGCTCCGAGTACCCGCCAGACGGTGTGCTCGAGTGCTGCACTGGTGGCAAGGCCCAGCTTTTCCGGTAACGTGCGTTTGCGCTGGTAACTCACCGAGATTACGTCCGCACGCTCACAGGCTTCAATGAGAAATTCGTCGGAGGTTTTGATCTCGTCAATCAGGTTGACCTCCAGCGCACGACGGCCAAACCAGATATCGCCATTGGCAACAGCTGTCATGTCCAGCCCTGGACGGCGTTCGCCGACATATTCCTTGAACAGAACATGGGTATCTTCAAGATCTTCCAGGAACTTTGCCCGGCCCTTGTCAGTGTTCTCTCCGAAGATCGTCAGTGTTCGTTTATGCTCACCGGCGGTCAGGACCTCGAAATCCACATCGTTCTTCTTCAGGAACCGATGGAAATTCGGCAACTGCGCGACCACACCAATGGAGCCCAGAATGGCAAACGGAGACGCCACAATGCGATCCGCCACGCAGGCCATCATGTAACCACCGCTGGCTGCCACCTTGTCCACGCAGGCAGTAAGCTTGATGCCTTTGGAACGTATACGATCCAGTTGTGCGGCGGCCAGACCATAAGAATGGACCAGCCCGCCACCGCTTTCCAAGCGGATGACCACTTCATCAGTTTCCGGTTCGGCGACGCTCAGCACTGCAGTGATGGAGCGTCGCAGGGAGTCGGTGTCGCTGGCCTTGATATCACCGTCGAAATCCAGCACGTACACCTTCGGCTTCGTATCCTCTTCGGTGTCACCGGCCTTGCGTTTGGCCTTGGCCGCCTTTTCCCGGACTTTTTCCGCTTTCTTGCGGGCCTTTTCAAACGCCTTGCGTTCGGACTCGCTGCGCAGCCTTGCCTGAAGCGACTCTCTCAGTTTGCGGTACTTTTCATTGAGCTTGCGAACCCTCAGTTCACCGTCGCCGCCGTGATCGTCCTTTTCTTTCTGGGCAGCAGACATAACCACGGAAACAATGACCATTAGCGCCACTACCAGGGTGACCGTTTTCGCAATGAACAAACCGAACTCTGTCAGAAATTCCAAGTTGCTTCTCCAGGATTATTCTTGAGCGCTCGATTGTAACTGAGGCGCCCTGAGGTACAACCCATCCGCACCATAAAGAAAATTAAAACAAGCGTTCGATCGAGCTTGACACCGCTTTGGTGTCCCCCTAAAGTCGAATAGCTACGTCGGCTCACCCGCCGTCAATACGCCACGACCAACATCAATAAGGGTAAAATAATGTCTGTAGCTCAGGTATTTGAAAAACTCGAACAGAATTTCAACGCAGACGCAGCCGAAGGCCTGGACCTGGTATTCCAGTTCGATATTGAAGATGACAAGACTTACCACCTGGTTATCAAGGATGGCACCTGCAAGGCGGCTGAAGGCGCCCATGACGATCCGTCTGTCACGTTGATCATGAACTCCGACACCCTTAAGGGCATCGTATCCGGCGAAACTGACGGCATGCAGGCATTCATGGCTGGCCAGCTTCGCGCCGAAGGCGACATGATGCTGGCAACCAAACTGGGTGAGCTGTTCGATATGGGCTGATCAGCCCTTCGGACATCCTATAAAAAAACCCTGCAAAAAGCAGGGTTTTTCAGTTTCAGTAGCAGCCGATTCGTCTCACAGGCCCACGTCGTCCAGTGACGATTCCGCAAGCCGCAACAGGTCGGCATTACGCTCCTCACGCTTGCCAATACTTTCAATATAGTACTCAAGCGATGTAAGCGCATCCGCCAATGCTTCCAGAACCTGAGGTGATGGCGCTTCCCTGGAGTCCAGCAAACGTTCCTGAATGGATGCCGCCACCCGCTCAAGCACGGAAGCTGCACCCGGATCATCGAGCATGTGCAGTCCACCCCAGATGCTGTGCAGGGTGGCGGGCAGGTTCGCCAGATGAAGCTTGTCGTAGTCTGACTCGATAAACGCTGTAATGGCCCGCTTTGCCAGAGTCAGCGCACTTCTGGCCTCATCAGCCACCACAAACGTGGCTTCCTTCAGATACAGGGACTCTTCGCGGTTTTTCTGACCCCCTGCCAGTGCGTCGGTTTCCGATGTAATGCCCCGGGTGACAATCTGCATCACGGCATCCTCGATACCAAGTACCGAGTCTGCCAGCAGGTAAAGCTCGTCGTTTGCCGGCAGCCGTTTTTCCTCTTCCCAGGTTCTGAGTTTTGACGCCTCACCCCGGGCCATCGTGGCCAACTGGTTCAGATCCAGCATTACTAGCGTGTTTGCCATGCGCTCCAGGGCGTCAGCGATAGAAGACAGTTCCGCCAGATCCGGTTCAATACCGCGCTCTACAATGTCCAGTTTGTCCTTGAGCTGGTTCAGCTCATCCTGCAGGGCCGTGGACAGGGACTTGAGTACGTCCGACCCGGGGCCGTAAAGGCGGCGGGCATGGGCATCAAGCATTGAATCAGGGAACTCGGAAGGAGCAAGGCCGAATCCGGAAAGAACAGAAGTAACCTCCGGGTTTGCTGACCCGCTGCGGTAAAGCAGATAGACCAGGTCCTTGATCAGGGAATCGGGAGCATCCTTGGTGGTCGCTACCTTGCCCACATACACGACTTCCCGGGAATATTTTTCAATGCGCATGAGCATGCGTTTGCGGGCTTTACTGAACCCCATGACACGGTCGAGCATGGTGTCGGCGACAATGGCTACCAGACACCACATCTGCCCCATCGGCTGGCCCTGACACAGGCGGGCAAACCCGCGTGCCGCCCGACCAAACAGTTTTTTGCTGACCACGTCATTCTTGTCACGGAGAATGCCCAGCAGCGCCACCTGAAATGTCAGGCGCATCCGGCGCGCCAGAATTTCGTATTCGGCCTCGTTGCCGTCAAAGGATGTCAATGCTAGTCCGGCGCAGAAATCCGGTCGTTCTTTTATATCAACATCAAAGAAGCAGGATTCCGGGTACGGCTTCTCTTTCCTGGCTTCGCGTAACTCGTTGATAACCGGCAACAGTAACTCGGGGTGATCGGCGCGCTGTTGATGGTAGTACTCCACATACCGGCGCAGAATGAAAAGCGCGCTGTTAAGCGTGGTAAGGAGTATGTTCTTGTCGTCGTTGGCGCCAACGGGAACGTCGTTCGCCATACTGACTGCTTCCTGGCACAGAAGGGTGCCTGCGCGCAGTTCAACAAGGATGAAAATCCCACGGAGCTGGTTCAGAAAATCCACACAGTTCTGCAGGTCCTCACCGCTCTCCCGGTTTTCCTGAAAGCGTTCCAGGCTGGACTCTGCCTGTCTTATGGTCTGCTCAATCTCACTTTTGACCAGATCAAATGACTGTGATTTCGTCGCCAGAGACGATTGAACCATAAACGCTTCCTGTAAATTATGCGGAAACTACCGCGTCCTGTTCTTGGAATGTGACCCTTTCGGTTTTTTTCCGGGTCTTTTAATGAGCCAGATTTACCCTTCCCGGCTTAAATAAAAGTTCGCGAAAACTCGCGAACTTATCATTACTTATAGCACAAATCTCAAGTAGCTGAAGAAAGCAGGAATGTAACAAAAAGTACAGTCCGTCACAGTTCTCATTACCAGGGAGTTATCCTGAGAAACGTCTGTTCATTCTTTCGTTGCCAGCTTGTCCCAGACTGTTTCCCCTGCCTGTTTGGCAAGCAGTGCCATGAATTCATCATGGGCTGACGCCTCCTCACTGCTGGCGCGAACAACGGAAAGCGGCTTTCTGTCCGAGCCGAGGCGACGAATACCACCTTCACCACCGGCCTCGTCGCTTCCGGCTTCCAGGGACAGGGCGGTCTGGCCACCGGTCAGCAGGAGATAGACTTCGGCAAGAATTTCGGCATCCAGCAAGGCGCCGTGAAGATCACGGCTACTGTTGTCTACGCCGTACCGCTTGCACAGCGCGTCCAGATTGTTCTTCTGGCCCGGGTGCTTCTTACGCGCAATCGCGAGAGAGTCCACAACTCCGCAGTGATCAGCAGTCTTGCGTACCGGTTTCAGCCGGGCAAACTCGGAATCCATAAAGCCAATATCAAACGCCGCGTTATGGATGACGAGTTCCGCACCTTTGATAAAGTCGAAAAATTCATCAGCGATGTCCGAAAATTTCGGTTTATCGACAAGAAATTCGTTGGTTATTCCGTGTACCGTAATGGCCTCAGCCTCTACTTCCCGCTCAGGATTAACGTAAACGTGATAGTGGCGGCCTGTGGTCTGACGCTCCATCATTTCCACACACCCTATCTCGATAATCCGGTGCCCTTCTGCCGGGTCAATACCGGTGGTTTCCGTGTCCAGTACAATCTGTCTCATCATCTGCCCCGTTTGTTACGCGTTCGCCAGTTCTTCCACGCCACGATTGGCCAGCTCGTCTGCCAATTCATTGCCGGGATTTCCGGAGTGACCCTTTACCCAGTGCCAGTTCACCTTGTGGCGCGCCACCTCGGCGTCCAGTTCCCGCCAAAGATCTTCATTCTTCACCGGTTTTTTCGCCGATGTTTTCCAGCCGTTCCGTTTCCAGCCATGCATCCATTCCGTAATGCCCTTTCGGACATACTGTGAATCGGTATAGAGCTCCACTTCACAGGGCCGTTTCAGGGCCTCAAGGCCGCGAATGGCCGCCATCAGTTCCATTCTGTTGTTGGTTGTGTTGGCTTCGCCACCGTGGAGTTTTTTGCTGGCATTGCCATAACTGAGCACGACACCCCAGCCTCCCGGCCCGGGATTACCCTTGCAGGCGCCATCGGTATAGAGAACAACCTTACCGGCCATCAGTATTCCTCGATATGATCATGATTGAACACGGCTTGTGTGCCGCTCCGGCCTTTGCCGGGGTATGAAAGGGATGCGCCAACCGTACCCCTGCCGGGCAAGGTGATCACCTTGCTGCTCTGCCAGACCGGCTTGCGGGGAATTCTGGAGTAAACCCGTTTTTTGGCAAGGATACAGTAATAGGCGCCTACGGGCAGGAACCGGTTACCACAAACCCGCTCCACCATGCCCTTGCGTGCATTCAGTTCCTGACGTTGAAGCGGCATCCGGAAAAAAGACGAACCCGTATACTCCACAGAGAAATCCAGGAGCCGGAGCCAGTCTTCCATTCGCCGTTTCATCATGAAGCGGCCGCCCCAAGGCCCACCGTTTTGCCTGGAGATCATTTTTCTGAGCCCCCAGAGGCTGAACGGGTTGAACCCGATCAGCACCATCATGCCTTCCCCCCGAAGAACCCTGGATGCCTCTCGCAAAGCCTGGTGGGGGTGGGGGGAAAAATCGGCGGTATGGTGGAGGATTACAAGGTCCATGGAATCCCCGGGAAAGGGCAATTCATCCGCGTCACAAACGGCGACACCGTCAGGAATCACCGAATCCCATGCCGGAGTGGTGAGGATTCTCTGGGCAAAATCGGTTGTGGTGGCCAGCGGCAAGCGGTGGCTAAGGCCTACCTGCAGTTGCCTGGCGCCGGACAGTTTCCGCACATGGCGATCAACACAGTCTCTCTGATCTGCCAGCAGGGCCCGGCCCAGGGGCGTCTGGAACCAGCTTTCGAAGTTTTCGTGTCGCGCAGAGTAATCAATCTCGCCTGCTGAGGTCATCGCTGCGTTCCCCTGTTTCATCCCGGGCGGTGTTGGGACGTCGCCATTAATGCATTATGATAACAGTCACATTCGTCTTGCACATGTGGGAGCCTATGCTGACTATCAGTGCTATTCCAGCTTTTAATGACAACTACATCTGGTGCCTGTTCAATACCGAGGACAACAAGGCACTGATCGTAGACCCAGGCCAGGCAGACCCCGTGATCCGGTTCCTGGAGGACAACGGTCTGGAACTGGACACCATACTGATCACCCACCACCATCCCGATCACACCGGCGGCGTCGACTCCCTGGCCGGCACGGTTTCCGGATGTCGAATCGTGGGGCCAGCCAACTCCCCCTTCAAAGGCGCCAACAGCGAAGTCCATCCTGGCGATGAAGTGGTGTGGCAGGATCTCACCTTCAGCGTGCTCAGCGTACCTGGCCACACGCTCGACCATATTGCCTATTTCACGGATTGCCATGTGAACGAGCGCCCGCTGCTTTTTTGCGGCGACACCCTGTTCGTCTGCGGTTGCGGCAGACTGTTCGAAGGAACGCCGGAACAGATGAAACAGTCCCTTGAATCACTCCGGCAATTGCCAGACGAAACCGCGGTCTATTGTGCCCATGAATACACCCTGGCCAACCTCAGGTTTGCGAGACACTGGTTGCCGGATGACGGGCCACTCCGCGAATTTGAAGCCCACTGCCAGAAACGTCGCGATGACGGCAAGCCGACCGTTCCCTCGATACTGGGCGACGAAAAGCGACTGAATCCGTTCCTGCGATGGGACGACCCCGCCGTTGCCGACGCTGCAAAAAGCCATGCCCAAACAACAGGAATGACCATCGAATCAGAGAACGATGTATTTGCGGCAACAAGGCATGGCAAGGATAACTTCTGAGGACGGGTAACAAATTCTATCAATGACGTAACCAGAGTCTTGTTGACCCCCTGAAAAGCGTTCCAATAGAATCCGACTAACTTTTACGCCGTAAACCCTTAAATATGCCGGGATTTCTTACAGATTTTCCCGGCGTCTACCAGCCAACCGGAAGTCGTCCTATGTCGGTCTCGCGATTATCAATTCTGTTTCTTCTTGGCACCCTGACCAGTGGTTGCAGCATTTTCGAACCTACTGAGCGCGACCAGACGGAATCTTCATCAAACCTGCTGGAATCAGAGCGATTAACGGTTGCTGCCGGAGACGACGACCTCAAGGAGTCCATTGAGTCAGACCCCGACAGCGAATCTGCCGACAGGTCTTCCCGTACAGAACTCGACGACGCTATAGAGCCCTCGCTAAAGAAAGCTGCGGAAAACGCCAGGCAGAAACTGGACACACCCAAGAAAACAAGTGCCAGCGAGGAAGAGGTAGCCGTTTCAGATCTCTGGCAACGTCTGAGATCCGGGTTTGCACTGGACCACGACGACAGCGACCCCAGGGTCCAGGCCCAGCTCAACTGGTACATGAACCATCCCAGCTACATTGACCGGGTAGTAGAACGCGGAAGCAGATACCTGCATTACATTGTCACGGAAACCGAAGAGCGCGGCCTGCCCACCGAGCTGGCACTGCTGCCGATTGTGGAGAGCGCGTTTGACCCGTTTGCATACTCTCATGGCCGCGCCGCGGGTCTGTGGCAATTTATTCCATCAACCGGCAAGTACTTTGGCCTCAGCCAAAGCTGGTGGCACGATGACCGTCGTGATGTCATTGCCGCAACGGACGCCGCGCTCACCTACCTCGACAGGCTGGCAAACCGGTTTGATGGCGATTACATGCTGGCCCTGGCCGCCTACAATAGCGGTGGTGGCACCGTTTCCAGTGCCATGAGACGTAACCGCAATAAGAATGCATCCACTGATTACTGGTCCCTTGACCTGCCCAGGGAAACCCGCCATTACGTGCCCAAGCTGATCGCGCTTGCGAAAATATTCGACCAACCGGAAAAGTACGGCATTGAATTACCACCTCTTGTGGATGAGCCCTATTTTGAAGTTGTGGAAACCGGGTCTCAGCTGGATCTTGCCCAGGCGGCCGAATTGGCAGGCGTGGACATTGATGAGATTTACTTGTTGAATCCGTCCTTCAACCGCTGGGCTACTTCACCCGATGGCCCGCACCGTCTGCTGCTACCAAGGGAGAAGGCAGAAACCTTCACCGCTGCCCTGGAAAGCATTGATCCTGATGAGCGTGTGTCGTGGAACAACTATAAGGTGAAATCCGGCGATACACTCGGCACCATTGCCCAGCGGTATTCGACCAAACCGTCCGTTATCCAGCAGGTGAATAACCTGGACAGCCACATCATTCGCGTTGGCCAACGCCTGATGATTCCCTCAGCAGCAAAACAATCGGAGACCTACGCGCTCAGCGCCAGCGAGCGGCTTGCCAGGAAACAGCAGAGCAGCGGAAAAAACAGCAATGGCAAGCGTGTTGACTACACCGTGCGCTCGGGCGATACCTTCTGGGACATTGCCCGTGAACACAGGGTGTCAGTGAGGCAGGTAGCCTCCTGGAATGGCATGGCACCGGGCGACCCGCTGATTCCCGGCAAAAAGCTGGTAATCTGGTCCGAATCCAAGCAACCGGCAATGCTGGCAAGCAACGATCGGGGTAAAGGCATGGTCCGTAAGGTTGGCTACCAGGTCCGCAAGGGAGACTCCCTGTCCACCATCGCCAACCGTTTCGCGGTGAACGTAAAAGATATCGCAAGCTGGAACGATCTCAACGCCTCACGTTATCTGCAGCCCGGTCAAAGTCTGGTACTCTATGTCGATATCAGAAACAGCCCCTGACAGAGACCTATGACCATAACCAGAGCAGCTTCGTCCCTTACCAGAGCGATTACCCTGATGGCAGCGACTACGCTGCCATGGCAGGCCCACGCACAGGACCCGGAGCCGGTGCACGGCATTGCCATGCATGGTGAACCACAATATTCACAGGATTTTGCTCACTTCGACTACGTGAACCCGGACGCCCCCAAAGGTGGGACACTGCGAATGGCAGTTGTGGCAAACGGCTACGATTCTTTCAATCCATTTGTCACCCGGGGAGTTGCGGCAGCCGGCCTGAACAGCTACCTGTACGATACCCTGCTTGAGTCATCTGACGATGAACCCTTCTCTGCCTATGGCCTGATTGCCGAGTCCCTCGAAACACCCGAGGACCGCAGCTACGTTATTTTCAATCTCCGGGAAGAAGCACGTTTTCAGGATGGAGAGCCAATTACTGCAGAAGACGTGAAGTTTTCGTTTGAAATCCTCACCACGGAAGGCCACCCGTTTTTCAGAAACTATTATTCCGATGTCAGGGAAGTAACCGTTGAAGATGATCGGCGGATACGTTTTGACTTCGGTGACACCAGCAACCAAGAGTTGCCACTGATTCTGGGCCAGTTGCCGGTTTTGCCCAGCCACTATTGGGAGGATCGGGAATTCGGGCGCAATGGTCTGACGGTTCCGGTCGGCAGTGGTCCCTACCGTGTTGAAGACTTCGACGCTGGCCGGTCCATTACGTACGGCCGCGTGGAAGATTACTGGGCGGAAGATCTTGGCGTCCGCAAGGGTCGGTTCAACTTCGATGAGATCCGTTACGACTACTACTCCGACGATACCGTGGCACTGGAGTCATTTCGCGCCGGCAATTTCGACTTTCATGTGGAATCTTCAGCCAAGAACTGGGCGACCTCTTACACGGGTGACAAGTTTGATTCCGGAACAATAAAAACCGAAGCCATAGAACACGAGCGGCCCGCCGGCATGCAGGCATTTGCCTTCAACACCCGCAAGGACAAATTCAGCGATCCGGCAGTGCGCAAGGCGCTGGCCTACGGTTTCGATTTTGAGTGGGCCAACAAGAACCTGTTTTATGACCAGTACACACGGACAAAGAGCTACTTCGAAAACAGTGAACTGGCATCTACCGGCCTTCCCGAAGGCCGTGAACTGGAAATTCTGGAACAGTTCCGTGATGACCTTCCCGATGCGGTCTTCGATGAAGAGTACCAGCCTCCTTCAACCGACGGGAAGGAAGGGCTTAGGGGCAATCTCCGCAAGGCCATGAACGAATTGAAGGCAGCGGGATATGAAATCCGTGACGGCAAAATGGTCAACACTGAAAACGGCGAGCCGCTGGAATTCGAGATGCTTCTGCACCAGAAGACCTTTGAACGTGTGGTGCTCCCGTTCAGAAACAACCTTCGCAAACTCGGAATCGACATGTCCGTTCGCCTGGTGGATACCAACCAGTATATCCAGCGCGTGCGGGAGTTCGATTTCGACGTGACGGTGCAGGGCCTTGGCCAGTCAGACTCACCGGGTAACGAGCAGCGGGAATACTGGCACTCCTCCACCGCGGATGCCAAAGGCTCCCGAAACTATATGGGTGTTCAGGATCCTGTAATCGACAAGCTGGTCGAAATGGTCATCCAGGCGCCAGGGCGGGAAGAACTGGTCCACCGCGTACGGGCGCTGGACCGAGTTCTCCTCCACCACCATTACGTGGTTCCCAACTGGTATATGCCCAAGGACAGGGTGGCCTACTGGGCCTTCCTGAAACGACCGGATGCTGTGCCCAAGAACGGCGTGGACATTGATAACTGGTGGATAGAACGCTGAACCCATGACCGTAACGGCGTCAGATTTTTCGAACACGGAGTTGCGCTGAATGGGCAGTTATATTCTCAGGCGTCTGGCGCTGATTATTCCGACCCTGTTCGGCATCATGCTGCTCAACTTCATCATCGTTCAGGCCGCTCCCGGTGGTCCCGTTGAGCAGATGATTGCTCAAACCGAGGGCCACGGTGGCGGCGCACTGGCCAGGGCCGGCGGCGGGGGCAATGCTGGTGAGGTGACATCTTCCAGCGGCGACAGCCGCAGTTCCCGTGGGTTACCCGATGAGTTGCTCCGGGAAATCGAGGTCATGTATGGCTTCGACAAACCTCCCCATGAACGTTTCATCAAAATGGTTGGCGACTACGCCACCTTTGATTTTGGCGAATCCTTTTTCCGCGAACGCACAGTCATCGAACTCATAATCGACAAGATGCCCGTCTCCATCTCCCTGGGCCTGTGGTCCACTCTGATCATCTACCTGATATCCATTCCCCTGGGGATACGCAAGGCGGTCACCGACGGCTCGCGATTTGATGTCTGGAGCAGTTCCGCCATCGTAGTGGGCTACGCCATCCCCGGCTTCCTGTTTGCGATATTGCTGATTGTGCTGTTCGCCGGCGGCAGCTACCTGGACTGGTTCCCCCTGCGGGGATTGACGTCTTCAAACTTCGACGAGATGAACTGGTACCAGAAAATCGGTGATTACTTCTGGCACCTGGCGCTACCAGTGACCGCCAATGTCATTGGCGGTTTCGCTACCCTCACCCTGCTGACCAAGAACTCGTTCCTGGACGAAATCAGCAAGCAATACGTTGTGACGGCACGAGCCAAAGGCCTGGAAGAAAAGCAGGTCCTTTACGGTCACGTATTCCGCAACGCCATGCTGATCGTTATCGCCAGCCTGCCGGGCGTCCTCGTCTCCCTGTTCTTTACCGGTTCGTTGCTGATCGAAGTGATCTTTTCCCTGGACGGGTTGGGGTTACTGGGCTTTGAAGCGGCCCTGAACCGGGATTACCCCGTGATCTTCGGAACACTCTACATCTTCACTCTGATGGGCCTGGTACTGAAGCTGATCAGCGATATCACCTACGTTCTGGTGGATCCCCGCATTGATTTTGAAAGCCGGGAGGGTTCATGAGTCTGGTAAAGCTGACTCCGATCCAGCAACGACGGCTTCGGAATTTTCGCAACAACCGTCGCGGCTTCTGGTCACTGTGGATCTTCCTCGCCCTGTTCGGCCTTTCACTGGTCGCTGAACTGATTGCCAATGACGCGCCACTGGTGGCCTCTTATAAAGGAGACCTGTACTTCCCGGTTGTCCAGAGTGTGCCGGAAGAAACCTTTGGCGGTTTTCTTCCCACAGAGGCGGACTACCGGGACTCCTTCATTGCCGACGAGATCGAAGCCCACGGCTGGATGATCTGGCCGCCGATCCGCTTCAGCTACGACACCACCAATTATGATCTGGAAGTGCCCTCGCCGGCTCCGCCGAGTTCCGTTAACTGGATCGGCACCGATGACCAGGGCCGCGACGTGGCCGCAAGGGTTATCTACGGGTTCCGGATCTCAGTACTGTTCGGGCTCATTCTCACCATACTGAGCTGCATCGTCGGCGTTGTGGTGGGTGCTATCCAGGGTTTTTACGGTGGCAAGATCGATCTGGTCGGGCAGCGGTTCATCGAAGTGTGGTCCGGGCTCCCTGTTCTGTACCTGCTGATTATCCTGTCCAGTATCGTGCAGCCAAATTTCTGGTGGCTTCTGGGGATCATGCTGTTGTTCAGCTGGATGGGTCTGGTGGATGTGGTGCGAGCGGAATTCCTGCGTGCCCGCAATTTCGAATACGTTAAAGCAGCCAGGGCCCTGGGGTTGGGCAACCGGAAAATCATGTTCCGCCATATTCTGCCCAACGCCATGGTAGCCACCCTCACCTTTCTGCCGTTCATACTCACTGGCGCCATCACCGGCCTGACATCCCTGGATTTCCTTGGATTCGGCCTGCCATCCGGTTCGCCTTCCCTTGGCGAACTGATTGCCCAGGGCAAATCCAATCTTCATGCTCCATGGCTTGGCATCTCGGCATTCGTATCCCTGTCCATCATGCTGACCCTGCTCGTTTTTGTCGGTGAAGCAGTGCGTGATGCCTTCGACCCGAGAAAGAACTGATATGTCGCAGCTTCTGCAAATCAAAGACCTGTCCATCACGTTCGACGACAGTGTTCACGCTGTCCAGAAACTGTCGTTGGGGATCGACCGGGGGCAAACGGTGGCGCTGGTAGGAGAAAGCGGGTCCGGAAAATCGGTATCGGCGCTGTCTGTACTGCGTCTGCTGGATGAGCGCCACGCCAGTTATCCCACCGGTGAAATCCTGTTCCAGGGCGAGGACATGCTGAAGGTCAACCGGAAGCGGCTGCGGCAGATCCGTGGCCGCCAGATCAGCATGATCTTTCAGGAGCCGATGACGTCCCTCAACCCACTGCATACGGTTGAAAAGCAGATCAGTGAAACCCTGGCGCTGCACAAAGGCATGCGTGGTCCACAGGCGAAGGCCCGCTGCATCGAACTGCTCGAGCTCGTCGGCATTCCGGCACCGGCAGAGCGTCTGAACAGTTATCCGCACCAGTTATCCGGCGGCCAGAAGCAACGGGTAATGATCGCCATGGCGCTGGCCAACGAGCCCGACCTGCTGATTGCAGATGAGCCAACAACGGCCCTGGACGTGACCGTGCAGAAGCAGGTACTGGAGTTGCTCAGGGATCTGCAGCACAAACTGGGCATGGCCATACTGCTCATTACCCATGATCTGTCCATTGTTCGCCGATACGCCGATCATGTGGTGGTTATGGAGCGGGGCCTTTTGGTGGAGGAAGCTGCCACCGAAACCCTGTTCAATGAGCCGAAGCACCCTTACACCCGTCGCCTGCTTGATGCAGAGCCGCCGGCCTCACCCTCCGGCGCCATGGTCAATAACAAACCACTGCTGGATGTTGATAACCTGGACGTGCGCTTTATTACCCGTAAAAGCCTGCTGGGCAAGCCAAAATCCTGGTTCCAGGCCGTCGATAATGTCAGTTTCTCCCTAAACCAGGGCGAGACCCTTGGCATTGTGGGTGAAAGCGGTAGCGGCAAGACCACCATCGGCCATGCCTTGCTGAAGCTCACCGGCAGCAGCGGCAGCACCCGGCTCACAGGAGAGGAACTGTCCCACCTGGACCAGAAACAGTTCCGTCCCTGGCGCAAGCGCATCCAGATCGTATTCCAGGATCCGTTTGGCAGCCTCAGCCCGCGCATGTCGGTTGCCGAAATCGTCCGGGAAGGCCTTGAAATACACGCACCAGCCACTCCGGAGGAACAGGACAGGAAGGTTATACAGGCTCTGGGCGATGTGGGACTGGATCCGGATGCACGCCACCGCTATCCCCACGAATTCTCGGGAGGTCAGAGGCAGCGCATCGCCATCGCCCGCGCGCTGGTGCTGCAACCGGAACTGATTATCCTGGACGAGCCCACCTCCGCCCTCGATCGCACGGTTCAGAAGCAGGTGATTAACCTGCTCAGGGATCTACAGGACAAATATGGTCTAAGCTATGTGTTTATCAGCCACGATCTGGCTGTGGTCAGGGCACTCAGCCACAAGTTGCTGGTGCTTAAAAATGGCCGCGCTGTGGAATATGGAGAAGCCTCCGGAATTTTCAGCACACCAGAACATGAATACACCCGTGAACTGCTTGCAGCGGCACTGTTCTACACCCGGTAAATCGGGGGCAGGCACTACGACCAATTGAGCGTTACCCGCACCGCTGCGGTTCATGGATAATGCCTTAAAATGAAACACAGGGAGAATCGTTATGGGACTACTCAGTGGCAAGAAAGCACTGATTGTCGGCGTTGCAAGCAAGCATTCCATTGCCTACGGGATTGCGGAGGCCTTTGCCAGAGAAGGCGCCGAACTGGCTTTTACCTACCAGAATGAAAAGCTTAAATCCCGGGTGGAAAAGTTTGCCGAAGACTGGGGCAGCTCACTGATTTTTCCGTGCGACGTAGCCAGCGATGACGAAATCGAAGCCGTGTTCACTGACCTTGGCAAACACTGGGATAATATCGACGTTATTGTGCATTCCGTTGGCTTTGCACCGGGCCATGAACTCGATGGTAACTACGTGGACGTCACCACCCGTGAGGGCTTCCGTATCGCCCACGAGATCAGCTCCTACAGCTTTGTGGCCCTGGCCAAGGCAGGGCGCAAGATGCTGCACGAAAACAGCTCACTGCTGACCCTGAGCTACCTGGGCGCAGAAAAAGTACTACAGAACTACAACGTGATGGGGCTTGCCAAGGCGTCCCTGGAAGCCAACGTTCGTTACATGGCCGGTAGCCTTGGGCGTGATGGTATTCGCGTTAACGCCATCTCTGCAGGGCCTATCCGGACCCTGGCAGCTTCCGGCATCAAGAGCTTCCGCAAGATGCTTTCGGAGAACGCCCGCAGAGCGCCTCTGCGCCGTAATGTGACCACTGACGAGGTGGGCAACGCGGCCGCTTTCATGTGCTCCGACATGGCCAGCGGTATTACCGGTGAAATCATGTACGTGGACGCAGGCTTCAACATCACTGGTATGGGCGAACTGGAAGAATAACGCCCCGCTAAAAATCCGGCAGGGCCTCTGCCCTGCCGGGAATCTCGTTTAGCCTTCCGACATTGCCCTGGCGACCGCTTCCACCCATTCAAGGTACGCGGTGTCGTCCGATTCCAGTATCTGCAACCCCACCAGCCACCCCGTATCATCCGCCGGGCGACACCAGACGACTTCCACCATTAACCGGAACGGCTCGGACACCTCCTCCAGGCTGACTCAGGCGGGCAGTATGGCGCCGGTTGTCAGGGGTTCAGAGGTGGCAAGACGTATGCCGCTTGCAGAGAGATCACTGGTACGGGAGACCAGAGCGCGTTCATCACTGACGGTGGTATCGTCCGGAACCGGGGACTCCAGCTCCACGGTTACCTTTGCACTTGCGGTCAGCCGATACTCGCCGCGGTTGTCCCCGGTTTCCGGAGAATCATCATAGTCACCAAAGCTGAAATCAATATCGCTCATGTCTTTCCACCTGAGGTCGCCGGTTATTGGATCAGTTCCGGCCTACCCGGATACGGCTCACAACCCTGGAGAGGGTCTCGTCGAATTCCGCTGATGTGCCCAACACCCGAACCCGGCCAGCAACGATGTCGCGCACCAGTTCGTCTACCAGAAACTCTCTGCGGTTCAATCCCAGCCTGTCTACAAATACCAGTTTCCTGGAGGCGTTGATTCGGACAGCCAGTTTCAGGCGCACAGCGTCTTTGTGCTTGCTGCCGGCCTCTTCCACTATCCAGCCACCAAGCTTGATGCCGTCCACAAGCTCCAGCGCGGCGGCTTCACTCTCGCGCAACAGTCGCTCCTGCTCTGCTTCTTCGTCGGCCTGGCGC
>NZ_JAWLDU010000048.1:0-7866 GCF_041686475.1 Marinobacter sp.
AGGCCGGGCTCGAAGGTGTCGGATTCGATGTCTGTTACGAATCCGTGTTCGTATTCCCGTTTGATCAGCTCGTTCACCTCTTTGTCGGTGGTCGCCATGATCGTCGCTCCGTATTCTCTCATCTCGGGCTTTTCAGCCCCTGGTGTCGCCGGTGACAGCATTTGCTGGCCGCCGGGCGGATGTAAAACTTTTGGGCGTTACAGTGGTCGCCCCGCTAATGAGTACGCCCTGCAATCGGTTTTTGGATGACGGATTTAACGTTGCCTTGTTGATAACCAAGGGCAAAATCCGTTTCTTCTGGTGAGCGAGTATACAATACCATAGTAAAATAGTCAGGTATTAAATTGCGCGTGTCGTGATTATACCTTAATCGGCCTTTGGGGCACTAAGGGCCTGGCAATCATAGCGATAGTCTGGCTTTTTGTAAGACTGGATGGTTTGGCGGCAGGCGCTGGGCGGGTTTACCTCTCAAAACACGCCGTGAACCCCTTGCGGGTCCGGCCTGCAATCACAGATTGCAGTCGTTCGCCTGCGCATGAAGCCTTCGGTGTAGCCGCGTTTGGAGAGGGCTTCCAACTGGTTCATCAGGTTCATGTCGAAGGGCTTGCCGGCTGGGGCAAGGATTCTGGGGTGTGCATCGGGGCTCCGGATAACGCCATTTGTCGTTTGCAAAGGTTAAAAACGGCCCATAGTGCCCCATCGGATTCTGTTTTCCCTTGATTCGGCTCAAGGCTGGATATGGTTATTTTCGGCTAACATGTGTACGCTGACATCCGCGGGTTTCATTGCCTGCGTTGAGAGATCAGGAGATAGAGACATGCAATCAGATCCGATGGAGCCCCTTGCGCAGAGAGCACCGTTCAGCGCGCGGGTTACTTCGTTGATTGCCGGGCATCTGGAACGTGGCCGGGTAGGGGTGGAAGCCATTGCCTCCCAGCTGCACATGAGCCGGCATACGCTTCACAAAAGGCTGAAGCAGGAAGGTCTTACCTTCGCGGCCCTGCTGGAAGAAATCCGGCGCGAGCGCGCATTGGCCTATCTGAAGGACCGTAGTAAGTCGCTGGTGGAAATTGCTGAACAGCTGGGTTTTTCGGAGCTCAGTGCATTCAGTCGCGCGTTCAAGCGCTGGATGGGGAAATCGCCGGGGGCCTACCGCTCGATGGCGGCTTGAGGGAGAACAGGCGGCCGGGGCAGCGAAACCGCATGCCCCGGTGCCTTCTTTCTTCAGCTATCAGGCTTTCTTGAAAATCAGGGTACCGTTGGTGCCGCCAAAGCCGAAGCTGTTGCTCATCACCAGCGGCAGATCCACGTTGTCCTGCCGTTCCCGCACGATTGGGTAGCCTTCGGCGCCTTCATCGAGGTTTTCGATGTTGGCAGAAGGTGCGATAAAGTTTCCTCGCTGCATGATCAGGCTGTAGATAGCCTCGTGTACGCCAGCAGCGCCCAGGGCGTGGCCACACAATGGTTTGGTCGAGCTCACTGGCGGTATCCTGTCACCAAAGGTTTCCTTTAGTGCTTTCAGTTCAGTGACATCGCCGGCCGGTGTGCTGGTACCGTGGCTATTGATGTAGCTGATATCGCCATCCACATTCTTCATGGCCTGCTGCATGCAGCGAATTGCGCCTTCTCCGCTGGGGGCGACCATATCCGCGCCGTCGGAAGTGGCGCCGAATCCGACCAGTTCAGCCAGAATGTTGGCACCGCGGGCCTCCGCGTGCTCCAGGGCCTCCAGAACCAGAATGCCGCCACCGCCGGAAATCACAAAGCCGTCGCGGTCTTTATCATAGGTGCGCGAGGCGGTGCCGGGGGTGTCATTGTACTTGGTGGACAATGCGCCCATGGCGTCGAACATCAGGCTCAGAGTCCAGTGGATGTCTTCGCCGCCACCGGCAAACATCACATCCTGGCGGCCCAGGGCAATCAGGTCACCGGCATGGCCGATGGAATGAGCGCTGGTGGCACAGGCAGAGGTAATGCCGTAGTTGACACCGGTAATGCCGAAAGCCGTGGCCAGGGACGCGTTGATGGCGCTGCCCATGGTACGCGGAACCCGGTACGGACCTACGCGGCGGATACCTTTGGCACGATGGGTATCAATCGCGTCCATCAGTTCCACGGTGGAGGCGCCACCGGCACCTGTAATAACACCGGTTGAGTTGGCGCGGATCTGCTCGTCCGTCAGTCCCGCCTGCGCAATGGCTTCTTTCATCGCCAGGTAGGTATAGCCGGAAGCCGGGCACATGAAACGCATCAGTTTGCGGTCGATCAGGTCCGGCAGATTCAGGTCGATCTGGCCGCAAACGTGGCTACGCAGACCGTTATCCTTGGCTTCCTGGCTGAAACCGATGCCGGGTATTGAGTCCCGCAATGACCGGGTCACTTCGTCTTGATTGGTTCCGAGGCTGGAGACAATCCCCATGCCTGTAATAACAACACGACGCATTTAATGGCTCCTAAAAGTCATCCGTAGAATTGAACATGCCAACCTTGAGATCCTTGGCGGTGTATATCTCGCGGCCATCCACTTCCATCCGGGCATCGGCAATCGCCATGGTGAGCTTGCGGCGGATAACCCGTTTGATGTCGAGGTGGTAGCGAACCAGCTTGTTTGTGGGTAACACCTGGCCGAAAAATTTAACTTCGCCGCTTCCCAGTGCCCGGCCCTTGCCTTCGCCGCCGGTTGCCGCCAGGAAAAAGCCTACCAGTTGCCACATGGCATCAAGGCCCAGACAACCGGGCATGACCGGATCGTCGACAAAATGAACTTTGAAGAACCAGAGGTCCGGGTTGATATCCAGTTCGGCAACGATACTTCCCTTGCCATAGAGCCCATCGGTTTCACTGAAATGGGTCACGCGGTCCATCATCAGCATTTCATTGATGGGTAGCCGCATCTTTCCTGGAAAAAGCGTGCCTTGCCCGCAGGCTTCCAGATCGGCTTTGTCGAAGTGATCGGGGGTCATAGTGCCATTGTTCCTGTTACAAAATGGTTTCCTATACTTTAGCTGTTATTCGCCATATGGCTATTGACCATTGGTTGCAGTTTTCAGATAAGTCTCTGATAGGTGTTGATGGTCATCAAGGCATTTATCGGGGCATCTGGCTATTTTTTCAGGCTGATCCCGACAGATTACAAGGAGATGCCATGTCAGCCACGAGAAACGCCTGGGGTGAACTGAGCCGGAGGGACGACCGCGTATGTGTGAAGCTCAAGCGCAGAACAGACCATAGCCCGGCGAGGGTATGGTCGATGCTGACCAACTCTGCCAATCTTGCCAACTGGTTGGCGCCGCTGGAGGATATTCACATTCACTTCCCCGCTGACCGCTTTCGCGAAGCGCGAGCAGCATTCGGCGCAATTGTCGAGGAAGAGCTGGCGGCCTGGCCAGCTCTTACCTCAAGGGCTTCTCTGGAGGCCCTGAAGACTCAGCCTTCCTTGCCGTCAGGCCGTGGTGACGCCAGTATCCGGGTATACCGGGCCAGGAACACACCGAACGCGAGCACCCATAGCAGGGAGCTGACACCCACGCCCGCGTGCCAGGGTATGACATCGAAGGCGGTTACCACGCGTGCAACTGCTGCCAGTTGAATCATCCAGAATGCGGCGACCATGCCCCGTGGCAGAACCAGTGGGCGGCCGGTATGACCCAGGGATACCCGGGCAATAACACCGAGAATCAGGCAGCCAACGGCGCCGGTGCCAGCGGCATGTGTCCAGGCGTTGGTGGGCCAGTCGGCCAGCAGGGAACCGGCGAGCAGTAACAGTGCAAACGGCACCCAGAGGATGGACAGGTGCAGTACCCACAGCAGCGGTTCCTTGCGGAACAGCCAGCCTTTCCAGCCGGCAAGACGCACCAGCATCAGCACGGCAGCGGTAATGGCGAGAATGGCTGTTACGATTTGCCAGCCGGAAACCAGAGATGCCATCAGCAGTATCATGCTGAACAGCACCGCCATGTCGAGGGCAGGGATGATTTTAACCCGGGTTGCATCCAGTCCCCGTTGACGGAGCCAGCCTGCGGAGAAGGCAGGGGTGATGCGACCACCAATGATGCTGATCAATGCCATGGCCATGATCAGGGCACCATAGCTGAAGGCAGGGTCGAGCCAGGTGACAAAGCCGATCTGCATCAGCCAGAGCAGTCCAAGTACTACCAGAATCAGCAATTGCCGCTTCTGCTTTGCATGCCATACACGCCATCCAGCATCCAGCATCACCAGCGGCAGGAAGGCCAGGTTTACACCATGAACCAGCCAGTCCGGCATGCCTTCGCCGAATGCGAGTAATAGCCGCCCTACGAGCCAGACTCCCCACAGCAGAGCAAGACGCAAGCCATGGGTGCGCTCGGTCTGGGTCCATACGCAAACCGCGGTCAACAGAAAGCCGGCGATGGCGGCAGACAGGAAACCGAACAGCATTTCATGCTGGTGCCAGAACAGCCCCGGCATGGCCAGCGGTAGCTGAATGGCGCCACTGGCCTGAAGCACCCATACAGGAATGGCCAGCATGGCCAGTATCGTCATCGAGAGAAAGAAAATACGAAACGGGTAGCCGAACAGCTGGCGGACGCTTGCGCCCCCCGTGGTTTCGGTTGTGGGAATAGCCTGCATGACAATGACTCCACTGGCTCTCTGAATATAACCTGTATATTAGATCGATGTTTACAGGATTAACATACCCATCAGGCGGTAGTTTTGCGTACAATGCGTCTATCAAACTGATTCCCAATGGATTAATTTATGAGCACCTACCTGATCCTGAAAAGTATCCACATGCTTGCAGCCTACCTTACGGTAGTGCTGTTTTCCCTGCGTTTGCTGCTGGATGCAGTGGGCAAGCCTGACTGGCGCAAAACGCCATTGCGCTGGATTCCACACGCCAATGATACGATTCTTCTGGTGGCGGCCATCAGCCTGCTGTTTGTCACGCCCTGGATGCCGTTTGTGCACGGTTGGCTGACGGCGAAGATTTTCCTGTTGGTTGGCTATATTGTGGCCGGGTTATTTGCCCTGAAGGAAACCCGCAGTCTGCAGGTGCGGTTGATTGCTGCGGTACTGGCGCTGGTCCAGATCATGGCCATTTTCCATCTGGCTATCGCCAGGCCCTTCTGATCTCGGGAAAACCGGGGGTCAGTGGCCCCCGGACTTTTCTGATACCTGCTTCGTCAGTTCCTTCAGCTGTTCCTGAACCGCCTGTAGCTGCCGGGCAATCTCGTCCCGCTCGTCATGGGCCTGTTGCGCCTGTTTGGCATTCTGCTCCTCGCTCATCACTTCCAGGATCGCCCCGATCATCATGTTCAGGAACACAAACGCTGTCAGGAAGATAAAGGTCAGGTAGTAGATCCAGCTCAGAGGGTATTGTTCCATGGTGGCGTACATGACGTCTGTCCAGTCCTCGAATGTGGCTACCCGGAACAGCGTCAGCATGGCGACGGACACGTCCCCCCACAGGAATTCATCGACCTTCGCGAAGAACATGGAGCCCATGGCTGCATAGATGTAGAAGATGATGAACATCAGCAGAGCGATGTAACCCATGCGGGGAATGGCTTTGAGCAGGGAATTGATCAGGAAGCGCAGTTCCGGTACCACTGATATCAGTCGCAGAACCCGGAAAACCCGCAGCAGCCGGCCCAGCAACACCGCATCGGAATTGTCCAGCGGGATTAGGCTGCCTACCACCACAAGCGTGTCGAACAGGTTCCAGCCGTCCATCAGGAACCGTTTCTTGTTGGGGCAGGCGGCCAGCCGGAACAGGATTTCCACCAGGAAGAACAGGGTGATGGCGTTGTCCATCAGGATCAGCGAGCCCTCTACCAGCGGCGGCAGCTCATAGGTTTTGGCGCCGATGGTCAGTGCAGACAGAATAATGATGCCGATGACCACACCCTGGAATATGCGGCTGGACTCGATCCGTTGCAGCTTTTCAAAACCGGTTGCAGAACTTGGTTCGGGCGACATGGAAAACAACAACTCCAGACAGTTCGTGGAGCCTGAATTCTAAAGCGAGTGGGGCGGGTTGGATATACCGCCCACAAAAAAGCCTATTTCAGAGGAGGGGTTCCGTTGGCTGGCCCGGATTGTTTTTTTGCCGGCCGGTTCAGCGGATAAAACAGTTGCGGCGATGCCAGTTCCGGCAGGTCGGTCTTGGACTCCTGTGAGGCCCACTCCACTCTTTCAGCAGAGCGGATGGCATAGTGCATCCAGGCCAGGGCGGCAGCCACGATCAGGAACATCAGCATGAAGCTGCTTTGCCAGACTCCGGTAATGTCATTGAGCGCACCGAACATCAGTGGCAGCAGGAATCCGCCCAGGCCACCGATCATTCCGACCACGCCGCCCACAGCGCCAACGTGGGTGGGGTAGTAAACCGGAATGTGTTTGTACACGGCCGCCTTGCCCAGTGACATGAAGAAACCAAGAATGAAAGTGAGAACCACGAATGGAATCAGACCTACCTCCATGAAGAAGCGGATGTCGCCATCAATGCCATGTATCACGTATTCGGTCGGCGGATAGCTGAGCAGGAAGGTACAGACCACCGAGGCAATGAACGTCCAGTACATGACCCTGCGGGCGCCGTAGCGATCCGACATCCAACCCCCCAGGATGCGAAACAGAGAGGCCGGAATGGTATAGAGCGCGGCAATCATACCGGCGGTTTTAACGTTCAGCCCGTAAACGCCAATGAGGTAGTGGGGCAGCCACAAGGCCAGAGCAACAAACGCACCGAACACAAAGAAATAGTAAAGCGCGAACCGCCAGACCCTGAGCTCCTTCAATGGCGCCATCTGTTCCATGAACGACTGGGATTGCTTGCTGGCGCGCTCCTTCGCCATGGGGTCTTCTCTGGCAAGGAGTATGAACAGTACCCCCATGACTGCCAGTACCGTGGCGTAGACCTGGGCAGTACCCTGCCAGCCCAGGGCCACCAGCAGGAAAGGCGCGCCGAAATTGGTCACCGCCGCGCCCACGTTGCCCGCCCCGAAAATCCCCAGTGCCGTGCCCTGGCGTTCCCTTTCGAACCAGGCGGCCGTGTAGGTCACGCCAACGATGAAAGAACCGCCGGCCAGCCCGACTCCTAGTGCACCTACCAGTAGCATCAGGTAGCTGTTGGCAAAGGTGAGCAGATAAACGCAGGCGGCCGTGGTCAGCATCAACACGCCGAACACCCACCGGCCACCGTAGCGGTCCGTCCAGATGCCGAGGAAAAGCCGGCTGATTGAACCGGTCAGAATGGGAGTGGCCATCAACAATCCCAACTGGGTATCCGATAGCCCGAAATCCTGGCGAATCTTGATGCCGATGATGGAAAAGATCGTCCAGACAGCAAAACACAGGGTGAAGGCAAAGGTGGAGATGCCCAGCGCCCGGTACTGTTCATGCTTCGATACGCTGCTTTCCATGATGAGTCCTCCCACTGCGAACGGCAAAACCATGCATTCGACTGTATCCCGCCAGCCCGCCGGGGCTTCTTGAACAATATCAAGAATGGCGGTTTGGCCAGCGTGGCATTGGAGGTACCCCTTCAAGGCAGGTGGGGGGTAGGCAATCAAGGTGTGAAAGGCGTCAGGGGGATATTGCTGCTGTGTCTCTGGTGGGGTACCCGGGGCCGTATTTGATGCATGTCAAGTGATGGTGGCAGGCGGTTGTGGGCTAATGCTGACAAATATTAAGCCTGCCGTGCGTGAGCACTGGCATAACAGGTCTGGAGCTTACGATGAAAATCATGATTGCCTACGACGGTTCGAGAAATGCCAGGCTTGCCCTGGCGCAAACCATCACCATGTTCCGGGATCTTAAACCCCAGATCACGCTTGTTGCCGTGGCGGAAAACCCCCGCGACATTACCTCGGGAAATGAAGA
>NZ_JAWLDU010000048.1:7966-11514 GCF_041686475.1 Marinobacter sp.
CCTGGCGCAAACCATCACCATGTTCCGGGATCTTAAACCCCAGATCACGCTTGTTGCCGTGGCGGAAAACCCCCGCGACATTACCTCGGGAAATGAAGACTTCTTCCGGCAGGAAGTGGACGAACTCAAACAGCACATCGCAGAAGCCCTGGAGGTGTGCCAGAACGAACAGATTGTTGCTGAAACCATGCTGCTGGAGGGCGACGCCCGCAAGATGCTGCTGTTCGCAGCGGAGAAGAAAATCCGCCCCGACATGCTGGTGATAGCGCGTCACAGCCATGAGCCGGACGGCGGCTTTATTGCCCGATCTCTGACCTATTTCGTCGATGAGCTGGATTATATGACCTTTGGCAGCGTGAGCTCCTTCCTCGCGCGCCGGGTTCAGTGCCCGCTGCTCATTCTCCCCAGTCTTTAATAACCTTGAATAGCCCCGGAGGCTGAAATGAAAGTCGCAGACGTATTCCGCGTCCGCAATCCGGAAATCAGGGCACTGCACCTGACCTGGATTGCCTTCTTTATTACCTTCTATGTCTGGTTCAACATGGCGCCGCTGGCATCCAGCATGCTGAAAAGTGTGGACTGGCTGACCAAGGATGACATCCGTCTGTTTGCCATCTGTAACGTGGCACTGACCATTCCTGCGCGCATCATCGTGGGCATGGCCCTGGACCGCTTTGGCCCGCGCCGTGTGTTTTCGGTGCTAATGGTGTTAATGGCCATTCCGGCACTGGTGTTTGCCTTTGGCACTACCATGATGCAACTGCTGGTCAGCCGCCTGGTGCTGAGCTCCATCGGTGCCAGCTTCGTGGTGGGTATCCACATGACCGCCATGTGGTTCAAGCCCCGGGATATCGGCTTTGCTGAAGGTTTCTACGCCGGCTGGGGCAACTTCGGTTCCGCGGCAGCAGCCATCTCACTGCCTACCATTGCCCTGCATATGTATGGCGGTGAAGACGGCTGGCGCTGGGCCATCGCCCAGAGCGCGATCTTCATGGCCGCATACGGTGTTTACTACTGGTTTGCCATCACCGACGGCCCTGTAGGTACCGTTCACCGCAAACCACGTAAAGCCATTGCGCTGGAAGTCAGCACCTGGGGAGACATGGTCAAGCTCATCCTGTGGACCATCCCGCTGGTTGGTGTGCTGGGCATCCTGGTGTGGCGCATCGAAAGCATGGGGTACATTGGCCGGACCGGCGCGCTTATCTGCTACGGCGTCATTGCCGCCATCGTGGTCTACCAGATCATCCAGATCCTGCGGGTGAACATTCCCATTCTCAAAAAAGGCGTGCCAGAGGACGACAAATACCCGTTCAACAGCGTAGCGGCCCTCAACAGCACCTATTTCGCCAATTTCGGTGCGGAGCTGGCCGTGGTTTCCATGCTGCCGATGTTTTTTGAAGAAACCTGGAGCCTGAACGCAGCCGCAGCTGGCATGATCGCGGCATCCTTTGCCTTTGTGAACTTGCTTGCACGCCCCATGGGTGGCCTGGTCTCCGATCGTATGGGTAACCGCCGGTTTGTTATGCTCAGCTACATGTTCGGCATTTCCATTGGCTTCGCACTGATGGGGCTGATGAACTCCAGTTGGCCGCTGATCATTGCGGTTGCCATCACCGTGTTCACTTCATTTTTCGTACAGGGCGCTGAAGGTGCCACCTTTGGCATTATCCCCTCCATCAAGCGCCGTCTTACCGGACAGATTTCGGGGATGGCCGGTGCGTACGGTAATGTCGGTGCAGTGGTCTATCTCACCATTTTCACCTTTGTTACTCCCACTCAGTTCTTCTATATCATTGCCGCGGGCGCCTTTATCAGCTGGGTGCTGTGCCTGATGTGGCTGAAGGAGCCGGAGTCCGGCTTTGCGGAAGAGTACCAGGTGTCTTCTGTTGACCTTCAGATTGAAGAGGAGGAACGCCAGAAGAAGGCCGCTGCTACCGGCTGATCACGGCAGACCAATCTGTACCAGAGCCCGCCCGGAGCAATCCCGGCGGGTTTTTTGTATTCTTTCGAAGTACGTAGGCCTGAAAATGCAAGGGGAGCTGAATGGAAGTTCTGGAGCGCTGGTCCGGTTGGCTTGGGGCGTTGCTGGCGGTTGTTGTGTTGGTGGCTGTGTGGCAGATCCTCTGGGAAGACGACCGCCTGGAAGAGCGTGATATACGGGGCGGATATCAATCACCTTGAGAAAACCGGTTACTCAGCTTTGATGGGCGCGGTGGTAAACAATCGTCCGGAGTCGGCAAGGATACTGATCGCGCGTGACGCCGGGCAAGAGAACTGCATTCAGCACCGCAAAAAAAACCGGCCCTTGTGGGGCCGGCAGCTGTTTTCCGGATGCCTTACCCAGGCATCATGGATTCTTGATATAGGCATTCTTGCGCAGATAGAACCACCAGTTCACCACCAGGCATACCGCGTAAAACACCGCAAAACCATACATGGCCACTTCTGGTGTGCCGGCCTGGATTTCCTGGCCCATCACCCTGGGTGCGATGAAAGCACCGTAGGCGGCAACTGCCGAAGTCCAGCCAAGCACCGGGCCCTTCTGCTGCTGGTCGAAAATAACACCGATGCTGCGGAAGGTAGAGCCGTTACCAATACCGCTGGCGGCGAACAGCACAATGAACAGAATCAGGAACAGTGCGAAGTAGCTGTTCGGGTCTGTTGAGTTGTAGGCCAGCATCATCACGTAGCCGGTCGCAACGGACGCCACCACCATGATAACCGAGATGATCTGGGTGACGATGGAACCGCCCATCTTGTCGGAAATCCAGCCACCTACCGGGCGGATGAGAGCACCCACAAATGGCCCGATCCAGGCCCAGGTCAGTGCGCTCGGGGCATCAGGATTGGTGACGCGGGTAACGGTACCGTCAGCCGCCACCTCCATCATGTTGCCGAAGATCACGGTGATGGATAGTGGAAGGGCTGCGGAAAAGCCGATGAACGAACCAAACGTGAGAATGTACAGCACCGTCATGGCCCAGGTGTGCTTGTTGCTGAAGATGGCAAACTGCTTCTGGATGTTGGGTTTGATGTCACCCGGGATCAGGCGCAGGAGAACCAGCGTCAGGACGATGGTGAGGGGCAGCGCCACCCACATGTTCAGGATGCCCAGGGCATAAACCCCGATCAGTGACGTGACAAGGCCAACCGCATACAGGCCGATGATCTTGCCGAAGGCTGAAGCGGGATTGCCGGGGTTCGGGGTGATCGTGCGCAGGTTGTTCATGCCGAACCAGCCAGCGAAGGCCAGGGGTATCAGGAAAACCAGCCAGATAAAGCCGGCGTTCTGGATCCAGGTGTCAGTACCGGCCTCAATTCGGCCTATCAGGGTGCCGCTTGAGCTTTCCAGCTCCATGGGCCCGCCAGCGAGCGCGCCAAAGATACCGACGGTCATCACCAGGGGAATCACAACCTGCATGGTGGTAACACCGAAGTTACCCAGCCCGGCGTTCATGCCCAGCCCGTAACCCTGCTTGCTTTTCGGATAGAAGGAGCTGATGTTGCTCATGGAGCAGGCAAAATTGCCACCACCGATACCGGAC
>NZ_JAWLDU010000048.1:11614-22698 GCF_041686475.1 Marinobacter sp.
CCGGCGTTCATGCCCAGCCCGTAACCCTGCTTGCTTTTCGGATAGAAGGAGCTGATGTTGCTCATGGAGCAGGCAAAATTGCCACCACCGATACCGGACAGCAGCGCCAGGGCCTGGAAGACAATGAACGGGGTATCCGGGTTCATCAGCGCGATGCCGGTGCCGAGCGCCGGGAGCATCAAAAGGGCAGTGGTCAGGAAAACCGTATTGCGGCCACCGGCAATCTTGATCATGAAGGAGGCCGGGATTCGCAGGGTTGCACCCGATAGTCCGGCAATGGCCGTCAGCGTAAACAGTTGGTCAACTGTGAACGGAAAACCCAGATTCTTCATCTGGGTTGTGATCATTCCCCACATCAGCCAGATGGCGAAGCCCATCAGCAGGCTGGGGATGGAAATCCAAAGGTTTCGGGAAGCGATGCGCTTGCCTTCCTTTTCCCAGAATTCCTCGTTTTCGACATCCCAGTGTTCGATGTCGGCGTTGGTTCTAGCCATGATTACTGCTCCTTTAGGTTGCTGACCCCAGGCCACGGCAAGGGTGGCGTGTGGGCTATGGGAGCCATTCTGCAAACGGAAGGTGCGGGGTGATCGTGATAAATATCAAGGACAGGAGTGGCCAGCTGGTTGTGGATTTGCCGGTCGTTATCAGGCCGCTGAGAGCCCATTTATTGTTCATTCAAATCAGATGGTTACGCTGGTTATATATCTTATGGAGTAGCCAGCCTGCTTTCTGGCGCAGTGGAGGTAGCCAATCATTTCCGGCGTTGTTGGCCTGGGGCATACTGATGGCGATGGTGTGGGCCTTCTGATCAGACCGCGTAGGGAAGCACACCGTAGTAAACGGCGCTGAAGTGCAGGGCACTGCCTCCAATCACAAACAGGTGCCACACCGCGTGCATATACGGAATGCGGTCGGCCAGGTAGAAAATGACACCGGCGGTGTAGACCACGCCGCCGGCTATGGTCAGGTAAAGCGAGGTTTCGCTGAGGCTGGCCACCAGGTCGGATGAGGCAAAGGTAATCAGCCACCCCATGGCAATGTAGATGCCCACGCGGGCAAGCTTGAAACGGTTTTTGAAGATTATCTTGAGCACTACGCCAGTGACGGCCAGCGACCAGATAATGGCGAACAACGTCCAGCCGGTGGTGCCGCGCATGTTGACCAGCAGAAAAGGTGTGTAGGTGCCGGCAATGAGCAGGAAAATGGCGCAGTGATCCAGGGTTTTGAAAAGTGCCCGTAGCCGCGGATGACGGGCGCCGTGGTAGAGCGCTGATGCAAGGTAGAGCAGAATTAGCGAACCGCCAAAAATGCTGAAGCTGACAATCTTCCACACGTCCCCCAGCTGGCTGGCGGCAACCACCAGTGCAATTGTGCCAATTACACTCAGGATGGCACCCAGCCCGTGGGTGGCACTGTTCAGCCATTCTTCAATGCGGTAGTGGGTGGATTCCGTGGCAGAGCCGTCGGCATTCATTGATGTGTTTTCCTGTTCGTCCATATCGTCACAGTACTTCAGCGTACACCTGTACGCAATAACAGAAGCGCGACGCCTCCGTGAGAATCATCAGAAATTCTGAACAAGCCGGATGAAATCTTCCGGTTTTTCGATATGTTTCCAAACGGTAGGCTTGACGCATCAATTAACTGCAACAGGCAGGAGGCTCTACACATGGCAAAGGTACTGGTTCTTTATTATTCAATGTATGGACACATCGAAACGATGGCTAGCACCGTCGCAGAGGGCGCGAAGGGCGTCTCCGGAGCCGAGGTGACTGTCAAGCGTGTTCCGGAGACCATGTCTGACCAGGCGTTTCAGGGCGCCGGAGGCAAATCCGACCAGGCCGCACCGGTAGCAGATCCCAAGGAGCTGGCGGACTACGACGCGGTGATCTTCGGTACACCCACCCGGTTCGGCAACATGTCCGGCCAGATGCGAACGTTCCTGGACCAGACTGGCGGTCTCTGGGCAGAGGGTAAACTCCACGGCAAGCTGGCCAGCGTATTTACCTCGACTGGCACCGGTGGCGGCCAGGAGCATACCATCAGCTCATTCTGGACCACACTGGCCCACCACGGCATGGTTATCGTGCCTCTCGGGTACGGAATTCCGGACTTCTTTGATGTGTCGGAGATGAACGGTGGCACCCCCTATGGTGCTTCCACCATTGCCGGTGGCGATGGCTCTCGCCAGCCAAGCGAGAAAGAGCTGAACATCGCCCGCTATCAGGGCCGGCATGTAGCAGAACTGGCAGTGAAGCTTTTTGGCTGATAGTCCCACTGGTCAGCGAGTACCGGCGGCCCTTTTCAGCCCGGAAAAGGTCGCTGGTACCACCCCAAGCCAAGAGGCGAGCTGGTTATCCGGGACCCCATACTGAATAAGATCAACATTGCTCCACCGGCGATTATGGCGCTCCAGATGGGGTTCCGGATCAACCCGGCACTTCTGGAAAAGGCCAGTAAGCTCAGTCAGAAAGTGTTGATCCGGGTTGTCATGGTCATTGGTGAGGTGAATGCCAAAGCAATGACTGAGTCCGCTGAGCAACGCCCGGGATTCAGGAGCAGGCTCATGCCGGATAATGTCCCGGTGTCGTTCTGCGAGCAGGCAAGGTGACGATGTGGTGGCAACTGGTTCATTTTTCATGGGTGCATCCTGGCTGCGATGTTAAACTCCCCGTTTCCACCGCCCCTACCGGAGCCGGCATGGCTGCAGCTTTAGCACTGTTGTATAAATTGCTCCCCCTGTATATCACTGTGGCACTGGGCTGGATAGCCGGCCGCTATCTCCAGGCCAGTGGCAAGCATATTGCCGGCATCATGCTTTATATTGTAACGCCCTCGGTGGTGTTCTCCGGCGTGATGGCAGCTCCCCTGTCGCCGGAAGTGATCCTGCTGCCTTTCCTGACCTTCACCATGTGCTCGGTTCTGGGCCTGTTACATCTGGCGGTGGCCAAAAGGGTGATCACTGACGGCAGTGCCAGCATCATTCCGCTGTCGGTGGGAACGGGCAATACCGGATACTTTGGCATACCGGTGGCGTTGCTGCTGTTCGGGCAGGAAGGGCTGGCGCTCTATATCGTGTGCATGCTGGGTACAACGCTGTTCGAGACGTCCGTGGGCTTCTATCTGGCTGCCAGGGGGCGTTACAGTCTCAGGGATGCCCTGGTCAGGGTGGCGCGCCTGCCATCAGTCTATGCGTTCGCCCTGGCAGTTATGCTGAATCTTTCCGGCTTCTCCATTCCCGAAGTCTTCACCCCGCTGTTCGACAACCTGAGGGGAGCCTACAGTATCCTCGGTATGATGATCATAGGCATGGGTATTCTCAGTTTCCGCGGGCTCGCGGGCAACCTTCGCTTTACCGGCCTGGCATTCTTCGGCAAGTTCGTATCCTGGCCGATCATGGCCCTGGCATTCTGGTGGCTGGATGCGAGTTTCTTCGGTATCTACAACCTTGCCGTCTACCAGGCGATCTTTCTGATCTCCATAACACCCATTGCGGCCAATACCGTGGTGATTGCCACGCTGCTGGATACCGCCCCGCGACAGGCAGCGGGTACGGCTTTGCTCAGCACCTTGTTTGCCCTGGTGTTTATCCCGGTGATGATTGCCTGGGTGTTCGGGCAATAGGCCAGTGCTCAGTCGTAATCCTGCAGCAGGCCGGCCATGTCGTCGGCGTGTTCTTCTTCTACCGCAAGGATGTCTTCCAGCATCCGACGTGTGGTCGGGTCATCGTCGCCCAGGTACTGGATGATTTCCCGATAGCTGTCGATGGCAATTCGCTCCGCCACCAGGTCCTCTTCGATCATTTCCTTCAGCGTGTCGCCTTCAACGTATTCTGAATGGCTGCGGGTTGACAGGCTGTCGGGTGAAAAATTCGGTTTGCCACCCAACTGGGCAATACGCTCTGCTATCTGGTCGGCGTGTTCCTGCTCCTGCTGTGCGTGCTCCAGGAACTCCTGGGCGACGGCTTCGGCATTCAGCCCGTCAGCAGCGTAATAGTGATGCTTGTAGCGCAGCACACAGACGATCTCGGTCGCGAGTGCCTCGTTGAGAATCTTGATGACGGTGTCACGATCGGCCCTGTAGCCATCGGTAATGGCACCGTCACGCATGTTTGCGCGGGCGCGTTCGCGGATGTTCTTGATGTCGGACAAAAACGGTTGCTTACCGCTTGCCGATGTATCCTTTGATGCACTCATGTACATCTCCTTTTGGTGATTGGTGCGTGATTCCCTCGACGGTACGAAATAACCTTAGCACTCGATCAGAAGCGTTGCATGGAACGAGGCTTCCGATAAAGCGCAGGGTGACCGGATTCAGCTGTCGTAAGCCGCTGCTACTATTTTCCCCCGGGCAATATCATTACGGGCATGTCGCATGACACTTGTGCCGGCGGTGATTGCGAGGCTCCCCATGATCGCGGCAACGATGAGGTCCGGCCAGGCAGTGCCCGTGCCGAATACACCCAGTGCTGCCACCATCACAGCGATATTGCCGATCGCATCATTACGGCTGCACAACCATACCGAGCGCATGTCGGAATCGCCTTCCCGGAACCTGAACAGCATGATGGCAACGCCCATGTTGGCCACCAGGGCCAGTAGTCCGACGGCGCCCATGGTCAGCGGCTCCGGCGTGATGTCATTCTGCATGACCCAGAATGCACGGCCCAGCACCGCGAAGCCGAAGACCGTCATGGTTATGCCTTTCACCATGGCTGCGCGCCCGCGCCAGACCATGCCCATGGAAAGCACGGACAGTGACAGCAGGTAGTTGGCGCTGTCGCCGAAGAAGTCGATGGCGTCCGCGAGCAGGGATACAGAGCCGGACTGGAGGCTTGCGTAGCCCTCCACGAGGAACATGGTCAGATTGACCCAGAGGGCAATCCACAAGGCTTTGCGAAAGCCCGGGGCTGGGGAGTTGGGTTCCGGTGCGGAGCAGCTGCATGCCATGACGACCTCCTGGGTTCTGGATGTCATCATTAAAAACCCTGTAGCAACTACAGAGTCAACGGATGGCGCGAGCGGTAGTTTCAGCGCGTTCCCGGAGTGTGGTGATGGGTGCCCGGAATATGGTTGTGATTGCCGGCAGGCTGATCTGCGGAAGTCTCTGCAGTCAGTCCCCCGAGAATTCCGCACTCGCTGACTGTGCGGCCCTCTGAGCAGGCTTGCTGGAGTTGCTCGAGTGTGTTTTCGAGGCTTGCCAGCTCACGCAGGCGTTCCCGGACATGGCTCAGATGCCGTGCCAGAAGGGCATCTACCTCGCTGCAGTCCGCATCCGGTTGGTCAGCCAGTCGGATCAGTTCGCGGATTTCATCCTGTGCCATGTCCAGATTGCGGCAACGCCTGATGAAGAGCAAACGGTCGAGGTGGCTCTGTCGGTAGTGGCGATAGCCGCTGGCCGCCCGCTCGGGCTCCGGAACCAGGCCGATTTTCTCGTAGTAGCGGATGGTTTCCACCGCAATGCCGGTTGCTTTCGAGATTGCACCGATTTTCATGGTCGCTTACCCGTGTCGTTCTTTGGGCACCGAGATGCTCGCCCTGAGCCCTCCCCGTGTTCCGATACTGAATGCAAGACGACCACTGTAACGCTCTGTGATTTCCCTGGCGATGGCCAGCCCCAGTCCGTGCCCGGGAGTCTGTTCATCCAGGCGCACGCCGCGGGTGCCGAGTGTCTGAAGTGCATCTGCACTAACGCCCGGCCCGTCGTCTTCCACTGTAATGATCAACTGATCCGGAGACTCATGCAGCGAAAGCTCGGCACTTTTCCCAGCCCACTTGCCGGCATTGTCCACCAGGTTTCCCAGAATCTCATTCAGGTCATGCTCTTCCACCGGCCAGCGGGTTTCCGGGTGCAGTTCCGTTTCCAGTTCGAAGTTCTTTTCGGGATAAAGCCGGCCCAGCATCCACAACAGGTCGCGGGCCTGGCTTACAGGCTTTGCAGCTTTACCAGCCTGGGGCCCCGCGAACCGGCTGCGGCGCATTTCACTTTCCAGCTGGTGATCAATGTCCGACAGCCGCTGGGCGAGTTGCTGGCGCATTCCCGGGTCCAGGGCACGAGTGTCATCCTCAAGGACCTGACGAATGGCAGAAACCGGTGTCTTGACGCTGTGGGAGAGGTTGGCCAAAGCATCCCGGGAGCGAACAAGCCTCTGGTCCAGGGTGTCCAGAAGCTGGTTGAGCTGACCGATCAGCGGTCTGAATTCTGCCGGAGCGTCCACGTCCAGCCGGTCACTGGTTCCCGCCTGAAGGGAGGTCAGGCCCTGTTGGATCCGGTTCACGGACCGCAGGGACAGGCGGATGGCCAGCCATATTGCCAGTATCAAAAGAGCCAGAAGGATAGCGGACACTATCCCTGTCCAAAGGTGCAACTCCTGCTGGCTGTTCTGCAGCTTGCTCAGGTCTTCCGCCACGACAATCACCACTGACTCACCGTTAAGGGCCAGAGCCTTGCGGTAGGCCAGGAAATCGGCCACGGAAGCGTCGGATGCCGAATTGTTCTGGTGCACAAAGCCGGTCTCTGTTTGCTGCAGTAAAGGCTCGAGAACGCCGGACCACTGGGCCGGAGAGCTGTGAACCTGATTGCCGGTGCGTAAGGCAAACGCGTGGTGGAAGACTTCCTCGAAATAATCACCTTCGGCAATATCGCGGATTTCCTCAGGGCCGGACTGCCGCAGTTGGTGCTCCAGAAAGGACACCTCATCCTGCAAACGGTCTTCAACAAATCCCCTGGCCATGCGCTCCAGTAACAGGCCATGAACAATCCACGCTGCCACCATCAATGCAATGGCAGCGGGGAGCAGCAGCGTAAGCAGGCTTTTGCGGATGGAGCGCCGGGGGTCAATCCAATGCATTGAATATGTACCCCTGGCCACGCCGGGTGGTAATGGCTTCGGCTCCGGTGATTTTGCGTAGCCTGCGCACGTAGGCCTCTATGGTGTTGTCGCTGGGGCTGTCGTTGAGGTTGTAAAGCTGCTCCAGCAACTGTTCTTTCGAGAACAGCTGCCCCGGGCGGCTCATCAGGCAGCGCAGCAAACGGAATTCGGTGCCTGTCAGCGAGTGTTCCAGTCCGTCGGGTGTTTGCAGGCACTGGCGATGTTCGTCCAGCTCGAAACCACCGGCGGTCAGCTTTGCCTCTACCCGGCCCTCGCTGCGGCGAATCAGCGCGTTCAGGCGGGCCAGCAGCTCTTCGGTCTGGAAGGGTTTGGCCAGGTAATCATCGGCCCCGGCTTTGAGGCCGTTGACCTTGTCCTGCCAGTCACCCCGGGCCGTGAGGACCAGTACCGGCATGGCCAGTTTGTCCGCCCGCCAGCTTTTCAGAACATCAAGGCCATTGCCGTCGGGCAACCCCAGGTCCAGCACCACGGCGCGGTAGTCTTCCTGTTTGCCAAGATGCTCCGCCTGTTTTGCGGTGCCCGCCTCATCAACAGTAAAACCGGCAGCGGACAGTTGCCGGTTAAGCGTTTCTGCAATGAGAGTGTCGTCTTCCACCAGAAGCAATCGCATGAACGTTCCTGCATTTCGGAGTCGATCGAATTGTAGAGCCGTTTGCTGAATGTAGCCTGAAAAACATTCGCCTGGAAATTCAGCAAGGATTCAGGTTGCTCGGGCAGAGTATCACTCAATATCCAATGTCCAACCTGTTTCCAGGAGAAAGCGATGAATCCGATCGTCAAGAACGCACTGCTACCTGCCGTCGCCATGGCGCTGTCTGCAGGAACCTTCGCCGCCGGTGAACACGGAGGACATCACGGTGGTGACGCCATGGGCGAACCCGGCAAGGCTGAGAACGTGTCCCGCACCATCGAGGTGACCATGATGGACAATTACTACGAACCTGAGTCCATCTCCGTAAAACCGGGTGAAACCATTCGTTTCCGTGTCAAAAACGAAGGTGCCATGGTGCACGAATTCAACATCGGTACAGCAGAGATGCACGAGGCTCACCAGGAAGAAATGCAGATGATGGTGGAGCACGGCGTTATCAAGGGTGACCGCATCGATCACGAGATGATGGAAATGGACATGGGCGACGGCCACTCCATGAAGCATGACGACCCCAACAGCGTGCTGATGGAGCCGGGTGACACCAAAGAGATTATCTGGACATTCACCGAAGCGACCGACCTTGAGTTTGCCTGTAACGTGCCGGGCCACTACCAGGCAGGCATGTACGGCGATATTGATTTTGAATAGGCAGGGTTAATCCATGAAAAAGCGAATTTTGGCCGCCATCCTCGGTGGTCTGGTCTCCATGGCGGCCAGCGCCGCTGAATACGACATTTCCGTTGACCGGGTCCAGATCGATACCGGTGACTTCGTCAAGGAAGGCATCGGATATAACGGTGCATCCCCGGGGCCGATACTAAGGTTCAAGGAAGGGGAGGACGTCACGATCAATGTCACCAACAATCTTGATGAGATGACATCCATTCACTGGCACGGCCTGATTCTGCCATTCGAGCAGGATGGCGTGCCGGGCATCAGCTTTCCCGGCATCAAGCCGGGGGAGACCTTCACCTATCAGTTCCCGATTACACAGGCAGGCACTTACTGGTTCCACAGCCATTCCGGCTTCCAGGAACCCAATGGTGCCTATGGCGCTATCGTGATCGAGCCGGAGGGCCGTGAGCCCTACCGCTATGACCGGGAATATGTGGTGCAGCTGACTGACAAGCACCCACATTCCGGTGACCGCATAATGCGTAACCTGAAAATGTCCGCCGATTACTACAACCGCCAGCAGCAGACCGTAGGTGATTTCTTTGCCGAGTCTGGTGACAAAGGTTTTATGGCGACCCTTAAAGACCGGATGATGTGGGGCGATATGCGCATGATGAAAGCGGATATCGAAGATGTGCAGGGCTTCACCGGGCTGATTAACGGCAAGGGGCCGGAGCAGAACTGGACCGGACTTTTCGAGCCCGGTGAGCGAATTCGTCTGCGTTTTATCAATTCGTCCGCCATGAGTTACTTTGACGTTCGCATCCCCGGGCTGGAAATGACCGTGGTTCAGGCCGACGGTAATAACGTGCAACCGGTCAATGTGGATGAATTCCGCATCGGCGTGGCGGAAACCTACGATGTGATTGTTCACATCAAGGATGAGGAAGCCTATACCATCTTTGCCGAATCCATGGGCCGCTCCGGCTTTGCCCGCGGAACCCTGGCGCCGGAAGAAGGCATGACGGCGGAGGTGCCTGAGCTGCGTGAGGCGCCATTGCTCACCATGGCGGATATGGCCGGGCATATGGATCATGGTGGTATGGATCACGGCGACATGAACGGTGATGACATGGCCGGCATGGATCACAGTGACATGGGCGGGAACGACGAGATGGACCATAGCGCCATGGGCCATGGCAGCATGGACCACGGCGATGATGCATCCCTTCCGGAAGATCCGTTTTATGCCAGGGGCAGCGGGCTGGTGCCCAGTGCCAGCAATGGCGGGAAGTTCCTGTCCTACTCGGACCTGAAAGCCCAGAAACCCTTGTATGAAGACCGGGAACCCACCCGAGAAATTGAACTCCGGCTGACCGGCAACATGGAGCGATACGAGTGGAGCATCAATGGCATCAAATACGAGGATGCCGACCCCATCGTGCTGCAATATGGTGAGCGGGTTCGCTTCAAATTCGTCAACGAAACCATGATGACCCATCCCATGCACCTGCACGGCATGTGGTCAATCCTTGATGTAGGCGAGGGCAAGTGGAACCCCCTGAAGCACGTGATCAGTGTGGCACCGGCCACTACCGTTTATATGGAGACGGAAGTGGATGCGCCGGGTGAGTGGGCGTTCCATTGTCACCTTTCCTATCACGCGGCGGCGGGCATGTTCCGCAAGATCGTTGTGGAAGGCGGACCGGATGACGCCGTGGCCGGAGGCGAGCAGAACCGCGGGCAGGGAGGTGAGTCATGAGTCGATCAAACCTGTCGCTTTTCGGGCTGGCGCTGACAGCGACCGCATTGGCCGCGCCGGCCATCGCCCAGGAGGATCCGGCGAAGAAAACCCAGACCGCAAAGACATTCTGGGGCGTGTCTGCGGAAAAACTGGAGTATCGCTACAGCGATTCCGACGACGAGCTGGCAGTAATCGAAGGCGATGCCTTTTACGGTACCGATGAGCTGAAATTCCGCTGGTTGTTCGAAGGCGAATGGGAAGAAGCCCATAACGCCTGGGAAACCCTGGAGAATCAATTCGTTGCCCAGACCCCGGTGGATGACTTCTGGGACGCCAAGGCCGGTATCCGCGTGGATACCCCGGAAGGGCCGGATCGGGTCTATGGTGTTCTGGGGCTTACGGGCCTGGCCCCCTACTGGTTCGAGATTGATACCAACTTTTACGTCAGTGACGAAGGCGACGCATCCGTGGACTTCGAAGCCGAGTACGAGCTACTGATCACCAATTACTGGATTGTGTCGGCAACGTTCGAAAGTCTGCTGGCGTTTTCTGAAGACCGGGAGATCGGTGTCGGCAAAGGTCTTAACTCCACCGAAGTCGGACTGCGCCTGAGCTATGATCTGATGGACCGGGCATTTTCTCCTTACATCGGCGTGGTTCACGAGCGTAAATACAGTGATACGGCTGACCTGGCCAGGGATTCTGGTGGCAGCACCGAGGACTGGTTTGCTGTGGTTGGTGCCCGGTTGATGTTCTGACAGGCCCCGGATGACTCAAGTCAAGGATGACTCAATCTCTTCTGTGGTTTCGGGTTTTTTCAGCCCCGATTCAGTTTCATGGTCTTTACTGAAGAAGATGCAGATTGATGCAGATAATAAGGAGGATCTCATGAACATATTAAGCAAATTGATTGCGTGTTCTGTTTTCGTGGCTGCGCCCGCTCTGGCTTTTGCACAGGGCAATTCCGAGCAAATGCCCCGTGGTGGCATGATGGACCAGGAACAGATGCAGCAGATGAATGAAAACATGTCGCGCATGCAGGGAATGATGCAGGAGATGCGCAACGCAGAGTCAGATTCCGAGCGTCAGCAGATCCGGCAGAAACACATGGAGTCCATGCAGGAGCACATGGGCATGATGCGTGGTGGCATGATGGGGCAGGGCCAGGGAATGATGGGCCA
>NZ_JAWLDU010000049.1:0-22668 GCF_041686475.1 Marinobacter sp.
TTATGCCGGCTTTCTGAGCCACTGGAGCAAAATAATGAAGGACCATCAGAGCCCATCCGCAAAACACAAGGAAAACCTGCCTGAAGAACGCAGGGCGGCGTCCAGAGTAACGGTGATTGGCATGCTTCTGGATGCGTTTCTCGGCGTCATCAAGGTTATCGGCGGCGCGCTGTTCCATTCCCAGGCGTTGCTGGTAGACGGTATTCACTCATTCAGTGATGTTGTCTCTGATCTTGTGGTCCTTGGGGTTATGCGTGTGTCCCGGCAGGGCCCCGACGCCGACCATCCCTATGGCCATCAGCGAATCGAAACCATGGGTACCATGGTGTTAGGCAGTTTCCTCATTGCGGTTGGCGCTGCACTGGCGTGGGACAATGTCCTTCGGCTCATGGGAGAAGGCGCCGTTGACCTCCCCGAATGGCCTGTTCTGGCTGCTGCAGCCATATCCATTGGCAGTAAGGAATGGATTTACCGCTACACCCGCCATGTCGGCATCAGGATCCGCTCCGACCTTATCATCGCCAATGCCTGGCACAGCCGCACCGATGCATTTTCTTCCGTAATTGTGCTATTTTCCACGGTTGGCGCAATGCTTGGCTACGTCTGGCTGGACGTACTGGCTGCAGTGGTCATCTCCTCCATCATTATTCACATCGGCTGGAAATTCACCTGGGACAGCGTCAAAGAGCTGGTGGATACGGGGCTATCGCCGGAGGATACCGACCTGCTCAAGGAAATTGCCATGAACATCGACGGCGTGCGCAATATCCACGAGCTCCGAACCCGCCGCATGGGCCACGACATCATGCTGGACGTTCACCTTGTGGTGCGGCCTGAAATCAGCGTTTCCGAGGGCCACCAGATCGGGATGCACGTGGTTTCCGCCATGCGTGAGCAGCTGGACAATATTATTGACATCAATTTCCATATTGATGCCGAAAACGACGAAGACCACCTCCAGACTTCGGAGCAACTACCCAGCCGCGAAGAGATCCGGGAAAAACTGAGCAGGCATATCGACAACCTGCCACCTGACAGCCGGCTCAGGCTGCACTACCTGCGAAACAGGGTTTACATGGAGTTGTTCATGGAAATTCCCGAATCCGAAGCGCTCCCGGATGCCCGCAGGATCAGCCGCGAGCTGAACAGTTATCCCTGGTTTGGTAGCCTGCGAATCTGGCACGCCCACACGGATAGTCAGCCGGCGGTCTAGCGACGACGATTATCTTCCATGCGGGACAGGAATTCCTGCATGATCAGGGTGTACAACTCGCCACCCGGTTGCCAGACTGCTTGATATCCATACCGTATAGCCCGTTTCCGATCAGTCGGGTGGCATTCAGTGCCGCCTGAATCACGTTCCGGGGCACCTCGTAGGTGGGCATGGTTTCGAAACCGCCGCTGTCCACTTCCGCTCCGCCATGCTGGTAGATCTGCCAGTAGCCCCTGCACCATGAAATACTTACAGGCATAGATGGCACGACCGCCCGGCGCGCAGGGACTTTTCATCCCCCGGCCTGGTCACCCTCCTTGAGAATGCGCCATCCGGAATCTTGATGACCACAGGAAAACCCAATTCACCGATGACCTGTTCGGCGCTGTCTTTCTGGTCCTTGGGGCGGGTGCGGGGCTTACGGCTGAGATCGTTGAGGGTCATGACCGAGTGTTCAAGGATACCGTTCGCAACGACGACAAGAAGCGGGTTCTGGAACTGGTTCACGAAGGCTTCCTCCACGACAACCGGGTTCCGGTGATTCTGATCAGCACCTGGCAACTGAACCGCAGCCTCGTTCCCCACTGGGTAACCGTGTGCGCCATCGACGATCAGTTCGTCTACCTGCACGACCCGTAGATAGATACAGAGATCGGTGAAACCATCGCAGACAAACAGTACCTGCCGGTAGACCGCAGGGTGTTCGACCGCATGTCACGCTATGGCAGGAACCAGCCTTTGCAGGCAGCGGTTATAGTTGGGCCCAAGCGGGATGCCTAGCCGGTCCGCAAAGCCGCCTCTTTAAGCTCCGAAATATCATCCCGCACCCGGGCCGCAGTCTCGAAATCCAGATCGGCAGCAGCCTTGTACATATCGTCTTCCAGGCGGGTGATCTCCTTGAGAATCTCTTCTGGCGAGCGGTTGCCAGTCTTCGCACGGTACCTCTCGGCTTCCTCGGCGGCCTTCTCCCCGGGACGCTCGGCCTTGCGGCGACCGCGGCCACTACCGCCTCCGGCACCTTCCATGATATCCGCAATCTTCTTGTTCAGGCCCTGGGGCGTAATGCCGTGTAGCTCGTTGTGCTCTGTCTGTTTCGCCCGGCGGCGTTCGGTTTCATCGATTGCCCGTTGCATGGAGCCGGTTATCCGGTCGCCATAGAGAATCGCTTTGCCGTGGAGGTTACGGGCGGCACGGCCGATGGTCTGAATCAGGGAACGCTCGGAGCGCAGGAAGCCTTCCTTATCGGCATCCAGGATGGAAACCAGTGACACCTCGGGCATATCCAGACCTTCCCGCAGCAGGTTGATGCCTACCAGCACATCGAACTCGCCCCGGCGCAGGTCGCGGATGATCTCTACCCGCTCTACCGTATCAATGTCCGAGTGCAGATAGCGCACACGGATGTCGTGCTCCATCAGGAAGTCCGTAAGGTCTTCAGCCATGCGCTTGGTGAGCGTGGTCACCAGTACCCTTTCATTAACGTTGGTGCGCAGGCGGATCTCCGAGAGCAGGTCGTCCACCTGGGTGGACGCCGGGCGAACTTCGATTTCCGGATCCAGCAGGCCGGTTGGCCGGACCACCTGCTCAACCACCTGCCCTGCATGTTCGGCTTCGTAATTGCCGGGTGTGGCAGAGACGAACAGCATCTGCGGCGCAATCCGCTCCCACTCGTCAAACCGCATGGGCCTGTTATCCAGGGCCGAGGGCAGACGAAAGCCGTATTCCACCAGGGTTTCCTTGCGGGAACGGTCGCCCTTGTACATGGCACCGATCTGGGGAATAGTAACGTGGGATTCGTCCACCACCAGCAGGGCGTTGGGCGGCAGGTAATCAAACAGTGTCGGCGGCGCCTCCCCCGGATTTCGACCGGAGAGATAGCGGGAGTAGTTCTCGATACCATTACAGTAGCCCAGCTCCAGCATCATTTCGATGTCGTAGCGGGTGCGCTCTTCCAGCCGCTGGGCTTCCACCAGACGGTTGTTGTCACGTAGTTGTTGCAGGCGCTGTTCCAGCTCAATCTTGATGTGCTCCACCGCATTCAGAACCGTCTGCCTTGGTGTTACATAGTGGGACTTCGGATAGATAGTGACTCGCGGCACCCGGCGCAGTACTTCTCCGGTCAGCGGATCAAAGTAACTGAGGTTTTCCACTTCGTCATCGAACAGCTCGATCCGAATGGCCTCTTTCTCGGATTCCGCCGGGAAAACGTCGATCACATCGCCTCGCACCCGGTAGTTGGCGCGGTGGAATTCAACGTCGTTACGGGTGTACTGCAGTTCAGCCAGTCGGCGCAGGATATGCCGCTGGTCGATCTGGTCGCCCCGGTCCAGGTGCAACATCATTTTCAAGTATGACTGGGGGTCACCCAGACCGTAAATGGACGACACCGTGGCTACAATGATGGCATCCGGCCGCTCAAGCAGTGCTTTGGTGGCGGACAGGCGCATCTGCTCAATATGTTCGTTTATAGAGGCGTCTTTCTCTATGAAGGTGTCCGAAGACGGCACATAGGCTTCCGGCTGGTAGTAGTCGTAGTAGGAAACGAAATACTCCACCGCGTTGTCCGGGAAAAACTCCCGGAACTCACCATATAACTGTGCCGCCAGGGTTTTGTTATGGGCCATGATGATGGTTGGCCGCTGCACCTGCTGGATGACGTTGGCAATGGTAAAGGTCTTGCCAGAACCGGTAACGCCCAGCAGAGTCTGATGAGCAAGACCGGAATGGATGCCGTCCACCAGTCCGTCAATGGCTTTGGGCTGATCACCCGCTGGCTGAAACGGGGAATCGACCTTGAACGCGCCATCTTTCATGAGCGCGCCAGTTACTGAAGTGGCCATAGTCTGGAGACATCCTCCGTTCAATCCGGTTTGATTTACACAGCGACTTGCAGATATTGCGTTCTGCATGGAAACTTATCGTCACGCGGCCATCATGATACCATCTGTGCCATCCAGGGCGGCCTGAACATAGTGGAAACCACGACCTCTCAACCGCCCAAGCCCTATCAGACGCAGCTTTAAGGAGCGCAAGTTTGGACCTTCAACTTTCCAGCCGAGTACAGGCAATCAAGCCATCTCCCACCCTCGCAGTCACTAACAAGGCGGCAGAACTACGCGCTGCCGGCCAGGACATCATTGGCCTTGGCGCTGGCGAGCCGGACTTCGACACGCCGGATCACATCAAGCAGGCGGCCATTGAAGCCATCAATAACGGCCAGACCAAGTACACCGCCGTGGATGGTACGCCGGCCCTCAAGAAGGCGATCATCGCGAAGTTCAAACGGGACAACGGCCTGGAATACGAAGCCAACCAGATCCTCGTCAGCAGCGGCGGCAAACAGAGCTTTTTCAATCTCGCCCTGGCTACCCTGAACAAAGACGACGAAGCCATTATTCCGGCGCCCTACTGGGTTTCCTACCCGGATATGGTACTGGTGGCCGAAGGCAAGCCGGTGATCATCGAAACTGCCGCTGACACCCGCTTCAAGATCACCCCGGAACAGCTGGAAGACGCCATCACCGAGCGTACCCGTCTGTTCGTGATCAACAGTCCCTCCAACCCCAGCGGAATGGCCTACAGCTTGGAGGAACTGAAGGCGATTGGCGAAGTGCTGAAAAAGCACCCCCAGATCATGATCGCCACCGACGACATGTACGAGCCGATCCTGTGGACCGGCCAGCCGTTCTGCAACATCCTGAACGCCACGCCGGAGCTGTATGACCGTACCTTCGTGCTGAACGGTGTTTCCAAGGCCTATTCCATGACTGGCTGGCGAATCGGCTATGCCGCAGGACCGGCCAGAATCATCGGTGCCATGAAGAAGATCCAGTCCCAGAGCACCTCCAACCCGGCCTCCATCTCCCAGGCGGCTGCAACCGCTGCCCTGGATGGCCCTCAGGACTGTGTTCAGGAAATGGTTACCGCGTTCAAGGAACGCCACGACTACCTGGTAGAAGCGCTGAATGCCCTGCCCGGCGTCGAGTGCCTGCATGGCGACGGTACCTTCTATGTATTCCCGAGCTTCCAGGGAGCCATTGATGCGGATTCCGGGGTCAGCAATGACGTGGAATTTGCCGAGAAGCTGCTGAAAGAAGCAGGCGTTGCGCTGGTACCGGGCTCCGCTTTTGGTGCACCCGGCCACATGCGCCTGAGCTTTGCCACCGGCCTGGACACCCTTAAGCAGGCAATCGAGCGTCTGCAGAAGGCCCTGGGCTAAAATTTCCGGCAAGGGGTTGACGAGGCGTTGGGGTAACCTTAATATACGCGCCTCGTCACACGACGACGTTCCCCGATAGCTCAGTTGGTAGAGCAACGGACTGTTAATCCGTTTGTCGCTGGTTCGAGCCCAGCTCGGGGAGCCACTATTCCGAAAAGCCGCTAGTCCTCTGGATTAGCGGCTTTTTTCGTATTGGTGTTTGGTTTGGCTTCGGCCCCCTAGCCTGATGGTCTGGTGTTTCGGGAAGGAAGTCCTGCCTTGCCGTGGCACCGTTACCAGCAGGCTAGGGCCAAAACTAGAGACCAGGAACCAAAGTCAGAGCCCAATCACCTCAGAGTCAATAGCGTCAAGCGCCGCCAGAGGATCAGCAGCCTGGGTAATCGGGCGGCCGATGACCAGGTAGTCGGAACCGGCTTTAAGCGCATCCGTGGGAGTCATGATGCGTTGTTGGTCGCCTTTGTCCGCAGACAGGGGGCGGATGCCGGGGGTGACCAGTTTGAAATCGGCGCCCTGCTCCGCTTTCAACGCGGGGGCCTCCTGGGCTGAACAGACGACGCCGTCCAAGCCGCAGTTGCGGGTCAGGGTTGCCAGGCGGGAGACCTGGGCTTCGGGGGAACCTGCAATGCCGATACCGGCGAGATCTTCCGGCCCCATGCTGGTCAGGACGGTGACTGCAATCAGCAACGGCCGTTCCTTGCCGAAGCTGTCCAGGCGGTCGCGACAGGCGGTCATCATTTTTTCCCCGCCCGAGGCATGCACATTGACCATCCAGACACCCAGATCCGCCGCCGCCGCTACCGCCGCCGACGTGGTATTGGGAATGTCGTGGAATTTCAGATCCAGGAACACCTCGAATCCGCGGCCCTGAAGATCCCGAACCAGTTCCGGACCGGAACGGGTGAAGAGCTCCTTGCCTACTTTAAGACGGCATTTGGCCGGGTCCAGTTGATCAACCAGTGCCAGCGCAGGCTGATCAGACGGAAAATCCAGGGCAACAATGATTCGGGGGTTGTCGGGGGTTTGCACGGTCGGGTTCCTGAAGAATGTCGTTTAATGGGGTTATTCGGCTTCCACACCCTGAATCGGGCGAACGGTTTCCCACTGCTTGCAACTGGGGCACAACCAGTGCAACTGCTGGCCGGAGAAGCCACAGTTCGCACAGCGGTAAACCGGACGATTGGCCAGTATCAGGTGGCCGATACGGCTGACCAGACGGCCTTCGTCGGTGGTCATGCCCTTTTCATAACCGGCCAGTTCCACCAGGCGAAGCAGACCTCTGACACTGGGGCGCACTTCCAGTTCGCGGCGCAGCAATTCGATGGCGGCCATGCGACCTGAGGTGCGCTCAACCGATTCCACCAGTGCCAGCAGCAGGCTGGTGCTGGGCCAGGTTTCGTAGAACTTTCCGAGTTTTTTGACCAGGCGCCCTACGTCACCGTGTTCCCGCTCCAGTTTCATTAACCGGTCAACGGCTTCGGAGCCAAACTCGGAGTTCTGGTCGAACACTTTCAGGCTCTGGTTGGCGGCGTCCTTATAACTACCCTGGCGAACAAGAAGCTTCATCATGATGAACGTTGCTCTCACACAGGAGTTGTCGTACTCCAGGGCTTCCTTGGCCAGTTTCTGGGCCATCCAGCGGTCATCGTGCTTTAGGGAGTCCTCTGCCAGCTCGCAGGTAATGTAGGCCAGCATCTTGAACATGCCGGGGTCATGCTCACCCGTGGTCAGTGTCCGCGCCACCTGGGCAGCCTTACCCCATTCCTTTTCCTGCTGGTAGAGCTCAATCAGCTGGAGCGATGCCTTGCGGCCGTATTCCCGGTCCCCCATCAGCTGATGGAGCAGTGCTTCCGCCCGGTCCAGCAGGCCTGCGTTCAAGTAGTCGATGGCCAGCTCATAGGTTACTTGCTGGGAATAACGCGGCGGCAATTCCGGGCGCGCCAGCAGGTTCTGGTGAATGAGAATGGCACGATCGGTCTCGCCCTTATGGCGGAAATGGGCGCCAATGGACAGGTGCAGTCCAACCGTTTCCTTGTTCACGGCGAGAGACTGAACAAAGTTCTCTACCGCCTGGTCGGAATAATTGGTAAAGAGAAACTGCAGACGGTCCTTGACCGATTCTTCATCCGAGATGGGCGTTTTCGAGCGCTCTCTGGTACTGCCCATTCGCCCGACAAACCAACCTGCAGCCACCGCAATCGTCAGCAGCAGCCACTGAAGCACTATATCCATTAAAGCGTCCGGTCGTTCTGGGCCCTGGATTTCTCCAATGCCTGCTCGGTGCGAGCAAGCCGTTTCTCGAGGTTACGGCGGGAAACCGATGTACGGACGGTTGCAAGCATGGTAATCAGAACTCCAATCAAAGCGCCGATCACAAAAGACATGATGATCCAGACCGCTACGCCGTGGGGCTGGGTCTCGAAAAGCAGAAAGTTGAGGGATACTGCCATCTGATTATTAAGGGAAAAAACAAGTGCCACCAGAACCAGAAACAACACCAGCAGAATGAGAAGGACCTTCTGTAATCCGGCCATAGTCGCAACGCTCCAAGCGGACCTGATTGCTCAAACCAGGACCTGGTTAAAATCTTTCCCTTTAAGGGTAATCAGAAACCCTTTTTAAGGCTATCGTTAACCTGCTCCCGCAATTCCTTGCCTGGCTTGAAGTGGGGAACAAATTTAGCCGGTAACTGCACAGCTTCGCCGGTTTTGGGATTACGCCCGGTTCTGGCTGCCCGATGGTGCAGTGAAAAACTGCCGAAACCGCGGATTTCAATTCGCTGGCCATCCGCCAGTGACTGGGACATATGTTCTATGATGGTTTTTACAGCCAGTTCCACATCCTTCACTGAAAGCTGCGTCTGTTTGGACGCAATCAGCTCTACCAGTTCAGATTTTGTCATTGGGCTCATCCCTCTTCACATTATTATCGGATAGCCGGTTACCAGCTCCTTGTCTCTAGTTTAGCCAAACCAGAAAAAAACACAAAAAAAACGGGCTCTTAGAGCCCGTTTTTTTTCATACCAACCGGAGATCTTATTCCTTGTTGGCGTTTTGCTGCTGCATCTGCTCTTTGATGAGATCACCGATGGTGGTCGCACCCGAGGAAGATTCGGCAGTCTTGGCACGAACACCTTCCAGCGCTTGCTTGTCGTCTTCAACATCCTTCGATTTGACAGAAAGGTTGATGACGCGGTTCTTGCGGTCGATGCTGATGATCTTCGCTTCTACTTCGTCGCCTTCGTTCAGCGCGTTGCGTGCGTCTTCAACACGGTCACGGCTGATTTCGGAAGCCTTCAGAACGGCTTCAACTTCGTCGTTCAGGGTGATGGTCGCTGCTTTAGCATCAACAGCGGATACCGTGCCCTTGACGATGGAGCCCTTGTCGTTCAGCTGAACAAACTCGGCGAACGGATCGCTTTCCAGTTGCTTGATGCCGAGGGAGATACGCTCGCGCTCGGGATCAACAGACAGGATAACGGTTTCGACTTCGTCGCCCTTCTTGTATTCACGGACAGCCTCTTCGCCTGTCTCGTTCCAGCTGATGTCCGACAGGTGAACCAGACCGTCGATGCCACCGTCCAGGCCGATAAAGATACCGAAGTCAGTGATTGACTTGATCTTGCCGGAGATACGGTCGCCTTTGTTGAACCTGCTGGAGAAATCTTCCCAGGGATTGGCAACGCACTGCTTGATACCCAGGGAGATACGACGACGCTCTTCGTCGATGTCCAGAATCATCACGCCCACTTCGTCGCCAACCTGAACGACTTTGGACGGATGGATGTTCTTGTTGGTCCAGTCCATTTCAGACACGTGAACCAGGCCTTCAACACCTTCTTCCAGCTCGGCAAAGCAGCCGTAGTCGGTCAGGTTGGTTACACGTGCAGTAACCTTGGTGCCTTCCGGATAACGACCCTTGATATCAACCCAGGGATCTTCACCCAGCTGCTTCAGACCCAGTGATACGCGGTTACGCTCACGGTCAAATTTCAGAACCTTGACGTTGATCTCGTCACCGACATTGACGATTTCGCTCGGATGCTTGATACGCTTCCAGGCCATATCGGTAATGTGCAGCAGGCCGTCAACACCACCCAGATCCACGAACGCGCCGTAGTCGGTCAGGTTCTTGACGATACCCTTGATTTCCAGACCTTCGGTCAGGGTTTCGAGGAGAGCTTCACGCTCGGCACTGTTTTCAGCTTCCAGAACGGCGCGGCGGGAAACAACCACGTTGTTACGCTTCTGGTCGAGCTTGATAACCTTGAATTCGAGTTCCTTGTTCTCCAGGTGCGCGGTGTCGCGAACCGGACGAACATCTACCAGAGAGCCCGGCAGGAAGGCACGGATGCCGGCCAGATCGACGGTGAAACCACCCTTGACCTTGCCATTGATAACACCCTTAACCACTTCCTCAGCTTCGAAGGACTTCTCGAGTACCTTCCAGGCTTCAGCGCGCTTGGCTTTCTCACGGGACAGACGGGTTTCGCCGAAGCCGTCTTCAACAGCGTCGAGAGCTACGTCAACAACGTCGCCAATAGCAACTTCCAACTCGCCTTTTTCGTTAAGGAACTGGGAGGCGGGGATAACGCCTTCGGACTTCAGTCCGGCGTTAACGGTGACCCAGTCGTTATCGACGTCAACTACGGTTCCCTGGACGATGGAACCCGGTTGCATGTCAATTTCTTTTAGGCTTTCTTCAAAAAGATCCGCAAAGCTCTCGCTCATTATGTGTCCTATGTGATCAACGCAAGTTTACTCCGTGCTACCAGCAACACGGTCTGTTAGTTTCAATCCGGATTCAGCCAGTGGCTGGCCGATAACGCCGAACCCGGAATTTCAACGACAAAAAGGTGTAGTCAGGCCTGACCTGCTGCGGCCATAACCCTGACTAGCACCTCTTCTATACCCAAACCCGTCGAATCAATGACTTGCGCATCGTCTGCAGGCTTGAGCGGGGCGGCGGCGCGGTTCATGTCCCGCTCATCGCGCACCCGTATCTCCTCTAAAAGGGCGTCAATATTAACATCGACCCCGGCGTCCTTCAACTGGCTGTAACGTCTTTGCGCACGCTCTTCGGCACTGGCGGTCAAAAAGATCTTCACCGGCGCGTCCGGAAATACCACAGTGCCCATATCGCGACCGTCTGCCACCAGCCCCGGAGGCTTGCGGAAGTCACGCTGGCGCTGAAGCAGTGCATTGCGAACCGGCTGCATTACCGCAACCTTCGAGGCATTATCGCCACAGGTTTCAGTACGTATATCTGCGGTCACATCGGAGTTACCCATCAACACCTTCGCCGGCTCACCGGGCGGTGTGGGCTCAAATACCACATTCAGGTTGGCGGCAAGTCTCACCAATGCCGGCTCATCGTCCAGTGACACGCCCTGACGCTCGGCAGCCAAAGCAGTAAGACGGTAAAGCGCGCCGCTGTCGAGCAGGTGCCAGCCCAGCCTGCGAGCGAGCAACTGTGTAATGGTGCCCTTACCGGAGCCTCCAGGGCCGTCCACGGTAATCACCGGTGCCTTGGCTTCAACCATTATTCAGCTCCCCCGGCCGAGATATTGATCCCGGTCCACTTCGCCAGCTCTACAAAACCCGGAAAAGACGTGGCCACGTTGGCACAATCCGTCACTTCAATGCTGCCGCTGGCGCACAACGACGCCACCGAGAACGCCATGGCAATCCGGTGATCACCGTGACTGTTGACAGTGCCTCCCGCCATAGTCTGCCCGCCGTCGATGACAATACCATCGGGTGTGACAGTGGTTTCCACCCCCAGCACCGTCAGGCCATCGGCCATTACCTGGATACGGTCACTTTCCTTGACGCGAAGCTCCTCCGCACCACGCAGTACCGTTCTACCCTCCGCACATACGGCGGCGATGAACAGCACCGGAAATTCGTCGATGGCCAGGGGAACCTGATCTTCGGGGATGTCTATTCCTTTGAGATCCGCAGAACGGACACGGAGGTCGGCAACCGGCTCACCGCCGATCACTCGCTCTTCCAGAACTTCAATATTGGCGCCCATCATGCGCAGGATATTAATGACGCCGACGCGAGTTGGGTTCATACCCACATGGCGGATGGTCAGATCAGAACCCGACGCGATACTGGCGGCTACAAGGAAAAACGCTGCGGAAGAAATATCGGCAGGCACATCGATAGCAGTCGCTGTCAGGCGTCCGCCTCCGGTCACGCTCGCGGTCGCTATATCGCGGTAAACGTGATAACCGAAGCCTTCCAGCATGCGCTCGGTGTGATCCCGGGTAGGCGCAGGCTCGGTCACCGAGGTCACACCCTCTGCGTAGAGCCCTGCGAGCAACAGGCAGGATTTGACCTGGGCACTGGCCACGGGCATGTCATAGTGGATGCCGGTGAGACCATGGCCGCCACGGATCTTCAGCGGTGGCCGACCACCCTCTGCGGTATCAATAACCGCACCCATGGCCCGCAACGGGTCGGCGACGCGGCCCATGGGGCGCTTCGACAGACTTTCATCGCCAGTCAGCTCCGAGTCGAAAGGCTGCGCCGCCAGCAGCCCCGAGAACAGGCGCATGGCGGTGCCGGAATTGCCCAGATAGAGCGGGCCACGCGGCGCCTGCAGCCCGTTTATCCCCACCCCATGAATACGGACAAAGCCCTCATCGGGGCCCTCAATCGTCACACCCATATCGCGGAATGCCTGCAACGTGGCAAGGCTGTCTTCGCCTTCGAGGAACCCTTTCACTTCGGTGATGCCGTCTGCAAGAGCGCCGAGCATGATGGAGCGATGGGAAATGGATTTGTCACCCGGCACACGGATTTCGCCGGAAATACGGCCGCCTGGCTGAAGGCGGAACGTTACCTGTTTCTCACTGTTTTTTGTCACGTAAGCCTGTCCTGAAAGCATTTTCGAAAAATGTTCGCGCGCCGCTTTGGCGCGACTGAAAACCCGTAATAAAGTCGCACTGTCCTGATCGGCAATGGCGGTGCGGAGCTGGTCCAGATCGTGGGTGAAATGATCAATAACCCGCAGCACCGCGTCACGATTGGAGAGAAAGATATCGTGCCACATCACCGGGTCGCTGGCCGCAATCCGGGTAAAGTCCCGGAAACCGCCCGCAGCATACCGGAATATATCGAGATTCTCGTCTTCGCCCGCCAGCGTGTCCACCAGAGAAAAGGCAATCAGGTGCGGAAGATGACTTGTGGCAGCAAGAACTTCGTCGTGATACGCGACCGACATGGTTAGCACCGTAGCGCCGCACCCTTCCCAAAGGTCTTTGAGCTTGTCGAGATCCGGCTGGCTGACGTTCTCTGCCGGCGTCAGGATTACCTTGTGATTGGCAAACAAAGCGGAATCTGCCGCCCTGATTCCACTCTTCTCGGAACCGGCTATGGGATGGCCGGGAATGACCTTCGCAGGCAGTTCGCCGAACACCTCACGTACGTCATTAACAAAGCTGGTCTTGGTGCTGCCCACGTCCGTGAGCACTGCGTTACAGCCCAGGTGCGGGCGGATTTCTTCCAGCACTGTCCTTATAGCTTTTACAGGCACCGCCAGCACGACCAGATCGCTACCCGCCACCACCTCGGCAACAGAACCGGCAGCCTCATCGATAATGCCCAGTTCTTTACCAAGGGCCAACTCTTCTGGGCGCTTGTCGGTGCCGACGACAGTCACGGCCAGGCCGTTTTCGCGTATGGCCCGGGCCAGCGAACCGCCGATCAGGCCGAGGCCGATAACCGCAACGCGCTGGAACAGTGGTTGAGACCCGGGCACCTCAGGCTCCCTTTCCGGATTCTGCGGCTGCCAGTGAATCCAGTGCCCGGGCCAGAGATTCGATAAAGCGGTCATTCTCCTCGGGCAGGCCGATGGAGACCCGCAGGTGACCCGGCATACCGTAGCCACCAACCGGCCGGACAATCACGCCCTGATCCAGTAACAACCGATTCACATCGTTTGCCCAGTCACCCACATCCACCGCAATGAAGTTGCCGGCAGACGGAATATAGTTCAGGCCCATTTGTTCGAAGGCGGACTCAAGCTGCTTCATGCCTTCGGTGTTCACCTGCCGGGAACGCTGTAGGTAGGATTCGTCGCTCAACACGGCAGTAGCGGCAGTCAGCGCAAGCGAATCCACATTAAAAGGCTGACGCACCCGGTTGAGAATATTGGCTATTTCAGGGGAACTTATACTGTAGCCGACCCGCAGCGAGGCGAGCCCCCAGGCCTTGGAGAAGGTGCGTGTAACAATCAGGTTAGGGAACCGCTCCAGCAATGACACACCATCAACATACCCCATGCCCTGAAGGTATTCGCAGTAGGCTTCATCGAGAACCACCAGCACATGCGCGGGAATGCGGGCAAGAAACGCCTCGATGGCCTCGCCACCATGAACCGTGCCGGTGGGATTGTTGGGGTTGGCCACAAACACCAGCTTTGTGCGGTCCGTTACAGCCTCAGCCATAGCATTCAGGTCATGACCATACTCTTTGGCAGGGACCGAGACGCCAGTGGCACCAATTGCCTGGGTCACCAGGGCATAAATGGCAAAGGCATACTGAGAAAACACCACTTCGCAGGCAGGATCGGCAAAGCACCGGGCAATCACTTCCAGCACATCGTTGGACCCGTTGCCGAGGGTTATCTGCGACGGCACAACACCATAGCGCGCTGACAGCGCCTGTTTAAGCTCGAAACCATTGCCATCAGGGTAGCGGCAGAGCTCACCCAGAGTCTTCTGCACAGCCGCAAGCACTTTCGGGCTGGGCCCAAGGGGGTTTTCATTGCTTGCCAGCTTGATGATGCTGTCGGGGTCAAGACCCAGTTCCCGCGCCAGCTCGTCAATGGGCTTGCCAGGCTGGTAGGGAGATAACGCCTGTACACCTTTGACCGCCAGACTTTGGTAATCAATCGACATGTCACCCTTCCTCAGCAATTGGTGTTTCGTTACAGGACCCCGATGGGATAGGACCCAAGGCGCTTTAACTCTACGGCCTCTTCATCGATTTCAGAGAGCACCTTACTGACCTGCCCGTCATCCACGTGGCCTTCAAAGTCGATGTAGAACACGTAGGCCCAGGTGCCGCTCGGCGATGGCCGCGTCTCGATGCGCGTCAGGCTCAGGCCGTGCTTGTGGAACGGCTCCAGCAACTGGTAGAGCGCACCGGGTTTGTTACGCATGGACACGAGTATGGAAGACTTGTCACTGCCACTGGCCGGCACTTCCTCGCGCCCGATAATCAGGAAGCGGGTGGTGTTGTCAGGGCGGTCTTCAATGCTGGTGGCCAGCATTTCCAGGCCGTAGAGCTCTGCCGCCATATCACCGGCTATGGCTGCCGTACCCGGTTCTTCTGCTGCACGTCTCGCCGCCTCGGCATTACTGCTGACGGTGACACGCTCGATGCCATACCGGTGCGCATCCAGCCACTGCCGGCATTGGGCAAATGACTGCTGGTGGGAATAGATGCGGACAATTTCCTGGTTCTTGTGCTTTGGCGACACCATCAGGTGATGGTGGATCCGCAGCTGGACTTCACCGCAGATTTTCAGCGGCGAGGTCATGAACATGTCCAGGGTATGGTTGATCATGCCTTCGGTGGAGTTCTCCACGGGAACCACGCCATAGTGGGCGGCGCCGGATTCCACCTCGCGGAAAACCGCATCGATGGCCGGCAGCGGAACGCTGACCACCGAATGGCCAAAGTGCTTGAGCGCCGCAGCCTGGGTAAAGGTACCAATCGGTCCCAAGAAGGCGATATGCATGGGCTTTTCAAGCGCAAGGCAGGCGGACATGATCTCCCGGAACAACCGGGCCATCTCTTCACCCGACAATGGCCCGGGGTTGCTATCCTTGATGCGCCGCAACACCTGGGCTTCGCGCTCCGGACGATAGAAAAACACATCCTCGCCGGGGTTGGCCTCCATTTTTACCCGGGCCACTTCCTGGGCGCACTCGGCCCTTTTGCTGATCAGCTCCATGATTTCCCGGTCCAACCGGTCAATCTCTTGCCTCAGCTGCCCCAGACGCACCTGCTCATCACTGTTCATGATCAGCCCCGCTCCTTCGCAAATACGGTCATGTAGTCGATCAGCGCATCAACGCCCGCTTCGGGCATGGCGTTATAGATGCTTGCGCGCATACCGCCCACGGAGCGATGGCCCTTGAGATTCAGCAGACCACGTTCATTCGCTCCTTGCAGGAAGGCGTCGTTGAGGGCCTCGTCCGCGAGAGTGAAAGGAACGTTCATCCACGAACGAAACCGCGGCGAGATCGGGTTGGCGTAGAAATCGTTCTCGTCAATAAAGCCATACAGCTTGCTGGCTTTGCGACGGTTAATCTCTCCCATTGCCGTGACACCGCCCTGCTCTTTCAGCCATTTGAACACCAGGCCGGCCAGGTACCATGAATACGTCGCCGGCGTGTTGTACATGGAGCCGTTATCCGCAATCACCTGGTAGTTCATCATCGTAGGCGTGATCTCGAGAGCCTTGCCCAACAGATCCTTGCGAATAATGACCACCACGAGACCGGAAGGCCCAATGTTCTTCTGGGCACCGGCGTAGATCAGGCCGAATTTCGAGACGTCCAGCGGGCGTGACAGCATGGTGGAGGACATGTCCGCAACCAGCGGCACGGAACCGCTCTCGGGTACAAAATCAAACTCCAGGCCACCGATAGTTTCGTTGGGCGTATAGTGCAGGTAGGCCGCATCAGCACTAGTATTCCAGCTGTCCGGGCCGGGAACACTGGTAAAGCCATCTGCTTCGCTGCTGGCCGCCACATTAACCCGGGCATACCGGCTCGCCTCGGCAATGGCCTTCTTCGACCAGATGCCGGTATTGACGTAATCCGCAGATGTCCTGTCGCCCAGCAGGTTCAGTGGAATGGTTGCGAACTGGCTGGAAGCCCCGCCCTGCATAAAGAGCACCGCATAATCGTCGGGAACCCCGGCGAGGTCCCGGAGATCCTTTTCGGCGGTATCGGCGATTTCCACGAACTCGTCACCGCGATGGCTCATTTCCATCACCGACATGCCGCTGCCGCGCCAGTCCAGCATTTCTTCCCGCGCCTGTTGCAGCACGGGCTCCGGCAAGGTTGCCGGGCCTGCACAAAAGTTATACGCCCTGCTCATCGTCCTCACCATCGACAATGGTTTCACCATCTACTACTAAACCGGCCTCATCTTCTGCATCGGTTTCGGCAATACGCTCAACACCCACAAGACGTTCATCTTCCTGGCTCAGCTTGATCAGGCGAACACCCTGGGTATTGCGGCTCAGAATCGAAACTTCATCGGTGCGGGTACGTACCAGCGTGCCCTTATCAGAGATCAGCATCATTTCGTCGCCATCAAACAACTGCAATGCCCTGACCAGGTTACCGTTACGCTCGGAACACTGCATGGCAATAACGCCCTGGCTGCCCCGGCTGTATGTCGGGAACTCGTCAAAGGTGGTGCGCTTGCCGTAGCCATTTTCACTGGCTGTCAGCAACACTGCACCCTCCTGGGGAATGATCAGCGAGACCACGTGATGCCCTGCCGGCATCTTGATGCCACGAACGCCACGGGCTGTCCGGCTCATCGGACGTACCGCCTCTTCATTGAAGCGCACGGCCTTGCCGGCGGTGGAGAACAGCATGACTTCCGCATCGCCCTTGGTAATGGCCGCGCCAATCAGGGTGTCGCCCTCGTCCAGCGACAGGGCAATCAGGCCACTGCTGCGCGGGCGGGAGAAGTTCGGTAATGGGGTTTTCTTTACCACACCGGCGGACGTTGCCATCAGCACATACTGATCTTCCGGGTAATCACGAACCGGCAGGAAGGTGGTGATACGCTCACCCTCATCCAGCGGCAGGATATTCACCATCGGGCGACCGCGTGAGGCACGGCTTGCACGGGGAATTTCAAATACCCTCAGCCAGTAAACCTTGCCCCGGTTGGAGAAGCACAGAATGGTGTCGTGGGAGTTGGCAACCAGCAGTTTCTCGACGAAATCCTCGTCTTTCATGGATGTTGCAGCCTTGCCACGGCCACCACGGCGCTGGGCCTGATAGTCTTCAACAGCCTGGGTCTTGGCGTAACCACCGTGAGAGATGGTCACCACCAGATCTTCCTCGTCGATCAGATCGGCAATAGTCAGGTCACGCTTGGAGCTGGTAATTTCGGTAAGACGCTTGTCGCCAAACTCGGTAACAATGGCTTCCAGCTCTTCCCGGATAACCTGCATCAAACGGTCCGGATCCGCCAGAATTTCCAGCAGATCAGCGATCTTTTCAAGGATTTCCTTGTACTCATTTTGCAGCTTCTCGGTCTCAAGACCGGTCAGGCGGTGCAGGCGCAGATCCAGGATTGCCTGTGCCTGTTCCGGCGACAGGTGATACAGGCCCTTGCGCAAACCATAGATCTCCGGCAGGTCGTCCGGTCGACAGGCGTCTTCGCCCGCACGCTCCAGCATGCCAAGAACGTCACCCGGAGCCCAACCCTGAGCCATCAGCTTTTCTTTTGCCTCGGCCGCTCCCGGAGAAGCCTTGATAAGGGCGATAATTTCATCAATATTCGCCAGCGCTACCGTCAGGCCTTCCAGGATATGGCCGCGGTCCCGGGCTTTGCGCAATTCGTAGATGGTGCGGCGGGTAACCACTTCCCGGCGGTGGCGAACAAACGCATCCAGCATTTCCTTCAGGTTGAGGATCTTCGGCTCACCGTTGATCAGCGCAACCATGTTGATGCCGAATACAGTCTGAAGCTGGGTATGGGCGAACAGGTTGTTGACGATCACGTCCGGATTCTCACCACGGCGCAGCTCGATCACTACTCGTATGCCTTCCTTGTTGGACTCGTCCCGCAGCTCGGTAATGCCTTCCAGGCGTTTCTCTTTAACCAGCTCTGCAATTTTCTCGATCAGCCGTGCCTTGTTCAGCTGGTAAGGCAGCTCGGTAATGATGACGGCATCACGGTTGGTTTTCTTGTCATGCTCGATTTCATGACGGGCGCGGATGTAGATGCGCCCGCGGCCGGTGCGATAGGCCTCAACAATACCGGCGCGGCCATTGATAATGCCTTCGGTGGGAAAGTCCGGCCCCGGAATGTGCTGCATCAGATCGTCAACGGTCATATCCGGGTTGTCGATCAGCGCCAGGCAACCATTCACGATTTCAGTGAGGTTGTGGGGCGGAATGTTGGTAGCCATACCCACGGCAATACCGGATGAGCCGTTGACCAGCAGATTCGGAACCCGCGTGGGCAATACTTCCGGAATCTGCTCGGTGCCGTCGTAGTTGGGGACGAAATCAACCGTTTCCTTTTCCAGATCCGCCAGCAGGGAGTGGGCAATCTTCTCCATGCGGATCTCGGTGTAACGCATGGCGGCTGCGTTATCACCATCGATGGAGCCAAAGTTGCCCTGGCCATCCACCAGCGGATATCGCAGGGAGAAGGGCTGGGCCATACGGACAATGGTGTCGTAAACAGCGGAATCACCATGGGGATGGTATTTACCGATAACGTCACCCACCACGCGGGCGGACTTCTTGTAAGCCTTGTTCCAGTCGTTATTGAGCTCGGACATGGCAAACAGTACGCGGCGGTGTACCGGCTTGAGGCCGTCCCGCACATCCGGAAGCGCACGACCGACGATGACGCTCATGGCGTAATCGAGGTAGGACTGCTTCAGCTCATCTTCAATATTTACCGGCAGGATCTCTTTGGCTAACTCACCCATCGAGAAAGGTTCCTTTGCATTTGCTGGAAGTCGTTTCAGGGCCCTTCAGAGCGCCCCATAGTTATTCTTTAACAAGCGGCCAATACTACCACATTCAACCCTTTAGCGGGGCATAAGGCAGTGTCCGTCAGTCAAAAACCACGGTCTTGTTTTCGTAGGTGATCACGCGGTCTTCAATGTGCGCTCTCAACCCCCGGGACAGGGCATTTTTCTCCACGTCTTTGCCCAGGCGCACCAAGTCTTCGATGGAGTCACTGTGGCTGACGCGGATCACATCCTGCTCGATAATGGGGCCTTCATCCAGATCCTGCGTCACGTAGTGGCAGGTAGCACCTATCAGCTTCACACCGCGGCTGTACGCCTGGTGGTATGGCCGGGCGCCGGCGAAGGACGGCAGGAAGCTATGATGGATGTTAATCACCTTGCCTGAGTATTTTTCGCACAGACTGGCCGGCAGTATTTGCATGTACCGGGCCAGAACAACCACATCGGCCTCGTAGCCTTCGATCAGGCCATCCACCTCACCGAACGCTTCATCGCGGTTGTTCTTGTCCACGGCAATGCAGTGATAGGGTATTTCGTGCCACTCCACCATGCGCCTGAGATCTTCATGGTTGGAGATGACGGCAACGATCTCGGCATTGATTTCCTTGCTGTGCCAGCGATGAAGCAGGTCGGCCACGCAGTGGGACTCCTTGCTGCACATAAGGATGACTTTCTTGGGCCGGGCCGAATCAGCGATGTGCCAGTTCATATCGAACTCACGGGCAATGGGCTCGAAGGCAATACGGAACTGCTCAAGCCCGAACGGAATCGAGTCGGCCTTGATTTCGTGCCGCATGAAAAACCAGCCAGTCTGGGTATCGGAATGGTGGCTCGCCTCAGTAATCCAGCCATTGTAGGTCGACAGAAAGTTACTGACCTTGGCGACGATCCCCACCCGGTCCGGGCAGGAAATTACAAGACGATAGGTATGCTCCATGGAAGCCTTTCCTTAATCTGGTCCGGGAAAGCGGGCGCGCAGGTTCACACCCTTAAAAATGACCGGCTATGATAGCCTATCTGAGCATCAGAAACGAGGCGCACTGACATGGACAGACACCCCCTACAGGTACGTATGAAGAAAGCCGTACCGGGCCATTCACTGGCCACGAAACTGATCATTACCATTTCATTACTCCTGCCACTGCAGCCCGCCCTGGCCGACGCCATTCTTGAAGGGCAGAGGCATCACCCGGTCAAAGCAACAAACGGGATGGTGGCGACCAGCCACACGCTGGCCACAGAAGTGGCACTCGAGGTTCTCAGAGACGGCGGCAATGCCATGGATGCAGCGGTCACCGCCGGTTTTGCACTGGCCGTCACCCAGCCGCGCTCCGGGAACATCGGCGGCGGGGGTTTCATGCTTTACGCGCCCGGCAACGGCGAAGCCGTTGAAGCCATCGACTACCGCGAGAAAGCGCCGGCCGCAGCCACGGAAACGATGTTCCAGGATGATGACGGTGAGGTGGTGCCGAACCGCAGCCGTTTCACCCACAAGGCAGCCGGGGTGCCCGGCACCGTCGCCGGCCTCGCCATGGCACTGGAGCGGCATGGCACACTGCCCCTGGAGCAGGCGCTGGCGCCGGCAATAATACTGGCGCGGGAGGGCTTTGTGGTGCCCGACCGTTTTACAGAGGGCCTGGAGCAGGCCCGCGAGCGGCTGGAGCGATGGCCCGCCACCCTTGAAACCTTTTATAAAGAGGATGGTTCGGCCTGGCAGCCCGGCGAACGCTTCCGGCAGCCGGAACTGGCAGACACCCTGCAGCGCATTGCCGACCAGGGCATCGAAGGTTTCTATGAGGGCAAAACTGCACAACTCATCGCGGAAGAAATGGAGCGTCACGACGGTCTTATTACTCTGGATGACCTGAAAAACTACCAGCCACAAATTCGCCAACCGGTCCACGGCAGCTACCGGGGCCACGACATCTATTCCATGTCGCCGCCCTCCTCCGGTGGTACCCATATTGTTCAGATACTCAATATCCTTGAGGGCTTCCCGCTCGCCGAGTTTGGCCAAAATTCCGCTGCCAGCATTCACCACATGGCCGAAGCCATGAAACTGGCCTACGCAGACCGGGCAGAGTTCCTTGGGGATACCGACTTTGTGGATGTGCCCCTCAGTGGGCTGACCAGCAAGGCGTATGGCGAATCACTTCGCAAAACCATCGACTCGGACAAGGCCCGCCCCTCCTCCGACATCCGCGCCGGCGATCCGGAAACCTATGAAAGCCCGGAAACCACTCATTTCTCAATCGTCGACCGCTGGGGCAATGCCGTTTCCAACACCTACACCATCAACTTCAGTTACGGTTCCGGCATTACAGTGACCGGCGCCGGCTTCCTGCTGAACAACGAAATGGATGATTTCAGCGCCAAACCGGGTGAACCCAACGCCTATGGACTGATCGGTGGTGAGGCTAATAAGGTGGAACCAGCCAAACGCATGCTGAGCTCCATGTCGCCGACCATCATCAGGCGCGATAGCCGCAACTATCTGGTCACCGGCAGCCCCGGTGGCTCGCGAATTATCACCACCACCTTGCAGGTGGTGCTCAATGTAATTGACCATAATATGAACATACAGTCTGCGGTCAGTGCACCAAGGATTCATCACCAGTGGCTTCCGGACGAGATCCGCATTGAGCAGGGTATCAGCCCCGATACCGTGCGGTTACTGGAGAAGAAAGGCCACAAGATGGTAAGTGGTAGTGCCATGGGTGCTATCCAGAGCATACTGATCGACAGCGATGGCACTCTGCATGGCGGCGCGGACCCGCGCCGCAGCACATCGTCAGCCATGGGTTACTGAACCCGGGAGGTAATATGTTTTTATCAGTGCAATTAAGTTGTTATCCACTCGCCGATGACTACAAGCCACCCATCCGGGCGCTGATTGAGCGGCTGGAAAAAAGTGGGTTGGAAATCTATCCCGGGCGCATGAGCACAGAGATGTTCGGGGAATACGATGAGGTGATGCGGGTGCTTTCAGACACCATGAAATGGTCGTTCGAGGAGTACGGCAAATCGGTATTCGTGGCCAAGATCATGGAAGGTGACCGCAGGCCAAGACCATAACAAGCCAGCGGACTGGGCCGTGGGTAGCGCCCTACCCGCGGCCAATGAACAGCGCGCCGACCAGCACAAGGCCCAGGAACGCCACAACCATGTTGACTGCGAGCCCCCAGCGGAACCCGTATCCGGTGGGAAACTCCGCCGGACTGAGAGTACGCAACAGGGCGCGAAACTGGCGCGACGACCACACCGCGGCAAAAGCCCCCAGCAGAATAAACAGAATGCCAATCCAGAATCCCAGCATGGCATTCACCACGCCCACGCTCTCCGGCGCCAACACATGCAGCAGCAGGCCTGCCCGTTCGATCAGAAAACCGAACGCGATGAAGGACAGACTGGTGCGATTCCAGGCAAGCAAAGTGCGCTCGGCAGCGAACAGAACTCTCGGGTCTTTCAGGTCAGACAT
>NZ_JAWLDU010000107.1:0-5133 GCF_041686475.1 Marinobacter sp.
CTGGTACCAGCCCATGGTGGTGTCGTTGTCATGTGTCCCGGTGTATACAAGATCCCTTGGATGATGATTGTTCAGCAGATGGGGGTTGTCGGGGCTGCCGTCAAAGCCGAATTGCATCACCGTCATGCCGGGCAACCGGAACCGTTTCCGGAGTTCCTCCACCTCGTTGCTTATGATGCCCAGATTTTCCGCCACCAGAGGCAGGTCAGGGAATCGGCTGAAACAGGCCTCCAGAAAATGGTCTCCAGGCCCGGGTACCCAATAGCCGTATCGGGGTTGAGGCGTTTCTGCGGGAATTTCCCAGTAGGCCTGGAGGCCGCGAAAATGATCAATCCGGATCAGATCAAACAGGTGGTGCTGACTTTCGAGGCGCTCCAGCCACCATTGATAGCCCCGCTCCGCCATGGCTTCCCAGTCGTACAACGGATTGCCCCAGTGCTGGCCATCAGACGAAAAATAGTCCGGTGGCACGCCGGCCACTACGGTGGGTTCGCCCTGCTCGTCGATTTTGAAAAGATGCCGGTTGGCCCACACATCCGCGCTGTCGTGGGCCACGAAGATAGGGATGTCGCCGAACAGCAGAACTTCACGGTCTCTGGCATAGCGCCGCAAGGCCTGCCATTGATGGTTGAAGAGGAACTGCTCGAAACCAATCCGGTAAAGCCGTTGCGAGTTGTGATCCATGAACTCCTGCAGCGCATCCGGGTGCCGGTCCCGCAGGGATTCTGGCCACTGAAGCCAGCCGGGTGATGCCTGAACCTCCCGGATGGCGCAGAAAAGGCAGAAGTCGCCCAACCAGTAATCATTGGCTTTCCGGAAATGCCGATAACCGGCCTGGTCCATTCCGTCAAGTCCCGGGCTCCGGTTATCGTGAAAACGCTGCGCTGCCAGGCTCAGCAGTTGATGGCGGGGCGTTGACTGCTTCAATTCATGTTCTGCCAGCAGCCCTGTCCGGGTGAGTTCCGATAAATCGATGAATTCCGGGTTGCCGGCGTGGGCACTGAGGGATTGGTAAGGCGACAGATCCCTGTGAGTAGGACCGATGGGAAGTGTTTGCCAGATACTCACTCCACTGTCTGCCAGAAAATCGATAAATCGGCGGGCGCTTGCGCCCATAACACCCCAGTCTCCCGGCAGGCTGGTGGGGTGAAGTAATACACCTGCCCTGCGGGTACTGAACAGATCGTGGCTGCAGCTCAAGGTCATGCCGGATTATCCGCTTCATGGCCCGGGCGCATGGTGCCACTCCGAGCAGGTTCCCCGCTGCCCTGGCTCAATTTCTGGAAAACAGAAGCCGGTGCGGGGTAGCCGATTATCTCATACAGGTTCACCAGGTGCCTGCGATACAGATGCTCGAAATCGCTGACGATCTGGGCCGGGTTGTAATCCCCGAACCACCAGAACCAGTCAGAGCCCTCGCAGATTGCCAATTGTTGTTTTGCGGATTCTTTCTGCTCCGCATTGAGGCTGCCATTGTCCATCACCCGGTCGTAATGAATTTTTGCCTCGCACAACAGATCCCAGGCGCGGTTCTTGTCCGGGTCACCGATCCAGGTTGAGAAGGTGCCGTAAATCCAGCTTCCGGCCACCAGGTGCGGCAGGCGAACCGGTTCTGAAACCGGGTTGGCGGTCAGTTCCTGGTAGGTGGTCAATTCCAGCCGAGGGTGATGGGCAAGCACCCGATAGAGTTCATCCAGAAAATGGAACCCGTTCTCCGGGTAGTACTCCCAGGCGTTCTCACCGTCCATAATCACGGAAATAACCGGACCGGGTTTGCCTTTGGCTTCACTGGCGATGTTTTCCATATGGTGAACCAGGTCGCCAACGGCGTCTTTTGCGTGCCAGTCGGCATAGGTGAAGCCAATCAGGTCGGACAGCCCGTCGTCCCGGAAGAACACCGTCACTGGTGATTCTCCGAAGCTATAGGGCTGGTGGATGCCGGAATCGGACAATTCCGGTTCCTGCTCCCGGGCCAGATTGAGGCTGTTGTGAATCACAGAATCGCCGCTGGCAGTCCATTGGAAACCATGCTGCCCCAGCACGCCCAGTGTCGCCTGGCTAAGCCCGCCCTCGGAGGCCCAGCAGCCAACTGGCTCGATCCCGAAAAATCGCTGGAATACCATTCTTGCCTTTTCCAGTTGCCAGCCGGACCGCTCTTCGCCGCCCGGATAATGGCTGTGGGCAGGCAAAGCGATCTCCGGCATAGCCTCACGGGCAGACTCCAGTGCGAGTAACAGCGGCAGCATAGCGTGGGTATAGGGGCTGACAGACAGCTCTACCTGCCCTTTGTGGGCCAGGTGCCGATACCTGGGGCCGATGCCGGACAGGACATCGAAAATAACATCCAGCAGCACCCGCCGGTCTTCCATCGAAAAGTTATAACCTTTCTCCTGCAGGCTCTGGATGCAATGGTTGTCCCGCCTTATGGTTTCTCCCATCCAGCCCAAGTGATACCAGACCAGCAGATCCGACAGGAACCGGCTGGAGATGTATCTCTGCAGCTCCGGTTTTTTGCGGTAGATGTCGGCAAGCTCAGCCAGTCGCGCGTACGCCGGGTAGCGTCGGATGATCCTCTCGGGGTTTGCCCTCAGGGATTTTTCCATCAGGTCAAGGAAGGCCGGCGTTCCAGTCTCAGGCAATTCCGCTGCCACCAGCGCGGAAAGCAGCGGGTCTCCAATTTCGCCAGCGCCATGGCGCCACCGCTCAATCTGCACCAGGTAGGTTTCGATCTGTTCGAGCAGAACCGGGGCGAAATTGACCACCGCACGGGCCTCCGGTTCATTCTCCAGATGCGCCGCCATGTCGCTGTAGTCCTTGATGGTATGGAGGTACACCCAGGGAAACAGGAATTCGCCGGTGCGCATATCCTGGTAGGAAGGCTGATGCATGTGCCAGCACAAAACGACCGGGGTTCTGGTTTCAGAGGCCATGGGGATAATCCTGTCCGAGCATCTCCGGCGTGACCAGCACAATACCCTTGGGCGAAACATGGAAGCGCTTGCGGTCCTCTGCATCGTCGAAACCGATGCGGGAACCTTCCGGTATGCGGCAGCCACGGTCGATCAGTGCATTGCGGATGTGACAGCGGCGGCCAATATCCACATCCGGGTAGATGACCGAGTCCGAGATTTCACTGTAAGAGTGAACTTTAACCTGTGAAAATAAAAGGGAATGTTTAACCACTGCACCCGAGACAATGCAGCCCCCTGCCACCATGGAATCCACCGCCATGCCGCGCCGGTTGTCATCGTCGAATACGAATTTGGCCGGTGGCAGTTGTTCCTGATAGGTCCATATCGGCCAGTGGGAGTCGTACAGATTCAGCTCGGGGCTGATGCCGATCAGTTCGAGGTTGGCCTGCCAGAGTGCGTCTATGGTTCCCACGTCCCGCCAGTAGGCCGGTTTGTTCTGTACCGGATCGCGGAAAGGGAAAGCTGTCACCCGCAGGCGCTTGATAACCGAGGGAATGATATCTTTGCCAAAATCATGGGAGGACTTGCCGTCCATCTTCTGATCCCGGGTCAGTTCATCAAATAATACCTGGGTGCTGAACACGTAAATGCCCATGGAAGCCAGGGCTTTGCCGGGATGGCCGGGCATCGCTTCGGGATGTTCCGGCTTTTCAACAAATTCGGTAACCCTGAGATCATCATCCACCGACATGACACCGAATGCGGAGGCTTCATTAAGAGGCACCTCAATGCAGCCCACGGTGATATCCGCTTCACTTTCAACGTGAGCAGCCAGCATGGTGCCATAATCCATCTTATAAACATGGTCACCGGCGAGAATCAGCACGTATTCAGGCCTGTGGCTGCGGATGATGTCGAGATTCTGAAGAACCGCATCCGCTGTCCCTTCATACCAGGAGGTTTCGATGCGTTGCTGGGCCGGTAGCAGTTCGACAAATTCATCCAGTTCACCACGCAGGAATCCCCAGCCACGCTGGATGTGCCGGATTAGCGAGTGGGATTTGTACTGGGTGACCACGCCAACCTGGCCGATGCCTGAATTGATGCAGTTGGAGAGGGGGAAATCGATGATCCGGAACTTGCCACCGAAGGGAACCGCTGGTTTGGCGCGCCAGTTGGTAAGGTCGTGGAGCCGGGAACCTCGCCCCCCGGCCAGAACCAGCGCGAGAGTTTGACGTGTGAGACGACTGACGAACCGCTTTGCCGTATGCATAGCTGCTTCCCTGAAAAAAACCTTCCCTGTGCCCGTTTTTCGAACCGCAAGGATTTGCCACGTTTTTGACGTCTGTAACTATACTAGAACACTATCACGGAATTATGACGTAAACTTGTTTCGGGTCATTTTTTAAACAGGCCCGCTGACGTCCAATGAAAGCTCCACCTGGTTAGGGATTGCACGGTCTATGGACAGTCCAACGCTCAGTGAGTTCGACCTTCACCTCTTTGCCGAAGGCCGGCATTGGCATATCTATAATGTTCTGGGCGCCCACCTCTGCAAGAATCGGGGCGTGGAGGGGGTGAGGTTCGCTGTCTGGGCGCCCCATGCCAGGGCGGTCAGCGTTGTCGGAGATTTCAATCAATGGCGTTCCGGAACCCACGAGATGAGCCTGCACGAAGGCATGGGGGTGTGGTCATGCTTTGTTCCAGACATCGGTGCCGGCGCTCTCTACAAGTTCGCCATATCGACAGACCACGGTCGTGAGCTTCTGAAAACCGATCCCTATGGCCAGGCCTTCGAAATGAGGCCCGCCACAGCCGCTGTGGTGACCGAGCGGGGGCATTTCAGCTGGAACGACGGTGACTGGCTGTCGCGGCGGGGGCGCTGGAACTGGCAGGACTCGCCCATTTCAATCTACGAGGTACATGCCGGGTCCTGGCGCCATCATGGTTCCGGGCGATGGCTGACGTACCGCGAACTGGCCGACCAGCTGATCCCCTATGTGCTGGAGATGCAGTTCACCCACATTGAACTCCTGCCGGTTACCGAGCACCCGCTGGATGAATCCTGGGGCTACCAGACCACCGGATACTACGCGCCCACTAGCCGGTTCGGCACACCGGACGACCTGCGCTATCTGGTAGACCAGTGCCACCAGAACAACATCGGCGTTATTCTGGACTGGGTACCGGGCCATTTCCCCACCGACGAGCACGCCCTCGC
>NZ_JAWLDU010000108.1:0-5041 GCF_041686475.1 Marinobacter sp.
CGCTCCTGGGCCTGCTCATACTGCCGCTGGATGGCCGCCTCAGTCGCCTCTGCTGTAGTGAGCGTGTCTGCCGCACGAAGAACGTTGAAGTAAGCTGTCGCCACGTCCAGGATTAACTGCTGCTGCGCCAGGTTGTATTCCGCCTGAGCGGATTCCGTCTGGAACTTGCTGGCATCGTAATCGAACCAGGCGTCGGCCCGAAACAGGGGCTGGGTCAGCTCAACGCCAAAGGCATAGGTTTCATATGCGGCGTCCTGGCTGGGACCATCGGTATCGGTATGACTGACATCACCAAATGCGTTGATCTGCGGCAGCAGGTTGCTGCGGCTGACATCACTGGCGGCCTGTTGTGCTTCGAAACTGGCGCGGGCGGAAGCAATGCCGGAGTCATAGGAGAGTGCTTTCTCATAAGTCTCAACCAGATCCATGGAAAGTGCAGGCTGGGCTGCGAGCAGTCCAATCAGCCCGGAAAGCAATCGTTTTTTCATGACTTCTCCTGTTAATGATTCACCCGGCGAGGTGGCATTATGGACAATAAACAGCCTGAGCTCTACACTTGTATTCGGCACAGAGTGTATGTGTCAATGATATCGAATTCGCGTCTTGACGGGGTGCTGGCGTCAGAAAATCTGACAGTCGGCTGAGATTGCCATGCAGAACCCGCAACCTGATCCGGATAATACCGGCGTAGGGATTTGAGACAATAAAGCACGGACACAGGCCTATCCCCTGTGATCACTGCTCCGTCATACGCGACCCGTTTCTTACCCAACCCGGGGACGCAAGATGACAAAAATACCTTCCTACCTCAGCGATTCAGCCAAAGTCGATTCCGCAGCCATCGAACCGCTGCCTCAATCCGGTAAGATCTACGTACAGGGTAGCCGACCCGATCTGCGGGTGCCCATGCGGGAGATTACCGTGGGAGACACGCCGACGGACATGGGTGGCGAAAAAAATGCGCCGGTAGCCGTCTACGATACTTCCGGCCCCTACAGCGATCCGGACGCAACGATCGATCTGCGCAAAGGCCTGAAGCCTATCCGGGCCGCGTGGATTGAAGAGCGCGGCGACGTGGAACAGCTGGCGGACTACACCTCAGAGTTTACCCGCCGCCGCATGAAAGATCCCTTGCTGGACCCGCTCCGTTTTATGGACGAGCGCAAACCGCTGCGGGCCAAATTCGGCCGGAATGTGAGCCAGATGCACTACGCTCGCCAGGGCATCATCACACCGGAAATGGAATTCGTCGCTATCCGCGAGAACATGAAGCTGCAGGATGCGCGGGAACAAGGGCTTCTGGAGGATCAGCATCCGGGCCAGTCCTTCGGGGCGTCCCTGCCGCAGGAAATCACGCCGGAATTTGTCCGGGACGAGGTCGCCCGCGGCCGGGCGATCATTCCCAACAACATCAACCACCCGGAAACCGAACCGATGATCATCGGCCGCAACTTTCTGGTGAAAATCAACGGTAACATCGGTAACTCGGCGGTCAGTTCCTCCATCGAGGAAGAAGTGGAAAAACTGACCTGGGGAACCCGCTGGGGTTCCGACACCATCATGGACCTGTCTACCGGAAAGAACATCCATGAAACCCGGGAATGGATCATCCGCAACTCCCCGGTTCCTATCGGCACCGTGCCTATCTACCAGGCACTGGAAAAAGTCGGCGGCGTGGCCGAAGACCTGACCTGGGAGATATTCAAGGACACGCTGATTGAGCAGGCAGAGCAGGGGGTGGATTACTTCACCATCCACGCTGGCGTGAGGCTGCATCATGTACCCATGACGGCGAAACGCACCACCGGCATTGTGTCCCGCGGCGGCTCTATCATGGCAAAGTGGTGCCTGGCTCACCATCAGGAGAGCTTCCTGTACGAGCACTTCGAAGACATCTGCGAAATCATGAAGGCTTATGACGTGGCTTTCAGCCTCGGTGACGGGCTGCGCCCAGGCTCCATTGCCGATGCCAACGATGAAGCCCAGTTCGGCGAACTGGAAACCCTGGGTGAGCTCACCAAGATTGCCTGGAAACATGATGTCCAGTGCATGATCGAAGGCCCGGGCCACGTGCCCATGCAGTTGATCAAGGAGAATATGGATAAGCAGCTGGAATGCTGTGACGAAGCCCCGTTCTACACCCTCGGGCCATTGACCACCGACATTGCCCCCGGTTATGACCACATCACCTCCGGCATTGGTGCGGCGATGATTGGCTGGTTCGGTTGCGCCATGCTTTGCTACGTCACTCCGAAAGAGCACCTGGGCCTGCCTAACAAGGACGACGTCAAAACCGGCATCATCACCTACAAGATCGCCGCTCACGCCGCTGATCTGGCAAAAGGGCATCCCGGCGCCCAGATCCGCGACAACGCCCTGTCCAAGGCCCGCTTCGAGTTCCGCTGGGAAGATCAGTTCAACCTCGGCCTGGATCCGGACACGGCCCGTGCCTTCCACGACGAAACCCTGCCAAAGGATTCCGCCAAAGTGGCTCACTTCTGCTCCATGTGCGGCCCTAAGTTCTGCTCCATGCAGATTTCCCAGGAAGTACGGGAGTACGCCAAGGAACACGGCCTTGATGAGGTCTCCGCGGTGGACGCCGGTATGAAGGAAAAATCCAGGGAGTTTGTGGAGGCCGGATCCAAGCTTTATGACAAGGTCTGAGTTGGGCTTCTAGCCTTCTTGGCTTGGTGCTTTGGCCGGGCAGGGAGCCCAAGCGCCCCATGGACGGGCTTGAGCGTGTTTTGGGAGGGAGGCCCCAATGACTGTCTTGTACCAAAGCCAGAATGCAGAGAAGTCCATGCACAAGGCTTGCACCCAAGCTGAAACAAGGGCTATCGTTCAGAATCGTTCTCAAATACGGATCTGAAATCTGAAATGACCGAACCCTTCCAGTTCAAAGACACCGACGTAAAAATCGAAAAGCGCGAAACCGTTTTCCAGGGCTTCTTCCGCATGGATAAGCTCTGGCTGACCCACACCCGTTTCGACGGCAGGGAAATGCCCACCTTCACCCGCGAACTCTTCATCCGCGGCGATGCCACCTGCGTATTGCCTTACGATCCGGATCGGGACGAGGTCGTTCTTCTGGAACAATTCCGCCTTGGCGCCCTCGGCCGCGACCAGTCTCCCTGGCTGCTGGAGCTTGTCGCCGGCATGAATGAAGACGGGGAATCCCCGGAAGAGGTTGCCCAGCGGGAAGGCCAGGAAGAGGCTGGGCTGACGTTCAAGCCGCTGGATAAAATCTGCGATTATCTGGTCTCTCCCGGCGGAAGCACGGAACTGATTCACCTCTATTGCGGTCGTATCAGCACCGAAGCAGCGGGTGGCCTTTATGGAATGGAGCATGAACACGAAGACATCCGTGCCCACGTATTCAGCGCCGACGAGGCCATCGCAATGATTTATGATGGACGTATCAATAACGCCGCAGCGATTATCGCACTGCAGTGGTTGCAGTTGAATCGCCCGCGATTGCGGGAAGGTTGGAGCTGATATGACAGAATGGGTGATGAAACCCCGGCGCTACGTACCGGATTTACGACGTTTCGGCGCGCTGTGTGATGGCAATTACATGCGGCTTCATCGGTTGCGTAAGCTGGAGGCCAGGGGCCGCCCCGTTTGCGAGTTTGAACTTCATCGCGAGCATCAGTATCTGGGGCGGGTTCGCATAGAAGTGCTGCAAACTACGAAGTTCACTGAGACCCTGCTGCTGGAACAGGTGCACAACTCCGGTCGCTGGCTGAACAATCCCCAGTTGACGGTGCGGGTATATCATGACGCCAATATGGCGGAAGTCATCAGCTGCTATCGTGACAGGCAGATCGCGCCTGTGAACGATTATCCTAACCGGTTCATGCATCACCCGGACGAGAAAGTGCAGGTCAACAGTTTCCTGGCCGACTGGCTGGACTACTGCCTGCGATTTGGTCACCTTCCCATGGAGCACGCTGCCTGGTCTGCCGGCGAGGGCGTGGACTAAGGTTGTATGTCTGTTCTTCGTGTATTGGCCTAGAGTCCGCACCAGATTGTGCGAGAGTTGTCAAAACAGGCAATTGGGCGCCAATGCCTGAACAGAATGTGATGAATATTCTGGATGCAGTCGTAAAAACTGAATAATCTGCCACCATGCCTGCATCACCGGTGAGTGTTGCGACAACGCAAGAAACACGAGTGCCATGACACAGAACGACAACCCGCGTGCCCTCCGGGTGCTGCAGCTGACCGACCCGCACCTGATGGCCGATCCGGCCGGTGAACTGTTGGGCGTCAATACCAGAGACAGCCTGGATGCCGTTATCGAACAGGTTCTCCAGAATCATGGCCAACCGGATCTTATCCTTGCTACTGGTGATATCGCCCAGGACGCGACCGAAGAAGCCTACCGGCTTTTTGGTGACAAACTGAAGGCATTTCGTTGCCCCTCGGCCTGGATGGCTGGCAATCATGATGACTCGCCATTGCTGGCCCGTATCGCTGCCGAAAGCCAGGCCGATCAGCGCCACATTGTTCAGGGTGGCTGGCAGTTTGTGCTATTGGATACCTCGGTTCCCGGAAAAGTATTTGGTGAGCTGGCGGAGTCCGAGCTGGCCTTCCTTGAAAAAACGCTCAGCGAAAATCCGGACACACCGGCTTTGATTGCCCTGCACCATCATCCGATTGAAATCGATACCCGATGGATGTCGCCGATCGGGCTGCGGAATCGTGATGCCTTCTGGCGGGTGGTCGACCGTTTTCCACAGGTAAAAATTGTACTCTGGGGGCACATTCATCAGGAACTGGATCAGACACGCAATGGTGTTTGCCTGCTGGCAACGCCGTCTACCTGTATCCAGTTTACGGCCGGCTCCGTGGAGTTTTCCGTGGAGGACAAGGCCCCCGGGTATCGCTGGTTTGAGTTGCAGCGCTCCGGTGAGTTCTCTACGGAAGTCAGCAGAGCAACAGATTTTGTGTTTGATCTGGACAGCACCAGTTCCGGTTACTAGCAGGTTTGTGATTGGCCGGGTGGCCTGTTAATCGTCGCAAAATTTCGTATATAATT
>NZ_JAWLDU010000109.1:0-4964 GCF_041686475.1 Marinobacter sp.
CCTGCTGGACCTGCGGGACGCCATCACCAGCCGTAACCAGGATGTGTCCGGCGGCGAAGTGGACGCCGGCAAACGCCGTTACCTGCTGCGCACGGTAGGCCGGTTCCGCGATCTTGACGAGCTGCGCAACCTGGTGGTCTCCCGCACTGGCGACAGCGTGGTCAGGCTGTCCGATGTGGCGACCGTGGCCCAGGATCATTCCCGCATCCGCGAACTGTCATTCATCAACGGCCAGCGGGTACTGGGCCTGCAGGTGCGTCGGGAAAGCGGCTCCAACGTCATCGATATCAAACGGGCGATGCTGGAGGAAGTCGACGCCATCAACGAAGAGGTGCTGGAGCCAGAGGGCATGGAACTGGCCCTGACCGCAGACGATGCCCGTTATGTGGAAGCCTCGGTTGCCAACGTCTGGACCAACCTGGGTATTGGTGCGGTGTTTGCCACCCTGGTGATGTTCCTGTTCCTGCGGTCTTCCCGGGCCACATTCGTGGGTGTGGTGGGTATTCCCCTGTGTGCCATTGCGGCGTTTCTGGGGCTGATGATCACCGGTCGCACCATCAACGTGATCTCTCTTGCGGGTGTGGCCTTTGCCATTGGCATGACGGTGGATAACAGCATTGTGGTGCTGGAAAACATCGAACGGCATCGCCGCCTGGGTCTGGACAAGTTCGAGTCGGCCCTGAAGGGTGTTCAGGAAGTCTGGCCGGCAGTGCTGGCTTCCACCATGACTACCATCCTGGTGTTCCTGCCGATCCTGTTTATCGAGGAAGAAGCCGGGCAGTTGTATTCCGATGTGGCCATTGCCATCTCTGCGGCCATATTTGCGTCGATGCTGGTGGCGGTGACGGTGATTCCGACCCTCAGTGCACGGCTGGATTTCGGAAACGGTAAGGGTGAAATCGACGAGTATGGCAACACCGTATCACCGGGCTGGGCCAGCCGGGTGGTGGCGGCCGTGCGCTGGATGGTCAGTGGCACAATCAGACGGCTTGTGGTGATTGCAGGAACTGTCGCCCTGAGTTACTGGATCATCGTTTTCCTGACCCCGCCCGCGGAATACCTGCCGGAAGGTGAAGAGCCGAAAACCTTCGCTTCCATGAATGCGCCGCCAGGCTACAACCTGACCGAGATGGAAAGCATCGCCAAACAGGTGGAAGACCGCTTTCTGCCCCAGGTGCAGGCGGATCGTGACGCCTACGAGAGCGGCGAAACCGCTATTCCACCACTGGATTACCTGAACATGGGCGTAAGCCCGAGCAATATCCGTATCATCGCGGAAACGGTCAACGCCCGTGACATCGAAGTGCTGATGGATGAAATCACCGGCTTCTACGAGCAGTTCCCGGGCATGCGGGCGTTCGCCGCCAAGGGCTCCATCATTTCCAGCAACGACGGTGGCACCCGCAGTATCAACCTGGACATCTCCGGGCCGGACCTGGTCTCTATCTACGAAGTGGCCAATACCGCCTACCGCCGGGCGGAAGAAATCTTCGACAATCCCCGCATCCAGACCCAGCCCCGAACCCTTTCTCTGGCTCAGCCGCTGATCCAGGTACAGCCGGACTGGGACCGTGCGGCAGAGCTGGGCCTCGGTACCGAAGCGATTGGTTTCACCGTGGCATCGCTGACCGAAGGCTCCTATGTGGATGACTTCTTCCTGGACGACGACAAGATTGATATTTACATCTACGGCAGCGAAGGCAGGAATCCCAGCCTGGACGAGCTTCCCGATGTAATGGTGCATACCCCCCAGGGCGCCACCCTGCCCTTGTCGAGCCTGGCGACCATCGAGGAAACCGTGGACACCAGCACCGTCCGAAGGCTGGATGGACGCCGTACCGTGACCCTCAACGTCATACCGCCGGACAATGTGCCTTTGGAGGCCGGCGTTGAACGGGTGCGGACGGAACTGCTGGGCGCCATGCGCGACAGTGGCGAGCTACCCAGTGGTGTGTCCATCAACATCTCCGGCGCCAGCGACCAACTCAACGCAACCAGGGATGCCCTGACTGGCAATTTCATTATTGCGGTGGTGATTGTCTATCTGCTGCTGGTGGCCATATTCGCCCATTGGGGCTTCCCGCTGCTGATCCTGACGGCGATTCCATTGGGCGTTGCCGGGGGTATCGTGGGCCTGGCGCTGATGAACCTGGTGGGTGGTTTGCTGCCCAGGATCGGCCTGTTACCCCTGAGCCAGCCTTTTGACATGATTACCATGCTGGGCTTTCTGATCCTGATGGGCACGGTGGTGAACAACCCGATTCTGGTGGTTGAGCAGGCAAGGCAGAACCTGCGTCATCGGGATATATCGGTGGTGGATGCGGTCATAGGCGCGGTGGAAACCCGCCTGCGGCCCATTGCCATGACCACCCTGACCACCATCTGCGGCCTGTCCCCGCTGGTCTTCCTGCCCGGCGAAGGCACCGAGCTCTATCGTGGCGTGGGTGCCATCGTTCTGTTCGGTCTGGCTGGGGCGGCTACGGTGACTGTTACCTTTTTGCCGGCGCTTACGGTGTTTGTTCTGGGGTGGCGGGATAAGCGGCCCGCTCGGTAGTGGGGGAGTCGCCGCTTCGGGGGGTGGGGTTATTTTTTCTTTGGGAAAAAGAACTCGCTGCACTCAGACACCTTTTTCCTGGCAGAAAAAATAACCCCACCCCCCAAATCGAGCGGCTTCCGCCAAAACGAAAAAAAGCCGGAGCATCTATTCCCCAGGGGGAAGTCGATGGTCCGGCGCCAATGCCAACAACAATGATCTGATGGTCCGGCCTGATCCTTGGCCGGGACGTTCGTCCTTGAAAGATATCTTGCGATCTTCGTGCCAGTTTTTCTGGTGCATAAAGATCAATGGGTTAGAAAGTTCTGACAGTCTGGATGGCGAAATACTCCGGACCTGACGCCCTGCATCAGGGCGGAGTGCGCTGCTTTGGGGCTGCGTATCCGTGGTCGGATAATTGTGTAAACAGCCAAGATCAAACCCGGTTTAGCAGCTGCACCGGCACCCTGTAACGCAGACCCCTTGATGGACCGGTACCTTCCACGGTGCAGGTTTTGCGATTTACCCGGACAATCCTGCCTTCCAGTTGTCGCTTGCCGGCACCAAAGCCAACCGCGTCCCCGACTGACCATTTCGCCATTAGCTGACGCGTATCCGGTGCCAGGATGGGAACATCCGGTATGGCCATACCGGCACTTTCTGCCTGTTCGGCCAGATGGCGTCTGGCGGCATCAGCGCCACCACTGCTGTGAAGTTCATCGAGGATAAGGTAGAAATGCCGGTTGTGTACCGAGCCGCGATAACGCTTGCCGGATACATGCTGGAGCAGGTGGGCGAACTCATGACAACAGGTGTGTGCCAGCAGGTTCAGTGTGGTGACCTCGCCATCAAAATACTTGCGCTGGCGAATCTCCCTTCCGGAAAGCCACCCGCTGACCGCATCAGGCTGATGCTTCGACATGATCATGCGTTTGCCGTAGGTGATCTGGTGCTGTTTCAGGTGCGGATCAAATCGATGATAGGTGGCCTGGCCAGAGCCTACCCGGCATAGCAGAGTCGTGGCTGGTGCCTGTTGGCGGACCCAGCTTTGTGCAGGGGACCAGAGAATCATGCTGGTGGTATCGCACATGATCTGGCCCAATCGGTGGGCAATAGCGGGTTCAATAGTCATGGTTCAGCGGCACGCAGAAGGAGAGATCAGACATGGCCTGATATTACCGTGTGCGAGCCTTCCCGTAAAAATAACAACGGCCAGCAAAAGCTGGCCGTTGTGACTGACAGGACCGGAGGGCTCAGCCTTCGATCGGCGAACGCCAGTCGTCAGCACCGGAAGTGCCGGCAACGGCATGCTCCCAGGTTACCTTGCGGTAGGACAGGGAAGCGGTTACCAGCTGGGTGAAGTCAGCGCTGGCGGCGTCCTGGCAGTGCGGCATGTTGCACTGGATATCAATGATCGTGGCATCTTCCAGGATGGTGGAGAAGAAGTGTTCCTGCTTGCCTTCAACAGAGGTGCGGTACCACTTCAGCTCTACCTTCGGCAGCATTTCACCGGAAGCCAGGGCGTTGTACATCAGCGGGGTGGCTTTGTTCAGGGCGGAAGTGAACTTGAACGGCTTGTGAACACGCTGGCCGGAAGGCTGGCCAGACTGTGGATCCGTTGGAACCGTTACAACGTGGCTGAATTCCTGAACCAGCACTTCGTCTTCGTGACCTTCAACGTAGATGTTACCTACCGAATCGGACGTGAATGCACCGGCAGTGATGTTGCCCTGAGTCTGGCCTTCGATGCTGATATAACAAGGAGTTGGCATAGTCTGCTCCATGACGTTTGTGTGAATAAGTGTCCCCGGGTTCTCCCTGGACGCTTACTCGTAAACAAAGGCCGTGCCAGAACACAAAAAGTGTTTAATAACAAGCGGTAAGGTTTTTCTGGCAATGACCATGCGGTTGCCTGGGCAATCCCTTGCTGGCTTTCGGGCGAGATCTCGCTGGTCGGGCAATAAATTGCTCAACGAAGGCTGAATCTCACCGGCAGGGCGTAGGTAAAGGTTTCACCTTCCATGGAGTCCGGCACTTCGGGCAATGGCTCTGCCTCCTTCAACATATCCAGCGCGGCGTCGTCCAGCAGTGAATGATCCGAGGATCTGCCCAGGGAGTGTCGCACCAGTTTGCCGTCACGGCTGAATTCGAATACCACCACCGGTGCTCCCTCCTGACCAAGACGACGGGCCCGGCGCGGGTATTCGTAGAAACGGCTCAGGTGCCGGCTCAGCCTGGTGAGGTAGCTGTCCACATCGGAAGAGGCGCCCGCGCTAAGTTCAACCTGTTGATTGGGGTTCTCTTCTTCAGCGGTGTTCTCCGTGGGTTGCTCTGAACTGTTCTCGCTTTCGGTTGTATTGGCCTCGGCAACCTGCTCGACTACTTCAGGCTCAGGCTCAGGCTCAGGCTCAGGCTCAGGCTCAGGCTCAGG
>NZ_JAWLDU010000110.1:0-4855 GCF_041686475.1 Marinobacter sp.
CGCGATCACAAAAGCGAGAACCACTTTCCACCAGCTGACAGGCGCTGCCATTATTTCTCTCCGGAAGGCTCCAGCTTGTCCTGGGTTCGCCGTTCAAAATCACTGGCATCGTGGCGCTCGTGCAACTGCTTGCTTTCATCACCCCAGGTGCGGTTGACCATCAGCCCCCGTTTGACCGCCGGGCGCTGCGCTATCTCATCAGCCCAGCGCACAACGTTCCGGTATGTGTGGACCTCAAGGAATTCCCCTGCTTCGTACAGCTTGTTCTTGACCAGCGCGCCGTACCAGGGCCAGATGGCCATATCGGCGATGGTGTACTCATCCCCTGCAATATAGCGGTTATCTGCCAGTTGGCGATCCAGCACATCAAGCTGACGCTTCACCTCCATGGTGTAGCGGTTGATCGGGTACTCGTATTTTTCCGGCGCGTAGGCGTAGAAATGACCAAACCCGCCGCCCAGGAAAGGCGCGCTGCCCATCTGCCAGAACAGCCAGTTCAGGGTTTCAGTACGGGTCACAATATCCGTAGGCAGGAATTCACCGAACTTCTCCGCCAGATAAAGCAGGATGGATCCAGACTCGAATACCCGCACGGCGGGCTCATGATTGTGATCCATCATGGCCGGAATCTTGGAATTCGGGTTCGCTTTGACAAAGCCACTGCCAAACTGCTCACCCTCGGTAATGCGGATCAGCCAGGCATCGTATTCCGCCTCTTTGATGCCTCTCTCCAGCAACTCCTCAAACATGATGGTGGCTTTCACACCGTTGGGGGTTGCCAGTGAATAGACCTGGAACGGATGCTTGCCCACCGGTAGCTCTTGGTCATAAGTGGGGCCGGCAATCGGCCGGTTGATTTTCGAGAAGGCTCCGCCACTTTCGGCGTCCCATTTCCAGACTTTCGGAGGCGTGTAGGTGTCGTCGGTCATTCAATCATCCTCGCTCTCAAGGTATCTGCGAATTTCAACCTGTTCAGGAACCGGGAAAACAGACGTCCCGGCTACGGGAAGTCAGCCTGTCCCACTTTCCTTTGTTGCTATTACGGACGGTTTTCAGATAGCTGGCAACATCGGAGAAGTGTTCGTCGGTCGCCCCCATTTTTCGTGCTTCATCGCCATGCTTATCTGACAGGAACACCAGCGCTTTGTAGTCATCACCCTGTTCGGTGAGCGAGTCACCAAGGAGAGCCAGGTGACTTGCGCAGAATATATGCATGTTGCGCTTGTCATAATCGACTTCCTGGGCCCAGCCGTTAAGGCTGAATACAGCCAGGAGCGTTGACACCAAAACCGTTTTCTTCATAAAGACTGACTCCGCAGAATGCGTTCTACCTGGCCGCACGGGCCGCATGCAGTTTCTTGTAGCTTTCGATCAGCCGCAGGTGCTTCTCAAGCCCATCCAGTTGCATATTGGTGGGCGTCAGGCCATGGAAGCGAACACTGCCGTCGACCGAGCCTACCACGGCTGCCATGGTTTCCTCACCAAACATACGCTGGAGATTCACCAGATAGTCATCGAGCTCCAGCTCATCATCAAGGGTAATCTCCAGCACTGCGTTCACCGCCCGGTAGAACAGGTTGCGTTCCACGGTGTTGTCGTTGAACTGCAGGAACGCCTCAACCCTATCGAGCGCTTCCTCATGCTGCTGCAGAGCCAGGTAGATCAAAAGCTTGAGCTCAAGAATGGTCAGTTGTCCCCAGATCGTGTTTTCATCGAACTCAATACCGATCAGGGTAATGATGTCCGTATAGTCGTCTATCTGGCTCTCTTCCAGACGCTCCACAAGATCAGCAAGCTGATCATCACTCAGGGAGTGAAGGTTCAGGATATCTTCCCGGTAATCCAGGGCCTTGTTGGTGTTATCCCAGATCAGATCGTCGGCGGGGTAAACCTCGGAATACCCGGGCACAAGAATACGGCATACCGGCGCGCCCAGTTCTTCATAGACGGCTACGTAAACCTCGTTGCCCATATCCCTGAGGATGCTGAACAGGCAGGCCGCCTCTTCCTGGTTGCTGCCAGAGAAATCCCATTCGCAGAAATCATAATCCGATTTCGCGCTGAAGAAACGCCAGGAAACCACACCCGTGGAATCAATGAAGTGTTCCACAAAGTTGTTGGGTTCGGTGACCGCAAGACTGTTGAAGGTGGGCGGTGGCACATCGTTCAGGCCCTCAAAACTTCGACCCTGCAGCAATTCCGTGAGACTACGCTCCAGCGCCACTTCCAGGCTGGGGTGTGCGCCGAAGGAAGCAAACACGCCGCCGGTTCGCGGGTTCATCAGGGTGACGCACATCACCGGGAACTGGCCACCCAGGGACGCGTCCTTCACCAGCGTCGGGAAACCCTGTAATTCCAGCGCTTCCACACCCTCGAGGATGTCCGGGTATTTCTCCAATGCCTCCCGGGGCACATCCGGAAGGGCTATCTCTTGTTCAATAATCTGCTTCTTCACCGCCCGCTCGAAGATCTCCGACAGGCACTGTACCTGGGCTTCATGCAGCGTATTCCCCGCGCTCATGCCGTTGCTGAGATACAGGTTCTCGATCAGATTCGAGGGGAAATAGACCACTTTGCCATCCGACTGCCGCACAAATGGCAGGGAAACGATCCCGCGCTCGGTTTTACCGGAGTTGGTATCGATCAGGTTGGAGCCGTAAAGCTCGCCTTCCGGGTTGTAGACGGCCAGGCAATGGTCGTCCAGAATGCCTTCGGGCAGCTCGTCATCGGGGCCTGGCTTGAACCACCTTTCACTCGGGTAGTGAATAAACTTGCTGTTGGCAATCTCCTCCCCGAAAAACTGATCGTTGTAGAAGAAGTTGCAGTTCAGGCGCTCGATGAACTCGCCCAGAGCGGAACACAGTGCGCTCTCCTTGGTGGCGCCCTTGCCGTTGGTGAAACACATGGGCGAGGCGGCATCGCGGATGTGCAGGGACCACACATGGGGCACAATATTGCGCCAGGAGGCGATCTCGATTTTCATGCCCAGATTTTCGAGGATCCGGGTCATATTGGCGATGGTCTGCTCCAGGGGAAGGTCCTTACCCTCGATATAGGTGCTCTCGCCGCCCTCCGGTTTTGTCATCAGCAACGCCTGAGCGTCCGCTCCCAGGTTTTCCACCGGTTCAATCTCGAACGTGGGGCCGGTTTGCACCACTTTTTTAACCGTACAGCGGTCAATGGAGCGAAGAATGCCCTGCCGGTCCTTGTCAGAGATGTCTTCCGGCAGCTCTACCTGGATCTTGAAAATCTGGTTGTAGCGGTTTTCAGGATCCACGATGTTGTTCTGGGACAGGCGGATGTTCTCGGTGGGGATGTCTCTTGCGAGGCAGTAAACACGAACAAAATAGGCCGCGCACAGCGCCGAGGACGCCAGAAAATAGTCGAAGGGGCTGGGTGCCGACCCGTCGCCCTTGTAGCGGATAGGCTGGTCGGTCACGACAGTGAAATCATCAAACTTGGCTTCAAGCCTGAGGTTGTCGAGAAAATTGACGTTGATTTCCATTACGAAGAATCCGGATTGGAGAATTTGGCGAGCCGTAGCCTTGGATGGCGGCCATTATCCAGTTTTTAGGGGCCTTCGTCTTGGCCTCTGGTTAAATGTCTTGCGTGCGAACCAATTCAAGTCTATAGCTGTCGGACTGCCGAAAAGCCCTTGCAGCACTGACATCCAATCGGCTGCTGCTAACGTAAGCTCAAGGCCAGCATCCAATACAGCAGGAACCTCATGTCAAAGCCTACATCCCCCACTACCCCAGCGACACCATCCCGCTTACCCTGCCGGGGCTGTCTCCCTGACTGCGGAAACTATGCAACCTGCAACGGAACCCCCTGGCGGGCCAACGCTTCAGCGCAGGCGCAGCCCCCAAAAGCCGATGGTTGAATACCTGCCTAGTTGAATCGGAATGGGTCAGGCGAGTGACGCGCGGGCTTGGAGGCCCAAAGCGCCAGCAAATTGGCGCTGTGCAGCCGATTGTTATGCTGATCGCACTAAGGCGCGTTGCGTTCGGATGGATCCGTCTTAAAATCCCTTACCAGCTTATGCGGATCAACCTGCGCCCGATATTCCTTCGCAGCCTGAGCCCACCAAATCAATTGGTTGAATGTTCGCCCAAAATAATCGAACCAGGAGTCCTGATCCTCCCGGGCCTGCACAGAACCATCGGCCGTAAAGATCTCTTGTGCCTTGGGCACATGTATCATCGCGGAAACTGGCAGGCAGCCCAGCTCTGAAAGAAACGTGCGCATTGCGACCGCCGCACGCATCCCGCCCCATTGCCCTGCTGAATAAGTAACAATTGCACTTGGCTTGTAGGAGAACAAGGAACTGCCAAAGTGGTTCAGCAGGTTAGCAAGCGCGGGACTCATCGAATGGTTATATTCGGGGCTGACCATAACAAATCCATCGGCACTTTCTATCTTCTCTGCCAATTGGTTGAGCTCCGAAGGCGCCTTGCTCCGTGGATACGCGAAGTGCGGCTTAAAGACGGGTTCTGTTGGATAATCCAAAGCATCAACCAACTCTACCTCACATTCGGCATATCGACTGTTCAGGCATTCGAGAACCGCTTCTGTAACCCGAACACCCAGGCGGGCCGGCTTCGGAGGAGTACTATCGCGTACGGTGCCCAAGAAAACCAAGAATTTCATCTGGAACTCCTTTTAATAGCAATGCCACATAACGCTTTGGCTTTTCGGCGCACCAGAGCGCCAGCGTAGGTTCGTCTGACAACAACCATTGGTTAAATTCTTGAATGCGTATGGCCATGCGCATAAACTGAGGTTATGCATTAAACAGCCACTTGGAGGCTCCAATGGCCGAACTCTACGACGAAGGCGCACCCAAAAAAGCGGC
>NZ_JAWLDU010000007.1:0-20238 GCF_041686475.1 Marinobacter sp.
ATCCCCTTCATAGCTACTGCGGAAATAGTCCATGGCTTTCTCCGCCTCACTGAGTTCGTCAAACCGGGCGATGTGATAGATTGCCTCGCCTTCGTTCACCAGGGGCAGGTTGTTAACGCAGATAACGATACCGGAACAGGGTGAAAGCACAGCCGTTTCGGACTCGCCAAACGGGTCCGCTACCATGGCCAGTTTCTGGCCCTTGCGAACCTTCTGGCCCAGAGTTGCAACCGGCCGCATGATGCCGTCTGTGTCCGTCCTTACCCATTGCGAGTTGGCGGCAGTTTCCGAGCGCTTTCTTGGGGCCTTGGGGCCTTTCTTTGCGGGTATCATTTCCAGCTCCCGCATTACCCGGATCACGCCTTTCACACCGCTGGAAATCACCACGTCGTCAAACCGCAGGGCTTCACCGCCCTCGAAGGTAACCACCGGAATATCCTGGGAATCAGCGTAGGCGCGAAGGCTACCCTCCCGCAAACTGGCATTAATGATAATGGGCGCACCGAAGGCCTCCGCCATGCGGATGGTTTCCGGATTCTTCAGCTCGGCGCGGATCTGCGGCAGGTTGAAGCGGTGGATGGCTCCCGTATGCAGGTCAATGATGTGAGTAACATTTTCCATGATCTGGGTGCGCAGGAGATAGGCGATGCGCCCGCCCAGGGAACCGGATTCAGTGCCTGGAAAGCAGCGGTTGAGGTCACGGCGGTCTGGCAGGTAGCGGGTACGTTGCACAAAACCGAAGATATTGACGATAGGCACCGCCACCAGGGTGCCCCGTAAGTGGCGCAGGGCAGAGTTGGTCAGCACACGGCGTACAATCTCGACACCGTTAATCTCGTCCCCGTGAATCGCACCGCATACCATCAATACCGGACCGCCGCGGCGACCATGCACCACTTCTACAGGCACATGGAGCGGCGTATGGGTATAAAGCTTGGCAACCGGAATTTCCACGGTCTGCCGGGTTCCGGCTTTGATTTCATTGCCGGCCATAACAAAGGGGCCCCGTGTGGCCATATCAGCCTCTCCCCTTGGTGCGGGTTTTCCAGGGCTGCTGGTTTTTTTCCGTCCAGCTCATGATCATGCCCGCTACGTTCTTGCCGGTGGCATTCTCGATACCTTCAAGGCCCGGCGACGAGTTCACTTCCATTACCAGGGGGCCCCGGCTGGAGCGAAGCAGATCAACGCCAGCCACATTAAGCCCCATGGATTTAGCCGCGGTAATGGCAGTGCGACGCTCTTCCGGGGTGATGCGCACCAGTGAAGCGGTGCCGCCCCGATGCAGGTTGGAACGGAACTCACCCTCACCACCCTGGCGCTTCATGGCTGCAATGACCTTGTCACCGATAACGAAACAGCGGATATCGGCACCGCCGGCTTCCTTGATGAACTCCTGTACCAGGATGTCGGCTTTCAGGCCCATAAACGCTTCAATCACGCTTTCCGCAGCCTTTCGGGTTTCCGCCAGCACCACACCGATGCCCTGGGTACCCTGCAGCAGCTTGATCACTACCGGTGCACCACCCACCATTTTCAGCAGTTCCGGCACGTTGTCCGGTTTGTTGGCAAACCCGGTCACTGGCATGCCCACTCCCTTGCGTGCCAGCAGTTGCAGGGAACGGAGCTTGTCACGGGAACGGGTAATAGCAACGGATTCGTTGACCGGGAAAACCCCCATCATTTCAAACTGCCGCAACACCGCCGTGCCGTAGAAAGTAACCGACGCACCGATACGGGGAATCACCACATCGAAGTCTTCCAGCACTTCCTCGTGGTAGTGGATCCTGGGATCGGCGGAGGTAATGTTCATGGAGCAGTGCAGGCAGTCAATGACCTTCACTTCGTGGCCCCGGTTCACGCCTTCCTCCACCAGCCGGCGTGTCGAGTACAGGTGACGGTTACGCGACAGAATCGCAATTTTCATTTTTTCGTCCTTAGGGCCGGCTCGCCGGCGAGATAGGAACATTCAGGAAGTACAATGGCGCGCCCAGCCATTGCCGTTCGACCAATCAGCATACGAAAACGCATGGAATCACGGTTGGTCAAGGTCATTTCAATCGTCCACTCGATGCCACCCAGCACCAGGCGGGTTTCAATCACCAGCCGCAGCTCCTTGTGGCCCCCGGAGTCCGACACATTGCGTTCATCCAGCACCAGCGCGTCACACTCCACCACGTGATGCAGGTCGTTCTGCACCGGGTGAACCCAGAAGCGGACGCGGCGCTCACCGGCGTCTGTGTAGTAGGGTTCAGTGCGAAAGGTGTGCAGACACGAGGTGCGGGCACCGGTATCCACTTTTGCCTTGATGCGGGAGATATCAAAATCCGGCAAGGCAACCCATTCCCGCCAGCCCAGGGCCAGTTTTCCGTCTGTTTCCGGCAACTGGCCGGGTTGCGTAAGTTCATCCGTTCTGGTCGGCATCCGGATCTCCCTTTTTGGTTGAGGTTTCCGGGCGTAGCAGCTCCACCCGGAAAGGCTCGGAATGGCTTCCGGCATAGATACTTGTATGGGGGAAAGGTATTTCAATACCTTCCTCGTCGAGCGCTTTCTTGATGGCAACCATCATCTGGCTGCGACCTTCCAGCACCCTGTTAGCGGGCACCCAAAAGGAAAACTGAAGGTCCACCGAGGATGGACCAAATCCGGTCACCAGTACAAACGCTTTGGGCTCCTCCAGGCTGACGCTGTTCTGCCGCGCCAGCTCCAGAAGCAGATTCTCCACCCTTTCCAAATCCTCGGCATAGGCAATACCGACGGTCAGATCCATGCGGCGGATCGGGAAACGGGAACGATTGACCACCCGGGTCTTGATAAGGGTCTCATTGGGAATGCGAACGTAAAGGTTGTCTGGCGTGCGCAGTTTCACACTCAGCATATCTATGGCAACCACTTCGCCAATGGTGCCTTCCACTTCAATAAAATTGCCGATCTCGAAAGGCTTCTCGACCAGTAGGAAAAGACCGCTGATCATGTTCGATGCAGAGGTCTGGGACGCGAAACCGATGGCCACGGTCAGTATCCCCGCAGCGCCCAGTACCACATCAAGAGAGAAACCGGCCTCCCGCAGAGCGGCCACAAAGAATATGGCCAGCACAATATAGAACACCAGCCGCCGCACCATCACCGTGTGGTGTCGTGACGCCCGCTCCTCCATGAAGCGGGAAACGCCACGAGCCGCAAAAGAGGCCAGCAGGATGCCGAGAATCAACAGAAACAAGGTGCTGATCCACTTGCTCCAGGCAATGGCACCCACAAATTGCATCAGACTGTTTTCAAACTGCTCAATCAAGGAGGACGCTCCGTTTACAGTCCCGCTGAGAAAAAAGAGTGGCCGGGTCTGTCAGCCGAAGATGCGATCGTAGGCACGCACCAGTCCGCCCCGGGCCGACTCTTCGCGGGCAGGGGCCACCAGCTCACAGTGCCCGGCTTCAGCGATAAGCCTATGGTCAATTCTCAGGCGTGCCGAGTTCATATCCGTTTCACAGACAACCGTTACCCCCGGCGTCCACAGCTGCCCCTTTTCATCCCCGTGTAGCGACAGCAGAGGAGTCGGAAGGTTGAATCGCTCCAACAAAAGGGGCTGCGGTCGCTCGTTGACAATCCGCACAGGTGTGATGGCCCGCCAGGGGCGCTTGGGCACAGCATCGAGCACCAGGCGCGCATAGGTGGCGGCAGAGTAGCAAAGCTCGCCCTCCATAGTGGTCCGGCCTACCCAGGTCAGCGAGGGATCCGCCAGGGGCAGCTCCACAAGGTGCGCTCCCTTGTTCCCGACCTGGATTCGCATCCACAGCAACGTACCCACGTAGATCATACATTCACTGTTGGCAGCGATCGTCAGTGGCTGATGGGGGCGAATAACCGTTGCGAGACTCGACATTGCCGGCAGATAGCGAAGCTGGTTGCCATTGTCAGGCCTTACAAAACGCTGAACATCCATTTCAGCATCAGGCAAGGTGTCGGTTACCCGCTGCAGCCAGCGTTTCTGGTTATCGTCTTCGGGAACACGCTGGGAACGAATCTGCCATTCCTGCTCCAGCAGGGCTACCCATACCCGGGTGTGACTGAGTTCATGGTACTGGGTCTGTCCCGGCTCCAGCGTGTAATGTATTCCCCATTGGCCATCCTGCATCGTTTGCTGCGTTTCCAGACTCGTTGTCATTCTGGCCCTTTATCCATGAAGTCTTCTATTAACTATAATCCAATCAGCACGTTCCGGCGAATATCCGTCGTGGCCATACAATCTTCACCAGCTACAGGAAACCCAATGACACAGCTCGTCTGGTTCCGAAACGACCTGCGCGTAGCCGATAACGCCGCCCTTACTGCTGCCTGCAAACAACAGCAGGCGGTGCGAGCCTGCTTTATTGTTACCCCGGAACAGTGGCGGGACCACGACTGGTCCCCGGCACGGGTCAGGTTTGTGCTGGATCACACCAATACCCTGTCACAGGAACTGGCAAGGCTGGGCATTCCGCTGTCGTTCATTACCGCAACGACCTTTACAGACAGCATTGAAAAACTGAAGGATTTCTGCCGGCGCGAGAGTATCCGGCATGTGCACTTCAACGAGGAATACGGAGTTAACGAAAGACGCAGGGACAAAGCCCTGAAACAGACCCTCGACACCGCCGGCATCGGCGTAAACAAGTACCGCGACCAGACCGTGGCGCCCGTTGGCAGCATTCTGACCCAGCAGGAAGAGCCCTATTCAGTGTTCACTCCATTCTCACGCCGCTGGCGCAGCTGGATCGACGAGGCGCGGCCTAACCTGTTCCCGATTCCCGATCCGGTCGGAGAAGCCGTGGAAGCTGCACGCTACGACACGATGCCTGAAGGTTTCGATAACCCGCCACCCAGGCTGGTTGAGACCGGCGAAGATGCGGCTCATCAGCAACTGGAACAGTTTCTCGACAACCGTGCCGGTAACTACAAAAACCTGCGCGATCTGCCATCGGTGGACGGCACCAGCCTGCTCTCGCCCTACCTCGCCAACGGCGTGCTCTCCGGCAAACAGTGTCTTATTGCTGCCGACCAGCATCAGGGTATGGGCGGCAACCAGGAAGGCCTGGCCACCTGGACCAATGAGATTGCCTGGCGGGACTTCTACATCAACATCCTTTACCACTACCCCAGGGTGAGCATGCACCGGGCTTTCAAGCCTGAGACCGAAGCCCTGCAATGGAATTCACCTGACGAGAAGTTTAAGGCCTGGAAGGACGGCAATACCGGCATCCCCATTGTGGATGCGGCCATGCGCCAACTGAACCAGACCGGCTGGATGCACAACCGCCTGCGCATGATCACCGCCATGTTCCTGACCAAGAACCTGTTTATCGACTGGCGGCTGGGCGAGGCCTACTTCATGTCGAAACTGGTGGACGGATTCCTGGCCTCCAACAACGGTGGCTGGCAGTGGAGTGCCTCCACCGGCACCGATGCGGCACCCTATTTTCGGGTGTTCAACCCGGCCACCCAGAGTGAGCGTTTCGATCCCGAGGGCGAATTTATCCGGCGATACGTTCCCGAGCTGGCGAAACTGGATAACAAGCGAATTCATCAGCCCTGGGCCGGCGGTGTCATTCCCGGTGGGTATCCGCGACCTATTGTTGATCTGAAAGAAAGCAGGAAAGAGGCAATTGCAAAGTTTCAGGCGCTTAAGAACTAGGAGGTAACGGCAGGGTGGGCAGGCCCTGCCTTAGGCGGACTCTCTGCTGCTACAGACAGGACAACCCGGGTCTCTGGCGAGTTTCATTTCCCGCCATTCCATTTGCCAGGCATCCAGAATCAATAACCGGCCTGTAAGGGTTTTGCCAACGCCAGTGATTACCTTGATAGCTTCCATCGCCTGGGAAGCGCCAATCATGCCAACCAGCGGGCCGATAACACCGGCCTCGGAACAGGTAAGATCTTCATTGCCCTGCTCCGGGTAGAGGCAGTGATAACAGGGGCTGCTGTAATCACGGACGTCGTAAACCGACAACTGCCCTTCCCCACGAATGGCTGCACCAGACACCAGTGGAACGCGAGCAGACACGCAGGCGCGGTTGAGTGCGAAGCGAGTGTTGAAGTTGTCGGTGCAGTCGATCACCAAGCTGGCAGAATCGACCTGACGCTGTAGCTCGTCCCCTTCCAGTCGTTCGGTCAATGCGGTCACTGACACTTCCGGGTTAATGCGGCGCACTCGCTCGGCCAGACGCTCAGCTTTGGATCCACCGATATCAGACTGCTCGAACGCGATCTGACGCTGCAGGTTTGCTACTTCTACCATGTCGTCGTCGACCAGAGTCAGGTGGCCAATACCGGCGGCACCCAGGTAAAGAGCCACCGGACAGCCCAGGCCACCGGCGCCGACTACCAGAACTCGCGCAGATTTGAGTTTAGTCTGGCCGGCAATGTCGAACCGGGGCATCAGTATCTGGCGGCTGTAGCGCAGCAGTTCTTCATCGTTCAGCATGGTGTTTTCTCCCGAGGGTAAAGCGGTCGCGCCGGCCATAGTCCTGGCGGGTTTCTACACTGGTGAAGCCGGCTTCGGCAAAAAGCCGCTGTACTGCCTCACCCTGCTCATAGCCATGTTCCAGTATCAGCCACCCTCCGGGCGACAGCCAGAACGGGGCATCAGCGATTATCCGCCGGATATCCGCCAGGCCATCGTTGCCGGCAACCAGTGCCGACGACGGTTCGAAGCGCACGTCGCCCGCACTCAGGTGGTGGTCATTGTCCGCAATGTACGGCGGATTGGAAACAATCAGATCAAAACAGCCCACTGGCAGGTCTGCAAACCAATTGCTCTTATACACAGTCACCGGCAGGTCCAGACGCGCGGCATTTTCCCTGGCCAGTTCCACGGCTTCCCCGACAGCATCACAGGCAGAAACCCACCACTCGGGCCGTTCGCTGGCAAGGGCCAGTGCGATAGCGCCGGTGCCGGTGCCAAGATCGAGCACAATGGCGTTTTCCGACATCTCCAGCATAAGTACGGCCTCAACCAGGCATTCGGTATCAGGCCGGGGAATAAGCGTGGAGGGATTGATTTTCAGAGGCAGCGACCAGAATTCCTGCTCGCCCAGCAGATATGCCACCGGGCGCCCCTCATAGCGCTGATCCACGAGGGAAAAGAAGCATGCCAGCTGGGTAGCCTTCACCTCACGCTCTGGCCAGGCACGAAAAGAGGTCCGGGACCAGCCGGTCACATGGCTGAGCAATAGCTCGGCATCCAGGCGTGGGGAATCGCTGCCAATCACTTCGGTGGCTTCTTTGAGCACTGCTTCGCAGGATAAGGGTGCGTCACTCATCAGCCAGAGAGGCCAGAAGGTCGGCCTGGTGTTCATGCTGCAGGGGCACGATGACGGCGTCCAGGTCTCCCGAGATCACTTCATCAAGCTTGTACAGGGTCAGGTTGATGCGGTGGTCCGTTACTCGCCCCTGAGGGAAATTGTAGGTTCGAATGCGTTCCGAACGATCACCACTACCCACCAGGCTCTTGCGGGTGGCTGCCAGGGTTTTCTGCTGGCGTTCGATCTCTTCATTCTGAAGCCGGGAAGCGAGAAAGCTCATGGCCTTTGCGCGGTTCTTGTGTTGGGAGCGTTCTTCCTGGCACTCCACCACGATACCGGTGGGTATATGGGTTATGCGAATCGCGGAATCGGTCTTGTTCACGTGCTGGCCGCCGGCACCGGAAGCCCGGAAGGTATCGACCCTCAGGTCGGACTTGTTGATCTCGACTGCCTCGGTCTCGTCTGCTTCCGGCATGACGGCGACGGTGCAGGCCGAAGTGTGAATGCGGCCCTGGGATTCGGTTTCCGGCACCCGTTGCACCCGGTGCGCTCCGGACTCGAACTTCAGGGCGCCATAAACGGCACTGCCGGCAATGCGGGCGATGATTTCCTTGTACCCACCATGCTCGCCCTCGCTTGCACTGATCACTTCCACCTGCCAGCGCTGGCGCTCGGCGTAACGCATATACATCTTGAACAGGTCACCGGCAAAAATGGCAGCCTCATCGCCACCGGTTCCGGCGCGGATCTCCAGGAACACGTTCTTGCCGTCATTGGGATCCTTGGGCAGCATCAGGCGCTGAAGCTCTTCGTCGAGTTCCTCGCTTTTCTGTTCCGCAAGGCCCAATTCCTCTTCAGCCATGGCACGCATGTCGGCGTCGCCGTCGCGGGCCAGCTCAGTGGCTTCTTTTACATCTTCACGGGATTGCTGCCAGGCCTGGAAGCAGTGAACAATCGGCTCAATTTCAGCAAACTCACGTGACAGGTCCCGGAACCTGTCCTGATCGGCAATTGTCTGCTGATCACTCAGCAAAGCGCTGACTTCCTCGAAGCGGTCTGCAAGCTGCTCAAGGCGGGACTGGATCGATGACTTCATAGTTTTTCCGGGATGATGGGCGCGTCGGCATCCAGCGCATCAAGCTGATGCAATTCTCTGAGCCACTGGGTGACCTCGGTTCTGCCTTCTGTTGTCGCCCTGCGAACCTGAATAGAAGGCTCGTGAAGTAGCTTGTTGGTCAGCCCCCGGGCCATGCTTCGTAACACGGTTTCCGGGTCAGCGCCGTTGCGCAGGGCACGGATTGCCTTTTCGGTTTCTGCATCCCGCAGGGTCTCAGCACGCTGACGGAACTGTTTGAGAGTGGATACCGCATCCAGAGCCCGTAACTGGCTGAGAAACTGCTGCACGCCGTCGGTGACCAGATTCTCGGCCTCCCGGGCGGCACCCTCCCGCGAACGCACATTCTCCTCGATCACCTGGCGAAGATCATCGACGGTATAGAGGTAAACATCCGCAAGGGAACTGACCTCCGGCTCTATATCCCTCGGGACTGCGATATCCACCATGAAATAGGGGCGGTGCTTGCGCTTTTTGAGCGCTCTCTCAACGGCACCCTTGCCCAGAATCGGCAGGGGGCTGGCGGTGGACGAAATAATGATGTCTACATCAGCCAGGTGGTCCGGGATATCCGAAAGCAGAATACCCTTGCCACCGCGGGACTCCGCCAGTGCCTGGGCACGTTCCAGCGTGCGGTTGGCCACCAGGAAGCTCTTCACTCCGGCATCGGCAAGGTGCCGGGAAACCAGCTCGATCGTCTTGCCGGCGCCAATCAGCAGGGCTTTGTTGCAGGACATGTCGGCAAATATGTGATGGGCCATGCTGACTGCTGCATAAGCCACTGATACCGGATTCTCGCCAATGGCTGTCTGGGTACGTACCCGCTTGGCAACGGAAAAGGTATGCTCGAACAGGCGTGACAGGAAGGATCCGCTGGCTCCATGCTCCCGGGACAGGACGTAAGCGTCCTTGAGCTGGCCCAGGATCTGCGGTTCACCAAGTACCATGGAGTCCAGCCCGGCGGCTACTCTCATTATGTGCCGAACGGCCTCAGAATCCCGATGGACATAGAGCACCTCTTCCAGGTCGCCGGCCTCCATGTCATGGAACCCTGCCAGCCACCGCAGCACGGCAGGGGCACAATCGTCATCCCCGGCCAGGTACAGTTCGGTGCGGTTACAGGTGGAGAGAATGGCAGCCTCACTGGCTCCCGACGTCGCACGGAGCTCGGCAAAAGCCTCGGCCATGCGCTCGGGAGTGAACGCGACGCGCTCACGCAACTCGACCGGTGCGGTGCGATGATTGATGCCGAGGGTGACCAGTGCCATATCGGAGTTAGACTGCCTTATGTCTGAAGACGTAGTTTCATCAGCATTTTAACGGTCAGGGGCTTCTATCGCCACCCAAAACCACGGTGATGTCGGGAACTGCTGACAGGTTGGGCAATATCAGGCGCTTGTGCCATCATAGAGCCTCGTCGCATTACTCCACATCTGAGTCTGCCGCCAGAGTCACTTCCGGCCGTTCAGGTGCACTGTACACAGATCATGGGATGTTGCATGCAAAAGTCCGCATTACTGCTTGTTACCTGCCTGTTCGGGCTTTCCCTGTCCGGCTGCGCTGTCCTTCAGGGTGACCAGGAACAGCAACCCGAGGCGCCATCGGAAGATAGTGAAAACACCGCATCTTCAGCAGAATCGGAACCGGAACCGGAAATCCGCTACGCCGATTTCGAACCGGAAGAACTGTACCTGCTGCTCTCTGGCGAAATAGCCGCCCAGCGGGGACGCTACGACGTTACTCTTGTCAATTACATGAAAGCGGCCGAGCAGTCCCGCGACAAAGCCGTGATCGAGAGAACCATGCGTATCGCCCAGTCCCTCAACGCTGACAACGCCCAGCGCGAACTGGCAACCTTGTGGCTCGAAGTGGATCCGGACAACATGCAGGCGCACCGGATTTCGGCGATCCAGGCGGTAAAGAACAACGATCTGGAAACTGCCCTGGGCCATATGGAGAACATCATGGATCTGGGCGGCGATGCAGACTTTGACAGCCTCGCGGCCATGGCCGGCAACCTGCCGCCGGAACAGCAGCAGGAACTGCTTGAGCTTTACCGCCAGATGGAACAACGCCACCCTGAAGACCCGGAGCTGCGCTACAGCATCGCACTGCTGCTGAAAGTGACCGGCGAGCCCGGGCAGGCCCTGGACAAACTGGCCCCTCTGCTTGACGACGAACCGGACTTCCAGCCGGCTCTGGTACTCAAAGGCGACCTGCTCTACCAGACCGGCGAAAAACGCCGGGCACTGGACCATCTGTTACGAAACACCCGCCGCTTCCCCGATAACCGCCAGATGGGCACCCTCTATGGCCGCATGCTGATTGGTGAAGGCGAACTGCAGGCAGCACAGGACGAATTCAGTCGGTTGGTCAGGCGCTTCCCCAACGTACCCGGCCTGCGCCTTTCCCACGCTCTGGTAGCACTTGAAAATGGCCAGACCAGCCTGGCCGAAGAGGAGCTGACACGGCTCATTGAACAGGGCCATCACAAGGATGAAGCCCACTATTACCTGGGCCGGATCGCCGACGAGGAAAACAACCACGAACAGGCCATCGGCTTCTACTATAACGTGGAGAAGGGTAACTATTATTTCCCTGCCCTGGCGCGGGCCAGCGAGCTCATGGCGGAACAGGGCGACCTCGACGAGGCACTGGACGCAATACGCGACCTGAGAGGCAGCAACCCCGAGCAGGAGGAGAACTTCCATTTGCTGGAAATCAACCTGCTGCTGGACAGGGAGCAAAATGAAAAGGCGCTGACAGCTGCCAATAAAGCACTCGAAAGCTACCCGGACAATATCCGCATCCGCTACGCCCGTGCCATGTTGCTGGACTCTATGGACCAGCCGGAGCAGGCCGAGAAAGATCTCAGGCAGATTATCGACGAACAGCCGCAGAATGCGGTCGCTCTCAACGCACTCGGCTATATCATCACTACCCGCTCGGACCGCTACGACGAAGCCAGGGATTATATTGAACGGGCGCTTGAGATCGATCCGGAAAACCCCGCCATCCTCGACAGCATGGGCTGGGTGCTCTATCAGCAGGGTGAAACCGAACAGGCTCTGGAATACCTGTCCCGCGCCTGGGAAGCCTATGCCGACCCCGAAGTCGCCGCCCATTTAGGCGAAGTGCTCTGGCAGACCGGAGAGCAGGAACAGGCCCGAATTATCTGGGAAGAAGGCTTCGAGCAGGACCCGGACCACCCGATCCTTATCGAAACCGTTGAAAGGCTGACCGGAGAGCAGTCCCCGTGAGATTGCCCGCCACTGCCCTCGCGTTCGCCGCCCTGATCCTGGGCGGCTGTACCTCCCTTCAAGTTGACCCATTGCCCGAAGGCCTGACCGAGCAACCACCGGCGGGCTGGACCGAAGACCGCACCAGGCTCGACCGGTTCCGGCAGTGGGAACTGAGTGGCAAGCTTGCTGTGAAGCAACCCTCCGACAGCGGTACCGCCGTGATCAATTACTGGAAACAGGATCAGGAGGCCTACGAACTGGAGCTGTCGTCATCCTTTCTGGGCATGGGCCGCACCACTCTTGAAGGCGTGCCGGGTTTCATAGAACTCACGCTGCCCGGTGGCGACCAGTACCAGTCCGGCGACCCGGAAGCCCTGATCGAAGCCGCTACCGGCTGGCAACTGCCACTAAACAGCCTGACCTGGTGGATTCGCGGACTTCCCGGCCCCGAAGGTGATTTCCGCCTGTTCTTCGACGACCAGGACCGGCTTGCGGTAATCCGCCAACAGGGCTGGGAAATCCGCTATGACCGCTGGAAAACGTTTATTGACGATTACCCACCGCTGCCCGCCCGGGTAACAGCGGTCAAAGGTGAGAAACGCGTCAGGCTGGTGGTAAGCCACTGGCAGGAGCGTGGCGGAGAAGGCCAGTGAAGAAACTGGAACTGCCCTCCCCGGCAAAGCTCAACCTGTTCCTGCACATTTTGGGCCGCAGACCTGACGGCTACCACGAACTGCAAACCCTGTTTCAGTTTCTGGATTACGGCGACACCATCACCCTGACCCCCCGCATGGACAACCGGATAGAGCTGGAGCAATCCATCCCCGGTGTTGCCGATGAAGATAACCTTGTCCTCCGAGCTGCAAGGCAGCTGGCAGTAACAACAGATAGCACTGTAACCGGAGTAAGCATTGCCATTGACAAAAAACTGCCCTTGGGTGGCGGCCTGGGCGGTGGCAGCTCCAACGCCGCAACCACATTGCTGGGGCTGAATCATCTTTGGGGGTTGAACCGCTCTCTGGACAAACTGGCAGAGCTCGGCCTGGCCCTGGGTGCCGATGTACCGGTATTCGTGCACGGGCACGCAGCTTGGGGCGAAGGCGTGGGCGAAAGACTGACGGAGGCCAATCCCCCCGAAGACTGGTTTGTGGTTATAAAACCACCATGCGATATAAGCACCAGGGAGATTTTTTCCCGGCAAGGGTTGACAAGGGATACCCCCGGAATCAAAATAGCGCCCGCTTTTGAGGGAGACGCCTCGAGGTACCGAAACGACTGTGAGGATGTAGTTAGAAGACTGTATCCTGAGGTTCATCAAGGCCTGGAGTGGCTTGCACAATTCGGACCTGCAAGATTAACCGGAACCGGGGCTTGCATATTTGGACGTTTCCCGACAGAATCCGCAGCCCGGATTATCTGGGAAAGCAAACCCTCCGGCATCAAGGGGTTCGTCGCTCAAGGGGTGAACATTTCACCACTTCACAAAAAGCTGACAGAGCTGAAATGATGCCAATAAAGCACGATACTGGGGTGTCGCCAAGTGGTAAGGCAACGGGTTTTGATCCCGTCATGCGCAGGTTCGAATCCTGCCACCCCAGCCACCTTTCTCCCGCTTCTTCTGAATCAAACGCCGATACCGAGAAGGATGCCGTCGTGTCCAAACTGATGATTTTTACCGGCAACGCCAATCCTGAGCTTGCCAAGGCCATCGCCCAGAAACTTCACATCCCCATGGGCCAGGCCACCGTTGGAACGTTCAGCGATGGTGAAACCACCGTCGAGATTAATGAAAACGTTCGCGGACATGATGTCTTTATTATCCAGCCTACCTGCAACCCCACCAACGATAACCTGATGGAACTGATCGTGATGGCTGACGCCCTGCGTCGTGCCTCCGCCACCCGGGTTACCGCGGTTATTCCCTACTACGGTTACGCCCGTCAGGATCGCCGCGTTCGTTCCACCCGCGTTGCCATCAGCGCGAAAGTGGTTGCAGACATGATCTCCAGCATTGGCGTTGACAGGGTTCTGACCCTGGACCTGCACGCAGACCAGATTCAGGGGTTCTTCGACATCCCGGTGGACAACATCTACGCCACCCCGGTGATGCTCGAGGATATCGAGAAGCAGCGATTTGAAAACTTTGTTGTGGTATCTCCTGACGTAGGCGGCGTTGTACGCGCCCGCGCCGTGGCCAAGCGCCTGGACGACGCCGACCTGGCGATCATCGACAAGCGTCGCCCGAAGGCCAATGTGTCCCAGGTCATGCACATCATTGGCGATGTCAAAGACAAGACCTGCATCCTGGTAGATGACATCATTGATACCGCTGGCACCCTTTGCAAGGCCGCCAATGCCCTGAAAGAGCATGGGGCCTCCAAGGTAGTTGCCTATATTACCCATCCCGTCCTGTCCGGGCCGGCTGTCGACAACCTTAATGCTTCCGAACTGGACGAACTGGTTGTCTGCGATACTATCCCACTGGGTGACAAAGCGCGCAATTGTGATAAGATTCGCGTCCTCAGTATGGCTGGACTGCTTGCGGAATCCATTCGTCGCGTCAGCAACGAAGAGTCCATCAGCGCGATGTTCGAGAACGCCTGATCAGCTAACAGCCTGATTTACAGAGAAGAATCCGGACCGGGAGCCCAGTGGGCTCCCGGCCTGTTTAGTCCGCCGGAAAAGCTTCCGGCATTTCGCAAATGTCACCTGTTCAGGACCTGGTCGCGGGCCGCTCGGGTGAAAATTGAGGTTATAACCATGTCTCAGGAATTTCTTATCGAAGCATTTCCTCGTGGCGATCAGGGGAGAGGTGCGAGCCGCCGCCTGCGTCGCGAGGAGCGGAAAATACCGGCTATCGTCTATGGCGGTAGTAAAGAAGCCGTTTCCATCTCCATCTGGCACAACGAGCTGAAAAAGGCCCTGGAAAACGAAGCCTTCTTCTCACACGTTCTGACCATCGAACTGGAAGGCAAGAAAGAAAGCGTGATCCTGAAGGATCTGCAGCGTCACCCGTACAAGCCGCTGCTGACCCACGCTGACTTCCTTCGCGTTGACAAGGATCACGAAATCCACGTTAACGTACCGCTGCACTTCCTGAACGAGGATTCTGCACCGGCTATCAAACTCCAAGGCGGCGTTGCTCAACACCAGATCAACGAAGTGGAAGTCATCTGTCTGCCGCAGAACCTACCAGAGTTCATTGAAGTTGATATGTTGGACGTGGAAATGGACCAGGTCATCCACCTGAGCGACCTGAAGCTGACCGAAGGCGTTCGTATTGCTGCACTGCAGCAGGGCGAAGACCACGACCTGCCGGTCGTTGCCATCCACAAACCGCGCGCTGCCAAGACCGAAGATACTGACGAAGGTGTAGACAGCGAAGCAGGTGAAGAAGGCGAAGACAAGGAGTAACCACTCCTTTTCTGACGAGGGCAACGGCAGATGGCACAGGATATCGTCATGGTGGTGGGGCTGGGTAATCCCGGCCCGGACTATGCGAACACCCGCCATAATGCCGGTGCCCTTTTCGTCGAAGCTCTGGCTCGTGAAGCGGGCCAGACGCTCCGCCCCGAAAAGAAATACCATGGGCTCTACGCCCGTATCCAGCTGCAGGGCCTTGACCTGCACCTTCTGAACCCCTCCACTTATATGAACCGCAGCGGCCTCTCCATCAAGGCACTGGCGGACTTCTTCAAGATTCAGCCCCAACAGATTCTGGTTGCCCACGACGATCTCGACCTGCCTCCTGGCACCGCAAAACTCAAGAAAGGCGGCGGCCACGGCGGACACAACGGCCTGCGGGACACCATTGCCCACCTGGGCACCAACGATTTCCAGCGCCTGCGCATCGGCATCGGTCATCCCGGCGACAGCCGCCAGGTAACCGGCTACGTACTCGGCCGCCTGGGCAAACGGGAAAGCGAGGAACTGAGCGCCGTGATCGACGAGATCATCCGCGTGCTGCCGGATGCCGCCAGCGGCAAACTCTCGGCGGCGATGAATCGCTTGCACAGCTTCAAACCGGTATAATCCGTCCAAATTTTTCAAGCACCAGCAGAGGCATTCCATGGGATTTAACTGCGGCATCGTAGGCCTGCCGAACGTCGGCAAATCCACCTTGTTCAACGCGCTGACCAAATCCGGCATTGGCGCCGAAAACTTTCCCTTCTGCACCATCGAGCCCAATGCTGGCGTGGTTGCCATGCCCGATCCACGCCTGAACAAGCTGGCCGAGATCGTGAAGCCGGAAAAAGTGGTCGCCACCACCATGGAGTTTGTGGATATTGCAGGCCTGGTCGAGGGCGCCTCCAAGGGCGAAGGCCTCGGTAACCAGTTTCTGGCCAACATCCGCCAGACCGACGCCATTGCCCACGTTGTGCGCTGCTTTGAAGACGACAACGTTATTCACGTTTCCAACAAAATTGATCCGGCCTCGGACATCGAAGTGATCAACACAGAGCTGGCCCTTGCCGACCTGGAAACCGTCGAGAAAGCCATCAAGCGGGTCCAGCGGGTCGCCAAGAGCGGCGACAAGGAAGCCAAAGCACAACTGGAGATGTTCGAAAAGCTGATGCCGGTGCTGAACGAAGGCAAGCCGGTGCGCAGCATGAACCTCGACAAGGATCAGATGGCTCTGATCCGCGAGCTGTGCCTGCTGACCGTGAAGCCCACCATGTACATTGCCAACGTCAGCGAAGATGGCTTTGAAAACAATCCTCACCTGGATACGGTGCGCAAGATCGCCGAATCTGAAAATGCCGTAGTGGTCCCCATCTGCAACAAGATAGAAGCCGAGATCGCCGAACTGGAAGACGATGAAAAGTCCATGTTCCTGGAAGAAATGGGCATGGAAGAGCCGGGGCTGGACCGCGTTATCCGCAGCGGCTACGGCCTGTTGAACCTGCAGACCTACTTCACCGCAGGCGTGAAGGAAGTCCGCGCGTGGACCGTAAAAGTCGGTGCAACCGCTCCCCAGGCCGCCGGCGTCATCCACACTGACTTCGAGCGCGGTTTCATCCGTGCCGAAGTGGTGAGCTACGAAGACTTCGTCAAGTACAACGGCGAAGCCGGCGCCAAGGAAGCCGGCAAGTGGCGCCTGGAGGGCAAGGAATACATCGTCCAGGACGGCGACGTCATCCACTTCCGTTTTAACGTGTAATTTTCTGAAAAAGCGGGGCCCAAGCCTTGACAGCAGGGGCCCAAATACTGAAAATACGCGCCTCGTTTGGGCTTGTCCCGCAACGAAATGGCAAGGTAGCTCAGTTGGTTAGAGCACGGCACTCATAATGCCGGGGTCGGCGGTTCGACTCCGCCCCTTGCTACCAGTATTTGAAAAGCCTGGCTCGAAAGAGTCAGGCTTTTTTCATTCCTGGTTCCCATTCGGTATCCCCTTCCCGCTCCACGTAATGACAGGCTACCCGGTGCCCTGCCCCGCTCTTGTCCTCCAGTACCGGTATCTCTTTACCGCAATACTCGGTTGCCAGCGGGCATCGCGTACGAAACACACATCCGCTCGGCGGATTCATCGGCGATGGCAGGTCGCCATCCAGAATCGGCGGTGTTTTCGCCCGTTCCCGGTCCGGGTCCGGAATCGGCACGGCGGCCATCAGGGCCTGTGTGTAGGGATGTTTAGGGCTTGCATACAGGTTGGCGCGGGACGCAGTTTCCACCACATTGCCCAGGTACAGCACCATCACCCGGTCACTGATGTGTTTGACCACGCTCAGGTCGTGGGCGATGAAGATCAGTGACAGGCCCATCTCCCGCTGCAGGTTTTTCAGCAGGTTGATGACCTGGGCCTGAACGGACACATCCAGTGCAGAGACGGGTTCGTCGCAAATAATCAGCTTCGGCTCCAGTATCAGTGCGCGGGCGATGCCTACCCGCTGGCACTGGCCGCCGGAGAATTCGTGTGGGTAGCGGTTCTTCTGGTGGGAGTGCAGGCCGACACGGTCCATGATGGCGTCCACTTTCTCCCGCAACTCGGTGCCCTTTATGTCCGGGTAGTGGGTACGCAGGGGTTCGGCGATGATGTCCCCAACGGTCATGCGGGGCGACAGGGATGCCAGCGGGTCCTGGAACACCATCTGCAGGCGCTGGCGGCGTTTGCGCAGCTGTTTCAGGTTCAGGCTCCGCAGGTTCTCACCCAGCCAGACCACCCTCCCTGCCTGGCTTGGCACCATGCCCATGATGGCCCTCGCCAGGGTGGACTTGCCGCAGCCGGACTCGCCCACAATGCCCAGGGTCTCCCCTTCGTTCAGGGTAAAGCTGACGTTGTTGACTGCCCGCAGTTGCTGGGGCCTGCTCCAGGGCCAGGCATTTCGGGGCATGATCTCAAAGGTGACCTGCAGGTTTTCAACCGCCAGCAGGGGCTGCTGTTCGCTCATTGGACGGCCTCCCTTGGCAGGTTGCACACCCTTATCCGGTCCGGCTCAAAATGCTCTGGCCGGTCCAGTTCGTGATAGCAACGGGGCTCGGCCACCGGACAACGACTGAAGAATGGACAACCGGGGGGCAGATTCATCAGGTTGGGCGGGTTACCGGGAATCGTCACCAGCTCGTCAATCTGCTCGTCGATACGGGGAATCGCGCCCATCAGCCCTCTGGTGTAGGGATGGGTTGGGTCGCGGAACAGGTCCCGGGTGGCGGCATATTCCATCATCTGGCCACCGTACATCACCAGGGTCTGGTCACAGCTTCCCGCCACTACCCCCAGGTCGTGGGTGATCAGGATGATGGCGGTCTTGAATTCCTGTTGCAGCTCCCGCAGCAGCCCCATCACCTGCGCCTGTACGGTGACATCCAGGGCGGTGGTAGGCTCGTCCGCAATCAGCAGCTGCGGCCGGCACAGCAGCGACATGGCAATCATCACCCGCTGGCGCATCCCGCCAGAGAATTCATGGGGGTAACGATGAATACGGTTGCGGGCTTCGGGAATGCGCACGGCGTCCAGCATCTGCAGGGACTCCTGCAACGCCTGTTTGCGGCTGATGCCCCTGTGCTGCACCAATACCTCGGTGAGCTGGTCGCTGACTTTCATGAAGGGGTTCAGGGAGGTCATCGGGTCCTGGAAGATCATGCCGATGCGGGCCGCGCGAATCCGGTTCATCCGTTTTTCCGACAGGTTGAGCAGTTCCTCCCCCTCAAACATCACTTCGCCACTGACCCGGGCGTTATCCGGCAGCAGGCCCATCAGGGCAAACACCCCCTGGCTCTTGCCCGCGCCGGACTCGCCCACGATTCCCAGGGTCTGCCCGGCTTCCAGCTGGTAGCTGAGCCCCCGCACCGCCTGCAAAGTGCCGTCCGGGGTGTCGAAATCCACCTTCAGGTTGTTCACTTCCAGCATTGCCATAAATCGGGTTCCTGCCGGCTCAGCGGTCTTTGGGGTCGAGGGCATCCCGTAGCCCGTCGCCGAGGAAATTGAAACAGAACAGGGTCAGCACCAGCATCAGCATGGGAAAAATCAGCGTCCAGGGGGTGGTCCACATGGCATTCGCCCCCTCTGAGATCAGCGCACCCCAGGAGGTGTAGGGTTCCGACACCCCCAACCCCAGGAACGAGATAAAGGATTCAAACAGGATCATCTCCGGCACCAGCAGCGTAGCGTAGACAATCACCACCCCCAGCACATTGGGCACGATGTGGCGGATAACAATCAGGAAAGGATGCACGCCCACGGCCACGGCCGCCTCAATGTACTCCTTGCGCTTTAGGCTGAGGGTCTGGCCGCGCACAATCCGGGCCATGTTCAGCCAGCTCACGGCCCCGATAGCAACGAAAATCAGCAGCACATTGCGCCCGAAAACTGCCATCAGCACGATCACCAGGAACATGAACGGGAAGGCGCTGAGCACTTCCAGGGTACGCATCATGATGGCATCGGTACGGCCGCCCACGTAGCCGGAGATAGCGCCATAGAGAGTGCCGATGATGACCGCCGTGAGGGCACCAAGAACCCCCACCATGAGCGAGATACGACTGCCCTGTACTGTGCGCTGGTAGAGGTCGCGACCAATCGGATCGAGGCCGAAATAGTGCTGGCTGGCAAGGCTCGGCACGCCGTCTTCGTCCAGGTTCGGCAGGCTCGCCCAGTCGATGGATTCGTTATCCCAGGGCGACAGGTACTGGCCGAAAGTGGCGAACAGAAGCAGCAGAGCCAGCACCACCAGGCTCGCCACTGCCGCCCGGTGCTGCATGAACCGCCGGCGGGCATCACGCCACAGGCTGCGGCCCTCGGTGAAGGCCTCGTCGGCCAGGGTGTCCGCCAGCTCGCCCATGCCGGCGTGTTTGTCGGAAAAAAGCATCAGTAGCGCACCCTTGGGTCCAGCCAGGTGTAGAGAATATCCACCACGGCATTGAAAACGATGGTCAGCATGCCCACCAGAATAGTGACCCCGAGAATCAGCGAATAATCCCGGTTGATGGCGCCGTTGACGAAGTGCTGGCCGATGCCACCGGTGGAGAACACCTGATCAATGATCACCGAACCGGTAATAATGCCCACAAAAGCCGGGCCCAGATACGATACAACCGGAATCAATGCCGGCTTCAGAGCGTGGCGCAGCACAATCTTGTGTCGGGGTATGCCCTTGGCCCGGGCAGTGCG
>NZ_JAWLDU010000007.1:20338-68592 GCF_041686475.1 Marinobacter sp.
TCCTCGGCCTGAACGTAATAGGGGTTTGGATCTTCGGCGGAACGGGCATCCTGCAGAAGCTGATCGTACTCCACATTACCCCAGCCACCATCATTGTTGCCGCTATCGGTGGTAAGCAATGTCAGAAAGGTGGAAGCCTCGTTGTAGTCTCCCTTCCAGCCAAAGCGGGCCATTTCATAGTTGCCGGCCTGCTTCTCGGAGAGGAACGTTTTCCACTCCAGGTTGCTGATGGTGACCTTTGCGCCCAGCTTTTCTTTCCACATCTGGCTGACCACGATGGCCAGTGCCTTGTGGCTTTCATCGGTGTTGTAAAGCAGCTCGAACTCCAGCGGGTTGTCTTCGGTATAACCGGCCTTCTCGAGTTCCCGGCGGGCCGCCTCGTCCCGCTCCGGCTGGCTCCAGGTTCCATACTCCGGTTGCTGGAAGTCAAAGTCACTGACGTAACCCGGAGTCAGGCTGAAGGCTGGCATCTGCCCGCCGCGGGTGATGTAGTTCACGATGAGGTTTCTGTCGATGGCATAGGTCAGGGCACGGCGCACACGCACATCATCAAAAGGCGGCCGGTTTACGTTGAAAGCATACATGTAGGTAGCAATGCTGGGAGCCATCACCAGCTCATCCGGCCGCTCCTTCTTCAGCCTGACCATCTGGGACACCGGCACCGTGGACGTCATGTGGAGCTCCCCGCTGGCGTAACGCTGGAGCTCGGCAGAAGAGGACTCGATGGGCACATACACCACCCGGTCGATGATGGTCCGGTTGTTCTCGCGGTAATGTGGGTTGCGGGCCGCAACCAGTTTTTCACCCAGATGCCAGGTATCCAGCAGATAGGCGCCGTTCGAGACCATGTTGCCGGGTTTGGTCCAGTCCGGGCCATGGGTTTCAATCGCCTCTCTAGGAGCAGGGAACATGGTGTAGTGAACGGTCATGTCCGGCAGGTAAGTGATCGGCTGCGCCAGGGTCACCTCAAAGGTGAAATCGTCAATGGCGCGAACACCCAGTGCCTCCGGCTCTTTCTCTCCGGTTATGATTTCAGCGGCATTCTCTACCCCGGCCGATTCGATGTAATAGGCATAATTGGAACCAACCTCGGGATCCACAGCCCGGCGCCAGCCATAAACAAAGTCATGGGCTGTCACTGTGGTACCATCGCTCCAGCGGCCGTCTTCCCTCAACCTGAACGTCCATGTCAGGTTGTTATCCGAGGACGACCAGGACCTGGCCAGTGCCGGCTCGGTATCCCCGTTGGGGCCGCTGCGGGTCAGGCCCTCGAACAGATCAACCACAATGGCACCGCCCACGGTGTCTTCCACCAGATGGGGGTCGAGTGACGCCGGTTCACTGGCGTTACCACGCACGAGAACCTGTCTGCGGGCCAGTTTTTCTCCGGTTTCGGGATGATCACGCATGCGGCTTTCCGGCGCATCGACTTCAGCCGCAGCCAGGGCTTCATCGCCAGCATCCTGCCGACCTTCCTCGCTACAGGCAGCCAGCATTATCAGCGCGAGAAGAGCGAAGGCGCACCGGTTGATTGTGGCAGTCATTATTTGCAGGCTGGTGGCAGTCATATCTGGCTGAAGCTAGCGCGAAATCAACCAAGTCACAAGCTTGCGGCACGAACATGAAACTCTGCTCACAATCCTTCGCCTGTGGCATACTCGTGCCTGACGTTCAACCTTGACACCCATGCATAAGAAAAGGGATGCAATATCATGAAACCGGAAACTCTCGCCCTTCACGCGGGCTTTAACGGCGATCCGACCACTAATGCGGCCACGACGCCAATCTACCAGACCACCTCCTACACCTTCGACGACACCCAGCACGGGGCCGACTTGTTCGACCTGAAGGTGCAGGGCAACATCTATACCCGAATCATGAACCCCACCAATGCCGTACTGGAAGAGCGCATGGCGCAGCTCGAGGGCGGCGTAGGTGCACTGGCGGTGGCTTCAGGCATGGCTGCGATCCTTTATGCCCTGCAGACCATCTGCAAGGTCGGCAACAACATCGTCAGCACCGGCCAGCTCTATGGCGGCACCTACAACCTGTTTGCGCACTCACTGCCCAACCAGGGTATTGACTGCCACATGGTGAGACACGATGACTTCGATGCCGTGGAAAAGGCCATCGACGACAACACCCGCGCCCTGTTCTGTGAGTCCATCGGCAACCCGGCGGGCAACGTGGTAGACATCCAGCGCTGGGCAGAGATCGCCCACCAACACGGCATCCCGCTGATTGTCGACAACACCGTGGCAACGCCATTTCTGTGCCGGCCCATCGAGCACGGCGCGGACATCGTGGTTCACTCGCTCACCAAGTACATCGGTGGCCATGGCACCACGGTTGCCGGCGTCGTCGTGGATTCCGGTAAATTCGACTGGGCCGCCAACAAGGCAAAATTCCCCATGCTGAATGAGCCTGACCCGTCCTATCACGGCGTGGTATTCACAGAGGCGCTGGGCGAGGCAGCTTTCATTGGCCGCTGCCGTGTCGTCCCGCTGCGCAATACCGGTGCCGCCCTATCTCCTTTCAATGCGTTTCTGATCATGCAGGGCCTGGAGACTCTGGGGCTGCGCATGGAGCGCCATTGTGAGAACGCGGAAAAAGTGGCCGATTACCTGCAGAAACATCCGTCCGTAGAGTGGGTCAACTATGCCACACTGGCAGACAGCCCTTATAAAGCCACCTGCGACAAAATCTGTGGCGGCCGCGCCTCCGGCATCCTCAGCTTCGGCATCACCGGCGGCCGTGAGAACGGCGCGAAGTTTATCGATGCCCTGCAACTGATCTACCGCCTGGTAAACATCGGCGACGCCAAGTCCCTGGCCTGCCACCCGGCCACAACCACTCACCGGCAACTCAACCCGGAAGAGCTGGCAAGCGCGGGCGTCAGCGAGGACCTGGTAAGGCTGTCCATCGGCATTGAACATGTTGATGACATCATTGCCGATATCAGTCAGGCCCTCGACAAGGCGACTGCCTGAAGCGGCTCCGGGTACGACCAAGGTCGTGCCCGGAGCCCCCGTGATTGTCCGTACCTGTCTTGTATCCTCCGCTGCTGCGGATTACCCTTTAATCTCAGCCAAGAAAAGAGTCCTGTTGTAATGAGCGATAGCGCCAAGCCCCGTGTCACCAGTGGTTCCAAGTTCCGCAATGAACATGGTTTTTCCGCCATAAAGGATGGGATCAAACGTTCTGGCTCGGGCATTATCGACACCAGCACTCAGCGCAAACCATCCTGGCTCCGGGCCCGCATGCCCGGTGGCGAGCGCTACGAGGCTGTTCGCAAGAACGTCAGCGAACACCGCCTGAGCACCGTCTGCCAAGAGTCCCACTGTCCCAACATCGGTGAATGCTGGACCAACGGTACCGCCACCATCATGGTCATGGGATCCGTCTGCACCCGTGCCTGCCGCTTCTGTGCCGTGGATACCGGCAACCCCAAAGGCTGGCTTGATCACGAAGAACCTGAAAATACCGCCAAGTCCGTAGAGCTCATGGGCCTGCGCTACATCGTACTTACCTCTGTCGACCGGGATGATCTGGACGACGGTGGCGCCGCCCACTATGCGGCTTGCGTATCCGCGATCAAGCAGCGGACGCCGGAAGTGGCCGTTGAGGCGTTGACCCCGGACTTCGACGCTGTGATGAAACATGTAGAACTGGTGGTGGACTCCGGGCTGGACGTGTTCGCCCAGAATGTAGAAACCGTAAAGCGTCTGACCACACGCGTGCGGGATCCCCGCGCCGGCTACGAAAAAACCCTCAGCGTACTGGCCCACGCCAAGCAATACCGCCCGGACGTGCTGACCAAGACCAGCCTGATGCTGGGACTGGGGGAAACCGAGGAAGAAATCCTGGAAACCATGGACGACCTGCGGGCCATCGGCGTCGACATTCTGACCCTCGGCCAGTATCTGCGCCCGACCCAGAATCACTTGCCGGTCGAGAAGTATGTAACCCCTGAAGACTTCAACCGCTACCGTGAACTCGGTCTTGAGAAAGGCTTCATGGAAGTGCCATCCGGGCCGATGGTGCGCTCAAGCTATCGCGCCGACCGCGTATTCGAGAAAAATAACCTTGGTCTTGCCGTGCCAGAGGTACCTGCCGCTACGGACAAAGCACAGCAAATCCCCGTGAAAGCAGTTGACTGAGACTCTCCATGCTGCAACTGCTCAGGAATGCCCGGCTTAAATACAAGTTCTGGCTGCTCAATATTGTTGTGCTGGTGGTACTCTGCCTGCTGGTGCTCTATGCCATGAACACCATTGCCGCGCTGACTGACCAGCCCTTTTCGGCGGTTTTCCGTGAAACCGCCGGAGGCTTCGCACTGGTGGTCGCCGTGCTGATGGCATTGGAAATGGCGGGGTCACAACTACTGATTTCTTTTATCGAGCGACACGTTTATCGCCTGAAGAAAACCATGGTATCGGTGCAGGCGTCCGGCAACCTGAGCGAGCGGGCGCACATTGATTCCACCGATGAAATCGGCGAAATGGGCGAGGCTTTCAACGCCATGCAGGACCGCACCATGGGTGTGGTTAAAAGCATGAAACAGGCTACCGACCACCTTCATAGCGAAGTTCAGGCACTGACAGCAGCTGCAGAGGCACGCAGAGACGACCTGGGCCGCCAGCAGTCGGGCGCTGACCGCAGTGCTGCGGTAGTGGAAAACATGCTTCAGAGCTTCACCGGCATTGCGGAGCAGGCCGGCATTGCCAAGACCCTGTCTCACGAAGCACGAAATGCCGCCGTTGACGGTAGCGAACGGGTCAGCCGCAGTGCGGACTCCATTCGTCAGCTGGCAACCGCTATCCAGACATCCGCGAACAGCGTGCAGGCACTGGCGGAAAACAGCCATGAAATCAGCCACGCCGTTGACGAGATCAAGGGCATTGCCGAACAGACCAACCTGCTGGCATTGAACGCAGCCATCGAAGCGGCCCGTGCCGGCGAACAGGGCCGCGGGTTTGCCGTAGTAGCCGACGAAGTGCGTAACCTTGCCCAGCGGGTGCAGGATTCCACCGACCAGATACAGACCACCATCGACCGCCTGCTGACCGCCATGGACGCCGCCGTCACCCAGATGACCGACAGTTCGGAAGATGCCAACCGTTGCGTGGATGAATCTGAAGAGGCCCGCAAATCCCTGGACGCCATCAATTCGGTTGTAAGCCGTATTGACGAAACCAACCAGGAGATTGCCGACGTGTCCGCCGACCAGACAGCCTCCACCGATGAGGTTCTGGCCAACGTTCAGAGTATTCGCGACACCACCGAGAGCATGGTCACCCAACTCACCGAAAGTGCCGATATGAGCAGGCGCCTGAAACAACTGATCGATTCCCTGGAAGAAGCCTCAAACAGGGTCACCGTCGACTGACACTTTGTGGCACACTCTGCTCTCGTTTCCACTGTGAAGGGTGCTGTTTTCGATGTCCTGGCTTCGATCGTTCTATGACCGGCTGATTTTCCCCCATCCTGTTCTTGTTCTTCTGCTGTTCGGTGTGTTGCTGGTGATTGCCAGCCTGCGCCTTGACCAGTTTCGCCTCGACGCTTCAGCCGAGTCGCTGGTTCTCGAAAACGACCGCTCACTGGAACAGTACCGGGAAGTGAACCAGCGCTTCACCACCTCCGACGACTTCCTGGTGGTTACCTTTACACCGCACGACGAACTGTTCAGCGAGGATGGCCTGGCGCTGCTGGAATCCCTCCGGGATGAGCTGGCCGCACTGGACAATGTCAGCTCCACCAACAGCATTCTCAACGTTCCGCTGCTTCACAGCCCGGACCTCACCCTTGATACCGTGGACTCCGAGATAAAGACCATTGACGAGGATGGCGTCGAGCCTGACACCGCCCGCAAGGCCCTGCTCGGCAACCCGCTCTATCCGAACCTGCTGATCAGCGAGGACGCCGGCACCACCGCTATACAGGTCAATCTGCCCACACCAGAGCGGTACTTCGAACTGCTCTACAAGCGCAATGATCTGCGGGACAGGGTCGACAGTGGCGAAGCAACGGCGGAAGAGCAGCAGGAGCTGGAAGCGGTCAGCCGGGAATTCATCGAATTCACTGAAGCCCAGGGCGAAGAGCGGGACCGTACCATCGATAACGTGCGCACCGTGCTCGACAACTATCGGGATCGCGCCGAGATCTACCTGGGCGGCGTGCCGATGATTGTCGCCGACATGATCCGCTTCATCGAAAACGACCTGTCCACCTTCGGCATCGGCGTGCTGGTGTTCCTGCTGCTGACCCTCGCAATCATTTTCCGCCAGTGGCGCTGGGTGCTGGTGCCGCTGCTGTGCTGCAGCTTTACCGTCTGGTTGGTGATTGGTTACCTGAGCTGGGCACGCTGGCCGGTCACGGTCATCTCTTCAAACTTTGTGTCGCTGCTGCTGATCATGACCCTGTCGCTGACCATCCACCTGATCGTCCGCTACCGGGAATTCCAGCACGACAACCCGGATGACGCGCCGCGGGACATCCTTCGTAACACCCTGCTGGCGATGATCAAACCCTGCTTCTACATGGCCATCACCACCATCGTTGCCTTTGGCTCGCTGACCTTCAGCGGTATTCGCCCGGTGATCGATTTTGGCTGGATGATGACCATCGGCCTGGCTGTGGCCTTTCTCATCACCTTCGTGATTTTCCCCGCCCTGCTTTCCCTGCTGCCGCCGCCGGTAGACGAGCGGGTTCGTTCGGACCGGATTCCGTTTACCGACAGGTTCGCGCGATTTACCGAGCATTACGGCAGAACCGTCCTGTTCGGCTCGGCCATCATCGCCGTACTCTGCGTGATCGGCCTGAACCGCCTGACGGTGGAAAACAGCTTTATCGACTATTTCAAATCCAGTACGGAAATCCACCAGGGCATGATCACCATCGACGACCGCCTGGGTGGTACCACCCCGCTGGACGTGGTGATCACCGACGACAGCGCCCCGGAAGGTGAAAGCGGCGGCGACCCTTTCGCCAGTGACTGCGACCCGTTTGTCGACGACTGTGATGGAGCGGAGGAGCACCGGGACACCTGGTTTACCTATCAGAAGATGGAGCGCCTGGAAAAGGTTCACGACTACCTGGACAGCCTGCCGGAAACCGGCAAGGTACAGTCCATCAGCACAACGCTGGATATACTGGCCCAGGTCAACGGCGGCGAGCCCCTGGACGCCCTGGAGCTGGCGTTTGTACCCTCGGCGGTGCCGGATGACCTGCAGGACATTCTGTTGACCCCCTACATCAGTGAGGAGCACGACCAGGCCCGTTTCAGCATCCGCATTCTGGAAACCTCTCCCGACCTGCGCCGTCAGGAGCTGCTGGATAACATACGAAGCCACCTGACCGGCGAAATGGGCTTTGAAGACCACCAGGTAAAGCTCACCGGCATGACGGTGATGTACAACAACATGCTGCAGAGCCTGTTCGATTCCCAGATCAAGACGCTGGGGGTGGTGTTCCTGGCAATCATGATCATGTTCCTGATTCTGTTCCGGTCAATAAAGCTGGCGTTGATAGGCATGGCACCCAATCTTATAGCAGCGGGCGCGGTACTGGGTCTGATGGGCTGGCTGGGTATTCCACTGGATATGATGACGATTACGGTGGCGGCCATTACCGTGGGGATTGCGGTGGATGATACCATTCATTATATCCACCGCTTCAAGACGGAGTTCGAGCAAGATGGCGACTACATCGCCACCATGCACCGCTGCCATCGCAGTATCGGGCAGGCGATGTTCTTTACCTCGCTGACGATCATTACCGGGTTTTCCATACTGGTGCTCTCAAACTTCATCCCGACCATCTACTTCGGCTTGTTCACCGGCTTTGCCATGTTTATGGCCCTGGTTGGGGCCCTTACCCTGTTGCCCCGGCTTATTGTCCTCGTTAAACCCTTCGGGGCTAAATCGTGAGTTGCCCGCTCCCAGCCTTCAGGCCGTGGCAATAGTCGGCACCGGTGTAGGGGCTTTCAGAAACCGTGGAGCGCCAGGGATGGCGCGACCGGGCCCTACACGGGCGTATTCACGGGCGTGTTTCTGAAGGCCCGCCCCGCCGCGTCCGACTCAAAACTGGCAGGCTACGAACGTAAAAAAACCGCCCAAGCCAAAAGCCAGGGCGGTTTTTCAGGCTCCGGGCGGCGAAGCCCGGAATCTGGCAACAGCTACTGATGCTTACTGCATCTGCTGCTGTTGTTGCTGTTGCATTTGCTGCTGCTGTTGCTGCTGCATCTCCTGCATACGCTTGTTCAGTTCTTCGCGCTGCTCTTCCGTGAACACAGCATCTACCTTGGCCTGCATCAGGGTAGACAGTGCAGTCATCTCACCAGTAACTTCACCCAGCTTCTCGGCGTTGTCGCGAATCGCGCCTTCGTCGTAGTCAGGCTTGATCTCACCCTGGATCTGCTGTTGCAGCTGCTGCGCTTCGCCCTGAAGCTCCTGAATTTCAGACTGCATGTCATCGATGATACCGCGGATTTCTTTCTGCTGATCATCGCTCAGACCAACCATCTGCGCCAGCTGGTCAACCTGGTCCGGCTGCCCGCCAGATTGCTGCGCCATCGCCGGAGAAGACAGCCCGAGTGCAATCAGGGCAATTCCGAACAGTTTCATGAGCTTCATAGATATCTCCAAGAATCGATTATTTGGGTCATATTGCGTTTTCAAGCCCTACACCCTAAAACAAAACAACAACAGATTTCATCCCGAACCCCCCTCTTTTTGTACACACTTCACACCATCAAATCCCTGAGCTCCCGCCACTGGCGGGTTCAGAGAAATGTGAAAATTTAGTCATTCCCGTCCATAATGGCGCCGTTCAGCCATTTCCGGAGTATCAAACATGGCCATTAACTGGTTTCCAGGGCATATGCACAAGGCCCGAAAGGAGATCAAAAAGGTAATGCCCCAGATGGATCTCATTATTGAGGTCGTAGATGCACGCCTGCCTTTCAGTAGCGAGAATCCGCTGGTCCCTGCCCTGCGTGGCGATACCCCGGTGATAAAGGTACTCAACAAACGTGATCTAGCGGATCCCGCCATCACCGAGCGTTGGCTGGCCTGGCTGGAGACGGATCGTGGTGTGCGTGCCATCACCATGACTCACAACCAACGTGCCGAAGCTCTGGATATCTTGCGCCTGGCCGGTGAGATGACGCCGGACCATGATCGCCAGAAGCGCGCCCTCAGGGTTATGATCCTGGGCATTCCCAATGTTGGCAAATCCACGCTGATCAATACCATTGCCGGCAGGCCGGCCGCCAAGACCGGTAATGAGCCTGCGGTGACCCGCGCGCAGCAGGCGATCAAGCTGTCGGGCAATGTGCTGCTGTACGACACGCCCGGGTTTCTCTGGCCCAAGCTATCGCCGGAGGCCTGTGGTTATCGCCTTGCCATCAGTGGCGCCATTCGCAGTGCGGTGATCGAGTTCGAAGACGTGGCCATGTTCGAAGCGGATTATCTGCTGGAAGCCTATCCGCAGCTGGTGATGGCACGCTACGGCTTTGAGGAACTACCACAGGACGGACTGGCATTGATGGACGGAATCGCGCAGAAACGTCGATTCCTCGGCCGCGGCGGTGTTCCGGACCTGCACAAGGTGTCGGAAATACTGTTGAACGAGTTCCGCGCCGGCAAACTCGGGCGTATTTCCCTGGAAACACCTGAAATGGTGGAAAAGGAAGCCAGGGAAGAAGCCGAACGCCAGCAGGCCAGAAATGAAAAACCCGGGGCGTGAATTATTCCATGTCTTCAGCCTGTGGCACCAACGCCTCGCTGGTGTTCGAAAAAGCCTGAGGGCCTTCTGCAGATCTGGTGGAGCCGCCGGGCCCGCCAACGTACCTTCAAGTGCTGTTGGCGGGGAATATGCTTATAATTGTCAATGCCATTAGTCATTGGCAAAGCCCATCGTTCGTACTAAAGTACGGTTTTGATATGAATCAATAATGGATGGTTCGTCTATCATGGCTCAAGTTATCAGACTTCATCAGGCTTCCCCCCTAAAGGCTTCCTGTCATCAGTGCAGCCTTAGTAACATCTGTCTTCCCCTGGCCGTGGAAGAAAACGAACTTGATCGCCTGGAAGACATTGTCCAGCAGGGCCGGATTTTCAACCGTGGCGAACATATCTTTGATCAGAGCACACCCTTCCGTTCCTGTTTTGCGGTCAAGAGTGGCGCCATCAAGACATCAATCATCAGCGAGGACGGCGAGGAACAGGTAACCGGGTTCTTCATGCCCGGCGAACTGGTGGGGCTGGACAGCATGGGCAGTAAAAACTATGCCTGTACCGCCAGGGCACTGGAGCGCACCAGTGTCTGCGAGTTCCCGATCGACAAGCTGGAAGAACTCACCGGCAAGCTGCCGGACCTCCAGCATCACATGTATCACCTGATGAGCCAAGAGATTCAGGGTAGCCATCAACTGGCCATGTTGTTGAGCAAGAACACAGCCGAGGAGCGCATTGCAGCCCTGCTTTTATCCCTCTCCAGCCGCTTCCAGCGCCGCCGCATGTCTGGCACCAACTTCAGCCTGCCCATGGCGCGGAACGATATCGCCAACTTCCTTGGCCTGGCGGTGGAAACCGTAAGCCGTGTATTCACCCGATTCCAGAATCAGGGCATTATCAGTGCCCGTGGCCGGGAAGTGGAACTGCTGGATGTGGAAGCACTGCAGACGGTCACCCGGGAATTTTCAAGCCAGAACAGCTGACCTTCTTGCCTGACTGGCGACAAGGCTGAAATCATCCGGCCGGTTCGTCAGTCAACTCCCTGTCCCCGTTCAGAGAAAGCAATTCCAGCTCTTCGGCCAGCCCGGAACGCCAGGGCAGTTGCTTTACGCCAAAGGTGTTGCGGATCTTGGTGCAGATCATGGTGGTGTTGGCAGGTTCAAGCGTTGCCCAGGCAGGCATCTCATCCACCACCCGGATCCCCCCCGGAATGCCACTCAGCCCCGTGATAGCCAGGCCCAGTTCATAGAGTGAGATATCCTCCGCACCGGCGTACTGATACGTACCCCATACTTCGGCCCCACAATCTATCTGCTGCACAATGGCGGTAATCACCCGGGCAAGATCGCTCACGGTTACCGGCTGGCCGTGGCACTTGCCGGGCAGCCTGATGACGTCGGAGCGCGCTGCCACAGACTGCACCTTGCGGATAAAACGCCCCAGGCTCCAGCCTGTTCGCAGAATGATATGACGGGGCAGAAGCGTTCGCACTGCCTGCTCGCTCTCCCACTGCCAGTTTCCCAGTTCGTTTCCGGGCTGGCCGGGGTTGGAGGCAATGTAGGCACTCTGTTTGCGGCCATCGAACACATAGCAGGACGATAGCTGCAGCAGCGCCATATTCCGGTCGCGGGCAAACTCCGCCAGTGCAAGGGGCAGCGAAAAAGAGACCTTGTGGGCAGCTTCCGGGTCTTTTTCGGCGACTTCCGGATTGGCCAGCCATAACGCATTCACGATCAAGTCAGTATCGTCAGGAATCCAGCCTTCCAGTGCGGTGAGATCCGCTGTTTCCAGCTCACTGATCAGCAACGGACTGACATGAAGCGATGTTTTTCTCAGGCGCTCCAGCAAAACCCGCCCCAAGGGGCCATAATCATGAACAACAAGAACGTGCACGAGCGCTCATTGCCTCCGGTTTGAGTCGTTTATCTTTATCCACACTGTAATCTTTCACGTCGATGGTTGGAACGCATGCCCGGGATATCACTGATATGAAGGCTACCTGATACTGCTCAAGCCAACGGCACACAGAGCTATCAGGCCCCTGAGCCGGGACTGTCATACAGCCTGGGCACCCGGGCCGTGATACCGGTAAGAAGCTCATAGGCGATGGTGCCAGCATGATGGGCAATTTCATCCACGCTCACATGCGGTCCCCAGAGTTCCACGATATCACCGGGAGAAGCCTCTGGCGCACCGGTCAGGTCCACCGCCAGCATATCCATGGATACCCGGCCAATCAGGCGTATACGGTTGCCGGCGACCCAGGCTGGGGTATCAGTGCCGGCATGTCGCGGATAACCATCGCCATAGCCAATGGCCACGATCCCCATCCGGGTTTCCCGCTCAGCGGTCCAGCTGCAACCGTAGCCTACTGACTCGCCGGGCTGTAGCGTGCGTTCAGCGGTTAACTGTGCTTCCAGTGTCATGACCGGTTTCAGGCCCAGTTGCGGCCCTGTTTTTGCCAGCATGGGAGAAGCACCGTAAAGCATGATGCCCGGACGACTCCAGTCAAACATTGTCTGACCGGCGCGGAAATGGGCTGCAGAGTTGCAGGCACTCTTCTCCAGGGACGGCCAGTCAGCCAATGTCTCGGCAAACACACGGGTCTGTTGAGCGGTAAAGTCGCTGGCAGGATCATCCGCACAGGCAAAATGGGTCACGAAGCCGGTGAGCTTCTGATCCATGGAATGGCTTTTAAGCCAGGCCATGACATCTGGCAGCCCTCCGGGCGGAAACCCAAGCCGGTTCATGCCAGTGTTCACCTTGAGCCAGAGTGTCGGCACTTCGTTGGCACCCTCCAGCCAGCAAAGCTGGTAATCACTGTGAACCACCACCTCGAAGCCTTCACGGGCGCACGTAGCCAGGTCATCAGCGCTGTGCACGCCCTGCAGCAGCACGACCGGATGCCTAAAACCGGCCTCCCGGAGTGCCAGGGCTTCTTCAATACAGGCAACGGCAAATTTCGGCGCGTCATCCGCCAGCGCCCGGGCCACTTCACGGATACCGTGGCCATAGCCATCGGCCTTGATAACAGCCATCGCCCGTGCCGGGCCGGACAGGCTGCAGGCGAGGCGGTAATTATAGCGAAGTGCAGCGGTATCAATGTGGGCGACGGTTTTCCGTGGCATCAATAATCCCCGCCGTAATCGCCGTGGGCCAGGTCTTCAAACTTGGTGTACTTGCCGATAAAGGCCAGGCGAACGGTGCCAATGGGGCCGTTCCGCTGCTTGCCGATGATAATCTCGGCAATGCCCTTGTCTGAGGTGTCTTCGTTATAGACCTCGTCCCGATACACGAACATGATCACGTCCGCGTCCTGCTCGATGGCGCCGGATTCCCGCAGGTCCGAGTTTACCGGGCGTTTGTTGGGCCGCTGTTCCAGGCTCCGGTTAAGCTGCGATAACGCCAAAACCGGGCAACTGAGCTCTTTGGCAATGCCCTTCAGGGAACGGGAAATCTCGGAAATCTCTGCGGTACGCCCTTCCGTGTTGCCGGGCACCCGCATCAGCTGAAGGTAATCCACCATTATCAGGCCCAGCTGGCCGTCATTCTCCCGGGCGATACGTCGTGCCCGGGAACGCATTTCCGTCGGGCTCAGACCAGGTGTGTCATCGATATACAGGGGCTTGTCTTTCAACAGGCTGACGGCGGACGTCAGCCTGGGCCAATCGTCCTCTTCCAGTTTGCCACTGCGGATCCGACTCTGGTCGATCCGGCCCAGGGAAGACAGCATACGCATCACCAGTGCATCTGCCGGCATCTCCATACTGAACACCAGGATCGGCGTACTGGTGCTGATCAGGGCATTCTCGACAATGTTCATGGCAAAGGTGGTCTTACCCATGGAGGGGCGACCGGCGACAATCAGCAGATCGGCCGGTTGCATACCGGATGTCCACTCATCCAGATCCTTGAAGCCGGTGGTCAGGCCGGTTGTGGTTTCCCCGGACTCAAACAGTTCTTCGATACGGCTCAGGGCCTTGGTAAGAATCGGATTGATCGTCTGCGGGCCAGTACCTTCCTTGACCCGGGATTCGGCAATCTGGAAGACATTGCGCTCAGCTTCATCCAGTATCTCGCTGCTGTTGCGCCCCAGGGGATTGAAGGCCGAATCCGAGATCTGCCCGGATACCTGCACCAACTGCCGCAGGATGGATCGTTCCCGCACGATGTCTGCGTATGCGCGGATATTGGCAGCACCCGGGGTTTTTTCAGCCAGCTCGGCCAGGTACGACAGCCCACCGGCGTCTTCTATATCACCGGCGCGTTCAAGAAATTCCGTCAGCGTCACCACGTCCAGCGGCTCGCTTTCACTGGCGAGGCGCTCCGCGGCGCCAAAAATCAGCCGGTGATCCTGGCGATAGAAGTCCACCGCGGAAATCATTTCCGAGATCTCATCAAATCGGCGGTTGTCCAGCATCAGGCCACCGAGAACCGCCTGCTCGGCCTCAACAGAATGAGGGGGAACCTTGATTCGGCTGGTTTCGGGGTCGCTGTTTACCGGTTTGAAATTAGGATTGGCCATGGAAACTTCTTCGTCTAGCTAGGGCAAGCACAAATCATACACCACAAAGCAACAGGCCCGGAATCCACCTGAGCAGATTCCGGGCCTGTATGGCTGCCGCCGGATCGAAACCCGGCGTTACCGTTTAACGTGCAATTGCTTGGCTGCTTACTCTGCAACTACTGCCAGGTTAATTACAACGCTCACGTCAGAGTGCAGCTGAAGCTCAATCTCGTACTCGCCAACCACGCGAATCGGGCCTTCCGGCAGACGAACTTCACTTTTCTCGACTTCGGTACCAGCAGCGGTAATCGCATCAGCGATGTCACGCACACCGATAGAACCGAACAGCTTGCCTTCTTCACCAGCCTTGGAGGTGATGGTGACGGAGGAACCTTCCAGCGTCTCACCACGGGTCTGGGCTTCGGCCAGTTTTTCGGCGGCTACTTTCTCAAGTTCTGCACGGCGCTCTTCGAACGCCTTCAGGTTTTCGGCTGTTGCCGGAACAGCCTTGCCATAAGGCAGCAGAAAATTGCGACCGTAGCCGGCCTTTACCTTGACCTTGTCACCCAGTGAACCAAGGTTTGCTACTTTTTCGAGCAGAATAACTTCCATCTCGTTAACCTCTTCGTGCTTTATTCAGCCGGGCCGGAGGGCTTTATTCGTCTCCGGATATCCAGCCAGCTATCCACAAAAGCCAGAACTACCAACAGAATCATCAGGCTTGGACCAAGCAGTACCAGCGCCAGATAGAACATTATCAGCCACTGACCACTCAGATTTTTACGACCAACAACGCCATGGATCAGGGCCAGGCCCGCCAGAAACAGCGGCAAGCCTCCGGCCCAACCCAGCAGCATGGAATTGAGCCCGAGAACGGGCCCTGCCACCATGGTAATCACGCAGATAACCGCGATTGCCGGTGACAGCCGGAACGAGTGGAACTCGGTCCGGAATCCGCCGGGATTATACAATCCCGCCTGCCAGGATCTTGCCAGCATGGTCATGCCCACCCCGATAACCAGGTAGGTGCCTGCCATGCTCGCATTCATGGTTTGCCGAATGACTGTTTCCAGCCTGTCGCCAAGACTGCTGGCCACTTCGGCGTTGTACTCTTCGTAAAATCTCACCCCGGTCTGCACCAGATCGTTCAGCAGATCCGGATACAACAGGGGCAACATCATGCCTGTCACAATACCCAGGAAGCTGCCCGCCAGAAGCGCTTTCTCCCAGGACAGGGTTGTTCGCAGTATGGACGCAATCAACATCACCTGAAGCAATACAGCCAGCGCTGTCGGGTCCTGCCCGAACCAGCTCCAGCCGAGTGCCGGAAGCAATGCCCAGAGGCCAATGTTAAGCCCCTGGCTGATACCCAGCCTGAGAATGACCAGGCCAATGACCGCTGCACCAATCCAGAACAAAAGGGGTATCGCAGTGGTAACTGCGGCAACCCCGCCTGCCTGCAGAGGACCGCGCATTACAAACTGTGCCAGTGCACGCATGGTCCCGGGTCCTGTTTATTCTGTTACTTAGTTATCGTGGCTGTCCGAATACGGCAGCAGTGCCAGATAGCGGGCACGCTTGATAGCGGTAGCCAGCTGACGCTGATAGCGTGCCTTGGTGCCGGTGATACGGCTGGGCACGATTTTGCCTGTCTCAGTAACGTAACCTTTGAGGGTGTCAAGATCCTTGTAATCGATCTCTTTAACACCTTCTGCCGTGAAGCGGCAGAACTTACGACGTCTGAAAAAACGAGCCATAACTTAACTCCTCAACTCCGGTGATGGTTTTACTCTTCTTCGTCCTGGGTTTCAGCCTGCTGACGTGATTCGTCAGATTCAGCTGAACGACGCGGACGATCATCTCCGCCACGACGATCTTCACGGGACTCGGAAGCTTTCATCGGGGACAGGTCGGTATCGGCACCATCGCGGCGCAGGATCATGTCGCGGATGATGGCATCGTTGAAACGGAAGTTGTGAGTCAGCTCGTCCATCGCTGCCTGTGAACATTCAACGTTCATCAGTACGTAGTGAGCCTTGTGAATCTTGTTGATCGGGTAAGCCAGGTGACGACGGCCCCAATCTTCCAGGCGATGTACCTTGCCGCCATCTTCATTGATGACGCCGGTATAACGCTCGATCATCGCGGGCACCTGCTCGCTCTGATCCGGGTGTACCATAAATACGATTTCGTAGTGACGCATGAGTTCTCCCTACGGTTTAAACAGCCTCCGGTAAACGCACAGAAACAGACTGGGCAAATACAGGAAGCAAGGAGGTGGCAGCCAGGGCCGCCGGCTTCTTGATGCCTACTGCCCGGAATTCAGGCAATACGACACTGCCCCCTGGAAAAGGGGGTCACGTATTCTAGGCGTGTGGGGGGTACTATGCAAGCCGCTGTCGCAAAGCTTCGTACAGGCAAACGCCAGTTGCCACCGAAACGTTGAGGCTGTCGACGTGGCCAAGCATGGGGATATTGATCAGCAGGTCGCAATGCTCACGGGTCAAACGCCGCATACCCTTGCCTTCTGCCCCCATTACCAGAGCCACGGGGCCGGTAAAGTCAGCCTGGTAGACGGTGCTCCTGGCCCCGCCCGCGGTGCCGATAAGCCAGACACCTTGATCCTGTATTGTCCGCATAAAGCGGGCAAGATTGGTAACCCGCACCAGCGGCACGGTTTCGGCAGCGCCGCAGGCCACTTTGCGCACTGTGGGCGACAGTGAGGCCGACTTGTCCTTCGGGACCACGACAGCCTGAACACCAACGGCATCGGCAGTGCGCAAGCAGGCCCCCAGGTTGTGGGGATCAGTGACACCATCAAGAATGAGCAGGAACGGCGGCTTATCGGAACCTGCGAGCATGGCCAGCAGGTCGTCCTCGCTCCACTCACGGCTTTCAGATACCGCCGCCACCACGCCCTGGTGAACTCCGGAAACCCGCTGGTCCAGTTCCTTACGATGCACCACCTGCCAGCGCACCCCGAGTTCGTTCAGGGCATCGGTGACGGTTTTGACCCGGCGATCTTCGCGGCCAGTCTGGATCCACACCTGCTGCAGTCGCTCGGGCTCACGCTTGAGAACTGCTTCAACCGCATGCCAGCCAAAAATAAACTCTTCAGCCACAGCTTATTTTCCTGACTTGCGGGATTTGCGCTTCTTGTCAGCGCCGTCGGTTTTGCCAGCAGGCTTCTTGCCTTTGCCCTTGCCCAACGCCAGCTTGGCGGCTTCTGCCACCAGCTTGTCGCGGGCTGACAACTCGCCATCGTCTTCGTAGGTCGGCGCCACTGCCTCAGGTTTTTTTGATTTGCCACCGGTCTGTGGCGCGGAACCTTTGCGCCGGCGCGGTTTTGCAGCGGCATCCCCGCCTTTGTCACCACCAACCTTGCCACGATCACCGCCACGGGAACGACCTGCAGAGGCTTTGCCACCTTTGCCACGCCCCTTGCCCTTATCCCTTGGTTCACGCTTGCTGATTTCCAGGGCATCGCGGTCGGCCTGGCGGTGCTGGGGCTCGCTCACCAGTTCAAGATCGATCTTGCGGTCTTCCATACCTACACGCACCACCTTCACGCGGACATCGTCGCCCAGGCGGAAACTCATGGCGGTACGCTCGCCAATCAGGCGATGCTTGGCGGAATCGTGATGGAAGTAATCACCACTGAGCGTAGACACGTGCACAAGGCCTTCTATATAGACCCCGGACAGCTCCACGAAGAAGCCGAATGGCACCACTGCGGCTATGACACCGTCGTATTCCTCGCCCACATGGTCTTTCAGGTACTCGCACTTGAGCCACGCCATGACATCTCGGGTAGCATCATCGGCACGCCGCTCGGTCATCGAGCAGTGCTCGCCAAGTTGGTGCATGCGGGGCGTATCGTAAGGGTAATCCGCAAGCTCCGGGTCATGCTTCGGAGGCGCAACCACATCCTTGCTGCCTTCTTCACCATGAACCACTGACTTGATGCCACGATGCACGATCAGGTCCGGATAACGGCGAATTGGCGACGTAAAGTGGGCATAACTGGAAAAGCCGAGACCGAAGTGACCACCCTCTTCCGGACTGTAGACTGCCTGACTGAGAGAGCGAAGCATCACGGTCTGGATAACATTGGCATCGGAGCGGTCTGAAATACTGGCCAACAACTCCTGATAGTCCGCAGAGGTTGGCTTGTCACCGCCACCCAGTTGCAGGCCCAGCTCGCCCAGGAACAGCCGCACCGCGCTGAGCCGCTCTTCCGAGGGACCATCGTGAACACGATACAGTGACGGCACCTTGTGTTTCTTGAGGAATCGCGCGGTTGCCACGTTGGCCGCCAGCATGCACTCCTCGACAATCTTGTGGGCATCGTTACGCTGGACCGGGACAATTTCCTCGATCTTGCGGTTGGCGTCGAACACCACCTTGGTTTCCGTGGTCTCGAAATCGATGGCGCCCCGCTCGGTTCTGGCCTTGCGCAGTAACTTGTAGAGGTTGTACAGGTTGTGCAGGTGCGGCAGCACGTGAGCGTACTGCTCCGACAACCGGTAGCCCGGCTCCGAGTCCGGCCGCTCCAGCATGTCGCTGACCTTATTGTAAGTCAGCCGTGCGTGGCTGTGCATCACCGCCTGGTAGAAGGTGTAGCCACTGATTGCGCCAGCGGCGCTGATGGTCATGTCCGCCACCATACACAGCCGGTCCACACCCGGGTTCAGGGAGCACAGGCCGTTGGACAGCTTTTCCGGCAGCATCGGCACCACGTGATCCGGGAAATACACGGAGTTACCGCGGTTGATGGCCTCTTCATCCAGTGGCGTACCCGGGCGCACATAGTGTGATACATCCGCAATTGCTACCAGCAAGCGGTAGCCGCCTCGAGGGCGGGGCTCGCAATAGATCGCGTCGTCAAAATCACGCGCGGACTCATCGTCGATGGTTACCAGGCGCAGGTTTCTGATGTCCACCCGGTTCTGTTTGTCTTTCTCTGTGACTTCCTCGGGGATACCGGCCGCCTGCTCACCCACTGCTGGTGGCCAGCTGTGGGGGATATCGTAGGAGCGGATGGCAACGTCGATCTCCATTCCCGGTGCCATATGCTCGCCCAGCACTTCCACCACTTTGCCGGTGGGTTGGGTGCGAACGGTGGGCTGGCGCAGAATATCGACCACCACATACTGACCATGCCGTGCTTCATTAATATGTTCGGCTGGAATCAGAACTTCGTGATTGATGCGGGCATTCTCCGGAACTACAAACGATATACCGCTTTCCTGGAAGAGTCGGCCCACGGTCTGATGGGTACGGTATTCCAGTACCTCGACAATCACCCCTTCTCGACGCCCACGGTCATCCACCCGGTCTACCCGAGCCGCAACCCTGTCGCCGTGGAAAACCTGACGCATCTGGCGCGCTGTCAGAAACAGATCCGATCCGCCGTCATCGGGAATCAGGAAGCCGAAACCGTCCTTGTGCCCTGTTACACGGCCTGTCACCAGATCCGCTTCTTCAATCGGAAGGTAAGCGCCACGGCGGTTGCAGATCAACTGGCCGTCCCGGCACATGGCGATCAATCGGCGGCGCAGGGCTTCAATACCCTCTTCAGACTGTTGCCCCAGTTCCTCGCACAGGGTTTCATGAGTGGCCGGCGCTCCCCTCTCTTTCAGGTGCTCAAGAATGAACTCCCGGCTCTGGATCGGGTTGTCATACTTGCTGGCCTCACGTTGTGCGTGGGGGTCGTTGTCTGTCTTTTTCCTGGAAACCATTCGTATCCTTAATTCTGATTCCCCCATGGAAATCAGTCGTTATATTGCATTTGCCAGAGAGTATAACGCCGCCAGCGGCCGCCTGCCTAACCGCTCGCTGAAAATAGGCACAAAAACCGGCGTTGGGCGGCAAAAAATGTTTGACAGCCTTTTTCCGAATGATTAAAGTACGCGCCATCGGTTGACGGCATTGCCTGTAGCCGAGGCAGAAACTCCGGAAATTCAATAAGCTAAAGCCGTTGAATCCCCACCGGAAAAGCTGCAAATCACCTGCCGAGGTGGTGAAATTGGTAGACACGCTAGCTTCAGGTGCTAGTGGGGGCAACCCCGTGGAGGTTCAAGTCCTCTCCTCGGCACCACTTCCTTCCTCAGGAAGTGTCGGAAATCCGAAACCCTTATACGCACATGCCGCAGCCTTTCACAGGCCAGTAATACAATGCCCCGCTATACCCGGGTGGCCGCACCGATCTTCCATTTTACTCCACCAGTCCCGACAGATACTCCGATAGCCGCTGATACGCATAGTTCACGCGAGCGGAGGCGGTTATCCCGAACGTCCAACTCAAGCGCAAGGGATTCGAATCCGTCAGGCTGCGGAATAGTGCCGGATACGGTGTACGGCTGCTGCGCCGAAACCAGAATCAGGCTCCAGAAACTCGGTACCCTTCTCCAATGTTGCGGTCAGGGACTGTACCTGCATATCGGCCATCCTGGCACGAGCGTTGATCAGACGCACCATTTCCCGCAGTGAAGGTCGCATACAGCCATGGGCCGTAATAGACGTTACCCGGCCATCCTCGGAGTAATCAAACTCCAGCTCGGCGGAAACGCTGAGATTGGACATGGAAGCCGCCTCTTCACTCAGATAACGATCACGCCCGTCGCCGTCTCGCAGGAGGTTGGCGTATTTTTCCGAAAACTGACTGGCCATGAAGCGAGCAAAAGCACGGGCATAGGGCTGAGCCCGGTGATCTTCGGATTTGACGTAGTCGCTGAGCATGTAGGCTTGCTCCAGCACCACATCCCCCATACGGGTCTGCTCTAGGGGATGTTGGCCGGGGGAACCTTGATAGGTTTGGCAATGTGTAAAGTTTGGTAACAACTGCCTGCCATAGGTTCCCATCTGACTAATGGGTTTTGCCTCACGAACCGATTGGCCCAGTCGCTGGCTCAGGTTTTGTAGGAGTCGAGCTTCGATTGCAGTTCTTCCGCCAGACTTTTCAGCTTTTCCGACGCCTCGTTGGTGTGGGTCGCATTTTGTTGGCTACTTCCAGCCATCTGACGGATGTGTTCCAGGCGCTGGTTAATATCCTCCGCAACCTGGCTTTGCTCTTCAGCCGCACTTGCCATTTCAATATTTGTGTCCCGGATACTCCGGACACTGTCGCGCAATGATCCGATGGCCCCCCCGGTCTCTCTGATCATGTCGTTGGTCTCATTGGCCAGCCGGCTGCCAACCTCGATCACATCAGTCACACTGCTCACCCCTTCGCGAAGATGATGTATCTGGTCCTGGATTTCCTTGACCGACTCCTGGGTGCGACTGGCAAGGTTCCGGACTTCCTCGGAAACAACGGCAAATCCTCTGCCATGCTCTCCAGCGCGGGCGGCCTCGATGGCCGCGTTCAGGGCAAGAAGATTCGTCTGTCCGGAAATGTTTTCGATGACCGCCAGAATACTGCCGATGTTTTCGGAGGCCTCTTTCAGAGAGGCGCTTGTCTGGACTGATCGCTGATTATTATCAAGCTGGCCTTGGATCTTTGCCGTGGTCCTGTCGATCAACGATTGACCGTTCTCGGCCAGGCCGTCAGCGTCTTTGGCAATATTTTCTGCCCTCGACGCGCTCTCAGCGACGTTCTGAGCTGTTGCCGTCATTTCGTTCATGGCCGTCGCAACATGTTCGGTTTCTTCTGTCTGGTTTGAGACTACTGAAGCCGAATCCGCGGCAATAGCTTTCAGTTCGCCAGAGGCATCCCGGAGGCTTCCGGAGGAGTTTTTAGTGTCAGCAATGGTCGCTTGCAGGCGATCCAAAAGGCGATCGAACCCCTGTGCCATCAAACCGAGTTCATTGCGGCCGGTGGAATTGAAGCGGACTGTCAGATCCCCCTCGCCGCTGGCAATGTCATCAATTGCCGCGATCATCCGTTTCAACGGTCGGGAAACAACCCATTGCGCCAGTACGCTCAGACACGCGATGAGAATAACCCCGGCAACAAGGATGGCAACGATCGCTCCCAGAGTCTGGTTGCGAACCATCCCGGAAACCTCATCCCTGGAGTAGCCAGTAACGATCTGGTAACCCCATGGATCAAATGTCGTTCGATCGAGTTGCCACCTATCAGCATCGGTCTCCAGTATTTCTTCGAGTTGCGCTGATGCGATGGTATCCGATTGCATCCGGAGCCTGTTCTTGTCGTCCAGAAGCCCGATGAATCCATCCTGCAGAAGTCGGGACGAATTGATGACCTCTTCCAGCACCTCAAGATCTGCCGAGTAACCCACGTACCAGATTCCGATAATCTGGTTTGTATCGTTGCGAATGGGGCTGTAAGCCGTGAGATACGGATTACCGAGTATATCCACCTGCCCGAAGTAAGCTTCTCCCCGGCTGATGGCTTTTCCCGCCGCCCCGTCCATGTTGAGTTTGGTCCCGATAGCCCGTGACCCATCCTGTTTTTTGACGTTGGTTGAGACCCGGACAAAATCCTGGCCATCTCGCACGAAAAGGGTCGCCGTGCCTCCCATAACGCTGGTTACGCCGTCAACCAGTTCAAAATTGTTGTTCACCATCGTATCGCCCAGAAACAGGGCGGGTGCTGATTGCCCAGCCACGGGTTCCTGGCCATTGACGGTCGCGCCTCCCTGCCTTTCTCCTCTCTCCATCAGTAGATCAAGAGAGTTCTGCACTCGTTTTGACATAAGGTCGTCAGTAATCGAGAGCATCTGGACGACTTCATCGATCAGGGTCTCGCGCTTTTCAATCACCTCGGAGGTAATCGCTTTCTGGGTGTTGATCGCGAGAAAAATGCTTGCGATCAATGCAATAGCAAATAGAATTCCGGCAATCGAGACGATGAACAGTTTACGAATGGACATAGACACTTCCTGATCTGCAACTGGCTTGGAGACAAGCGCCGTAGAACTCGTAACTGCTGAGACTGACGACTCACTTGATACAGTTAACGGCAGAGTTCGGGAGTTAATGAAGCTTAATTTGATCTAACGATGGCAGGTTGCATAGCATAATCGTCTAGTACCAGACCCCTGGCACCAGACCGACGCAAAATTGCGCTCAGAATGAGCGCGCCACAATTTCCTTCATGATCTCATTGGTACCGGCGTAGATGCGCTGAACACGGGAATCTGCCCAGGCCCGGGCAATGGGATACTCCCACATATAGCCGTAACCGCCATGAAGCTGCACGCATTCGTCCATGACCTTGCACTGCAGATCGGTGGTGTGCTGTTTCAGCATGGCTGCAGTGGGAATATCCAGCTTCTTCTCCAGATGCAGTTCCAGGCAACGATCACAGAACACTCGCGCGGCGGTGATTTCCGCTTTCATTTCCGCCATCTTGAAACGGGTATTCTGGAAGGCGATCACCGGCTTGCCGAACGCCTTGCGCTCCTTCACATAATCCAGGGTCCATTGCCAGGCAGCTTCGGCAGCGGCGACCGCTGTCAGGCCGACCTGAAGGCGCTCGGCCGGCAGCTCCGCCATCAACTGGAAAAAGCCCTGGCCTTCCATGGACCCCAGCAGTTGGTCAGCCGGCACCCGGACGTCCTGGAAGAACAGTTCCGAGGTATCCTGCGCCTTCATGCCCACCTTGTTCAGGTTCTGGCCCTTTTCAAAGCCTTCCCAGGCACTTTCCACCAGCAGCAGGCTGGTGCCCTTGGCACCCTCTTTGGGGTCGGTCTTGACCACCACGATCACCAGGTCTGCCATCTGACCGTTGGTGATGAAGGTTTTGGAGCCATTCAGCACGTAATGGTCGCCTGCCTCGTTCTTTACCGCCGTGGTTTTCACCCCCTGGAGGTCAGAGCCGGCACCGGGCTCGGTCATGGCGATGGCGCCGATCATTTCACCGGACGCCAGTTTCGGCAGGTATTTCTGTTTCTGCTCTTCGGAGCCGTAGTTGAGAAGATAGGGGGCAACAATGTCAGAATGCAGCGTCCAGCCGATGCCGGACAGGCCCGCCCTGGAAACTTCCTCCATGATGACCGCACTGTAGCGGAAATCTGCCCCTACGCCGCCATACTCTTCCGGCATCGTCGGGCACAGAAAGCCCAGCGCACCGGCCTTGGTCCAGAGTTCCCGGCTGACCTGACCGTCTTTTTCCCATTGTTCGTGATAGGGCGCCGCTTCCTGCTGCAGGAACTTGCGGACGGAATCCCGGAAACCTTCAAGGTCGGCATCAAAGAGTGTGCGTGGAATCATGGTGAACCTCGGTGAAAGACTGTCTTGTGATTGTCGTTCACCAAGTCTCGGGGGAGCGGCGATTTCGCTCAATGATGAAAAACATCAATCGGGCTGGCCAAAACCATCGCTGGCCATCAGTCCGGCTGTTTGGCCCTGAGACGCTCTTCACCCCAGCGTGGCATCAGATCCTGGGGCAGACCCAGGTGGTCTAGCAGGCGGGCAACAATGAAGTCCACCAGGTCTCCGACGCATTGCGGCTGATGATAGAACCCGGGGCTGGCGGGCATGATCACCGCACCCATGCGGGTGAGCCTCAGCATGTTTTCCAGGTGCACTTCAGAGTAAGGCGCTTCCCGCGGCACCAGAATCAGTTGCCGCCGTTCCTTCAGGGCCACATCCCCGGCACGCTCGATGAGGTTATTGCTGGCGCCGGTGGCCAGTGCGGAGAGGGTACCGGTGCTGCAGGGACAGATCACCAGTGGCGCCTTCTCACCCGAACCGGAGGCCGGCGGAGAAAACCAGTCCTCCCGCCCGAACACCAGCACCTGCCCGGGCCTGGCACCGGCATGGTTGGTCAGCACTTCCTGCATGGCCGGTGTATTGCCCGGCAACTTCAGATCCGTTTCCGTGGCAATCACGATCTGGGCAGCCTTGCTGACCATCACATGCACCCGACAGTCCGCCGCCACCAGGCACTGCAACAGGCGAAGACCGTACTGTGCGCCGGAGGCTCCGGTGAAAGCCAGGTTGATCACCCGCTGGTTGTCTGATGCTGCTGTCATGCTGATGTTCCCTGATCGGTTGGAGGGCAAACGTCTGTCAACCGGTTTTACGTTCAAGTTCTGCAATCAGCTTCTGATGTATACCACCAAATCCACCATTACTCATGATGACAATATGGCAGGGGCCGGATACCTGTTCCAGAACCCGGCCGATCAATGCCTCCATTGTCGACTCTACAATGTGTCGCTCCGGTGTGTCCGCCGTGGCGTTATGGCCATCAATCAGTTCCGGTAGCCAGTCCATCTGGTTGAGATTGGCCCAGATCACGCGGTCGGCCGCAGCCGCGCTGGGCAGCAGGGTCTGCTGGTGCACCCCCTGCTGCATGGTATTGGAACGGGGTTCAATCAGGGCGACGATGGTTTCCTGACCCACCTTGTTGCGCAACCCTTCAAGAGTGGTAGTGATGGCCGTGGGATGATGGGCGAAGTCATCATATACATGGACACCACCAACGTCCGCCAGCAACTCCATCCGCCGTTTGACGCCGGAAAACCGGCACAGTGCCGCCACGGCGTGATCCGGCGTGACCCCCACATGCCGGGCAGCGGCAATGGCCGCCAGGGCGTTACGCACGTTGTGAAGACCGGTCTGCGTCCATTTCACGGTGGCGACAGGCTGCTCATGATGAACCACCATGAAGTGGCTGCCATCTTCCGCCAGCAATTCTGCCCGCCAGTCGGCCATGTAAGGCACTTCGCTGCCCACTGATATGGCCTGGATACTGGTCCAGCAGCCCAGTTCCAGCGCCCTGTCCAGATGGATGTCCAATGCCGGCCTGATGATCAGCCCGCGGGAGGGGACGGTTCTGACCAGATGGTGAAACTGGCGTTCAATGGCTTCCACATTGTCGAAGATATCGGCGTGGTCGAATTCCAGATTGTTGAGAATCAGCGTGTGGGGCCGGTAGTGAACGAACTTGGAGCGTTTATCGAAAAAGGCGCTGTCGTATTCGTCCGCCTCGATCACGAAAAAATCGCTGTTGCCAAGCCTGGCGGAGACCGGAAAGTCGTTGGGGACACCACCGACCAGATAGCCAGCTTCAAGACCTGCCTGCTCGAGGATCCAGAGCAGCATTGCCGTGGTGGTGGTTTTGCCGTGGGTGCCAGCCACCGCCAGCACCCAGCGATGACGTAACACTTCCCGGGCGAGCCACTCCGGGCCGGACATGTAATCGATATTCTGGTTCAGAACTGCTTCCACTTCGGGGTTGCCCCGGGACATGGCATTACCGATGAGCACCAGGTCTGGCGCGGGCTTGAGGTTGTCCGCATGGTAGCCTTCCATCAATCCGATGCCCTGGGCTTTCAGCTGGGTGCTCATGGGTGGGTAAACCCCCTGGTCGGAGCCGGTCACGGTGTGCCCGAGCTCCCTGGCCAGCACGGCCAGACTTCCCATGAAAGTGCCACAGATTCCCAGGATATGAATATGCATTCGGTTATCGACCTCTTGAATGAAACCTGCAAAGCGTCCCGTATAGAGTGCGGGTCGTCAAGCGTTGCTTACGACGTTTGATGTCATGAAAAAAAACGGCGATTGGCGTATCATCTGCCGCATTCGATGAAACTGCAGGAGGCACCAGCCGGAAATGGCCACCAGAAACGCATTCTATGCCCAGTCAGGCGGTGTAACCGCCGTCATCAACGCCAGTGCCTGCGGGGTCATTCAGACCGCCCGCAAGCATCCGGATCAGATCGGAAAAGTCTATGCCGGACGCAACGGTATTATCGGCGCCCTGAAAGAGGAACTGATCGATACCAGCCTGGAAAGTGATGACGATGTCCAGGCCCTGATCCACACCCCCGGCGGTGCGTTCGGGTCCTGCCGCCACAAGCTGAAGAATTTTTCGGAAAACAAGCGTGAGTACGAACGCCTGATCGAGGTGTTCCGGGCCCACGACATTGGCTACTTCTTCTACAACGGTGGTGGTGATTCCCAGGATACCGCCTACAAGGTATCCCAGCTTGCCGAGAAGATGGGCTACCCGATTACCTGCATCGGCGTTCCCAAGACCGTGGACAATGACCTGCCCTTCACCGATTGCTGCCCCGGTTTTGGATCAGTGGCAAAGTACATTGCCACCTCCACCCTGGAAGCCAGCCTCGACATACGCTCCATGTGTGAAACCTCCACCAAGGTGTTCATCCTGGAAGTGATGGGACGTCACGCCGGCTGGATTGCCGCATCCGGCGGCCTTGCCGGCAAGGGCGAAGGCGAGCCTCCGCACGTCATTCTGTTCCCGGAAGTGCCCTTCGAGCGGGAAAAATTTCTTGAGCGGGTGGATTTCTGTGTCAAGGAATATGGCTATTGCGTGGTGGTTGCGTCTGAAGGCGCCCAGTATGAAGACGGTCGCTTTCTGGCTGATGCCGGCGCCAAGGATGCCTTCGGCCATACCCAGCTTGGTGGCGTAGCTCCCGCCCTGGCCAACATGGTGCGACAGGCCCTGGGCTACAAATACCACTGGGCGGTTGCGGATTATCTCCAGCGCAGTGCCCGCCACATCGCCTCTGCAACGGATGTAGAGCAGGCCTACGCCGTCGGCAGGGTAGCCGTGGAAATGGCCCTGGCCGGCAAGCAGGCCCTGATGCCCACCATCGTGCGCGAGCAGTCACGCCCGTATCGCTGGCACATTGGTGAGGCGCCGCTGAGCGATGTTGCCAATCAGGAAAAGAAAATGCCGATCCACTTCATTACCGATGATGGCTACGGTATCACCCAGGATTGTCGCGATTACCTGGAGCCGCTCATTTACGGTGAGAGCTTCCCGCCGTTCGATGACGGATTGCCAAGGGTGGCAAAGTTGAAAAACCAACTGGTCGAAAAAAAGCTGAAGGCCGATTTCCAGATCTGATCGGCCGCAGACCAAAAAGGGCGCATCCGGCCAGCCGGGTGCGCCCTTTTTTGGCGAACTGCTCAGCTGAACGTGGAACCAGCCCGCTCCAGATACTCGGAAAAATGATCAAATCCGCCCACGTGTTCCTGACCCACGAAAATCTGCGGGACCGTATGAACCGGTTTGCCAATGGTTTTGGACAGGTCTTCCTTGCTGATCCCCTCCTCGACAATGTCGACATAACGGTATGGAAGATCATTGATCTCGCACAGCTGCCTTGCACGCGTACAGAAACCACAGGAAGCGCGGCCAAAAATAGTGACTTGCTCCATAATTCAACTCCTGGTCCGGAAAATAGGCGGGCTTTCACAGCCTCAAACAAGCGGCATTATGATCGCATGTTTACATAAAAAGAAAATTGATGGGCTGAATGGTAGCGATAGCAATAGACGATTCAGCGACCGCCGGGGTTACCCCGCTTTGATCCAGCCCGATCAGCAATATCAGGTTTTCAGGCGATTCAGCTCCGAATCCAGCGTCTGCACCTGCTCATCCAGAGTGCGACCGCTGCCGCTTACTCTCTGTGCGAGAGCCCTCAGATCATTAGCCGCGTCACCTATGCGGGTAAGATTCCGGTTGATCTCCTCGCTGACGCTACTCTGCTCTTCTGCCGCCGTAGCCACATGGGTAACGTGCTCCACAATGGTTGCAATACGCTCAACCACCGAAGCCAGCGAGTGATCTGCTTCCCGGGTGCCTTCAACGGCCCGGGTGGCACGGTCAACACCACTCTGGATAACAGTGACAGCACCGCTCACATCATTTTGCAGGCCATCGATCATCAGACTGATTTCATCGGTTGACTCACGGGTGCGGGAGGCAAGGGTTCTCACCTCGTCTGCCACCACGGCGAAACCACGACCCTGCTCTCCTGCCCTGGCGGCTTCGATGGCCGCGTTCAGGGCCAGCAGATTGGTCTGTTCCGCGATCCCCCGGATCACCTCGATGATACGGTTGATGTCTTCACTGCGCGTGGCCACGTGGCCAATGGCGTTACTCGCCTCATCCATATCGCCGGCAAGGGCGCTGACGCCATCAAGGGCTGACGTCAGCGTATCCTGGGTAAAACGGATACCGTCCTGGGCCATTTGCGCATTCTCAGCCGCCTCACCCGCGAATCCGGCCACTTCGCCCGCTGCCGCGGACATTTCGTTCATGGCGGTGACAACGCTCTCGATGTCCTGATGCTGACGCTCGGTCTGGTTGTCGGTTTCCGTGGCGATGTGGCCCACATCAGCGGCCTGCTGGCTGACCTGTCCATTGACCTTTTTGAGGTCGTTGATCATTTCCCGTAGCCGGCCAAGGAAGCGGTTAAACCCGCCGGCCAGTTCAATGAGCTCCGCATGGGTATAAATGTCCAGTTCACGGGTCAGATCCCCCTCGGCACTCGCCAGGTTTTTCATGCGGTCACGGATCTCATTGAGCGGCCTGGTAACAGATCGCACCAGTACAACCAGCACAAGAATTGCGATCACCGACACCAGAACACCCACCATGGTCTGACGCCCGGCGGTGGCGTTCACCTCACTGGACAGCAGCCCGGTAATCTCGGATACGTCTGCCAGAGCGGTTTCCCGAGGCAGTTCGATCAGCAGCGACCATTCGGTATCCGGCAGGGCAATCTCGATGGGATAGGATACCGCCAGTGTTTCTCCATCGTCGTAATTGCCATCACCCCGATGCAAAGAGGTGTATTGATCAGCCTGTTGCGGCAGCGCCGCCGACAGTGGGCGGCCCAGGTATTCACCGTAGTGGCTGGAGGCTGCAATCAGCCCCTGGTTACTGAGCAGCGTGACCCTGGACTCACCATCATAGAGCTCGCGGCTGACGGTCTGTATGGTCTGCTGCAGCGTGGACAGGTTGATATCAACCCCCGCCACACCCGCGAATTCGTTGTCCTTGAGAATAGGCACCACCAGGCTGGTCATCAGCTCGGAATATCCTTCCTCGATCTGGTATTCATAAGGCTCCATTATGCAGGGCTTCCCGGTATCCCGGGAACACAGGTACCACTCGGCCTCACGGGTCCCGAACTCGTTGCGCTCGTCAAGGTACTTTGTCGCAGGATCTTCCGTGCGGCTGAAGGCCACATCCCCTTCCGGAGTGCGATAGTAATAGATCTCCAGGGTGCCCTCATCGCTGCTGTGGTCTTCCACGCCACCGGTAAAATAGCGATCCTGGCCGTCATAGGCATCGGGCTCGAACTGGGCATAGATGGAACTGAGGTTGCCCTGCTCTTCGAGGATTGCCCCGACCGTTTCCTGAAGATCAATGCGGCTGATACGCCCGGAGCTGTCTGCCTGGATATTGCGGCTGATTACATTGCGAACCACTTCTGGCGTCCGGTAGGCTGTGGCAAACATGCCGCTGACCAGCTCGCCATACTTGCCGGCCGTTGCGCTCAGACGCTCGACGGCCATACCCTGGACGGTTTCACGGGTTTCGGAGGTAATTCGCTGCTCCATTTGCCCAAGGGACAGCTGGGCCGTCACCACGATGCTGATGCCCATGACCAGCAGGAGAGTGATAACAAGGGCATAGAGTTTGAAGCGAAGTGACAGCTTTTTCATTGGTACAACCTGTCCTGGTACGGGAGTTTATTTCGAGGAATCAGCATTGGCCTACCTTACGCTTTTCATGACCGCCCTGGCCGCAGCAACGCTATTGCCGGCCTATTCCGAAATACTGCTTGGCGGCATGGTGACGCAAGGTTATTCGCTCTGGTGGATATGGTTCTGGGCCACCGCAGGCAATACGGCCGGCTCGGTGATTAACGGGGTTATCGGCAGGCAAGTGGATCGCTTTAAGCACAAACGCTGGTTTCCGGTATCAGAAAAACAGCTGGAACAGGCCCGAATCCGCTTTAACCGTTACGGGCAATGGTCGCTGCTTCTGGGCTGGCTTCCTATCGGTGGGGACCCGTTGACACTGGTCGGGGGCATCATGCGCGTCCCCTGGCTCAACTTCGTGGTGCTGGTGGGCATCGGCAAGGGCGCACGCTACGCCTTGGTAATATGGCTGGTGCTGGAAGGGTCCGCGGTTCCCGGGTCTCCGTAGAGGTATTGCCGCAGCAGGTCCTCACCGTTGAACTCCGCGTTGAGCACTGCGATGAAGGTATAGACACCAATCAGCTTACGATTCAGAAAGACGAACTCTTTCGGCGGCACCTTGAAGTAACGGCTGATGGCGGATCGCGCCGCCTGGCGGGCAACCCGGGATGGCAGATCGCTCTGTTTCCAGCGATATTCGCCGTCGTCGTTTACGGCGTAATCCGGCCAACTGCTCCGGTCCCGTGACAGGGGTTCCAGTACCGACATGCAGACCGAGCCGAACTTTTCCAGTACGTCCGCCGGCCATTCCTCGCTCATGAAGCGCAGCTTCACCCCACCATCAATCACTGCCTCCAGATCGCCCTCATAGGAGGCCCGGATCATCTGGATGACCGGGTCGAGAAATTTGGCCGAATAGGACTGAACCGCGCCAAAATCCAGCAACACGATCTGGTCGTGCTCCCGGTCGGCGCCACTCTCACCGGCAATACGAATGCGATAATTGCCGAAATTCGGGTCGGTCTGGATTTCACCCCAGACAAACAGTTCGCGGAAAAACAGTTCCAGTGCCGCCCGGCCAAGCTCGCTGCGACGTTCCAGCGACAATTCCCTGACCGTCACCGAGCTTACGGAATGGCCCTGCTCGTAGGTGGAGGCGATAACATGAGCCGTGCAGTATTCTTCCAGAACCCTTGGCACCACGAAGCGGGGATCGTTTAACAGCATCTGCCGGAATTTTTCCGTTGTGTAGGCCTCCAGGCGATAATCCACCTCCCGGTGCATCATGTCCCGTACTTCTTCCAACCAGTCGTTGAATTCCGGGCCGAACGACACTAGCCGTGCAACTCTGAGCAACTGGGCCACTGAGTTGAGGTCGCTGTCAACAGCCTCATCAACCCCCGGATACTGAACTTTCAGCACCAACTCAAGACCGTCACTGCGACGGCGGGCCCGGTGAACCTGGCCAAGGGAAGCCGCGCCGATGGGGTCCGGATCCACTTCCAGTTCCGCACGCCGCTCGGCACCCAGCTCGTCTTTCAACACGCGCTCAATGGACGGCCACTCAAGCCAGGTGGTCTGGTCTTCCAGGGTATGCAACGCTTCTGTTACTTCTTCCGGCAGGAAATGTTCGCCGTACAGTGCCATCACCTGCCCGATCTTGACCACACTGCCCTTGAGCTTCCCCAGCTCTTCCACCAGAAACTCCGCCTGGCTGGACAGCATGGCGCGATGCCTGGCGTCCCGCTTGTCCTTGCCACCAAACCAGTTGGTGGCCATATGGGACGCCATGCGTGTACCGGCATACAATCCGGCCCTTGTCAGGGAGAGCCGGCGTTCGAAGCTTCCGGTCTTGATTCGTGCGACAGATGTGCTCTTGGGTCTGGGTGCCATCAAAAACCTGCCCGGTTCAGTAAGTGTTGGCGTTATCAGCCTATGAATTCATTATACGGATACCTCTCCGTTCAAACCTAACCGACCGATCATCAATTCCAAGGGCACCAGGGAATTCGGCGGATGTTTCCATGCGCGAGGCTGGCGGCAAGCTCGCCAGACAGAATGGTTGTCACGTCACTGATATCCACGCCCGGTGCAAAGTCCCTGACCTGGCACATGGACATACCGGCGTAACCGCAGGGGTTGATACGGCGGAACGGCTCCATGTCCATGGCAACGTTCAGCGCCAGACCGTGAAACGAGCAGCCGCGTTTCACCCTCAGGCCAAGAGACGCAATTTTCGCCTCCTCAACGTACACGCCCGGTGCATCGGGCCGTGGCGAGGCCGCAATTCCAAACTCTGCCAGCGTCTGGACGATCGAGCGCTCAATTACATCCACCAGTGTGCGCACGCCAAGCCTGTGCCTGGTGAGGTCGATCAGCAGATAGACCACCAGTTGTCCGGGGCCGTGGTAAGTCACCTGTCCGCCACGGTCGACCTGAATGACGGGAATATCGCCCGGAGCAAGAATATGCTCGGCCTTGCCCGCCTGCCCCTGGGTGTATACCCGTGGATGCTCCAGCAGCCAGATTTCATCGGGCGTTGAGGCATCACGGCCGGCGGTGAACGATTTCATCGCCTCCCAGGTTTCCAGGTAAGGCTGCTCTCCCAGTGTACGAACAATCAATTCGTCCATCCGGTCACAGCACCATATGGACCCGGCCACTGGCCTTCAGCTCTTCAAACAGAGCCTTGAGCTGCGGTTCGCCGGTGGCGACGATTGTCAGATTCACTGACGAAAAGCGTCCGCCGCTGCTTTCCCGGACAAATACATCCTTTTCGGATATCCCTGGTGCATGCTGCTCTACCACTTCCACCACAAACTCTTTGAAATCGGGGGCGGAATCCCCGATGACCTTGATCACATAGTCACAGGGGAACTCTATTTTGGGTGCCTTTGGCTCACTCATCGCGGATTTCTCCCGGGCGCACCGGCCCTTATTCAAACAACTGCATGAAGAATAGCTTGATGGCGTCCCAGATGCGTTTGAAAAACCCACCCTCGGGCACATCACTGAGGGCCAGTACCGGCTGGTCAACCACTACCTCATCGTCCAGTTTCACAGTCACCCGACCCAGCTCATCGCCTTTCGACACAGGCGCCTTGATCACGGAATCCAGTTCCACGGTGGAATCCAGAGAGTCACGGGAGCCCCGGGGAATGGTTACGTGAATATCCTCCATGAGGCCCACTGAAAGGCTGTCGCTCTCACCACCCCAGACCTGAGCTTCCAGCAGTTCCTGGCCGGACCGGAAAAGCCTTTCTGTCTGGTAGTAGCGAAAGCCGTAGTTGAGCATTTTCTGGACTTCCTGGGCGCGTTCTGTCGTGCTGTCCGTACCCATAACCACAGCAATCATGCGGGTGTCATTGCGTTTGGCTGATGCCACCAGACAGTAGCCCGCCTCTTGGGTATGGCCGGTTTTCAGGCCATCAACGCTGTCGTCACGCCACAACAGGCTGTTCCGGTTTGGCTGCCTTATGTTGTTGAAAGTGAAATGCTTCTGCGCGTACAGGGGATAGTTTTCCGGGTAGTCGTTGATAATCGCCTTTGCCAGCAGGGCCAGATCGTAGGCGGTAGAGAAATTATCCGGTGACGGCAACCCGGTGGAGTTGGCAAAACTGGTTTCATTCATGCCCAGAAGCTGCGCCTGCTGGTTCATGACATCAACGAAGGCATCCTCACTGCCGGCAACAAACTCCGCCAGTGCCACAGAAGCATCGTTACCCGACTGGATGATAACGCCCTTGAGCAGGTCCTCCACGGATACCTGTGTTCCTTCCTGTACGAACGTGCGCGAACCCTCGGTACGCCACGCCTCAACACTGATGGGCACCATGTCGGACATGGTTATCCGGCCCTCGTCCAGCTCCCGCTCAACGATATAGGCGGTCATCATCTTGGTCAGGCTCGCCGGAGGCAGGCGTTCATGGCTGTTTTCCTCCATGATGATCCGCCCGGACAGCGGATCCATCAGGATGTAGGAACTCGCACCAATCTGAGGCGGAGACGGGATCAGCACAGACTGCGCTGCCGCCGGTGTTGCCGACAGCAGGGCAAGCATGAGAACAGCGGTACAGGCGCGAAATACGTTTTTTATTGCCATGGGTCCATTCAGTATCAAGTGGGTGACTGGTTCAGTGTGTGTCGGTCAGCAATATTGACTGACCGAATCCTTGGTTTTCAAGCCGGCTCTGGGCTCTCAGTGCTTCATCTTCGTCGTTGAAAGGCCCAGCCTGGACGCGGTGGAAGCGGCCTGATGCCGTTTTTACCTCCCGCACTCTCATGGGATCGTCCACCGCCTCACGGGCGCGTTTTAGCAGAACCTCGGCAGGACTGCGCTGGCTGAACGAGCCCAGCTGCACGAACAGTGATTTGCTGCCACCACCAGACTCGGCAAGACGCTCTGCCGGCACCGGTGCCTCCCCGTCAGGAAACGGCTTGCCCGCCAGGGTCATTGAGCCGTCTTGTTCAACGGTTATGGCGGCCACTTCCACTCTTGCCGTGCCCTTGCCCTGGTAGCCGAGCTTCTTGGCAGCTGCATAGGAGAGATCGATCAGCCGGTCGCCATGAAAAGGTCCACGGTCATTTACTCTCACGATCACCGAACGGCCGTTATCAAGATTGGTAACACGGGCGTAACCGGGGATCCTGAGGCTCTTGTGAGCGGCCGACATTTCATACATGTCAAAAACCTCACCGTTGGAGGTTTTATGGCCATGGAATTTTTCGCCATACCAGCTGGCCGTGCCGCGCTGGACATAACCGTCGTTGCTCTCTATGACGCGGTATTCCTTTCCCCACACCTTGTAGGGGGACTTGTTTCCAGCCCCCCGGGGCTCCTCATAACGGGGCTCTGCATCCTGCAGGTCCGAGACATCGAAATTGCCGGCGGGCGCCCGGTCCTGACTCATGGTGTATCTTGACGAATGATCCGGTTCCGGTGATGACGCACACCCGGCCAGAACCAGGGCCGCCACGACAGCCAGCAAGAAAGTGCTTTTAATCACGAGTTATTATCCACCCCGTTCTGTTGTTCCGACTGGCTGGCCAGCTCGTTCAATGCATTGGCCAGCTGGAACACAGCCATGGCATACAGATGACTGTGATTGTAGCGGGTTATCACGTAAAAGTTATGGTATGTCAGCCACAGCTCAGGACCATCAGCACCGGCAAGACGGATTGCCCGGGCTTTTGCATCTCCGGCCACGTCGGCTTCGGGCGACAACCCGGCCTGCCGGTAGTCGTTGACTGTGAGGGTCGGCTTCAGTTCCCGTGTCAGCATTGGTGAACCTTCCGGCAAGCCGCTCTGCACAGGTTCTGCAACTGGCTCGCCCTGCTCCCAGTGATGGGCGCGGAAATAATTTGCCACACTGCCGATAGCGTCGACCGGGTTGTGCAGGATATCGGCGATGCCATCACCGTCGAAGTCAATAGCATAGTGACGGTAGCTGCTGGAGATAAACTGGCCATACCCCATTGCCCCGGCATAGGAGCCGGTCAGTTCTTCCGGGTCAAAACCCTGCTCGCGGGTCATCAGCAGGTACTGCACCAGTTCACTGCGGAAAAAACGACTTCTCGGCGGATAGTCGAACGCCAGGGTAGCCAACGCATCCAGAACTCTGTGCTTGCCCTTATAGGTGCCATACCAGGTTTCCACACCAATAATCGCAGCGATGACCGATGCCGGCACGCCGTATTCGGCCTCTGCCCGCTCAAATGCCTCGCGATGCTGCCTGAGAAATTCGACACCCTGCTCGATTCGTTCCTGGCGGATGAAGATCTTGCGGTACTGGTGCCATTCCAGGGTCTTTTCTGCCGGCCGGCTGATGGAATCCAGAATTGAATCCTGGCGCTCGGCCGTGGCAAGCAGGGCTTCGACCCGGCTGGTCTCGAAGCCATAACGCTTTGCCATCTCATCAATAAAAGCCTGGCCTTCAGGGGTTTTGTCGTATTGCGCCCATGCCAGCGCCGGCACCATGAAAAGGACCGCGATGACCAGTCCGTTACGCACCCGGTTTCTGACTGTTTTCATGGAACTCCCCGTGAGGATGAAGCTGGCAAGATTACCACGACGACCTGCAGGGCAACCATTACCCGCTGTCCATGCTGACACTGGTTTGTCAGGCACTGATCATCCGCCTGTGGGTCTGGATAGACATCAACACTCCGAAGGCCGCCATGAGGGTAACACTGGAAGTTCCGCCATAGCTGACAAGAGGCAGTGGAATCCCGACGACCGGCAGCAGGCCGCTCACCATTCCGACATTGACAAAAATGTAGATGAAAAAGGTCATGGTCAGAGCACCCGCCAGCAAGCGGCTGAAAGAGTCCTGAGCGATGGCGGCAATGTACAGACAACGCAGGATAATCAAAAGATAAAGCACAAGCAGCACCAGCATACCGATGAAACCGAATTCTTCAGCAAGTACGGCCACGATAAAATCGGTATGGCTTTCCGGCAGGAATTCCAGGTGGGACTGTGTGCCCTGAAGCCAGCCTTTGCCATCCACCCCACCGGATCCGATAGCGGTTTTGGACTGGATTATGTTCCAGCCCGCGCCGAGTGGGTCACTCTGGGGATCCAGCAGGGTCAGCACCCGCTGCTTCTGGTACTCCCGCATGACGAAGAACCACATCAGTGGCGCCGCCACAGATACCATGGCAAAGAAAGCTCCGATCAACCGCCAGCTGATGCCCGCAAAAAACACCACAAAAATTCCCGCTGTGCCTACCAGCAGGGATGTGCCGAGATCCGGCTGGAGGATGATCAATGCCATGGGTACCAGGGCAATCAGAATCGCCACAGCGACGTGGCGGATACGTGGCGGCAGGTAATGGCGTGACAGGTACCAGGCTGCCATCATTGGCACCACAAGTTTCATCAGTTCTGATGGCTGAAAACGTGGCAATCCCGGAATTGCCAGCCAGCGCTGGGCACCCTTGGCCCCGACGCCTACCAGTAACACCGCCGCCAGGCCGGCAAGACCCAGAGCGAAGAGCCAGGGCGCCCAGCGCCGGAACACAGAAGGATCAAGCTGGGCAAAGACCAGCATCACCACCAGGGCAACCCCCATGCGGATACTCTGGGCCTTGACCACTGCCATGTTCTGGTCGGCTCCACTGTAGAGCACTACCAGACCACCACCGATAAGCGTCAGCAGAAGAAACATCAGGATGGGGTCAATATGCAGAACAGACCAGAGCCCCCTGGGCCCGGATAATGAATTGCGTGCTGACCCGGTAAACATGTCTCCCGCTGCCATCAGTTAGCGTCTCCTTCGGATGCGCCCACAACCAGTGCCTCTCCCTCTTTCGGGAAACCCAGCAGCCAGGCGTCGAACAAAGCCCTGGCCACGGGCGCCGCGGTACCACTGCCGCTGCCGCCATTTTCCACAATCACGGCCACGGCAATCTTGGGATCATCCACTGGCGCGAAGCCAACGAACAGCGCGTGGTCTCTCAAACGCTCGCGTATTTCCTCTTCATCGTACTCTTCGTCCTCTGCCAGGCTGAACACCTGGGCGGTCCCGGTCTTGCCTGCCATGCGATAGGGGGCTCCACGGGCGGCACCACGGGCAGTACCCTTGCTGCCGTGCATCACTTCCACCATGGTATCCACTGCAAACTCCCAGTCGCCCGGATTCTTGAGCTCGATTGACTGGTGATCTCCGGTGGGCAGTACGTTGTCGATCGAGCGATCACCCTTGATATCTCTCAGAAGCCGCGGCTCTGCCCAGTTGCCACGGTTGGCGATAACCGACGTGGCGGTTGCCAGTTGTAGCGGCGTTGCCAGCATATAACCCTGCCCGATACTCATGTTTACAGAGTCTCCGGGGTACCATGACTCATTGTGAACGGCCCGTTTCCAGTCTCTGGAGGGAAGCAGTCCACTGAGGGCCCCTGCGACGTCCAGGGTTGCATCTTCACCAAAGCCGAACGCCGACAGGTAGTGGTGCATCTTGTCCACCCCCATTTCAACACCCATCTGGTAAAAGTAGGTGTCAGTGGATTGAGCCACCGAATCCATCAGATTGACCCAGCCGTGGCCCGTGCGTTTCCAGTTTCGGAAACGACGGCCGCCTTCCCTGAGCTGAAAGTAGCCGGGGTCCCAGATTTCTTTTTCCCGGGTTGTTACCCCGCTGTCCAGGCCAGCCACTGCCATCATGGGTTTGATAGTGGATCCGGGCGGATACTGGCCACGCAACGCCCGATTGAACAATGGCATGTCGATACTGGTGCTCAGTTCCCGGTATTCATCACTGCCAATACCGGTAACGAACTTGTTGGCATCGAAACCCGGTACGCTAGCCAGGGCCAGCAGCCCACCTGTGGATGGCTCTACCGCCACTATGGCGCCGCGGCGGCCATCCAGTAATTCGTGGGCCAGGCGCTGCAGCCGCAGGTCCATATGCAGGCCGATGTCCTCTCCGGGCACCGGGTTCTGGCGTTCCAGCACTCGCAGCGTTCTGCCACGGGCATTGGTTTCTACATGCTGATAGCCAACCCGGCCATGCAGAAGCTTTTCATAAAACCGCTCCACGCCGGACTTGCCTATGTAATTGGTGCCAGCATAGTTGATGGGATCAATTCGCTGCAGTTCCTGCCGATTGATCCGTCCCACATAGCCAAGCGCATGGGCCGTCAGTTCACTGTGAGGATAATAGCGAACCAGTTCGGCGGACACTTCCACCCCGGGCAGTTCGTGGCGATGGACGGCAAGCCGTGCAATTTCCTGTTCATCCAGGTCATAACGCAGCGGCAATTCCTGGAAAGGTCGCCTCGGCTCCATCAGCCGACGTTCGAAGCGCTCCATGTCTTCATCGGATATGCTAAGCATGCCCTGGAGCTTGGCCAGCGTTTGTTCGATATTGCCGACCCGCTCCGGTACCAGGGTCACGCTGAAAACCGGGCGATTCTCGGCAAGCAACACGTCGTTGCGGTCGTATATCAGTCCCCTCGGGGGCGCCACTGACTGAACCTGAACACGATTCTTGTCGGAAAGGGTGGTGTAGATATCGTGCTCGACAACCTGCAACTGATACATCCTGGCGACCAGCATTCCGAGCAACGTGGCCACCAGTAACAGCATTACCAGGGCCCGACGCTGGAACAGGCGTCGTTCGGCTGCTGTATCCTTGAATTCTCCCCAGGGCATATATCGGTTTCCTAGGCCCGGTGGTAAGGGTGGTTGCGGGTGACGGTCCAGGCTCGGTACAACTGCTCGGCTAGAAGGATACGAACCAGCGGGTGGGGCAGGGTCAGCGAAGATAACGACCACATCCGATCGGCCCTGGCCCGGCAGGCATCGGCTAGTCCATCCGGACCTCCGACAAGAAAACTGACATCCCGGCCATCCTGCTGCCAGCCCTCAAGCTGGTTTGAGAGCTTCTCGGTGGACCAGTTGCGGCCACCAACTTCCAGCGCAATGACAAGGTCCCTGGGGCCCACCGCAGAGAGGATCGAATCTGCTTCTTTCTGCATCAACCGGGGAATATCCGGATTTTTCCCACGGTGAGCCATCGGTATTTCTACCAGCTCAATGGGCAGTTCCGGCGGCATCCTGCGTGCGTACTCGTTGAACCCCTGGCTGACCCACTCGGGCATTTTCTGCCCTACACAGACCAGACGTAACCGCATCGCTATTCGCTACCTGCAACACCCAGATCCGGAGCATCCCGCCACAGACGCTCGAGATCATAGAATTCGCGGGTTGCGGGCATCATGACATGAACCACTACGTCACCAAGGTCCACCAGAATCCAGTCGCTGGCATTGGCACCTTCCACATTACTGGCCCTGACCCCCTTCTCCCTGGCTTCCGACAACACCGAATCCGCCAGGGATTTTACGTGTCGGTTAGAGGTTCCCGAAGCCAGTACCATGTAATCAGTGACACTGGTTCTTCCCCTGACATCAATGATACTCACGTCCTGCGCCTTGACGTCCTCAAGCGCACCCACGACCAGTTCTTTCAGTTGCTCTGCCTGCATAATCACCCTGTTGGCGGGCGGCGGCGAATGCGGCCACCCGATAAGTCATATTCACACGGGATTGTAGCACTAAAAGTTCCCGTCAGGTCATGCTCCGTAAAGTCCCTGACGACGAATTTCCTGCCATACGCTGTCTGGCAGGAGGTATCGGGGTGAGCGCCCAGAAAGGATTCTGTCGCGAATACCTGTCGCTGATATATCCAGCAGGGGCGGATCCAGTTCCAGAACATGGCCACAGGGGGCTTTGTAGAGCGCCTCCACACTGTCAACCGAGCGCTCCTGAAGCAGGCGCGCCGGTGCGCTGCCCGGTTCCAGCCCGGGTCCGGGTCTCCGTACCACCACAATGTGCGCCAACTCGGGTATGCATTGCCACTCCTGCCAACGGTCAAAGCCGGCAAATGAATCCGTACCCAGCACCATCGTCAGTGGTCGCTCAGCCCCCAACTCAGCACGGATCTGGCGCAGGGTTTCCGCTGTATAGGAGGCACCGTCACGCCCCAGCTCCCGGTCGTCCAGGGTCAGCCCCCGCTCACCGGAGATGGCCAGTTCCAGTAACGCTACCCGTTGCGCGCTGGTTGCACCCGGCACCTCGCGGTGCGGAGGCACATGGCAGGGCATCAGTGACACCTCGGGTACGCCAAGCCGCTCCCGGAGTTCTACTGCCAGCCGCAGGTGGCCATGATGAATGGGATCGAAGGTACCGCCATAGATTACATGCATGCAGGATCAGGTCCGGATGTGGCCGTCGCCGAACACCACATATTTCTGCGATGTCAGACCTTCAAGGCCGACAGGGCCCCGGGCGTGGATCTTGTCCGTCGAGATACCGATTTCCGCACCCAGACCGTATTCGAAACCGTCGGCGAAGCGGGTGGATGCATTCACCATTACCGAACTGGAATCCACTTCGATCATAAATCGGCGCGCCCGAGTGTAATTCTCGGTGATGATACTGTCGGTGTGTTGCGAGCTGTAACAATTGATGTGAGCGATGGCGCCATCAACTCCGTTCACAACCTTTACCGCAAGAATCGGTGCCAGATATTCCGTTTCCCAGTCCTCCTCGGTGGCAGCAGTCACATCCGCCAGAATCTGCACGGTCTGCTCGCAACCCCGCAGCTCTACCCCCTTCTCACGGAAGGCATCCGCCAGCAAAGGCAGGATATCGCCGGCAATTTCCTGGTCCACCAGCAGTGTCTCCATGGTGTTGCAGGTGCCATAGCGCTGGGTCTTGGAATTGATAGCCACGGCCAGTGCCTTCTCAGGGTCGGCATGACTGTCGATATACACGTGGCAGATGCCATCCAGGTGCTTGATTACCGGCACCCGCGCGTCTCGGCTGATTCGCTCGATCAGGCCCTTGCCGCCGCGGGGAACGATCACGTCGACAAACCGGGGCATGGTAATCAGTTCGCCCACCGCAGCCCGGTCGGTGGTTTTGATGACCTGCACGGCATTGCCGGGAAGCCCGGCATCCGAGAGTCCCCTGGCCAGGCACTCTGCGATGGCCTGGTTGGAATTAATCGCCTCGGAGCCTCCGCGGAGAATGGTTGCATTGCCTGATTTCAGGCACAGGCTGGCTGCCTCCACGGTCACATTCGGGCGCGACTCGTAGATAATACCGATAACGCCGAGCGGTACCCGCATCCGCCCGACCTGAATGCCGGAGGGACGATAGGTCATATCGGTGATTTCACCGATCGGGTCCGGCAATGAGGCAACCTGGCGTAGCCCTTCGATCATTGCGTCAATCCGCGCCGGTGTCAGTTCCAGCCGGTCCAGCATGGCTTCGTCAAGGCCGTTGCTGCGACCACTCTCCAGATCCCTGGTATTTGCCGAGGCAAGCTCACCCCTCGAGGCATCCAGTGCTTCCGCCGTTGCCAGCAGTGCCTGATTGCGAACTGCCGTTGTGGATCGGGCTACCGCAGTAGCGGCTTCCCGCGCCTGCTGCCCCACATCAGCCATGTATGCTGCAATATCCATCCAATTACCTTTAGATTTTTGTACCGATTGTGCGAATCAGGGCCTAACTTTACCTTTCCCGTTTCAAGTACGCATCCCAAGCGATTATTATACCGCCCTGACACACGTTATTACGCGGGTCATTGAACGGTACCTGCTGTATGCTTTGAACACACGGACGCCCGGGAGAGGACGGATACCATGGCCCAGATGGCCGAAAAATTCCTGCTTAGCCGCCTGTCGAGAACAGGATTCCTGATCCTGCTCGCCATTGCTGTATTCGCGGTAATACAGAGGGAACCCATTACCGCTGTTGCCGCGATTGTGGGCGCCGGCCTGGTCTTCACCAGCAGTGCTTTCCACCCCGGGCGCTTCCGGCAACCCTGGCCCGCCATACATCGCCTGCTGTTCATTGCTCTGTTACTGCTTCTGGTGACCAGCCTGTGGACCGGCCCCCGGAGCCTGACCCACTGGCTCTACGTGGCGCCACTGGTAGGCTTTGCCCTGCTGCCGGTTTTCTGGGGCGCCGGCATCACGATTCTGGCCGCCCTGATGGCGATACTCGCCAACCACTGGGCCGGTGGAGCACCGGATCGTCACCAGATGATCAGCGCGCTTCTGCTGACCATTGTGCTGTCCGGGCTGTTGGTATTTCTCCGTGAGTACAAATCCCGGCAGCTGGCGCCCCTGCGTCGTACCGACGAACTGACCCAGGCAGCAAGCCGGGAGTACCTGTCGGCCGACCTGCACAAGGAAATCCAGCGCAGCGAGCGTGAAGGCACGGACATGTCGGTGATCATGATCGGCCTGGACACCCATCTCAGCGACAGTAACCCCGACGCCGACATACGCTCCATATTGCCACGAATTGGCCGCTACCTGCATTCCCAACTTAGGGATTTCGACACGTATTACCGAGTGGCCGACTTGCAGTTTCTTATCATCCTGCCGGGCATTGCGACGGCAGACGCTGCCACTTTGGCGGAGACCATCCGCAGAGGGCTGAGCACCCTGCTGGCTTCCCATCAGCTGGATCTGACCATCAGCGCCGGCATCGCCGGGCTGAATATCGGCGATGATGCCGACAGCCTGCAGCAATCTGCCGCCAACGCCCTCCGGCGGGCTCAACAACAGGGAGGCAACCGGGCCCAGTCCTACAGCACCTGGTCCCATACGGCACCAGCGGCCCGCGCCGAGGGAACCGGAGGGCCGATATCATGACCGAGACGCGCCTGAGGAGCTTCACTCACCTGGCAGGCTACCTGTTTGCCAGCCTGTTCATTGCCAGCCTGGCCTTCCAGAACCTTCGCTATGGTTTCTACGAACTGTTCTTTCTGGCATCAGGAATGACCCTCCTGACTATCGCCGGCGCTGGCTACACCTTCATCTGTCGCCGCCATCAGCTTTCCGCACCCGGGCATCTGGTCATCCTGACTGCGCTCAACAGTGGTCTGGTCGCCGCAATCTATGCCCTGGATCCGCCCGGGATCAGCCACTGGGTCATGCCTCTGATACTTCTGAACCTGCTGATCCTGCCGCTACGCCAGGGAATCATACTTTCTTTGTTGTTGCTGTCGGCACTGGCACTGTTCCTGCTGCTGACACAGACGGTCACCCATACGGTTACCATCGGCTCCGGAGTGTTTGCATTAATAGCGGTCGCGGCACTGTATATCTGGCACTACGATCACATGGCACAGTCCGCCGAGGACCTGGCTATTACAGACCCGGTGACTGGCGCCCACAATGCACGCTTCCTGGATGAAACCCTGCAAAAAGAAATCAGCCGCGCCATCGAGATGTCCCATTCACTGTCTGTCATCTCCCTGGCCATCGATTACGCGGATGAAGCGGAGGATCTCCATGGCAAAGCCGGTATGCAACGGTTACTACGGGACCTTACCCAGCACCTGTTCGGGGTGATCCGGGCCGGCGACACCCTTTACACGCTGGAAGATGGCGAATTTTTCCTGATCCTGCCTTTTACCCCGGAAGAAGGTGTCCGCGTCATTGCCGAACGTATTCGCCGCACGATCGCGGAGCAGACCTGGCCCCTGGCTGGCAAGGTCACTGTCAGCCTCGGTTGCACAACACGCGCAAGTTCAGATACCCGTACGGCTGACCTGCGGAAACGGGTGCGCCAGGCGCTTGAGGAGGCCAGGAAGCGCGGGGCCGACTCGGTCTGGTATAGCCAGGGAGAAGTTCGCCAGTCATGAGTTCGGAGTGGCTGCAGGCACTGACCGCTTGGCTGGCTACCAATCCTGGCTGGCTCTCTGTCGCCATCTTCGCCACTGCATTCCTCGAGTCCCTTGCCATTGCCGGCATCCTGATTCCGGGTGTAGCCATTATTTTCGCGGTCGCTGCGCTGGCAGGCCAGATCTCGATACCGATCCTCCAGGTGCTGTTCTGGGCGGGCGCCGGTGCTGTCGCTGGCGACAGTATCAGCTTTGCCCTCGGCAGACTGTTCCAGGGCCGACTGGAAAAGCTATGGCCGCTGAATCACTTTCCGGGCTTCATCGCCAAGGGCGAGGTTTTCTTTCATCTTCACGGTGGCAAAAGCGTGGTGATCGGGCGTTTTGTGGGCCCGATTCGCCCGGTTATCCCCCTCATTGCCGGCGCCTTTCTCATGCCCTGGCGGCGATTTCTGGCCTTTAACCTGTCGTCCGCCGTCGCCTGGGCTCCCACCTACGTGCTGCCGGGCTACCTGGTTGGCAGCGCACTCGCCACTGACTTTGAGCCACCGGCGCATTTCTACCCGGTGATCGGTATCAGCGCCGGGGTTCTGCTGCTGATCTACCTTTTACTCATCCGCTTTCAGCTGGGGCTTGGACACAGCAGCCGGCTTTACCAGTGGCTTGGCGGGCTGATGAGCCGTTACCATGCCACTCATCGTTTCTGGCGGCTTTACACCAGCCAGCGGCCGTCCCAGGCTGGCGAGTTTCCACTCCCCTCAATGTCCCTGGCGCTGGGTGCCGGGGCACTGTTCACAATACTGGGACAACTGGTAACCGCTACCCGGGTGCTCGAGCCCTTCAACAACCTCACGCTCGAATGGTTTGCGCAACTCAGGAATCCCTTGCTGGATCCGGTAATGTTGACGTTGACGCTGCTAAGCGACCCGCCGGTACTGCTGGCAGCCGCCGCGCTGTTTTCACTGGCCCTGGGCATGCGTGGTTTCTACGCAGCAGCACTGCATATTATCGGCGCCGCTCTGCTGGCAACGCTGCTGGTGTGGGCATTCAAGTACCTGTCAGCCATCCCGCGGCCGGATATCGTGCTCGGCCCGCCCGCGTCCGGGGCCTTTCCGAGCGGGCATACCACGGGTATAACCGTGTTGTCGTCCCTCATCGCCAGCTTTGTTGCCCGGGAAAGCCGGCACCGCAGGCGCTGGCGCTATTACCTGTTATTCAGCCTTCCCATCGTGCTGGTGGCATTGAGCCGGCTTTACCTGGGAATACACTGGTTTACGGATGTGTTGGCGGGGCTTCTTCTGGGGTTGTCGATTTCCGGACTGGCACGGGCCAGTTACAGCCGTTACGACAATATCCCGCTGACGACGGACAGTTCGTTACTGGCCGCAGGCATTGCCTGGGCTCTCTACATCGTGTGGTATGTTGCTGATAACTGGGCAGAAGGGGTTCTTCTGCACGGGCCGGTGGCGGGCTAGAGACTCACCACGTCAGTTCTGTTCCAGCGCCTCCAGTAATCCGAGCAGCCGTTCCAGGCGGTCCAGTGGGTCCTGAAGCTCTACCAGGCGCTGCTTTTCCTGTTTATCCAGTGGGAGCAGTTCCGTCAGACGCCAGCCAACATCCCGGGCGTCGTTGTAGTCCACGTCCATGTTCAGCTCACGGATAACCGGGTGACGAAACAGTGCTTTCAACACCGAGGGCAGTTCGGTGAAGCGCTCGGGAACACTTAGTTCCTCTTCTGCCAGCAGGCATTCCACATCGCCCACGTTCAGGCCGTCCGGCTGCTGCCAGGTGCGTACTACCGTAACCTTGTCCTGCCCTTCAACCGTGATACCCAGAAGGCCATTATCCATCTGCTGGAAATCAATGATGCGCACATAGGTGCCAATGTCATAGAAGGCGGCTGTCGTGCCGGTTTCCACCCCATCCCTGAGCAGAACCACCACGAAACCCCGGTCATCCTTCAGACAGCGGGTCAGCATATCGATGTATCTTGGCTCAAAGAGCTGGAGAGGGATTCTTCCCCCCGGCAGTACAATCGAATTCAATGGAAAAAGAGGTACATTCATTGTCGGTATTGTCACCAGTTCAGAGCTCCGGAAGACTGACAGCCCTGTCATATTCTCAATGTATTGAAAGCAGGCGATGGACTTCATCCACCCTTGCACGGGCTTCCGTCAGCAGTTGCAGGCTGCGGGAGGCATTCAGTTCAAGTTCGCCCAGCCTGCGGTAGGCAGGCACTTCATCAAACGGAGGCAGGTTACCGTTCTGGCTGGAGCCGATCATGGCGTGCAACTGTGCCACAATCACGACGTCCACCAACCGGGGTGCCGGTTCGCGGCTTTCATATCCCCAGTCCTCGGCATGGCGGGTAGCCTCAAGAAAGCTCGCCGGGAAGGACCAGCTTTCCAGAATCGCGGTGCCTACATCCGCCCGCAGTTCTGCAATGGCATGTTCAAGGTTGGCCTGATCCGCAAACAGATTAACGTGATGCTCGGCCTGCACCAGCACAGGCACTACACCGATGTCATGGAGCAACCCGGCGAGCAGCGCCTCTTCAGGGTTGATGGATGTGGCACTATCGGCAAGTACCCAGCACAGTGCCGCAACTTCACGGGAGTGGCGCCAGAGCCTGTCCATCTCTTTCTGCAACGATGCCTGCCTGGTCTTGAACACTTCCCGCAACGAGAACACGGTGACCAGTTGGCGGGTGGTGCGCATACCCAGCCTGACGACGGCTTCACGAACGTTGCGGACATCACTGAAGCCCCGGTACAAGGGGCTGTTGCAGGCGCGAACCAGCTTGGCGGCCATCGACGGATCCGCTGAAATGGCGCTTGCCACCTGGTCTGCCGTGGATTCCTCGCGGTCTACCGCCCGGCGCACCTTCCATGCCACATCCGGAACGCTGGGCAGGCTGAGCTGGTTGGAACGCAGTTCGGCGTAGAACTCCATCAGCAGGTGATGCTCCTCGGTGCCATCATCACCAACACCATCCCCTGAGTCCATTTCCACCTGCGGCACCGGTGCCGAGCGTAGCAGCTGGTTCAGGATATCCTGGGGGATAACCAGAAACTCGCTGGCCCTGGTTGCCGTAACGTCGTACATTCGCGGCTGCAGCCGGGCGATGGGATTGACCGCTTTGTCGCTTTCAGCGTCTATGGTGGACTTGCGACCGTCAATGGATTCCAGCTCCACGCTGCCTGCAACCAGGAAAAAATCCAGCCCATCACGAACACCACGCTCCACCACCCGCTGCCCCGGACCATGGGTCCTGCGCTCCGCCCTGCTCGCCAGCAAAACCAGCTGATCATCAGTCAGCCGGTTCAACGGCTGAAACTCTTTTAGACGGCGCAGAGGCAAGCTTTCCCGGCCAGCCATAGAAAGACTCCTTGATAGATTGCTCATTAACTCTGTTACACATTGTAAGCGCGGATTGGCAAAACAACCATGCGATCAACAGGTAATCTGGTATCCTTTTGCCTCC
>NZ_JAWLDU010000111.1:0-4770 GCF_041686475.1 Marinobacter sp.
CAAGACCGGTTTTGGCGTCAAGCGCCTGAAGCGGCTGGTGCGCCTTGAGGATTACGCTTTCAACCGTAGCCTCGAGGACATGACCATCGACGTCTGCCCTCTGAAGGACTGGGAAGGCAAAACGTTTGCTGAAGTTTTGACTCGCGTTAAAGCCATGAACGCAGGAAAACGCCTTGAGTGCAGCGATGCCGAAAAAGGTCTGCTGAAGGACTACTTTACGCAGGTGAAGGACGAAGGCGATTTCGTGCTGGCCATGCTGCGGGCCTTCGATCGAGACCTGAGCTGGTACACCATCTCCGCCAACCGGGACGAGCGAATGGTGCGGGACCTGCTTATGGACCGCCAGCTATTGCCGGGCTTCAACGACAGCGGCGCCCACCTGACAAACATGGCATTTTACGACGGCAACCTGCGGGCCCTGAAACTGGCATCAGACGGCGGCGATATGGACGTGGCCTATATGATACGCCGCCTTACCCAGGATCCCGCCCGGGTATTTGGCGTCAAGGGTGGCAGTATCGAGGTCGGTGACCAGGCAGACCTGATCCTGGTGGACCCCTCCGCGCTGCGCCGTATGGACCATAACAGCACCGTGAGACGCCAGTACCGGGAGGAATTCCAGCATGAACAACTGGTTAACCGCACCGATGGCGTAGTGCCCCTGGTAATGATTGCCGGCCATCCGGCCTGGCAGGGAACGGATTTCGACGACTCACTGGGCCATAAAAAAATGGGCTCCGTGCTGGCAACCACCTTCTAGCCGAAGAACCAGTAGCACACCAGGATAGCCGTCAGCACTCCGGCAAAATCCGCCAGCAGCGCACAACCAAGGCCATGGCGGATTTTGCGGATGCCGACGGCACCGAAATACACTGCCAGCACGTAAAAAGTGGTTTCGGTACTGCCCTGCATGGTGGCCGCCATGAGCGCGGGGAAACTGTCCACCCCGAAGGTATCCATGGTTTCAATCATCATGGCGCGGGCGCCACTGCCAGACAGTGGTTTCATAAAGGCCGTGGGCAATGCCTCAATAAATCCGGTATCCCATCCCAGCCCCTGAATCACCCAGCGAATGCCCTCCAGACACGCATCCAGAACACCGCTGGCCCGCAGAACGCCTATGGCCACCAGCATGGCCACCAGGAACGGAAGCAGCGAAACGGTGAAACTGAAGCCTTCTTTCGCTCCCTCGATAAAAGTGTCGTAAACGTTCACCTTCCTCAGGGCACCGATCAGAAGGAAGCTGATAACAATACCAAACAGCGTTAGATTGCCTACCAGCGTCGAGGTGGCAGCAAGAGCCTGTGCCGACATGCTCGCCAGTGTTGCCAGCAGCAGCCCCAGCGCCGCTGCCCCAGCAAGGAGATAAGCCAGCACCACCGGATGCCAGAGTTTCAGCCGCTGCATCAGGGACACGCTCAGCAGCCCCACCAGGCTTGAGGCCGTGGTTGCCAACAGAATTGGCAGGAACACCGATGTCGGCTCTGCCGCTCCCTGCTGCGCCCGGTACATAAAAATAGTCACTGGCAGGAGGGTCAGCGATGAAGTATTGAGAACCAGAAACAGAATCTGGGCGTTACTGGCCGTATCCTGGCTCGGGTTCAGCTCCTGCAGCGAATGCATGGCCTTGATGCCGATGGGGGTAGCTGCGTTGTCCAGGCCCAGGATGTTGGCGGCAAAGTTCATGGTGATGTGCCCCTGGGCCGGATGGCCACTGGGTACTTCCGGCATCAGCCTGCGGAACAGGGGGTCAAGCACCTTCGCCATCAGCTGGATCAATCCGGCTTTCTCGGCGATGGCAAGGAAGCCGAGCCACAGGGTCATGGTCCCTACCAGCACCAGTATGATTTCCACACTCAGCTCTGCCATGTCGAACATGGCCGCAACCAGGCGGCTGAACACTTCGGTATCGCCCATGCCCAGCCATTGCCACAGCGCCGCCGCAAAGGCTACCAGGAAAAACCCCAGCCAGATTCCGTTGAGCATTGTGTGACCTGCTTCCCTGAATTGTGAAGGACGGGTTCATTTTCGGGGCGCCAGCCTTCGATCTGCGCCATACCAACGTCGGGCGATAATAGGGATCAAGACGCTTGTTTGCGCTGGGTTACCACCAGGGCGACGCCGGTAATCGAGATGGCACCCCCGACCATCGCAAGCAAGCCCAGCGTCTCGTCGAAAAGCCAGTAAGCTTCCAGTGCTGTAACCGGAGGCACCAGGTAGAACAGACTCGCCACCTGTGAAGCCGCGCCACGGCGTATCAGCCACATCAACAGCAGGATGGCGCCGATGGAGACGCCGAACACCAGCCAGATCATCGACCATATCAATGGCGGGGCCCATTCCACCTCGCGGGTCTCGAATAGAAAGGCGCCAACTGCAAAAAACGTGGCCGCTGCGCTGTATTGAATAAAGGTGCCGGCGACCAGATCCGCCTGAGTGCCATTACGCTTCTGGTACACGGTACCCAGGGAAATGCCACCAAGAGAAAGCGCTGCCCAGATCAGCGTCCACAACGGGAACGCCGAGGTGGATGTGCCACCGCCGAACTTCTCCAGCAACACCAGCGTCACGCCTACCATGCCCAGTGCCAGCCCCAGCCATTGCCGGGACGAGACACTTTCCTTGAGTACCACGATAGCCACCGCCGAAGTCACCAGTGGCTGCAGGCCAACGATCAGCGAGATGATTCCCGAAGGCATGCCACCCTGGATGGCGTAATAGACACCGCCCAGATAACAGCCATGCACCAGCAGTCCCGTTACCGCCAGGTGCCCCGCCCCACGCCACCCGGGCCAGCGGGTTTTCATGAACCAGGCGAGCACACTGAGCAGCGCCAGTGTGAACAGCATGCGTATCAGCAGGAGTGTAAAAGGCTCGGCGAACGGCAAGCCGAATTTGGCGCCAATAAAACCCGTGCTCCACAACCAGACAAACAGGGCAGGCACAAAAAATGAGTAAAAAATCGGGGGCATACGGTAACCGTAAGGCAGACAAGTTTTGTTTTGCTTACTGTATACCGTCAATGGCAAACAAAACAGACACAGAAAACCGCATCAAAGACCGGCACAGTTGGCGATAGTGACGAACCGAGCTTACCTGACCTTTGCCATCGCTGCCGCAACGACGTCACAGACTTCTTCCTGATTTCTGCCCACGCAATTGATGACGACATCCGCAAAGCGGGAATAAAGCTCAAAACGCTCCGAAAACAGCTCCTCCAGCGACTGGTCCGGACGCCGGGAAATGCCCCTCGCGCTGTAATCCCCGATACGCTCCAACACCGTATGCAACGGGATATCAAGAAACACCACAATGCCAGCGCTTTTCAGATGGTGCATTGCCCGCTCGCTATAAACGGCACTGCCTCCAGTGGAGATCACCTGACGATGAACGTCCAGCTTGAGCAGTACCTGCTCTTCTATTCCCCGCAGTGCCTGATAACCATCAACATCTACGATGTCCTGCAGGGTGCGACCGGCCTCCTGCTGAATCAGCAGGTCGGTATCAATGAACCCCAGCCCCAACCGCTTGGCGAGTAGAACCCCGACCGTACTTTTCCCACTGCCGGGCATACCGATAAGAACAATGTTGCCTGAAGAATGATCAATGGGCACCTGCACCCCCGGAATACGCCAATAATGAGAACTGGCCGGCTATACTGGAAAAGTAACACTTTTCCGACAGACATTGCGGTTTCTTCAACGATATATAGCCGTATAATCAGTTCTGGGCTTCAGTCTGTTGATTGCAGCCAGCCCTGTTGATCCTGCAGTCCAAGAGCAAACAATGACAAGCGGCAAAAACCTCTTCGCTTCAGCGCTGACCCTTCTGCTACTGGCATTCTCCATGCCGGGGATGGCGGACAGTATCAAACGTATTGTCCACCCGGATGGAACGGTTGAATACACCAACGTAAAAGGCAGCAGTGAGGAAAAGGCTTCTACCCGGGATGAAGTGGTCTACCGGTATCGGGACGATAATGGCGTGGTTGCTTACAGTGGCAACCGGCCCGCCGGCGCAGATTTCGAGGTCATTCGCTTTCATTGCTACGCCTGCGACCCGGACTCCAATGTGAACTGGCGTACCACGCCGTTGTTCCTGAAACCTTATAGGGATGAAATCAGAACCGCCGCCAGCGATTTTAACGTGGACCCGGCCCTTGTAAGAGCCGTGATCCACGCGGAATCCGCGTTCAACGATAAAGCCCTGTCACCCAAGGGCGCCCAGGGACTTATGCAGCTTATGCCTGCCACCGCAGAGGAGCTGGGTGTTCGAAATGCCATGGTGGCCCCGGAAAACATTCGCGGCGGCGTCGATTACCTGGCCCGCATGCTCAAACGCTTCGACGGTGATATCAGGCTGGCAACGGCTGCCTACAATGCTGGCCCCGGTGCTGTCGGTCGCCATGGTGGCATACCACCCTATGCCGAGACCCGCGCCTACGTGGAACGGGTGGGTATCCTCCACGAGCGGTATGCGAGCAACTGAGCCTTTTGCCCAACATGGCTAGCCAAACGCCAGCCACACGCCAACCAGTATCATCAGGCTGCCAGCCACGCGGTTAACCGTTCGCACACCACCGCCCTGCTTCAGGGCCTTGCGTAGCGTTTTGCCACCATGGGCATAAAGCTGCAGGCAGAGAAACTCCAGGCCAAGGATAATAAGGATCAACGCGGTCAGCTGAGGCGCCAATGGCAGTTTGCTGTCGATAAAGGGTGGCAGCAGTGCAATGAAAAAGGCCCAGCCCTTGGGATTGGCAATGGCTGTAAC
>NZ_JAWLDU010000050.1:0-3314 GCF_041686475.1 Marinobacter sp.
CCGTCAGTTTGCTGATGGTTTCCAGGTCCTTGTGCTGTTTTTTGGTCTGTTGTTCCAGTGACCGTGTGCGCTGGATGAGCTCGTACTGTTCCAGTGCCAGGGCGATGGTCAGGCGAATGTCGTCGTCATTCCAGGGCTTGAGGATGAACCGGTAGACCGCGCCTTCCCTGATGGAACCCATAACCGCATCGGTATTGGCGTGACCCGTCAGCATGATGCGGATGGTGTTGGGCCAGCGTTCCCGCACTTCCTTGAGTAATTCGCTACCGTTTATGCCGGGCATCATGAAGTCCGTCATGATCAGCTCGACCGGCTGTTTTTCCATGATGTGCAAGGCTTCATCGCCATTGTTGGCAAACAGCAGTTCGTAATTTTCACGCTGGAAAACCCGGCGCAGGGAAGCCAGGATGTTGGGCTCGTCATCCACCAGCAGCAGACGATAGGGCGCTTTCTTTGCTTCGGCTACCGGGCGGGAGTTGTCGTCCGGTTCCTTGCTGAAAAACAGCGAGGCGTAGCGTTTGGCCATGATGAATCCTTAACTGACCGGCAGCGTAAGGGTGACACGGGTGCCCGTGCCCTCCCTGCTGTCGATCTGAATGGTGCCCCGATGCGCGCGCGCGGTGTCGCGGGCAACGGTCAGGCCCAGGCCGGTGCCTGTCCCGACCGGCCGGCTGGTGTAAAAGGCATCGAATACCCGTTCGCGAATGCCTTCGGCAATACCGCAGCCGTTGTCCTGAATCTCTACCCGGATACCCTCGCAGTCGACACTGGTTTTCGCAAGAATACGCCCGACCCAGGATTCAGGCCCGGCACTTTCCTCCCGCAGTTTCAGCGCCTGGGCGGCATTGTCGAGAAGGTTGTAAAAGGTTTGCGACAATCTTGCCGGGTGGCCGGATATTTTCGGCAGTTCGCCGGGTTTTTCCAGGATGTCCAGGCCGTGGCCGTATTCGGTCTGAAGCAGATGCATGGCGCTGGACAGCAGTTCATTAATGTCGCACAGGGTATAGTCAGCCTGATCAATGCTGGAGAAGGTTTTAAGATCAGAAACAATGCTGGCGATACGGCGGGCACCGTCAGACGATTCTCCAATCAGGTCAGCGAAGTCGTCCAGCAGTTCCCGGTTCTGCCTGGAATCCGGTACCAGCTCCCGCAGATCATTGACGTATTCTGCGGCCACCTTGAGGTTGCTGGACATGAAACCGATCGGGTTGTTGATTTCATGGGCCACACCGGCGGCCAGCTGACCCACAGAACGCAGCCGGGCGCTCTCGTAAAGATCCATCTGCGCCTGCTTGATCACTGTTACCTGCTCGTCCACTTTTTCCTGCAACTGGTCAGACAGGGCACGGTAGCGGGCCTTCGAGGCTTTCAGCGCCTCGTTCTGTTTCTGCAGTTCGGCGTAACTGGCTTCCGTGGTGTCATGGTGCAGGTTGGCCGCAAGCCGGTACTTGGCAATAAACATCATCAGAAACGACACCAGATCGGCGGCTGCGAGTCGTTCCTGTTCGGAACTGCCGCCAGACAGCCAGCCCACGGTTTCAAGGTTGAATTCCAGTGCTACCGCGTCTGTTTTCCGCTTGTTGCCGATCTCCACCGGTTCACGGCACAGGGTGCTGAGCATCCGGTTCAGGCGCTGGAGCTGGTCTCCAGTGAGCAGGTCTTCAAGTGTGGGGTCGTCCTCAAAGTTACGCACAGCGCTCCTCGCTGGCAGCACTCAGCTGCCGTATAAAGGTGTCGCGGTCAATGCCGTGATCGGTGCTCAACGCGAACTCCCGGTCTACCTCGGTATAGAGTCGGTCCAGAAGCACCCGGAAGGTTTCGATCACACCCTTGCCATGGAGTGCGGCTGCCATCTGTAGCGGCGCCCAGGGTGTTTCAGCCCAGCGCTGCTGTAGTTCGGCATCGGCGACCACGCCGGGCAGGTCGCGTTTGTTGAATTGCACCGCCATGGGCAGGGTGTCGATATCCAGCCCCACCTTTTCCAGATTTTCCTCCAGGTTCCCGAACGCCGTGGCGTTGTTGTCCTGCTGGCTGGTCTGGGAGTCCGCCACAAACACCACGGCGTCGGCGCGGGACAACACCGCCTTGCGGGTACTGTCGTGCTGGACCTGGCCGGGCACGGTATACAGCTTCAGCCGCAGATCCAGCCCGGAATCGCCCTTAAGCCCGATAGGCAGCATGTCGAAGAACAGAGTGCGGTCGTCACGGGTTTCCAGCACCATCAGTTCGCCTTTGCGCTGGGGATTCAGCAGGGAATGAAGCTGCATCAGGTTGGTGGTTTTGCCACTCAGGGCAGGGCCGTAAAACACCACCTTGAGAGCCAGCCTGTTGTCTTCGGGGCTATGATCCGCCATCAGAACCTCTTCACCGGTCGCCGATGAGCACGGAGCCATCGGCATCGCGCTGAACGCGGGTGATGCCCGGGTTGTCCTTCTCCAGGCGCAACAGTTCCTGCTCCCGGGCCCTGATCATCCGGCGCTGTGCATTCACTTCGTCCAGCAGCCGCTGGTTTTCCGTTTTCAGCTCGTAGATATCAATGGCGGACCTGATGGCTGCCACCACTTCATAGTCATCCCACGGCTTGGACAGGTAGCGATAGACTTCCGCCTGGTTGATGGCCTTGATCATGGAGTTGCGGTCACCGTAGGCACTCAGTACCAGGCGCATGGCATCCGGTTGGCGCTGCTTGGCAAACTGCAGATAGGTCACACCGTCGGCCGTGGGCATCTGGTAGTCGGAGATGATGACGGCAAAGCGGTGTTCCAGTAGCCCGGTCAGAGCTGCTTCCACGTTGTTATAGGTATGGATTTCCCAACCGTGGGGCCGCAGCAGGCGTTTGAGAGCATTAAGGATGTTGGGTTCGTCATCCACCAGCTGAATCTTGATCATGATGTTTTCTCCGTTTCTTCTTCGTCCGGACGGTGTACATACACCGCATAGCGGGTACCGTCCGGTTCGCCTTTCTCGAACGCCACCAGTTTATCGATGAGCGGGGAGGTCAGTTCCTTGCCCTCATTCAGCAACAGCATGCCGGAAGCCGCATAGAGGTTGCGGGCCAGCACCATGCCGGACCTCAGCCGCAGAGTGTCGAGGGCGACGATGTCCGGGTCTTCATGCTCTACATCGGGAGCCACCTCAACGCACACCTCCAGGAAAAGGTCTGCAATCTCCGGATCGTAAAGCCGCTCCCGGTAGCGTTTGATAAGTTTCAGGGCATTGTCACGGGAAACCCGGCGCTCCAGGATCAGGCCGTACTGCAGCTCCATGAAGTCCACTGCCAGTCTCAGAATGCGCGAGCCCAGTGGAATCTGGGA
>NZ_JAWLDU010000050.1:3414-21247 GCF_041686475.1 Marinobacter sp.
TTCCAGGGCCAGCCGGCGCCGTTCCGAATACTGAAACGCAAGGGCCTGGCGAATCACCAGTTTCAGCTCTTCGTCATCCCAGGGCTTGCTGATATAGCGGTATATCTGGCCATCGTTGATGGCCTTGATGGTGGAATTGATGTCCGCGTAACCCGTCAGCAGTATGCGAATACACCAGGGCCACTTCTTCTTGATCTCGAACAGCAGGGTAGGGCCATCCATACCGGGCATGCGGGCGTCCGAAATCACCAGGTCGAATTTCTGGTCATTGAGCAATGCCAGCGCTTCATCGCCGGATCCGGCCGTGCAGATGTCGTAGGGCTCCTTGCGGAGCGTCCGTTGCAGGCTGCGGAGGATGTTTTCCTCGTCATCCACCAGCAGCAGGCTGGCGTTCGGGGGAAGAGACTCTGCCATATCAGCCCCGCGTGTTGTCCGCTGCGGTCTCGGGCTGTTTCAGTGGCAGTGATATGCGGAAACAGGTGCCCTTGCCGGAGGAGGCCTGTCCCGCGGTGATGCTGCCATTGTGTTTCTGGAGAATGTTGAAGGACAGGGACAGCCCCAGGCCGGTGCCCTTGCCCACGGGTTTGGTGGTGAAGAAAGGCTCGAAAATCCGGTGCAGGTTCTCTTCTGCAACGCCTTTGCCACTGTCTTCGATCTCCACAACTGCCTGATCACCATTGCAACGGGTACGAACGATGATTTCCCCGAATTCCTCAATGGCGTGGGCGGCGTTGACCAGCAGGTTCATGATGACCTGGTTGATCTGGGAGCTGATGCATTCCACTTCCGGCAGATCGCCGAATTCCCGGATGACAGTCGCCTTGTATTTCAGCTCGTTATTGACCACGTTCAAGGTGGTTTCAATGCCGCGATGCAGGTCTGCCAGTTTGAATTCCTCGTCCTCGATATGGGAGAAGTCCTTCATCGCGGAAATGATGGTTTTCACACGTTCGATGCCCTCCCGGGATTCCATCAGAAGATCCTTAAGATCATCCTTCAAAAAGCTGTAATCTATATTCTTTTTAATGGCGCTCAGATCTTCAAGTGATGCTCCGGCATCGACGGCGTCGGTTAGCCTGAACAGATCTTCCAGGTAGGTGCCGAGGCTTTGCAGGTTGGAATAGACATAACCCACAGGGTTATTGATTTCATGGGCAACTCCTGCTGCCAACTGTCCAATGGCAGCAAGCTTTTCAGACTGCAGCAGTTGCCGGTTTGCCTGCTCAAGCCTGGCATTCAGCTGTTCCGGTGATCTGACGTTGATGTCCGACATAATGAAAGCCCGTTCGGAAGATTGCCCCAGGAGTCTGGTAAAAGAAGCTTAAAGTGGTGACCAATACCATTAAATAAAATGCGGATTAACTATTATTGGATTGCTGTGATTGTAGTGGATCTGATCGCTTTTAAACGTAACGTTTAGTATCCATGTTATAGATTTCTGGCAGGATTGAATGGGTCAGGAAACGGGGTATGGCGGCTGCGGAAGTTTACGATTATTTAGTTGAACGTTTGTTAAATTTCGTAGTGCGTTCATTCAGCTGTCGGATCTTGCGCTATGCTTAATTAAAAATAGGACCCTGGTCGGATTCTTCCCGGGCCGGCAGCGAAGTCGCAACCGTTATTCGGGGCGATCCATATTCCGGTAAACACCATGCTTTATCGTCTTAAAACTGATTTTCGTTTGTCCATCATTACTCTGCTGGCGATCAGTGCGCTATTGGGTATCAGCCCGTTTGCGATAATGCGTTTTTTGCAGGGCAATATGTTGGCGGGCGTGGTTGACCTGACCATCATGCTGTCCATCACGGCGGGCATGGTATACGCATGGTTGACCGGGGATACGGCCCGCAGCGGGTTCTTCATGGCCGTAGTTGCCTCTGGTGGTGCGGTGACCGTAGGTGTCGTCGTAGGAGAAGCAGGCCTGTTCTGGCTGTATCCCTGCCTGGTGACCAGCTTTTTCCTGACCGAGCCCCGTTACGCCATTTTTATCAATCTGGCCGCTGTGATTGCACTGATGGTGCATGGCGCTGCTTTCGGCTCCTCGGTGCAGATGTGGCCGTTCGCGGTCTCGGCAGTGGTGGTCAGCTGTTGTGCCTATGCGTTCGCTCACCGCAATGAGAACCAGCGGGAACGCCTGGAACACCTGGCAACCATTGACCCCCTGACTGGCGTCAAGAACCGCCGCTCCATGGACGAAGAGTTGGCGATGGCTGCCGCCAGCGCGGCGAGAACCGGGATCTCCTATGCCCTGGTGTTGCTGGACATTGATCACTTCAAAAAGATCAACGATGAGCATGGCCATAGCGCGGGCGACGACGTGTTGACGGAAATGGTGGCCTTGATTGAACAGAATGTTCGCAGATCCGACCAGTTGTTCCGGTTCGGCGGAGAGGAATTTGTGCTGCTGATGAGCGGTGTGGACCATACCGGGCTCAGGGCGGTGATGCACAACCTGCAACACATACTCCACAGGTTCCTGCGGCATCCGGGTGGGAGCGTCACTGCTTCATTCGGCGTGGCGCTGCTGAAACCCGGCGAGAGCCCGGACTGCTGGCTGACAAGAGCTGATGAGGCGCTGTACAGAGCCAAGGCCTGTGGCCGCGACCAGATTGTCTATGCCGACGAGGTGGTTGCAGAGCCAGCCGCAGAGACAGCCTGAGTGCCTTAATGTTCCGGTTCCGGTACAAACAGGAACAGCCGTAACCCGAGCAGAATACCTGCCGACACCAACCCGCACGTCAGCCCGACCCAGAAACCTGCGGCGCCCATGTTGGGGAGCAGCCAGTCAGTAAAGGTAAGCACCCATCCCAGTGGCAGCCCCACGCCCCAGAACGAGAACAGCATGATGAGCATGGGGATGCTGGTGTCCTTGTAGCCCCGCAGGGCGCTGATACAGGTGACCTGGATAACATCGGCGATCTGGAAGAACGCGGCGTACACCAGTAGTGTGACGGTCACGGCCCTGACATCGAGATCACTGGTGTATAGCGCTGCAATGCCGTCTGCAAAGACGAACAGCAGGATGGCAAATACCAGGGCGACCGCCGCTGCCAGAATCAGCGAACTGCGGGCGATGAGCCGTGCGGTGTCCGGTGCCCGGGCACCCACCAGGAAGCTTACCCGCAGGGTCAGCGCCATGCCGATGCTCAGCGGCAGCATGAACAACAGTGAGACCACGTTCAGGGCAATCTGGTGGCCCGCCACAATGACCGGCCCCAGGGGGGCGAGAAACAGCGCAATGACCGAGAACATGCTGGCTTCCACGAAAATGGTAAAGCCGATGGGGATGCCCAGCCGCAGGATGTAGCGGATGCCATCGGCGTTCGGCTTTACCCAGTCTGCCAGCAGGTGAAACCGGCGATAGACAGTGCTGCGGTGCAGGTAAACCAGCAGGGCGATGGCGGCTACACCGTTGGAGATCGAGGTGGCCCACCCGCAACCAATACCGCCCATGGCCGGCAAACCGAACTTGCCGTAGATGAAAATGTAGTTCAGCGGCAGGTTGACGAGGGTGCCCAGTACCGAGAACGCCATGATTACCCGGGTATGGCCCAGCCCATCCGTCAGCCCCCGCAGGGCCATGATCAGCAGCATCGCAGGAATGCCCCAGGCAAAGGCATCCAGGTAGCCCTGGGTGATACGGGCCGTGTTGGCTTCCAGGTTCAGGGCATCGAGTACCGGATGAACGTTGGTCAGCAGCAGGATCATGATCACCGAGCCACCGGCGGCGATATACAGCCCCTGCCAGGTGGCGGGCATGATCTTTTCGGTGGTACGGGCACCGTTGTAGCCGGAAATGATTGGCTGCAGGGCGCCCAGCAGCCCCATGAAAAACAGGAAAACCGGCATCCAGAGGCTGCTGCCAATGCCCACGGCGGCAAGGTCCTCGGCACTGGCGTGGCCGGCCATGACGGTATCAATAACCCCGTTGGCCATTTGCGCCACCTGGGCGATCAGTATCGGGCCGCCGAGAATTGCCAGCGTGCGCCACTCTGTCAGCGTGCGCTGGATCAGCGGCTGGCGGGCTTCGGGTAATGGCTGATGGACTTCATCCATGGAATCGCGCGCCTGGTTCTGGGTAAAACGTGAAGGACCGGAAAGGCGGGATGGTACCCTATTCCCGGTTGCCGATGGCATAGGGTGTTTCCGTGGCCGGTGTACATGGCCAGTAGGTACGGAGTAAAGTGCCGCTCCTATCAATCCCGGTATCAACATCAGGTGCAGTGGCATGGGTCTTCTGGTTTTTGTAACCGTTCTGTGGGCGTTCTCCTTCAGTCTTATTGGTGAGTTCCTCGCCGGGCAGGTCGACAGTGATTTTGCAGTGTTGACCCGGGTGGTACTTGCCGCGCTGGTGTTTCTTCCGCTGACCCGCTGGCGTGGCGTGCCTGGAGGGCTGAAGCTTGGCGTTCTGGTGACCGGCATGCTGCAGTTCGGCATCACCTATCTGTGCCTGTATCGTTCGTTCGGCTACCTGACCGTGCCGGAAGTGTTGCTGTTCACCATCTTCACACCACTGTACGTCACCCTGATTGACGATGCGCTTTATCGGCGCTTTTCCCCAATTGCCCTGATTGCAGCCGCCGTGGCAACCCTGGGTGCAGGTATCATCCGTTACGATGGCCTCAGTCAGGGCTTTATAACCGGTTTCCTGTTGCTCCAGGTGGCCAATTTCACCTTTGCGGCGGGGCAGGTAGGGTACAAACACACCATGATGCGGTTCCCGACTGATGTGCCGGCCTATCGTACGTTCGGCTATTTCTTTTTCGGCGCGCTGATCATTGCGCTGCCATCTTTCCTGATATTCGGCGATGCCAGCCGCCTGCCGACCACGTCCCTGCAATGGGGTATTCTTGCCTGGCTGGGGCTGGCTGCATCCGGCGTGGGACTATTCCTCTGGAATCGCGGTGCCTGCGTAGTGGATGCGGGTACACTGGCGATCATGAATAATGCACTGGTCCCTGCGGGGCTGATCGTCAATCTGCTGATCTGGAACCGTGATGCAGACCTTATGCGGCTGGTCATTGGTGGCGGTGTGATCGCTCTGTCCCTCTGGCTGAACGCCCGTTTCCACCCGCGGGCACGGCTGGCTGCCTCGACATAAAAGGCTGCACTGACTAAGGTTCCGGGAGACTCTGCCGTTACGCTCATACACAAGGGGTAACCTTTGACGAACATCAATGTTGTTTGTCAGGGGCTATCATCCCGCCCCGGTTTATTCCTGTGGTTGCCCTGAGTCAGAAGGTCCGTGTATGCGCAATAATCTCCCGGTAACACAGCGTGAAGTAAGAATGCCCGAGGGTGACCGGTTGATAACAACCACGAATCCCAGCGGGGTTATCACCTACTGCAACGATGAATTTGTGCAGATCAGCGGCTTTGCCCGGGAAGAACTGGTGGGCCAGCCCCATAACGTGATCCGCCATCCGGATATGCCATCGGGGGTGTTTCAGGGCATGTGGGACTATCTCAAGGCCGGTAAACCGTGGATGGGTGTGGTGAAGAACCGGACCAAAACCGGTGACCATTACTGGGTCAGCGCCTATGTAACACCGATGTTTGAAAACGGGAAAATGGTCGGCTACGAATCCGTGCGGGTTGCACCCACTCGTGAACAGGTGGCCCGGGCGGAAAAGCTGTACCGGACGCTTTCTTCGGGAGGCAGTTCGGTGGACCTCCGTAGCCGACTGGTGTCGGTGTTGAAGTCGGGGTGGCCGTTCGTTCTTTCCCTTGTCCTCAGCCTCGGAGCGTTAGCCAGTCTGGATAACACCTGGCTTGCCATGGCAGTAATTGTGGTGGCGCATCTGCTGGCCGCCGGGCTGACCCTGAAGTCGGTCACGGGCCGCCTTCAGGGCTTGCTTGATCTTCGCCCCGATGCCTTCCGTGACGCCGTTGTAGCGAGAACTTACAGCGACGAAAGCGGCCTGTTTGCGCAACTGGGAATGGTGATGATGAGTGAGAAGGCGCGGATCCGCACCGCGCTGGCTCGTATCGATGATCAGGCGGAGTTGCTTTACGAGCAGGCCAGAGTAAGCCATCAGTACATCAGCGAAGGCGCCGAGGCTATTGCCAGACAGCGGGCAGAAACAGACCAGACGGCCTCTGCCATGAATGAAATGACCGCTTCCATCCAGGAAGTGGCAGGTACGGTTAACGAGAATGCCCGGGTTGCAGATGACGCCAACCGCATGGCAGCCACCGGCAGCAAGCGCAGTGGTGAGGCCTTGACGGCCATTGAACAACTGGTTAATCGCGTCAACGGAATCGGGTCGGCCATTAAAAAGCTTGGCGAGTCCACCGAGAGCATCGGCGAAGCCGCCAGCCTGATCTCGGACATTGCCGAACAGACCAACCTGCTGGCACTGAATGCGGCCATTGAAGCCGCTCGCGCGGGCGAGCAGGGGCGTGGTTTTGCCGTCGTGGCTGATGAGGTCAGGTCGCTGGCACGCCGTACCCGCGATTCCACAGTGCGCATCCAGAACGTGATTGATGATTTCCGCAACCAGGTGGAAGAAGCAGTTCAGGCTACCCGTGAAGGTGAGCAGGACGCTGGAAGAGGGCTGGAAAAAGTCCGCGAAGCGGAGACATCCCTGCAGGAAATTGTGTCGTCGATTCAGAACATTTCTGACAGCTTTATCAGTATGTCGGCGGCGTTCGAGGAGCAGAGCCAGGTTTCCGAAGAGATTAACCACCAGGTTGTCAATATCGCCGACCTGGCGGATCACAGTACCCGCAAAGCGGAATCCGCCAAGGACAGTAGCGACCACCTGAGCGTTATGTCCAGGGGCCTGAAAGACCTTGTATCCCGTTTTGTCAGCAAAAACGGCTAGTTCAAAACAGCAGTAACGGGCAAAGGTTCATGCCGGTGCTGCTGCTGACTGGCATCCTGTGTCTACTGCTGGCAAAATCCCGCCCAATAGCTGAAGCACGTCTTCGGTATACATTTTACATCGAATAATCAGCAAAAAGCACAGGGTGAAACCATGACTAGTTCAACATCGACCCCGGCTCATCGTGGCCTGTGGTCCTCCCGGATGGCCTTTATCCTGGCTGCGACCGGCTCTGCCGTCGGGCTGGGTAATATCTGGAAGTTCCCTTACGTAACCGGCGAAAACGGAGGCGGAGCCTTCGTGCTGGTTTATCTGTTGTGTATTGCCATTATCGGTATTCCCATCATGATGGCGGAAGTATTCATAGGCCGTAACGGCCGGCATAACCCGATTACCAGTTTCCGCCTGGTGGCCGAACGCAACCTGGCATCTCCCGGATGGCGGGCTTCTGCGATCGTGGGCGTGCTGGCCGCGTTTATCATTCTGTCGTTCTATTCGGTTATCGGCGGCTGGTCTGCTTCTTACGTGGGCCATGCGGCCATGGGCGATTTTACCGGCCAGAGCTCTGATGCTATTGGTGAGCTGTTCGGTGGCCTGTTGGCAAGCCCGGTGACACTGTTGATCTGGCACAGCATCTTTATGGCACTGGTCATTTTTGTGGTGGCCCGTGGCCTGAAATCCGGACTGGAGCGTGCGGTAACCATCCTGATGCCGGCGCTTTTCGTTCTGTTGCTTATTGCGGTTGGCTACGCCACCACCACCGGCCATTTCGGTGAGGCTGTCGCCTTCCTGTTCACGCCGGACTTCAGTGCCCTGACGATAGAAGGGGTACTGGTTGCTCTGGGTCATGCCTTCTTCACCCTGAGCCTGGGCATGGCAGTTATGATGGCCTATGGCTCCTATCTTGGCGACGACATATCCATTGGCCGCACCGCGGTAACCGTCTCGATAATGGATACGGTGGTCGCACTGATGGCGGGCCTCGCGATCTTCCCGGTAGTATTTGCCAACAGCCTCGAAGCCGGCGCCGGGCCGGGCCTGATTTTCCAGACCCTGCCGCTGGCTTTCGGCCAGATGCCAATGGGTAGCGTCTTCGGTGCCCTGTTCTTCGTGCTGCTCCTGTTCGCCGCCTGGACGTCCGCGATTTCCCTGCTGGAACCGGTAGTGGAATGGCTGGAAGACAAGCTGATCTTTGGCCGCGTTGGCAGCACCGTTGTGGTAGGGCTGGCCTGCTGGTTACTGGGCATTGCCTCGATCCTGTCCCTGAACGAGTGGTCCGGCTTTGCGCCCCTGGGCATGTTCGAGCGCTTCGAAGGGCAAACCATCTTTGACCTGCTCGACTTCTTCACTGCCAACGTAATGCTGCCGTTGTCAGGCCTTCTGACCGCGCTGTTTGTGGGGTGGTTCGTGGCAAAAGAGTCGCTGCAGCGTGACCTGGCCCTGGAGGGAACAAGCTTTACCCTCTGGTACAACCTGATCCGCTTCGTGACTCCGATTGCAGTAGCCATCGTGTTTGTCTATAACCTGACGGCCTAGGCAGCCAGAGACGAGTAGTTGAACGCTCGGTGACAAACCCGGCCATTGATTGGCCGGGTTTTTCATGGCAAGACTGGCCGGCTCTATCCGTTCTAATCGTCCGATCCAGTAGCGGCGCGAAGGGCGTCCCTGTGCGGCCGAACGGCACGCTTGTCCGCTTCCGGCGCATTGGCAGCCTGCTCATAGGCAGACATAGCGCCACCCATCATCTCGCGCATCTGTTCTTTCTGGGCCTCGCTCATGTTGGGGTTGTTGTTGATTTCATCCATCGCTTTGGACATCTCCTGGTTCATCTGCCCCGACTGCTCGCCCATTTCCAGCGCGCTCCAGGCGTGGAAAACGCGGTCACCGGTTTCACTCCACTGCTCGGCACTGGAGAAACCGTGCTGCTGCACGACGTCTTCAAGCCGGTTATACATATCGTGGCCTTTCATCCGTTCAACCGAAGAAGAAAATATCCGCGACATGTCCGGCATTTCGGCCCCGCCGTCTTCGTCCGCCAGGTCCTCGGTCAGCTGATCAAAATCGTCTTCCATATCCTGGAGAGCTTCCAGGCTGTTGATAAACGAACGGACGGTCTGGTCGGTCAGGGTTTCTGCATGCGCTGAAAGTGGAGCAAGTGCCAGCAGGCAGGAAAGGATTAACAGAATTGGATGTGATCGGTTCATGGGAACGCCTCCTTATGATCGGGAACTCCCGGTTCCATCCGCCGGGAGTTCCCTAAAGGTAGTTCTCCGTTAACCAGCCCGCAACAGAGTGGCGTAACGCTCCGGGTGGACATCATCCTGGAAGGCAAGTTCCCCGTGGGTATAGCTCAGGTTAATGGCCGTTTTGTCCGGGCTTAACTGAACGCCTGCAGGCCGGTCTGGCCGCGACCGAGTATCAGCGCGTGAATGTCGTGGGTGCCCTCGTAGGTATTTACCGACTCCAGGTTCATCACATGGCGAATTACGTGGTACTCGTCGGAAATGCCGTTTCCCCCGTGCATGTCCCGTGCAATCCGGGCAATATCCAGTGCCTTGCCGCAGTTATTACGTTTGAGCAGGGACACCGCATCCGGGGTGGCAATGCCCTGGTCCATCATGCGACCCAGTTGCAGTGCGCCTTGAAGGCCCAGGGTGATTTCGGTCTGCATGTCCACCAGTTTTTTCTGCACCAGCTGGTTGGCGGCCAGGGGCTTGCCGAACTGCTTGCGGTCCAGGCTGTACTGGCGTGCGGCGTGCCAGCAGAATTCGGCAGCGCCCAGGGAGCCCCAGCTGATGCCGAATCGGGCCTTGTTGAGGCAACTGAAGGGGCCTTTAAGGCCTTCCACGTCCAGTTTGTTCTCCTCCGGAACGAAGACGTCGTCCATGAAAATGGACCCGGTTTCCGAGGCGCGCAGGGAAAACTTGCCCTCAATCTTCGGGGTATCCAGGCCCCTGGCGCCGCGTTCGATCACGAACCCGGTGACTTTGCCATCCAGCTTGCCCCAGACCACGCACAGGTCTGCAATGGGCGCGTTGGTGATCCAGGTTTTGGAGCCACTGAGCAGGTAGCCACCGTCGGCTCTTCGGGCGCGGGTTTCCATGCTGCCGGGGTCGGAACCGTGATTGGCTTCGGTGAGGCCGAAGCATCCCACCATCTCGCCGGATGCCAGTTTGGGCAGAATGCGCTGTTTCAGTGGTTCTTTGCCGTAGGAGAAGATCGGGTACATCACCAGTGAGGACTGTACGCTCAGTGCCGAACGGTAGGCGGAATCCACCCGTTCCACCTCGCGGGCGATCAGGCCGTAGCAGACGTGGCTCAGTCCGGGGCCACCGTACTCTTCCGGCAGAGTGGCGCCGAGCATGCCCAGCTCCCCCATGTCGTTAAAAATACTGCGGTCAAAGTGTTCGTTTCGATGGGCATCAATGATGCCGGGCATCAGCCGTTTGTCGCAGAAGGCGCGGATGCTGTCACGAACCTGGCGCTCGGACTCTTCCAGTTGGCCATCAAGGTTCAGCAAATCGTTCCAGGGTGCGGTGCTCATAGGTTTCTCCGGATTCGTTTCGGACGATCATAGCGGCGGTACGGGCGGCATTGCGGGCGTATTGCCCGGTTCCGGGGCCAGCCTCCAGACTCAGGCTTTTCCGCCGAGCAAAATCCGCACCGCCGTACAGGCATCCTCCAGTTCCTCGTCACGAGGCTCGCGTCCGCCGATAATATCCGCATAAAGGCAGGACTCCGCCAGCCGCACCATGAAATACGACAGGCTTTCCAGGTTCATCGGTGGGTGGATGTGCCCGGCAGCCACCTGTTCCCTGAGTATCCGGGTGTTGGCCTCAACGGTGCGGCTGTGCAGTGTCGACTGTGAAGAAGTCAGTATCTTGAGGGCATATTCAGGGTCATCGTGAATGAAACGCCGCAAGGGCTCGGAGTGCAGCAGCACTGAGTTGATGTAACGGAAAACACCCACGACGTAGTCTACGCCCTGGCCACAGGTGTGATTGATGGCGTCCTGACGCAGGGAGTCATAGAGTGACCAGAGGGCCTCACCCATCAGCAGGTCCTTGTTGCCAATCCAGCGGAATAGGGTAGCGCGGCCGATGTTGAGTTCTTCTGACAGCGACGCAAGATGAATGCGCTCACCTTTCAGCCAGAGTCGGCGGGCATGTCGGATAACATCTGCAGGTGTCGCCCGGATTGTGCTTGCGTCTGCTGTCACTGGAACCTCTTTTTGTTGCAAGGTGACAGTTTAACGGCAAAGCCTGGCGACTGCCATTTAGCTCACCCGTGACACTTTTGTGAACTTTCCGCTATACACTGGTGTCAACACACGCTGATGCTGCAGGTTGCCAGAGCCAGGAGCCCATGACACGAAACGTACTGATTGTTGAGGACAACCCGGGTATTGGTGAGCTGGTGCGCATGCACGTGGCTGATCTTGGTATCAACCCCATCCTGTGTGACCGGGGCGATACCGGGCTTGAGCGTTTTCGCAAAGGTGATATCGACCTGGTGATTCTCGACCTCATGTTACCCGGCATGGATGGCCTGTCGGTGTGTCGGGAGATCCGCTCCGGACCGGGTTATGTGCCGGTGCTGGTGCTCACGGCCAAAAGCACCGAACTGGACCGCGTGCTGGGCCTGGAAATGGGCGCGGATGACTACCTCACCAAACCCTTCAGCGTGGCCGAACTGTCGGCACGGGTGAAAGCCCTGTTCCGGCGGGTGGACGCCATGGCGTCGGCGCCGGCTGCAACCGCCGGTGACGAAAAGCGCGGCGAGCTGAGTACTGATGGATTGCGTATCGACCCGGATCGCCGCAGGGTGTTTGTGCGGGAGCAGGAAGTGGAGCTGACGGCCCGGGAGTTCGAGCTGCTCTGGCACTTTGCCAGCCATCCGGGCCGGGTGTTCAGCCGGGTCCAGCTTCTGGACAAAGTCTGGGGCTACAACCACGAAGGCTATGAGCACACCGTCAATACCCACATCAATCGCCTGCGCGGCAAGATAGAGAAGGACCCGGCCCGTCCTGAGTTTATCGAGACCGTCTGGGGGGTGGGCTATCGCTTCCGGGAATAGTTCATGGTGAAGACACTCTACACCCGGCTGGCGGTGGGGCTGTTCCTGCTGTTGCTGGCCGTTGGCCTGCTGTACACCTTTATCAGCCTGTATTCCTTGCGGGAATACAACGCGTCGGTAAATCAGGAACTGCACCGCGACCTGGCGAAAAACCTGGTGGCAGACAGGAACCTGGTCAGCGAGGGGCAGCTTGACCGCAGCGCCCTGGAAGAACTTTTCGGGCTGTACATGACCATCAACCCCAGTATCGAAATCTATCTGCTGGATCTGGATGGCACCATCCTTTCCTACTCTGCCGACCCTGCGAAAATCAAGCGCAAGCAGGTTTCACTGGAACCCATACAGAGGCTGATGGACGACATGAGCCGCTACCCCGTTCTGGGGGATGACCCACGCAGCCATAACCGGCAGAAGATATTCTCCGTGACCTCCGTGCCGTCGGCGGATAACCCGGAAGGTTACCTCTACGTGGTGCTCCGGGGCGAGGAATACGAAACTGCGGAAACCATGGCCCGTGGTGGCCAGTTACTGGAACTGAGCGCCTGGGCCCTGCTGGTGAGTCTGGCAGTGGTCATGATTGCCGGGCTGGCGGTGTTCAGGCTGCTTACCCGCCGGCTGACGCTGTTGACCCACCTGGTGGAGGACTTTGAACGCACCGACATGAGCCGCCAGCCTGTCAGCACTTGGCGCGACAGACGGCCCGTGGTTCGGGATGAGATCGATTATTTGGGGGCGACCTTTGATGACATGGCGAGCCGGATTGCCTCCCAGATAGAACAGCTGACGGAAAAGGATGCCCAGCGCCGCCAACTGGTGGCGCAAGTGTCCCATGACCTGCGCACCCCCCTGGCCTCCATGCAGGGATACATGGAAAGCCTGAAACTGCGGCGGGACCGTCTCAGCCCGGAAGAGCAGGATCGTTTTCTGGATATCGCTTTGAAAGAGGGCCGGCGCCTGAGCCGCCTGGTGGACGAGTTGTTCGAGCTTGCGGCCCTGGAAGCCCGGGAAAAGCAGCCATCGCCGGAGCCCTTTCCTCTGGCCGAGTTGGTGCATGACGTGGTCCAGAAACACGGGGCTGAGGCCCGCAACAGGCAGCTTGAACTCCGTGTTCATGGCGATCCGGACCAGCCGCTTGCCTATGCCGACCTGGCCATGACCGAGAGAGTGCTGGACAACCTGATTGGCAACGCCATTGCCTACAGCCCGGCGGGAGGGCGCATTGAGGTGGCTATCGGGGAGCGGAGCGGTTTGCCGGAAGTCTGCATCAGGGACAGCGGCCCCGGCATTCCAGAGCAGGAATTGCCCCATATTTTTGATCCCTTCTATCGCGGTGAATCTTCCGCGGGGGCGAGCGGGCACGCCGGGCTTGGCCTCGCTATTGCGCGCCGGATAATGACACTGCAGGGCGGTGATATTTGCGTCGAGAACCTGATATCCGGGGGTGCAAGCTTCTGCATACGGCTTCCGGTCAGGACAGCAACCTGAACTAAGGGGACGCATAATGATCTCTACGGCGTTATACAAACGTAATAAACAGGAGAGCATGCTGTGACAAATCCTGTTCAGACTGGTCACAGTATTCAAAGGGCAAGAGGTCAAGGTTATGAAACGGTATCTGTTATTGATGTCCACAGCGGCAGCCATTGCGCTTACGGGTTTCCACGCCGGCGCCTCCAACGGGTCGGAGTCGAAGTATGCGCCGGACGATCCGGATCTGGCGGTTGCCACCTTCGCAGGAGGGTGTTTCTGGTGTGTTGAAGAGGCGTACGAGGAGAAAGTGCCGGGGGTTGTCGAGGCAGTGTCCGGATACAGCGGGGGTGAAGAGGAAGACCCTACCTACCAGCAGGTTGCCGGTGGGCGCACGGGCCACACGGAGGCTGTGCAGGTCTACTACGATCCTGACGAAATCACTTATGAGGGCCTGCTTCAGGCCCTTTGGCGCACGGCCAACCCGACTGATGTAAATGGCCAGTATGTCGACCGTGGCAAACAGTATCGGCCCGCCATTTTCTATCACAATGAAGGGCAGAAGAAGGCGGCCGAAGCCTCGGTGAAAGCGCTGGAAGAGTCCGGTCGGTACGATAATCCGGTGAAGATAGAGATCGTGCCGTTTGAGGTCTTCTATGACGCCGAAGAGTACCACCAGGATTATTACAAGAAGAATCCGGTGCGCTACAAGATCTATACCTTCAATTCTGGCCGTTACCAGTTCATCGAAAAAGTCTGGGGGGAAGATGAAGAAGTGGACTATGCCGAGTATCGTCCGGAGGAGGGCGAAAGCAATTCAGCGCACTCAGGGGACGATCAGGCCGGCATGAATCCCGCCGGGGCTGAGGCGTTCGACCCGGAGACCTTCGAAAAGCCGGACAAAGAAACCCTCAGGGAGCGGCTGACCGAAGAGCAGTATTACGTCACCCAGGAAGACGGCACTGAGCCTGCTTTCAAGAACGAATACTTCGATGAAAAACGCCCGGGTCTGTATGTGGATGTTGTCTCCGGAGAGCCGCTGTTCTCATCCCGTGACCAGTACAAATCCGGTACCGGCTGGCCAAGCTTCACCAGGCCGATCAACCCGGACATGGTGGTGGAGAAAGAGGACCGTTCGTTCTTCATGACCCGCACCGAGATCCGCAGCCGCTATGCGGACTCGCATCTGGGCCATGTGTTCAACGACGGCCCGGACCCTACCGGCCTGCGCTACTGCATGAACTCCGCGGCACTCAAGTTCATTCCGCTGGAAGACATGGAAGAGCAGGGCTACGGCGCGCTGATCAGCGAAGTGGAAGAGAGCAGCCGTACTGCTGCCAACTAGACGGTCTGCCCGTCACAGCCAGAGATCCCCGATGGGGGTCTCCGGCGAAAAGTGATGCTGCACCTGAGCCATCAGTAACTCTGCACTGGAAATGGCATCCACCAGTGCATTATGGGGCGGGTAATGGGGCAGGCCATATCTCAGCCGGCTGTCTGTAAGGCGGATGGAGATAGGCTGCTGGCCCTTCAACTTCTGCCACCAGGTGGGCTTTCGGTTGGGATGCAGGTAGGCCTCGATAGCCATGGTGTCGATCACCGGAAAGCGTATTTCCTGCCCGACTCGCCATTTCAGTGCAACGTTCAGGAATGGTCGCTCGATACTGCGGTAGTGGACCACCGGAATCCGCCCTGCGAGGCTGGCAAGAAACTCATCCAGTACGTCTTCCAGATCCGGAGCCTTGTCGATGTCCGTGTGGGTGATGCCGTGTATTGTAATGGAGGTCTGGTGTAGTGGCAGTTGCGGCTTCACCAGCCAGTGCCTGGAGCCGCCCAGTTGCACCCGGTCGATGGTGAATGGCACCACGCCAATGCTGACAATGGAGTGCTGGTTGGGGTCCAGCCCGGTGGTTTCGAAGTCCACGCCCACGAAAGGAACGTCTTTCAGGGGCGTTTCAGGGGTAACGCAACCGGCTTCATAGAACGCCTTCAGGCGCTCATCCTCAGCCCGCCTTGCAAGCTCCCGGAAGCGTTCCGGCCACGGTAATGAATCGACTGAAGCCTCACTGGTCATGATTTCCTGGTCTTCAGACATTCCGGGCAACCTGTGCGTTGTAGCGGAACTTGAGGAACTTCTGGGCCTGGCTGACCACCTGGAAAGCATCCTTGAGGTGACTACGCTCGAAGGGTGACAGGTCCTCCGGGCGTACATTGTTGTCCGGTTCGCGGCCGGCTTCGATGGCCAGAGCCTGGTGGCGGATTCGCACAATAGCGATGAATTCGAAAGCGTCCCGCAGGTTATCCACGCCGTCTTCGGGAATCAGTTTGGTGTCCCCGATGGCCTTGAGGCGATTGAAGGTATTCTGGGCCCTCGAGCCACAGGCCAGGGAGTGTACCCGGATAAGATCGGAGACCGGCGCCGTGCCGCGGCGCTTCAGGTTGAAGGTTTTGGCCTGCTTGCCGCTCTCCTCCAGCACGAAGGTGCGGAAAAACCCCAGGGGTGGCGTGCGGTTGAGGGCGTTGCGGGCCAGCATCGCCAGGAATCGCTGGCTGTTGCTGGCCCTGTCCGCGATGAAGGATTTCAGTTCTTCAGTGTACTCGGTGCGGCCGTGGATGCCGTCCAGATCGAAGAAGATATTGCTGTTCAACAGAGCTTCGGCCTTGGGGTTGTCGGTCCAGTCGGCGAAGTACTCCTTCCAGACCCGCAGGGGTTGGCGCCATTTCTGGTTGGTGGCCATGATATCCCCGGTGCAGTAGCTATAGCCGCATTCCGCCAGGCCATCACTGACAAATTTCGCCAGTGCCAGGAAGTACTCGTCGTGCTGCGCCGGGTCGAAACTGTCGTCCAGCACCATGGCGTTATCCTGGTCAGTCACCACCAGTTGCTCGTCTCTGGCCATGGAACCAAGCGCCATAAAACAGTACGGCACCGGTGGCGGCCCCAGCTTTTCCTCTCCCAGTTCCAGCAGCCGCTGACTGAAGCTACGGCCGATGCCGGCCATGGCGCTGCCGATCATGTGGGAATTGGCATCTTCACGGACCATGCGCACGAATGTGTTGGGGACTTCCTTGCTCAGGCGTTTCAGGCCTTTTACATCCTGCTGCTGATAGATGTTGCTGACCAGGTAGAGGCTGCTCTGGGATTCGTGTTTGACGATGTCCGACAGTGCAATGACCCCGCGGATCCGGTCGCCATCCATCACTGGCAGGTGGTGTACATTGTTGTGAAGCATGGTCAGCATGGCTTCGAAAATGAACGAATTGGAGCTGGTGGTGATCAGGCTGTCGGTCATGATGTCACTGATCGGCGTTTCAGAGGGCAGCGCTTCGCTGAGGGCGCGGGTGCGCAGGTCACGGTCGGTAATGATGCCGGAAAGTCTGGGTTTGTCACCGCTTTCGTCAACGAGAAGCAACGCGGAAACGCCCTTTTCCGTCATGATGCGGGCAGCCTCCTGCAGACGAACGGTATTGGGCGCAGTGACCGGTTCACGTGAAATCAGCCGGGTTACCTTGGCCGTCATCGGCTGGTTGGATTTTTCCCGCCGGGAAAGTGCGGAACGCAGGCGCGAGCGGTCTTCAACTTCCACGAAATCGGTGAAGCTGTCGTCATTCTCCCACAGGTACTGGAAGGTTTCGTCGGGGATCAGGTAGACAAGGGTGTCTTCAATGGCCTTGACCGGAAACCGCACCGTTTTGCTCATCAGCAGACCGTACTGGCCGAAAATCTCGCCTTCGCTGAGACGATTGTAGAGCTCGCCCGAACGGCGATACATCTCGACGGCGCCACTGCGGATGTAGTGCAGGTAAGTGTTGCGCTCTCCGAGTTTCAGAATATCGGTACCTGCGCGGAAATAGGCAACCTCAATGCCCGACACGATCCGGTCCAGGGTTTCTTCCGGCATGTCGTCAAACGGCGAGTGCTGGGCCAGGTGGTTGCGTATCTCGATCAGCTCTGCCTGCATGTAATCTCCCTGATTGGCGGACGGGTGGTTCAGTCTCAGGTAGCAATATAGCAGTGAGAGGAAGGGACAGCCACGAAACAAAGGTGGCATTCAGCCGGGACCGGAACTGGCGATTTGATGGTTGTCATTGACCGCTTTCCCGGGTGTTGCTAGCCTTGCTCCACTTTTTCCAGGTGTCCGTCGCAAAGCGCGACGGGTGAAACGGGAAATCGGTGCGTTCCGGTCTCAGGCCGGAACCAGTCCGATGCTGCCCCCGCAACGGTAAGCAGGTAAACGGCAATCCGATGCGCCACTGTGCCCATGGCATGGGAAGGTGATTGCCCTGGAGATCGACACTCCGCCTGCAAGCCCGGAGACCGGCCTGGAAAAACACCCGGAGTTGCGGTGGGCGGCTCAGGTGGGCGAATCCCTGTGCTTTCCGGCTCTGCCTTTTGCCTGCCCGAACTCCCCTCTCTGCGACCATAACCATAAACCTCGTGCGGGTGCGCGCGGTGTGCGGAG
>NZ_JAWLDU010000112.1:0-4734 GCF_041686475.1 Marinobacter sp.
CGCACATAACGCTCCAGCGGGTATTCACGGATGTAACCGTAGCCGCCATGAAGTTGAAGCGCCTCGTTGCAGACGTCAAAGCAGGCATCGGTGGCGAAACGTTTGGCCATGGCGCAATGGAGGGTGGCTTCGTTATCACCCTGATCGAGCCGATAGGCAGCCAGACGAACCATCTGCCTGGCTGCGACCAGATTGGTAGCCATATCCGCCAGCTTGAACTGCAGCGCCTGAAAGCCCGCCAGCGACTGGCCGAACTGTTCGCGCTCGTGCATGTAATTCCGGGCGCGCAGCAAGGCAGCGTGGGCACCACCGATAGAGCAGGTAGCGATGTTCAGACGTCCGCCGTCCAGGCCTTTCATGGCAATCATGAAGCCCTGGCCTTCTTCGCCCAGTCGATTGTTGGCCGGCACGCGGACGTTTTCAAAGGTTATCTGGCGGGTAGGCTGACTGTTCCAGCCCATTTTTTCCTCGGCCTTGCCGTAGTGGATACCGTCACTGTCGGCCGGCACCACGAAGGCACTGATGCCCCTGGGGCCGCTGTCCGGATCGCCGGTGCGGGCCATGACCACCAGCATCTGGGTAGCGCCTGCGCCGGAGATAAACACCTTGCTACCATTGATCAGGTAGCTTTCGCCGTCACGGGTGGCCTTGGTGCGCAGGTTGCCGGCATCAGAGCCGGCACCCGGTTCGGTCAGGCAGTAGGAGCTCAGCCATTCACCGCTGGCCATTCTTGGCGCGATCTGTTGCTGGATGTCGGCATTGCCGAACTGCGCCACCATCCAGGTGGCCATGTTGTGAATGGTGATGTAGGCGGCGGTGGAAGGGCAGGCAGCCGCCAGCTCTTCCACGATCACGCTGGTATCCAGCCGCGACAGCCCCAAACCGCCCTGGGCCTCCGGGGTATAGATACCGCAGAAACCCATCTCGCCGGCTTCGCGGATCACTTCCACCGGAAACACATGCTCTGCGTCCCATTTCGCCGCGTGCGGCGCCATGGCCTTTTCCGCAAAGGCTTTGGCAGCCTCACGGAAGGCCAGCTGATCTTCCGTCAGATCAAAGTTCATGGTTTCCCCTTACCGCATGCGGATGGAGAAGTTGGTTTCGGCAACCGCATCGCTGCTGAACCAGCGCGCTGTGATGGTCTTGGTTTCGGTGTAGAACTTCACTGCCTGCTTGCCGTAGGCATGCTGATCACCGTAGAAAGAACCTTTCCATCCGGTGAACGAGAAGAATGGCAGGGGCACCGGAATGGGTACGTTGATGCCCACCTGGCCCACCTCGATTTCATGCTGGTAGCGGCGCGCCGCACCACCGGAGCTGGTGAAGATGGAAGTGCCGTTACCGTAGGGGCTGTCATTCACCAGGGCAATGGCATCCGCCAGGGTATCCACTTCCATGCAGGACAGCACCGGGCCGAAGATCTCTTCCTTGTAGATATCCATATCGGTCTTGACGCCCGAGAACAGGGTAGGACCTACCCAGTTGCCATCCGGCAGGCCATCGACCGTGCAGTTGCGCCCGTCCAGCAGCAGGTTGGCGCCTTCTTCCTCACCGCGTGTAATCAGTGATTCCACACGCTCTTTCGCTTTCTGGCTGATAATCGGACCGTAGCTGGCGGACTTGTCATTCCAGGCGCCGGGCCTGGCCGCAGCCAGGGCGTCCCTCACCTCCGGTATCCACTCCTGGGCCTCGCCCACGAAGACTGCCACGGAGATAGCCATGCAACGCTGGCCGGCGGCGCCAACGGACGCGCCTACCAGGGCCTTGACCACCTGGTCTTTGTTGGCATCCGGCAGCACAACCATGTGGTTCTTGGCACCGGCGAAGCTCTGTACACGCTTCATGTTGCGGGTACCGGTCTCGTAGATGTAACGGCCTACCGGCACGGAACCGACGAAGGACACCGCCTTGATCGCGGGATCGGTCAGCAGAACATCCACCTGCTCCTTGCCGCCGTGAACCACCTGCAGCACGCCCTTGGGCGCGCCTGCCTGTTCAAACAGTTCCGCGAGGCGCATCGGCGTCAGCGGATCCTGCTCGGACGGCTTGAGAATAAAGGTATTTCCGCAGGCGATGGCCATGGGAAACATCCACAGCGGGATCATCGCCGGGAAGTTGAACGGGGTGATACCGGCACAGACACCCAGGGGCTGGGTGTAGGAATAGGTATCCACTTCGCGGGCCACGTTCTCAACGGTTTCGCCCATCATCAGGGACGGGATGTTGGCTGCGTGCTCCACAACCTCGATACCACGCCACACATCGCCTTTGGCATCCTCAAAGGTCTTGCCGGTTTCACTGGAGAGAATCTCGGCAATTTCATCGTGATGTTCTTTCAGCAGCGCCTGGTAACGCATCATTACCCGGGCGCGTTCGGAAACCGGGGTTTCTCGCCAGGCCTTGAATACTTTGCCGGCATTGTCGATGGCACGACGCATTTCCGCATCTGTCGCGCAGGGCGCACGTGCGATGACTTCGTTGGTGGCAGGATCGGTGACGTCAATCCACTGGTCGGTCTGGCTTTCTACAAACTCACCAGCGATATAAAGGGGTACGTTTTTCATAGCGGTGTTCCCTGTCATTGTTGTAGATATTGGGGCGTTGCCCTCAGGTTTTAAACGATCCTAGCACAGCCATCCCCCGCTTCATGATTGACTAAGTTTCGACCATGATGGATTATCTTTCGTCACACGAGAAATGCAGCCAACGATTATGACCAAGACTTCCCAGTGGCCCGTGCCGGCCGACAGCATCCGTTATGTCATCCCGGACCCGGTAATACGTAGTCTATCGAGGCACCCGCTGACCCGCGATCTTTATCCACTCGCCTTCGGCCACTACCGCCGCGCGGCTGGCCATCACATGCATCGGGAACACCACAATGATGATCTTTTGATCCATTGCACGGAAGGGGAAGCCTATCTCAGTATCGAGGACGAGCCCTGCCTGGTCCGGGCCGGCGACCTGGTGCTGATACCGGCAGGGGCAGCCCACCGTTATACCGCCGCACCGGATAACCCATGGACAATTCATTGGGTGCACTATGCCGGCCCATTGGCGGAAAACTTCCGCGAACACATGGGTTTCAGTGATGACATATTCATCCAGCACATAGGTCGGCAACCCAGGTTGCTGGTGGACTTCAACGGTTTGTTGTCAGTCAGGCAAACCGGCTTCCGCACCCCTGGCCTGGTCCACGTGGCCAACCGTTTGCGGCAGTTACTGGCGGCGGTACCCCTGAGCGTCGGTGAGGCCAGCCATGCCCAGCAGCCAGACCTGGACATTATCCACAATTTCATGCGGGAGCATCTGGACGAGCGCATCACACTCAACCAGCTTGCCGACCTGACCGGCCTGTCACCGGCGCATTTCGCCACCCGTTATCGCGCAATGACCGGCGTTTCTCCGATCCAGCATTTTCTGCACCTGAAAGTGGAGCAGGCCTGCCAGATGCTGGACACCACGGACCACTCTTTCACCCAGATCAGCAACAAGCTGGGCTACGACGACAACTATTACTTTTCACGGCTTTTCAAGAAAGTCATGGGCCAGTCTCCCACTGACTACCGGCATACTCATCGTCACTGACATCCCGTTAATGGGGTCCAAGGTTGAAAAACTGAATCCAGCCCGAAACTAGTACGTATCGCTTCCAACACTTATCGATCATCAAGGAAACACTGACCATGGCGAATACCAAAGCTTACGCAGCCCAATCCGCAGACTCGAAGCTGGCGCCTTTCAGTTTTGACCGTCGCGAGCCACGCCCGGACGATGTCTCCATCGAGATAGATTACTGCGGCGTGTGCCACACCGACATCCACTTTGCCCAGAATGACTGGGGCTTTTCCGAGTTCCCGGTTGTACCGGGCCACGAAATCATCGGCCGGGTAACGGCTGTTGGCCCCGAGGTTAAAAGCTACAAAGTGGGTGACACTGTAGGTGTAGGCTGTATGGTCGACTCCTGTCGCACTTGCTCCGCCTGTGAGTCCGGACTGGAACAGTATTGCCTGGATGGCATGACCGGCACATATAATGGCGTGGACCGCCACGATGGTTCCATCACCTATGGCGGCTATTCCGATAACGTGGTGGTCAGCGAACGTTTCGTGGTCAAGGTACCGGAAAAACTGGACCCGGCTTCCGCCGCACCCATTCTCTGCGCCGGCATTACCACCTACTCCCCGCTTCGCCACTACGGCGTCAAGGCCGGCGACAAAGTCGGCGTAATCGGTATGGGCGGTCTCGGCCACATGGGCGTGAAATTTGCCAAAGCCCTGGGCGCGGAAGTCACTATCTTTACCCGTTCAGAAGAAAAAGTATCCGAGGCGAAAAAGCAGGGTGCTGACCACGTCATCATTTCCACAGACAGAGACCAGATGAAGGCTGCGGCGGAATCTTTCGATTTCATGCTGGACACGGTACCGGTGCAGCACGACCTGAACCCTTACCTTAACTGTCTCAAGTACGATGGCACACACATCCTGGTGGGCCTTATGGAGCCCGTTGACCCTGCCCTTCAGGCCGGAGCCCTGGTAATGAAGCGCCGGGTTCTGGGCGGCTCGCTCATCGGTGGCATGCCGGAAACCCAGGAAGTGCTGGATTTCTGCGCCGGGCATGGCATCACCTGCGATGTAGAGATGCTGGATATGAAAAACATCAATGAAGCCTACGAGCGCATGAAGAAAGGCGACGTGAAGTATCGCTTCGTGATCGACATGAAAACCCTGAAAG
>NZ_JAWLDU010000051.1:0-21066 GCF_041686475.1 Marinobacter sp.
AAACGGCTTCAGAGCCAACCATGAACCGCCGTGGTACGGAACCGTATGCCCGGTGGTGTGAGAGGACGGGGGAGGCAACTCCCCCTCCTACTCGATTGGGCCCTCCATCCGGCAGAGAATGCGATGGACAATGGCCAATTCCGTGCGGTGGCTCGTATAGCTGTCTGCATCTATTATCAAACAGGAGCACAATGAAATGATCGGATACGTAACCATCGGTGTGAAGGATATGGCGAAGGCCAAGAAGTTCTACCTGGATCTGTTGGGTGACCTAGGCGCGAAGGAACTGCTGGATCTTGGCAGGATCGCATTTATCGGCAAGGACATGAAATCACCGATGCTGGCGGTTTGCACACCGGCGGACGGGCTCGATGCGAACTGTGGTAACGGTAATATGTTCGCCATTCCTCCGGGCTCGAAAGAAGCGGTTGATGCGCATTATCGGCGTGCAATTGAACTGGGCGCCACCAGCGATGGCGAACCTGGCCAGCGTATCCCGAACCAGTTCTATGGCGCCTACGTTCGCGACCCGGATGGCAACAAGCTGGCGTTCTTCCACTTCGGCTAGGCGATCTCGGGAAGGTTCAGGCTGTCCGGGTTAGTTAGCGTTTGCAGGAAGGGCTCTTCTAAAGGGCAACAAAGCAGATGGCTCATTACAAGTACACCTTCACATCGGGTGCTCGTACCTGGCATTTCAGAAGCCTGGCCGATCTTTTGGCAAAGGCAACACCGGCTCGTTCTGGAGACAGGCTTGCCGGTGTCATCGCGGAATCAGCGGAAGAGCGTGTTGTCGCCCAGATGCGCCTTGCAGAGCTGCCGCTCCGGGAGTTTCTCTCCGAGGCGCTGATTCCCTATGAAAAAGACGAGGTAACGCGCCTCATACTGGACACGCACGACCCTGGCGCCTTCGCCGCGGTCGCCCACCTTACGGTAGGGGATTTTCGTAATTGGCTGCTGAGTGATCACGCCACGCAGGAATCGCTGGCGCAACTCCGTGGTGGGCTGACACCGGAAATGGTGGCCGCAGTCAGTAAACTGATGCGTAACCAGGATCTCATCCTCGTTGCCAAGAAATGCCAGATTACAACGGCGTTCCGAAACACCATTGGCCTTCCGGGCCACCTTTCCACACGCCTTCAGCCCAACCATCCCACCGACGACATGTCGGGCATCGCAGCAAGTATTCTGGATGGGTTGTTATATGGAAATGGCGATGCGGTGATCGGCATCAACCCGGCGACGGACAACGTCAGCCAGGCTATCAAGCTGATGAACCTGATGGATGATGTGATCCGCAAATACGACATTCCCACCCAATCCTGTGTGCTTACCCATGTTACCAACACTCTTGAAGCGATAGAGCGAGGCGCGCCCTTAGACCTTGTGTTCCAGTCCGTCGGGGGCACGGAAGCCACCAACAGCAGCTTTGGTTTCAGTCTGTCGACACTGGAGGAGGCGCAGGACGCGGCCCTGTCACTGAAGCGGGGGACGGTGGGCCACAATGTGATGTATTTCGAGACGGGGCAGGGCAGTTCATTATCGGCAGATGCCCACCACGGCATCGATCAGCAGACCTGTGAGGCCAGGGCCTATGCCGTGGCGAGACATTTCAATCCGTTGTTGGTCAATACCGTGGTTGGCTTCATAGGCCCTGAATACCTGTTCGACGGCAAGGAAATCATCCGTGCGGGCCTTGAGGACCACTTCTGCGGCAAGCTTCTAGGTGTGCCCATGGGTTGTGACATCTGTTACACCAATCACGCTGAAGCCGACCAGAACGACATGGACAACCTGCTCACCCTGCTGGGGGTGGCCGGCTGTAACTTCATCATGGGGATACCCGGTTCCGACGACATCATGCTGAATTATCAGACCACGTCTTTCCACGACGCCCTGTACGCACGGCGTGTGCTTGATCTTAAGCCTGCCCCCGAGTTCGAGGAATGGCTGGTGCGGATGAAAATATTCGAGAATGCGGAACGCTATGAGCCGAGCAGGCAGCTACCGGAGCCCTTCCGGGCACCGCTGAAGGCGCTGAAAGGGGAGGCAGGCAATGGGTGAGTCCAGGTCACTCGTTACCGAAAATCCTTGGCGGATGCTGCGGCAGTTCACTGACGCGAGAATCGGGTTGGGGCGAGCCGGGGTCAGCCTTCCCACCAGCGAACTTCTCAAGTTTCAGCTGGCTCACGCCCAGGCCAGGGATGCCGTTCATCTGCCGCTGGATGTGAAGCGCCTGGTAGATGATCTGGAAAAGTCACCGGTGGAATTGCCGGCCAGATCCCCGGTGTTGCTGAAAAGCCAGGCACAGGACCGGGTGACTTACCTCCAGCGCCCGGATCTCGGACGGGCTCTGTCACAGGAGTCACTGCAGTCTCTTGCCGGGCATAAAGGGGGAGACAAGGGCCAGCCTGTTGTGGCCATTGTGATTGTCGATGGCCTCTCCTCGTTCGCTATCCAGAACAGCGCAGAGCCCATGGTCAGTCAGTTTTTTGCAGATCTCGACTGCGAGTCTGCAGGCTGGCAAATTGCGCCCCTGACAATAGTAGAGCAGGGGCGAGTTGCCATAGGCGACGAGATCGGCCAATGCCTTGGAGCCAGTGCGGTGGTCGTGCTGATCGGTGAGCGCCCGGGGCTAAGCTCGCCCGACAGTCTGGGTATTTACGTGACCTGGGCCCCCGAAACCGGTTTACGTGATGCCCGCCGCAACTGCATCTCCAACGTAAGACCCGACGGCCTGAGCTTCGAGCATGCCAGCCAACGCATTGTCTATCTGCTGCATCAAGCGAGAAGGCTGGGGACATCCGGTGTCAGCCTCAAAGACCGCACCGAAGAGGTTGCCATCGAGACAACGGCGAACAAGAGGAATTTTCTGACTGACTGAAAACAGCAAAGCCCGGACCTTTCGGCCCGGGCTTTGTGTAGGGAATTCTGGTCGGGACGGTAGGATTTGAACCTACGACCCCTTGCACCCCATGCAAGTGCGCTACCAAGCTGCGCTACGCCCCGAAACTGCCATTGGCCAAGGAAACTTGAGATAAATCTCAGTGGCTTAGCGGGAGCGAAGTCTACACCAGCCTCTGCAAAAAATAAACATCCTTTCCACATTTCCCCGGGGTATTTCTATTGCAGCTTGGTGTCCCGGAGCTTACGAATAAATTCCGGTGGTTCGAAGCTGTGGGCGTTGGCCTCCGGCCAGTAGATATCGAAGACCCGCTCACCGGTTTCACCTTTTATCAAGGCGCCGGGCTCGAGGAAGGGGAACAGGTCTTTGTAGGAGTGGATTTCGGTTCTGGAGGTGCGGCGAATGATGTGCTCAGGCCCCAGTTCGGAGGGGTGCCTGAGGCCTGATGCAGCCAGCAGATTCATCAGGGCCTCCAGGGTATTCCTGTGGTAGTTGTAAACCCGCTGGCTTTTGTCCCGTACGTCCAGTTTTTCGCTACGTCGGGGGTCCTGGGTGGCAACGCCGCTGGGGCATTTGCCGGTGTGGCAATTCAGGGCCTGGATACACCCCAGCGAAAACATGTAGCCGCGGGCCGCATTACACCAGTCGGCCCCCAGCGCCAGGGTTCTGGCAACGTTGAATGCCGAGGTGATCTTGCCGGCAGCACCTATGGCGATGTCCTCACGCAGATTGGTCCCGACAAGCGTGTTGTGAACCAGCAGCAGGGCCTCTGTCATCGGGGTGCCCAGTCGATTGATAAATTCTAGCGGAGCCGCGCCAGTACCCCCTTCGCCGCCATCAACAACGATGAAGTCCGGTTTCTTGCCCGTTTCCAGCATTGCCTTGACGATGGCAAACCATTCCCAGGGATGGCCGATGGCCAGCTTGAAGCCAACCGGTTTGCCGCCTGACAGTTCCCGCAACCGTTCCAGGAATTCCAGAAGCTCTATCGGAGTGGAAAAGGCTGAGTGGCTGGCGGGTGAAATCACATCCTCACCGGGTTCGACACCCCTTGCCTCGGCAATTTCGGGCGTCACTTTAGCTCCTGGCAGTATGCCGCCATGGCCAGGTTTGGCGCCCTGGGACAGTTTAACCTCTATCATTTTTACCTGCTCAGAGGTGGCATTGCGGGTAAACATCTCCTCGTTGAACGTGCCGTCCTTATGGCGACATCCGAAGTAGCCCGAGCCTATCTCCCAGACCAGATCTCCACCGGGCTCCCGGTGATAGCGGGAAATAGAGCCTTCGCCGGTATCGTGATAGAAACCACCCATTCTGGCACCGGTGTTGAGGCTGAGAATTGCGTTCGCAGAGAGTGACCCAAAGCTCATGGCGGAAATGTTGAACACGCTGGCGCTGTACGGCCTCGCACAGTGTTTACCAATCACGATGCGAAAGTCGGCATCGGTCAGGTCCACCGGCCGCATTGAGTGGTTGATCCATTCGAAGCCCTCGTCATACATGCCCAACTGTGAGCCAAAGGGGCGTTTGTCGAGAATGTTCTTGGCCCGTTGGTAAATAATGGTGCGCTGTTCCCGGGAAAACGGACGCTCTTCAGTGTCTGACTGGATAAAATACTGTCTTATTTCGGGGCCGATGGATTCCAGAAAGTACCGGAAGTGCGCAAGGATCGGGTAGTTGCGGCTCACGGTGCGTTTACTCTGTAACAGATCCCAGGTGCCGAGAGTTGCGAGGGCGCCGAAAATGAATGGCAGAGCGATAAACCAACCCCCGAAGAAAATACCTGCCATAAATGACAGCACAAACCCCGCCACACTCAGTATGTAGACGGTGTAACGGAATGGAATCGTTCGGGTTTTTGCCATTGGGTCCTCTAAGCGGAAAAGCGACAGGTCGTCCAGATGTTATCAGTATTTAATCCGGCATTACGCCCATGCAAGCAAAATCGGTTCAGTCGGTTTTTACCGAACATTGGAATATTGGTCTAAGCTTGAACTTATGGCGTAGGTCAGCCTTCTTTGATGTTTTGAGCTCAAAGCAATAAGATGGCGATCTTGTAACGTTTGCATCCTAATATTGATAAAGATTTACTCAAACAGGAGACTTAAAACGTGGGTGACGTTGTAAAAGACGAATATCAGACGGATTACGTCGCAGGCCAGGATAATATAACTCCTTTCGGCCTGGACCTGCATGCGCCGGTATTTCCGATCACGGCGATACTGGTAGTAGCGTTCGTTATCGGTACGCTGATTTTCCCGGGTGAAGCAAAAGAGCTTCTCGACGGTGCCAAATGGTGGACAATCGCACAATTTGACTGGTTCTTTCTGATCAGTGCCAACATTTTTGTGGTTGTATCTCTCGCCCTTATCTTCCTGCCTGTCGGCAAGATCCGCATTGGCGGAATGGATGCCACGCCCGACTTCTCGACCCTGTCCTGGTTCGCGATGCTGTTCGCAGCCGGCATGGGTATCGGCCTTATGTTCTGGGCTGTCGCTGAGCCGGTCGCCTATTACACCGGGTGGTATGAAACGCCCCTGGGCGTTGAAGCCAATACGCCGGAAGCTGCAAGGCTGGCCATGGGTGCCACGATGTACCACTGGGGCCTGCACCCCTGGGCAATCTATGCGATTGTGGCGTTGTCACTGGCGTTCTTTGCGTACAACAAGAACATGCCGCTGACTATCCGTTCTGCCTTCTTCCCGCTGCTGAAAGACCGTGTGTGGGGCTGGCCTGGCCATGTCATCGATATCCTGGCGGTGGTCGCGACCATTTTCGGCCTGGCGACTTCCCTCGGTTTCGGTGCCCAGCAGGCCGCTGCCGGCCTGGATTACCTGTTCGGGGTATCGTCCGGTATCAACGTGCAAATGGGGATTATTACCGGCGTGACAGCAGCTGCTTTGATATCGGTTCTGCGCGGCCTGGATGGCGGTGTAAAACTGTTGAGTAACATCAACATGTCGTTGGCGGGCCTTCTGCTGTTCTTCATCATTTTTGCCGGCCCCACCATGACTGTCTTCGAGACACTCTGGGTGACCTCTTCCAGCTATGTGGGTAACGCCCTGCAGCTGAGCAACCCGTTCGGCCGCGAAGACGAAGCCTGGTTCCATGGCTGGACAGTCTTCTACTGGGCGTGGTGGATTTCCTGGTCACCGTTCGTTGGTATGTTCATCGCACGGGTTTCCAAGGGCCGTACTGTTCGTGAGTTTGTCACCGCGGTTCTGATTGTCCCGACTGTGATTACTGTAGTCTGGATGAGCGCCTTTGGTGGTTCCGCGCTGGAGCAGATCCAGCAAGGCATTGGTGCCCTTGCCGAGGACGGCCTGACAGAGGTGCCCCTGGCATCGTTCCAGATGCTTGCCAACCTGCCATTTGTGGCGGTCAGCTCCTTTATCGGTATCATCCTTGTGCTGGTCTTCTTCGTGACCTCGTCTGACTCCGGTTCACTGGTAATCGACAGCATTACCGCCGGTGGTAAAACGGATGCACCGACTGCACAGCGTGTATTCTGGGTAGTAGCAGAGGGCGCGATCGCCGCGGCACTGATTTTTGGTGGTGGTGAAGATGCTCTGGGCGCCATCCAGGCGGTCGCCATAACGGCAGGGCTGCCCTTTACTGCAGTATTACTGGTGATGACCTGGGGGCTGCTGAAAGGCCTCAGCCATGAGCGCAAATTGTTGCTTGCAGAAGGCAAGCTCTGATAAGAGCGCGCAATAAAAAAACCGGGGTCTGAACTGACCCCGGTTTTTTTGTGTCTGTAACTGGCTGTTCAGAATTTGGGTGTGAAGGTTTCCATGGCATAGGCAGCCCGATCTTCAGGAGTGAAGTGGGGCTTGCGCATAGATTCAATCTTCCGGAGGCGTGGCAGCAGGCCGCGCCCATTGGCCATCTGTATAGCCAGGCCAGGGCGGGCATTCAATTCCAGGAGCAACGGCCCTTCGTTGACGTCAACAACCAGGTCTACCCCCATGTAGCCCAGGCCGGTGGCCTCGTAGCAACGCGATGCCATCACCAGCATTTCCTGCCAGTCGGCAATCGCGATATTCTCCATCGCCAGCCCTGTATCCGGATGCAGGGAGATGGGGCGATTGAATTGCACCGCATTCAGGCTGCGGCCGTTGGCGATGTTCAGTCCCACGCCAATAGCCCCTTGATGGAGGTTGGCCTTCCCATCCGATGCTGTCGTTGCCAACCGTAGCATGGCCATTACCGGGTAACCCTGAAACACCACGATGCGGATATCCGGCACGCCCTGGAAAGAGTATTTGGCCAACTCGGGAATGGATTCCACAAGACTTTCGACGATGGCAACGTCTGGTGATCCAGCCAGTGAGTAAAGCCCTGCCAGGATGTTTGAAAGGTGTCGTTCAAGATAGGAAGCCGGAACCCGCGCGCCCGACGCCTTGACGAATTCGTCGCCATCGCGTCCGGTTATCACGGTAATGCCCTTGCCACCTGAGCCTTTGGCGGGCTTGATGGCAAAACCACTGAGATCTTCCGCCATTTGCCGGAAGCGGGAGATTTCGTGCTGCTGGCGCACTACCTGTAGCAGTTTGGGTGTGCGGACATCGTATTCGGCCACAACCAGCTTGGTTTTGAGTTTGTTATCGACCAGCGGGTAAGACACGCGGCTGTTGTACCGGGAAATGTAGTCCACATTGCGCCGGTTCATGTTCAGCATTCCAAGCCGATTGAGCTGGAAGGGCGATATCCAGCCCATCAGTCGTACACCTTCATTGGGGTGAAGCGACGAAGTTCAGACAGCTTGTAACCGGTGTACTGCCCCATCAGCAGGATGATGCCCAGCACCACAAGGTGCAACTCGGGGAAGTTGAAAGTCAGGTGGCGTGCCAGCGGCGCACTCATTACAAGGAACGCGCACACGGCCACAAACAGGCTGCCCGAGCCCTGAACGAATACTTCGCGGGCGCCTTCCTCCTCCCAGAGGATGGACATACGCTCTATGGTCCAGGCGATGATCACCATTGGGAAGAAGGTCACCGTCATGCCGGTATTAAAGCCCATCTGGTAGCCGGCAATGCTGAGGCCGGCGGTTATGAAAATAACCAGAATGATGAGCGCCGATATTCGGGACACCAGCAGCAGGTTCAGGCTTGACAGGTAACCGCGCATCAGCAACCCGATGGCAACCACTGAAATAAACGCGATCAACCCGGGAACCAGCGTGGTTTGTACGAAAGCCACGGCAATCAGAATGGGCATGAAGGTGCCGGAGGTTTTTATGCCAACGACGATGCGCATGAAGGCCACAATAAGTGCCCCCAACGGAAGCAGCAGAAGCATTCTGAACATGCCCTGTTCTTCAATGGGCAGCTGGTAAAGGCTGAGGAAGCCAAGGCCATTCTCGGTGGATTGAGCCTGGGCCAGTTGCAGTGCCGGGACTGTTTGCCTCAGCATCGAAAAACTGACTTCGGAATCATCGCCGCCTTCCAGATCAAGCAGGGAAGTAGCTGCCTGGCGCCACAACAGCACATCCTCAGGTAGCCCCTGTTCAGCGGTACGGGGGTTGAAGGTCAGCCATTTGTTGCCGTCGTAGATCTGAAGAAACGGCCGCAGTTGTTGCCGGCGCCTGGCATCTTCCAGGGCCAGCCCATCCGCAGCGCGTGCTGGTATGCCGGCGTGGTTCAGCATCCGGTTGAGCAGTTCAATATAATTGTCGTCGGAAACCAGCAGGGTTGTATTCTGTGCGCCGCCTTCCGGCTGAAGCAACTTGATCAGCTCCCGGGTCATACTTTCCGGTGTGCTGGAGCGGGCGGCCGCCTGTTGAAGCAACTCTTCCACCGCGGTTGCCTGGGGCTCTTCCCAGAAGACCGGTTCCGGTTTCGGGCGCCGCTTGGGATTTTCTGGTCGCACCTGATTGTCGGGTATCAGCTGCACTTTGAAGTAGAGAGTCTGGGGGCCGCTGACGTCACGCTTTGACCATTCAGCCCGGCGTTCACCGGAATCCTCGACAATCGAAAAGCCGTAGCCAGGGGAGGCGGCCTGTTCAGAAATGACACGGAACCCCGGGGGCTGGTCCGGAATATTCATGCTGGCGAGAACAGGATCGCCGGTACCTGTGAAATCAATTCGCGCTTCTACCATCCACACCGGTTTCTGTTCGCCGGTAAACCAGGGAATGTTAAGTTCTACGTGTCGCCAGACAGCTATCGAGATCCCGGCCGCAATCAGCAGAAGAATGGCGAAGAAAAACGGGATGCGGGAGCGGGAAGTCAAGAGTCATCCCCGTTGTCTTCCGTGGGCAGAGATTCCGGCAATTCAGTGGCGAATTCCTTGCCAACATCAATCAGCATCACGTCTCGCAGTATATTGCGCCCGACCAGTACCCGGTGGGACAGGTGCTCGCGGTTTGTCAGCGTAAATTCGGCCTGTTGCCGGTGGTTGCCGATCATGAACTGCAATTCCACCACCACACGCCGTTCGGATTCGTCGGTAGTGGACTGGATGATTTTGACGCGGCGGGAAACTTCCCGTTCAACGGTCACCAGGTCGTCGGACTCGGGTACCGGAACGTCGAAGCGAACCCAGTTTTTGCCGTCCCTCTCAAACCGGGTAATGTTCCTGGCGTCCAGTGACGAGGTTTCAGCACCGCTGTCGATGCGAGCGTCGTAAACCAGCTCCGGACCGACCAGAAGGAACTTTTCAACTTCGCCGACGATGACCTTTCCCTTTAGCCTGTCAGCTCTGCCATCGTTTCCATTCTCGGCTATGGTGCACACGGGCTTTTCAGGCGCAGGTGGGCAGGCCGGTTTCTCCACCTGTTCGGAGATTGCCTGCAGAATGGTTTTTGTGGACTCTTCGTTAACACGGGTCAGTGTCTTGACGCTTTCGTCCGTGCGGTTTTCAAGACTGGAAACCTGTTCGCTCTGCCGGTCGACCGACGTATTAAGGGTTTCGAGATCTTCCTTTTCCACCATGAAGTAGCGATCTGTCGAGCACCCGGATACTAAAAACAGAAAAACGACCGCCGCCGTCAGTTTTCCAAAATCTGAACCCATAAAGAACATCCGAAACCTCTGAACCTGCGGCGTGAATTCTAAAATTCCGGAATACCGTCATAAAGAGTGCCGCAATTAAAGTCATTACCCTGACGGGCAAAGCTATCTCATTCTGAATAGGGAAGTATACAGCAACATAACTGTTCAGAGGATTTACAGATCTTTAACGGCAGGATTATTTATGGTCGGGTGTCCGGGACAGGAAATGATTCTCCGCCAGTACTTCATCAGAGCGTAGAAATTCCTGAACAACCGGAGAGCAGTTAAGGTAAAAAAGCAGTAGTTCCCTCTGCACATCCTGATCCTGGATACGCGAGGCAAAATGGATCATGTCCCGTATCGACTCATCTCCCTGGTTCTGGAAAATCTTGCCATAGCGCTGCTCGAGGATTGCTGTCAGGCTCTCCAGATGAAATTCACCGGTATGGGTCATGTGGGGCAGTACGCGGAATTCGCCCTGATCGCCCTGCAGCCGACCCTGGTATTGTTCCTCGGGCCAGGCAGAGGGCGCCAGTTCCGATCCCAGTTTTTTCCAGAGCTCTTTCAGCATGCCGATTTCCTGTCCTTTGCACTGCCAAGGGGCCTTGGTTCCGGATATGAACTGTCCGTTTTTCGGCACTCGGGGCCTGTTTACCCTTTTAGATGACATTATGGACCGAGTCCAGAGGTGGATGCATCCCACTGACATTTTTGCCAAGCAGTCGATTGCCGGGCCGGGAGGTAACAGATATCCGACTGGGTAATGCGTAAAAAGGTTCCGTTAATACGGTAAACTGTTGGTGTATTGTCATTTTCAAGAAACGACTCGAGGAGATCGGGGTGCCTGAGGCTGTTATTGCTGTTCTGGAAAACCAGCCGGAAACCGTTTTGCTGCTGGTAACGCTGGTCCTGATGCTATGCCTGTTGACGTTCCTGGTGGTAAAAGGCAACCGCACCACCGAGAGCTGGCGGCAACGGGCCGCGACACTGGATAACCAGGTGGCCGGGCTGGAGTCTGAAAGCCGGTCGCGGCTGGAACGCATTGAACAGCTGGAGAGCGAGAGAGCGTCCCAGCAACGGCGGGCCGATGAGCTGTCCAGGCAGCTCAGCGACGCAAAGGTTGCGTTGCGAGAGCAGGAAGTCACTCTGGACAAGGAGCGCCGTGCAACCACGGAAAAACTGGAACTGCTGGAGCGTAACCGTGACGCGCTGAAGCAGGAATTCGAGAACCTTGCCAACCGGATTTTCGAGCAGAAAAGTGAGCGCTTCAGCCAGCAGACCCGCACCAGTATTGATACCCTGCTGAATCCATTCCGGGACCAGTTGCAGGATTTTCGCAAGCGGGTGGAAGATGTCTATACCAGTGAAACCCGTGACCGCCAGGCCTTGAGGAGCGAGATAAAGTCACTTCAGGAATTGAATCGCCAGATTACCGAAGAAGCCTCCAACCTCACCAGGGCGCTCAAGGGCGATAAAAAGATTCAGGGCAACTGGGGCGAACTGATTCTTGAGCGGGTGCTGGAACGTTCGGGCCTGCGCAAGGGTATCGAATACGAAACCCAGGGCAGTTACCGTGATGACGATAACCAGTTATTACGGCCGGATGTCATAGTGCATCTGCCTGACAAGCGTAACCTGGTGGTGGATTCAAAGGTGTCACTGCTGGCCTACCAGCAATGGGCAACGGAAGAAGATGAAGCCGCCAGGGAAGAAGCGCTGAAGCAGCACGTGGAAGCTGTGCGCAATCATATCCGCACGCTGAGCGAAAAGGATTACAGCCAGCTCCACGGCTTGCACTCTCCGGATTTTGTATTCCTGTTCATGCCCATCGAGCCGGCATTCGTGGCGGCATTTCAGCAGGACGAGAACCTATTCGCAGAAGCATTTGAGCGAAAGATTATTGTAGTTACACCAACGACGTTACTGGCCACGCTACGCACAATCGAGAACATCTGGCGCTATGAGCGCCAGAGCCAGAATGCACGGCGGATTGCAGACAGGGCCGGTGCGGTCTACGACAAGCTGCGTGTGTTTGTAGAGGCCATGGAAAAACTCGGCAGCCAGTTGCACACCGCCCAGGGCACCTACGACTCTGCGATGAGCACCCTTACCCGTGGACGGGGGAATCTGATCTCCCAGGCCAATCGCTTTGTGGAGTTGGGTGTTCGTGTTAAAAAAGAACTTCCCAAAGCCATTATGGATCAGGCAGAAGTGGACGCCGAAGATGCCGCCCGGGATAACCAGAAGGAATAGATGGAATGGTGAAGATAAACCGAGTCGGGCGCAGATCAGTTTGTGGCCTTGTACTGGCATCGCTGCTGATGACGGGGCAGGTTGGGGCTTTGGAGCCGGAGCACGAAATTCGCCGCCTGATGTTGGCAACCGATGAGGCCGTCAGCGGAGAAAACTGGGGCGAGGCGGGCGAATATCTGAACCGGCTTCAGCAACTGGAAGGCGACAAACCGGACGATTATTTCTTCTTCCGCGGCCGGGTGATGCTGGAGTCCGGCCACTTTAACGAGTCACGGGCAGCGCTGGAAAAGTACGTCAGCGAAGCGGGTGCCGAGGGCGAGCACTACAACGAAGCACTGAAACTGATCACCCGCGTTGAAAAGGCCCGCAAGCAAGAGGGCACCCGGTCAAGCAGCAGCCAGAACGACAGTGAACCCGTTGCCATCATCGAACCGGCCGGCGACCAGTCGCTGGAGAGGCTCAAGCAACTGTATCTGGTGGAATCCGATGCGCAGGCGCTGCTAATTCACGCCAATACCCTTCTCGGCGCCGCGGGATGGCGAGCCGACCAGCGAATTGTAAGGCTGGACCAGCCCGCCGACATTGCCTACAAGCTCGACCGGCGTAACGATGTGATCACAATTCAGGAATCCCGGCGTGAGGACGACGACCGGGTAGTCCGGGAGACTGAGTCGTTGGGTGTGTTCGGGGTGAACCCGCAGATCGAGTGGAATTGCGAGAGCTCAACCGCCAGTTGCTGGGTATACGATCCCCGGGATGGTTCACGCCTGATGCAATTGAGCCAGGACCGTGAGCGGGCCGAAGAAATCGCCCGCACGCTTGGCCGCCTTATAAAGACGATGCAGGGTGGTGGTCAGTCCGGTAACTGACCCCGCTCACCCTCCCGGTAAGCGCCTGGGGTCACGCCCGTCCACTTCTTGAAAGCACGATGGAAGGTGGACGGTTCGGTGAAGCCTACGCGAAAGGCGATGTCGTTAATCGGCAAATCCGGTCGTGACAGGTAGTAGATGGCCATATCCCGCCTGAGCAGATCCTTGATCTCCTGAAACGACGTGTTTTCCAGCTTTAATCTCCGTCGCAGGGTCTGTGGACTGGTGTGGAGCTCTGCGGCAATCCATTCGAAATCCGGCAGGGAGCGGGTAAAGTCCCGGCCAATCAGCGCGCGGATGCGGCCAGTAAACGTATTGCTCTCATCCGGGCGCGACAGCAGGTCCGCTGGCGATGTTTTCAGGAACTGGCGCATTTCGGGTTTGTCGCGGATGACCGGCGCCTGCAGAAAGCGCCTGTCGAACGTCAGGGCGGTTTCATTGGCCTCGAATGACAGGGGGCAGTGGAAAATGTGCCGGTACTCATCGCCGTGGGGCGGACGGGGATAGCTGAACTCTGCCTTGAGCAGTTCCACCGGTTGCCCGATCAGCCAGCTGCCAAGCCGGTGCCAGATCACCAGGATGCTTTCCCGGAAAAAATACATCGGGTCGTCGATTTCACCTTCGATAGCCGTTACCAGCCGAGCGGTTTTGTTATCCACCTCCAGCTTCATCGCCACCATGGGTTCGAACAGGCGGCAGAACTCGAACGCCTGGCGGTAAACCGCTTCCAGATTGGGGCAGTCGATGACCAGCGCACACATGGTGGCAAACGTGCCGGTACGGCAGCGCCGCGGCCCCAGCCCCATGAACTCGTCTTCCATTGCGTTCCAAACAGCCTGCAGCAGGCGGCTATACTGGGTGCTGCTTACCCTCGCCATTTCAATCTTCAGCAGGTCCGGTGAAATACCGGCTTCGGTGAGCAGGGAGCGGGTATCAAAACCGGCCTTCTCGGCACCAATCAGTGCGGCCTCTACGAAGTGTCTGGAAACGGTGAGTTCCGACATGTCATCCTTTATCCTTATTTGAATGAAGCCCATCATAAAACCCCATGCTTACAATGCAACCATAAGGAGATTTGCATGCCCGGCCCGCTTAGCCAACTCAAGGTTCTGGATTTCAGCACACTATTGCCCGGCCCCTATGCCACCATGCTGCTGGCGGATATGGGCGCTGACGTCCTGAGGGTGGAGGCCCCTGACCGGCTGGACCTCACCCGGGTGATGCCGCCCCTCGAAGATGGCGTCAGCACCGCACACACCTTCCTCAATCGCGGCAAACGCTCGCTGGGGCTGGATCTTAAAAAAGAGGGCAGTGCGGACACCATCAAACGCCTGGTGAAGGACTACGACGTTGTGATCGAACAGTTCCGCCCGGGCGTTATGGACAGGCTGGGCATTGGTTACGACACCCTGAAAGCCATCAACCCTAACCTCATCTACTGCGCCATCACCGGCTACGGCCAGACCGGCCCCTACAAGGATCGCGCTGGCCACGACATCAACTACCTCTCGTTAGCTGGTGTGTCGAGCCACTGTGGTCGCAAAGAGTCCGGTCCACCTCCGATGGGTATCCAGATAGCCGACGTGGCAGGGGGCTCCCACCATGCAGTCATGGGCATCCTGGCGGCAGTGATTCATCGCCAGCAAACCGGGGAAGGGCAGTATATCGATATCAGCATGACTGATGCCGCCTTCGCCATGAACGGCATGGCCGGGGCCGCCGCCCTGGCGGGAGGCCAGGAACAGAAACCGGAGAGCTCCATGCTCAACGGCGGCACCTTCTACGACTACTACCAGACCAGCGACGGCCGCTGGATCTCGGTTGGCAGCCTGGAACCACAGTTCTCGGGCCGGTTATGCGATGCCCTCGACATTCCCGAAATGAAAAGCTTTGCCTTGAGCCAGAACCCCGAACACCAGCAAACCGTCCGTGAGGCACTGAAAGCGGTCCTGGCCCAGAAAACCCTGGCAGAGTGGCAGGAGGTGTTTGCGGGCACGGATGCCTGTGTGGAACCGGTACTGACGATTACCGAAGCTGCCGAGCATCCACAGATGCAGGCTCGCAACATGGTTATCGAAGTGGCCAAAGAAGGCGGCGGTCACCAGAGGCAGATCGGTCACCCGATCAAGTTCAGTGCAACGCCCTGTGAGACCGGCTACACCGGTCGCACCTTGGGTGCGGATAATGACAATATCCAGTACTGATTTGCGTCATACGGGAAAGAAATGAATTTGAAATCAGTGCTTAGCGCTTTATAAGTTTGTCTGCTAATTTGTGAGAGTGAGTCAGTTTTGGCTCATCAATAACAATCACAATGGACAAACAACTATGACATTGCTTCGCAAACCTTTCAGGGGCGCTGGTAAAGGCGCATTGAAAGCTGCTGGAGTGGCGCTGGCCAGCGGTTTTCTGATAACGGGATGTTTCGACGGTAGCAGCAGCTCTTCAGATTCTGATAGTGCAGTTAACGAGCAGCTCTTCCCGGCAGACGGCAAATTTGAGGCGACTATAAGGAGAACGACTAACGGGATTCCGCATATTAAGGCGGACAACCTTGCTTCGGCGGCTTTTGGACATGGCTATGCGCAGGCTCAGGATAATGTGTGTCTGCTGGCCGAGGCCATCGTTAAGGCCAGAAGTGAAAGAGCCAAGTATTTTGGCCCCGGCAATAACAGCATCAATATCATCAACGACTTCAGCTATAAGGCCCAGGATATTCTTAGTGGCGCCAAGGCTGAATTTTCGCAACTGAGCGAAGAGAGTCGTGCCATGGTTGAGGGTTTTACGGCAGGCTATAACCGTTACGTCAGCGAAACAGATCCTGGAGCCCTGCCTGCAGAATGCCGTGACCAACCATGGGTCAAGGAGATCGAGCCGACTGATCTACTGGCGCACTATCGAATCGTTGGCCAGTTTGCCAGTGGCGCGCAGTTTGCCACGGGTGTGGTGTTTGCTGCGGTGCCACCGAATGGAGAGAATGTCGACCCGGTTGTGGCTCAGTCGACAACAAATACGGGTGAATCGACTATCGACACCTTGCAAGTTGCCGAGGCAGCACGCCAGAACGCTCGCAGGATCGACAACTTTGCAGACATGGGGCTGGCCAGTAACGCATGGGGTATTGGCTCCGAACTGACGGAGAACGGGAAAGGCGCACTGCTCGCCAATCCGCATTTCCCTTATACCGGTCACAGGCGTCTCTATCAGGCTCAGTTGACCGTTCCAGGCTACCTGAACGTCAATGGCGCAGGCCTTATCGGCACAGCCATCCCGCTGATCAACTTTAACGAAAATCTGGCCTGGTCCCACACCGTGACCACCAGCCGGCGCTTTACCTGGTATGAGCTGGAGCTAAAGCCAGGTGACCCGCTCACTTATATTAAGGATGGCGTCGAAAAACCGATTACCTCCAAAACCTTCCAGATTGAAGTAAACATGGGTGGCCCCGAGCCGGTTGTTCTTGAAAGGACTTTCTGGTTCTCCGAATACGGCCCGATGCTTGCGGCCAATGAGGCTAACGAGGCCTTCCCGGCATGGGGCGGCACCGGCCTCGTGAACGGTGAGCCAGCCGCCTACACCTACCGCGATGCCAACGCAAATACGTCCGGATTGCTGGATACGTGGCTGGGCATGAGCCGTGCAAACAACCTGGAGGAATTCAAGGATGTATTTCGTCAGTGTGGTACCACCCTGTGGACGAATAGTACATACACGGACGACCAGGGCAACGCCTATTATATCGACAGCAGTTCTGTCCCCAATTTATCGGAGGCAGCTCTTGCCGTTCTAAATCTGAAGCGGACGGTTGATTCTGGTTTTAACGACCTGTTTGAAGCCGGTGTTACTCTGCTGGATGGATCAAAATCTCGCGACGACTGGGTTGAGGGCGAATGCGCAGGTCTGGTGCCGTTTGAGGATAAGCCCCAGTTGGAGCGTACAGACTGGGTACAGAACTCTAACAGCAGCCACTGGTCCACGAACCCGGATGAGTTCCTGACGGGTTTCTCGCCACTGTTTGGCCTTGAAAACGCGCCAATCAATCCGCGTACGAGACTTGGAATCAAGATGCTACGAAATCCGACCGATCCGGGCCTCGACCCGAATACTCCACCGCCCGCCGGACATGATGGTAAATTCAGCGCACAGGATCTCATCGCTACTATCTGGAACAATCGCGCCTGGTACGCAGAACAGTTTCTGCCGGAACTGCGAGAGCGTTGCGATCTGATATCTGATCCGGTCAATGTGCCCCAGGGACTGTTGCCGTCTGATCCTGAGGTGCTATCACCTGGATCGCAGGATGTGACTGCAGGTTGTGATGCGCTGGACGGTTGGAACGGGACATATGATCTGACCAGTACTGGAGCCCACCTGTTCCGGGCCTTTATTGACATATACAATCGCAGCTTTCCGGATGACCTCGATACGGAATTCGATCCCGAAGACCCGGTCAATACGCCGGCCGACCCATCAGCAATCGGGCGCGGTACCGTTGACGATGCAATGCTCCAGTCCCTCGCTGCCGCCATGGTGCTTCTTGAGGATGCAGGTATCCGTCTGGATAGCCAGTTGAGTGAAGTGCAATACTATCAGCCCAGTGGCGGTATTCCGCCGGGCGGTGATCGCACAAGTGCAGAAGCACTCTCTGGCAGAATTCCCTGGCACGGTGGCGATGGCAATGTGGAGGGCGCATTCAACGCTATTGGTGTTGTCGATAGCAACTTTGCGGAAGATACCCGGATTCCCAGGGTTAACACCCCTGAATACGTTGGTGTTACCGATCCCCCAGAGGAAGCGGAGTTCCGCTTTGCAGGTGGACTGTCTGCTAATGACACTGAAGGCTGGCTCATCGCCCGTGGCACAAGCTGGCATTTCGGGTTGGAGTTCACGGATGAGGGGCCACAGGCTTATGGCCTGACCAGCTATTCCCAGTCCTCAGATGCGGATTCGGACTTCTTTATGGGTCAGAGCATGCGCTACTCACAGAAAGATGCGAGAAAGCTGTTTTTTACAGAGGATGAGATCGAGCAAAACCTCCTGAGTAATGGTGTAACGACCATCAGAAACTGATGGGGCAGCATTACTCGATAACGTAGTTGCCACATTGTAGGCAGTGCCCCCGGAGCTTCGGCCCGGGGTTTTTTATGCGTTTGAAATTTGTAGGAACACCGACTGGGAAGCGCCGGATCGTTGTCCAGGGATAACTTCTAGACGGTGAGCGAGGTCGTTGGTGTCACTATTATCAGTTAAGCATCTGGCCGGCGTAGCGACGTGAAACACTCACCTGACAGAAACGGGAGGAAAGGGTAAGTAATGGGCCGGCTACGGTAGCAGTGCTCTTTGCGTTGGACAATGCCACTCGCATTGCATCTGGCATGGAACCCGGTTTTACCCGGGGTAGCGACACAGTCAAGGGTGCTTTTTCAGTGCTATTGGATTGGAACTGTGGGACATAAAAAAAGCCGCCATCAGGGATGGCGGCTTGATTAGAAAGTTAACTTACTCTGGCGTTTGTGACGACTGGATCAACAAAAGCGTTTGCTGAACCATCGTTCCAAAAGTTGCTTCTGCATTAGGACCAGACACTATGACCTCTCCCCCGGTGGCAAACGTGCGATCTTTAAGCACGTCACCAGCTTCTGCTTCCTCTTCCTGCGGCAACACCGGCGTGCCATGCACGCCTTCTTCGTAGCGCGTGATCATCGGTGTATCCAGCGGAATGTCAGTTGGTATCGCGCCCATTACCGCAGCCAGAGCTTCAGAGCCAGACAGCGGCGCTTCCGGTGACCGAACGGTGAGACCGTTGGGGAACGTGATATTCAGCGGCCCCTTGTCGTCGCCGTAGCGAGTATCCGCAGCATTCGGCGTGGTGCGATCGCCTTCAACCTGCGCCAGAACCGTGTTTGAAACAGCCAGTTCATTGGCAAAGTTGATTGGATCTACCGAATCCAGGCTTGCCTGATTCACGTTCAGGAAGGTTTCAAGATCCGCATCGCCTTGGGTCAGTCCGGCTGCTCGCTGCAACCCACCGAGAATGGTTGGGGCAAAGCTGGGTGAGTTCTCAAGCAGACGAGTGGTTCCCGCTACTGGAGTGAGCAGGTGTGCGCCTGAAACGAACAGATCTTCATTTCCGCTTACAGCAGCCGCACCAACAAACGCGCCGCCATTCAGGGTGCCGAGTGAGTGGCCAATGAAGGTGACACCCGTTCCAGCAACACCCGGCAGGTTGTTTACAGTGGCCGTCAGGTTCATGAGATCTACAGAGCCCTGGCGAAGCACGTCACGGTTGTTCATGAAGTTGGTCAGGTTAATGAACAGGGAGCCCGAACTGCCCACGCCCTCTTCAAAGTCCATTGCAACCGGGTTGCCGTCTGCTCCGGCGGTGAAGCCGTAGTGGCGCTCATTCACTCCCTCAACAACCCCCGTTGCAGTGCTTGCCGGCGCCAGGCCCGGAATGGTGCTGCCTGCGTATCTAACTGTCTTTAGGAGAACAGCTGCCGTTGTCTCAAATCCGGGGGCTCCGGTAATCAGGCCTGGTGCTTCTAACTCAGCTTCAACTGCTTCTACCTGAGTTGTAAAGCTCGCCACTGGATCGTCCGCAGAAAGAGAGGCTATGGCGCCCGGCGCAAGGGTATCTGCGACTGACTCTGCTTGCGCCTTGATATTGGCTGCAGCGTCTGGGTTTGCTTCTTCAAGGTCATCAATACTGTCGAAACCGTCAGGCAGCAAGGCATTTATGACGGCTGCTTCGATCAGGCTCTTCGACGTCTCAAGCTGCTGTTCGTCAGAAAAAGGTGAAACCCCGTGGAGAGGTTGATCGATTGCAAAGACTGCCAAGTTTACAGACGGGTCAAGAGCTTGAGCGGCAGCAACCAATTGAGTTCCGAATGCCAACGCTGCGCTTCTGTCCGTGGTAATACCATGTTGGAAGATAACTGGAATGAGTTCAGCTTCGTCGTTTAGCGGGTCCAGCCCAGCCGGAGTGATCACAAGCATTGGAACGTCGACTTCACCTTCCAGTTTCGGGAACGGGAAGTTGTAGTTGAGTACCTCGCTTACATCAGGATCTTCTTGGGGGATCGTTGCATCGAGAGCTTCGCCAAGCAGGCCGGCTACGGGCACGTCCGGGCGCCAGCTTTTGGTCCGGATCGTCGAGGTTTCACCCGTCTGGGTTTCATCAGGCACAGCAATATACTGCGGCAGGGAGATAGAACCCTGGTGTACATCCACTTGGCCAGGTTCGATATCCAGCGACGAGAGCACTGCAGAAACTGAGAGAGCGTCATCAGTCTGTGGAAGGTCAATGTCGCGAACTGATGGTTGTGGGAAAGATTGGCCTTGACTCGCCAAGAGCGGATCTAGTGAAGCTTGTTTGGCTAACGTACCTGCGCAGACAAACTTATCTGCAAAGCCCAGGAAAGGAGAGGTATCGCAATCTTCCAAGCCCTCATTGTCGAGCTCAACACTGGGTTTAAAGCTTGAGAGTGCGCCAGTGACTGCCGCAAATACATCACCAAAACCATCTGCACCGCCTTCGATAGCTGCTTCCGCAGCACCAACGCTCACCGAGCGTCTCAGCTGGTCTGCTACCCAGTTCGCTGGGTTTGCAATGTGGCTCAGGACCTTCTTGTCCTCACTCGTAGTAAAACTGTACGACAGTGCAATATTCTCTTTCGACAGCGCCGGTAAGCCCAGTGCTTCGCGGGAGCTGTTTGTCACGGCGAAATAGTTGTTGCTGACCTCTTCCCAGAATCCGGCAATCAGACTTTGCACTGGATCCAGGGCGCTGTTGCCGTTGGGATTATCCGCCTCCTTGAGATTCTGGTAGGAAGGGGATCCAACAATTGGTTCACCACTGACATCGGTTACGCCATCAGTTACCACAACAATATATCGGCTGAGCGGATCAAGCGGTGTGTTCGGGCGAACCCGGAGTGCCGAATCGCCTTCCAACTCGATGACATCATGATCAAAGGTGGGCTTCTGGCCCAGTTGTGAGATGTAATCAATCGCTTCAGTCTGATCTCTATCGTCCAGGTCCGTC
>NZ_JAWLDU010000113.1:0-4723 GCF_041686475.1 Marinobacter sp.
GTTGGTATCCTCAGGGCCATGGACCCGCTTACCGGTGAAGTGCAGTGGGAACACAAGGAAAAGCTGCCACTCTGGGCAGGCGTGCTGACCACCAGGGGCGGCCTGGTCTTCACCGGTACCGGTGATGGTTATTTCAAGGCGTTTGACGCAAAAACCGGCGAGGAACTTTGGTCGTTCCAGACAGGGTCGGGGATTATTTCATCGCCGATCACCTGGGAAATGGATGGTGAGCAGTATATTGGCGTGGTCTCCGGCTATGGCGGCGCAGTCCCACTCTGGGGGGGCGAAATGGCAGAACTGACCAAGCCAATTTCCCAGGGGGGCTCCTTCTGGGCCTTCAAATTGCCTTCCTGGTCACAGGCCTCCCGCTAAAGTCTACCCGGCACTGGCCCGATGCCCTGCGCCGGGCCTTTTTTCAGCATCCTGCAAATGGGTATTTCGAGGGAATTCGATCATGAAAACACAACTGCTTATCAGCCTGATGGCCGCAAGCCTGCCACTGGCGGCCGCCGACTATCTTGCCGATGTCGAAGATGCACCAGTTATCAACGGCTGCAGGCTGCAGCCTGAAGCTACCTGTCCGGGTGCTGACCTGCGCGGTGCAGACCTGTCGAACATGGATTTGCATTCCGCTAACTTCAAAGGCGCCAATCTTGAGGGAGCCATACTCAATCACAGCAACCTGCGGGGCGCACAGCTCGACGGTGCCAACCTGGAGGGGGTAACCGGCCTGAGAGTACACCTCTACCGTGTTTCCATGCGCGGCGCCAATGTTACCGAGGCGGACCTGCGTGGTGCACAGGCAGAATACCTGTTCGCGCAGGGTTCGGATTTTTCGGGGTCGGATCTCAGTGGCGGCAACTTCGGCTTCTCACGTTTTTCCGGAGCCGTGATGAAAGCGGCAACTCTGGACTATTCAACCTTCGAGATCGCCTGGATGCCCAAGGCCAATCTCGAGGGTGCAAGTCTCGTAGGTGCCAACCTCCAGGAAGCCAAATTCGGTAATGCCAGCCTGGCGGATGCCGATATGAGAAGCACCCGCATTCATTATGCAACCTTTGTGAACACCTTTATGGAAGGCTGCACCGCCTGCCCCTTTGACTGGTGAGCTCAGGCCCGAGGGCGTTCCGGTAGCTGGCCGTAGCGGACAAGCCCGGCATCAACCGCCAGGTGGATAAGCTCAACGGAAGAGCTCACCTGCAGTTTTCCCTTCAGCATCGCCAGGTGATTGGAGACGGTTTTACTGCTGACGCAGAGGCGGCTGGCAATGCCCTGGATATCCTCGCCCCGGGCATACATCAGCAGCACCTCCATTTCCCGCTGGGTCATATCCCTGAGCCGGTGGTCCACCGGACGTTCCTGGTTCATTGCCAGGCGAGTGGCAATCGGATGTTCAATGTAGGGCTCACCAGCAGCCACCCGCTTTACCGCTTCGGCAAGCTCCTCCGGCGCGCAGTTCTTGGACACAAAACCCATGCCGCCAACCTCCAGCGCCTGCTTCACCATCGGCAGTTCATCATGCATGGTAAAAAACACAATGCCGGCACCACGCCAGCGCTGACGAATCCGCCGCGCTACTTCCAGCCCGGAGATATCCGGCAGCCCCATATCCAGCAGCATCAGGTCCGGGCGGTGTTCGCCCCAGGCGGCGATGGCAGCCTGGCCGGTTTCAACCTCGACTATCTCCAGGCCGGGCATCATACTCCGCAGCAGGCTGGAGATTCCCTGCCTTACCACTCGGTGGTCGTCAACAATGATCAGCTTCATCGGCGCTTCTCCGGGCTTGGGGTTGTCAGCTCAGGGGAATGGTGAGACACACCCTGGTGCCCTGACCTGAACGGCTGAAGAACTCGGCTTTACCGCCCAGGCTGCGGGCCCTTTCGCACATGGAACGGAGCCCGAGGCCAGCTCTGGCCGACAGGTTGTTGGCTCCAATGCCGTTGTCACGAATCTCGACCTGCAGCACAGGGGGCTTCGCAGTCACACCCAATACGGCTTTGGTTGCAGCCGCATGTCTTGAGACATTATTCAGTGCTTCCTGCACAAACCGGTACAGGTGGGTCTGTTTCTCACCGGTCAGTTCCGGCAGACATTCATCCACCGAGAGTTCACAGGTCAGGCCACTGAGCTGCTGCCACTGATCCACCAGATGATGAATGGCAGACCCCAGTCCAAGCTGCTCCATGACCAGAGGATGCAGATCCTGCAACAGGTGACGAAAATGCTGCTGCACGGTCTCACAGTGTTCAGCCAGTTCCTTCGCCTGATCCTTCTGGCGCTCATTCAGTTCCGGGTCATAGAGCCAGCCGCGAGCCTGGGCGCGAATGCCGGTAATGTACTGGCCAAGATCATCATGAAGCACCCGTGCAATGTGTGCCCGCTCACGATCCTGAAGCTCAAGAAGTTCGTTCAGTAACCTGGCAACGGTTTTCTGCTCGGTCTCCAGCGCTTCTGCCATGGCGTTGAACCGGTGCACCAGTTGATCCAGTTCTGTTATTGGCTGCCGTGGCAGGCGTGGAGAGGGCTCCCCTTCACCGATGTCGTCCATGGCCTTGCCGATTCGCCGCAGCGGCTCTGTCAGCCGGCGTATTGCCACAAATAACGCTGAAAAACACAGCAGCATACCGATGCCAAAAGCCAGCGACACCAGAACAAAGTTTTCCCAGATTTCCTCTACTTCATCGTACGGGTCAACCTGCCAGCCTCCGATGACCGGAAGTCCACTCGCCTGGTCGGCCCCCAGGGCGCGAATAAACCAGATAGGGACGTCGCCACTGCCATCCGCAACGCCCTCATCCGACAACGGGCGCAAGTGCCGGAGGCCTGCAATCAGTTCCGGGCCAACCTCTTCCGGCGCTCCAATCATGCCCGCCAACGTCGATATCCCATCCAGTTCACGGGCCACATCCAGTCTCGCCTGTTTCAGGTAGAAAAAAGCCCCGACGCCATAAACCAGGGCAAATACTGCCAGCATCAACAACGCCACCCGGCTGTATGCCCTCATGATCGGAGTCCCGTTCTGCCTGAATAAAGTTGCCTCATTTTCATGCTAACGGTGTGAAAATTCCCGGGAATAGTTCTTTAGTACCGGCAGTTTCCTACTTTCTGAATATTTCAGCGCCTTTCCACCTTCTCTAAGCTGGGTCCAAGAAAAACAAATATTCAGAGAGAGGACGGCAATATGGATCTTAAAGGCAGGCTACTGATTGCTTCAGTCTTCTGTGGCTGGCTACTGGCGCCCACTTCTGCAGTGGCTCTCGATGTGACCATCGGCTACATTCACTGGGCACCCGACCAGGGACCGGTCCTATCCAATGTCACCCCGGAGCCGGAAGATGCCGGCCTGAGAGGCGCCGAACTGGGGATTGCCGACAACAACGCCACCGGCAAATTCCTCGACCAGAATTATGCCCTGGAGTCCGTCATGACCAGCGATGACGAGGGTGCCCTGGCAGCACTCGACGGCATGCTGGAGAACGGCATTGATCTGCTTGTGACCCGCGTTCCCGCAGATACACTGCGGGCGATGGCCGAAAAGGCTGAGGGTAAAGCGTTACTGTTCAACGCCGGTGCCTCGGACGATGACCTGCGGATCAGCGAATGCCAGCCCAACGTCCTGCACACTATTCCGTCCTACGCCATGCTGACTGACGCCCTTGCCCAGTGGCTGAATATGCGGCGCTGGAAGGAAGTGTTCCTGATTACCGGCCCCACCGAACAGGACAAGGCCTGGGCAGATGCCTTCCGCCGCGCCAGCAAACGGTTCGGCCTGGACATCATTGCCGACAAACCCTGGACCTTCGATTCGGACCTGCGGCGCACGGCTTCCAAAGAACTGCCCACCTTCACCCAGGCAAATGATTACGATGCCGTAGTGGTCGCCGATGTACGTGGTGATTTCGGGGAGTACGTGCCATTCAACACCTGGCTGCCTCGCCCGGTGGTCGGTACCCAGGGCATGGGTCCGGAGGCCTGGCACCGGGTGGTTGAAGCCTGGGGTGCGGCCCAACTGCAGAACCGTTTCCGGGAACTGGCGGATCGTGAAATGAACAGCGAGGATTATGCCGCCTGGGCCGCCGTCCGGTCCATCGGCACCACGGTGACCGGCCTCAGTGAAGCTGGCCACTCGAACATTCGCGAGTACCTGTTTTCCGACGATTTCCAGCTCGCCGCCTTCAAGGGCCGCAAGCTGACTTACCGCCCCTGGAACGGGCAGCTTCGCCAGCCAATCCCCCTGGTTCACCCACAAGGACTGGTTGCGACACCTCCCCTGGAAGGCTTCCTCCATCCCGATTCCGAACTGGACACCCTGGGCTACGACAGGCCGGAGAGTGACTGCCGGATCAATTGACCCCACTGAACAACAACAAGGAACACTGACCATGAAAAATGCTTTCAAGATAGCCACCCTGGCAGCCGCCATCGGCCTTTCCAGCCCGGCGCTGGCAAGCCTGGCCTATGTATCCAACGAGAAAGATGACACGCTTTCCGTAATCGATACCGAGACCAATGAAGTCGTGGACACCATTGAGGTAGGTGCCCGGCCGAGGGGTATTCTGCTGTCCAAGGACTACACCAAGCTCTACATCTGTGCCAGTGACGACGACACCGTCCAGGTACTGGACCTGGCGACTCGCAAGATCATCGACACCCTGCCCTCCGGCGAGGACCCGGAGCAGTTTGCTTTGCACCCCAACAATCGCCACCTCTACATCGCCAATGA
>NZ_JAWLDU010000052.1:0-8637 GCF_041686475.1 Marinobacter sp.
CCGGGCAGTTCCGTGCGGCCCTTGACGCCGCCGAAGGCGGAGCCTTTCCAGACCCGGCCGGTCACCAGCTGGAACGGGCGGGTGCGGATTTCCTCGCCTGCGCCGGCCACGCCGATGATGATGGATTCACCCCATCCTTTGTGGCAGCACTCCAGGGCTGAACGCATCACGTCCACATTACCAATGCACTCGAACGAGTAGTCCACACCGCCGTCAGTCAGTTCAACAATGACTTCCTGGATGGGTTTGTCGTAATCCTTTGGATTAACCACATCTGTAGCACCCAGCTGTTTTGCGATGTCGAATTTGTCGGGGTTGATGTCGATGGCGATAATGCGGCTGGCGCTGGCCATGGTGGCGCCGATTATAGCCGCCAAACCGATACCACCAAGACCGAAAATGGCCACGGTTGCGCCCTCTTCCACCTTGGCAGTGTTCAATACCGCACCGATGCCCGTGGTGACACCGCAGCCCAGCAGGCAGACTTTCTCAAGCGGTGCTTCCTTGGGGATTTTCGCCAGGGAAACTTCTGGTAACACGGTGTATTCAGAGAACGTGGAACAGCCCATGTAATGGTAGATGGGCTCGCCCTTGTAGGAGAAGCGGGAAGTACCGTCCGGCATAACGCCCTTGCCCTGGGTTTCACGCACAGAGCCACACAGGTTGGTTTTGCCGGAGGTGCAGAATTTGCATCTGCCACACTCTGCGGTATACAGCGGAATCACGTGGTCACCCACTTCCAGGGATGTCACGCCCTCGCCAACGGCTTCGACGATGCCGCCGCCTTCATGCCCGAGGATAGCCGGGAAGTTACCTTCGGAATCGGCTCCGGAAAGGGTGTAGGCATCGGTATGGCAGACACCGGTGGCAACGATACGCACCAACACCTCTCCTTTCTGGGGTGGGGCGACGTCCACTTCTACAATTTCAAGCGGCTTGTTGGGGGCAAAGGCCACTGCGGCACGGGATTTGATCACTGTCAGACTCCTTGGCAACAAATTCGGAATTGAATATCTCGGGTTTTACGGGTTTGACGCATTGTAGACGACCGGTCTAATATAACAACCATGACACCAAACGACACGCGCAATCACATCCTCCAGACCGGGGCCGACCTGATCGGCCAGAAAGGCTTTGGAGCCACCGGTATCAACGCCGTACTGACCTCCGCGGGTGTCCCCAAGGGCTCTTTTTACCATTACTTTAGCAGCAAGAACGATTTCGGGCTGGCTGTGATCGACACCTTTGCCCAGGAATACGACACCGAACTGGATCAGATTCTCAACGACACCAGCCGCTCCTGCGTGGATCGTATTCGTGCCTATTTCGACAGCGGTCTGAAGACCATGTCCAACTGCGAGTTCACACGTGGTTGCCTGATCGGCAATCTCGGCCAGGAACTGGCAGGGCAGAACGAAACCTTCCGCCGGCGGCTCGACACGGTATTCCAGGGCTGGGAAAGACGCTTTGAACTCTGTATTGAAGAAGCGCGACTGGCAGGGGATGTGGATGAATTCATCAACCCGGCCGACGCTGCCAGTTTCCTGCTTTCGGGCTGGGAAGGTGCCATCCTGCGGGCCAAGGTACTGAAGTCCACGGAACCCATGGAGCGATTTGTACGGGTCTTCTTCCGCCAGTGTCTCGGCATCACTTGAGTCCTGGGCTGATATTTTTTCCATTACTTTTTCGTAGACTGGTCTAATTATTTTTGATGGTTATGGAAACGGTGATTGATGTCTGGGGCGAGGATAAGGTAGGCGTGCGCATCAGCAGTGACCGCTGTGACCTGGTAACTTTTGGCCGCCCCTTTATCGCCAATCCGGACCTACCGGAGCGCTTCCGCCAGCACGCCGAACTGAACAACTGGGACGACAGCACCTTTTATGGCGGTGACGAACACGGCTACACCGATTACCCGACTCTCAAGGAACTCCAGATGACCACCTGACAGATGCAGAAAACTGATTTGCCGGGCTAGTCGTATCCCTGTATTCAACCAACGAGGCAAGGGCTTGCATTGCAAACACTATACTGGTTTACCCGTGATCTGAGGCTGCATGACAATGCAGCTCTGCTGGCGGCCTCAAAGTCCGATATGTTGCTGTGCGTGTACGTAGTCAATCCACGCTGGTTCGCACCGGGCCCGTTCCAGTGCCGAACCCTGGGTGATCATCGCTGGCGCTTTCTCTGGCAAAGCCTGATGGCGCTGGAACGCAACCTTCGGTCGCTGGGGCAGCGGTTGCACATCGCCTTCGGCGATCCCCAGGTGGTGATTCCCGAACTGGTGCATAATCACCAGATCGGGCGTGTGATACGGTCGCGCCAGCCGGGCACGCGGGAATCCAGCGAGTGGGAAGCGGTGAAAGACAAACTTCCCGGAACGGTTTTTCAGCAGTTCGAGACCCTTGGTCTGTTCACTGAAGGCTCACTCCCAGTGGAGTTGGATAATCTGCCGGATACCTTTTCGCAGTTCCGCAAACTGGTGGAGCAGAACGGCGAAGACAATTTCGGGCGGCTTCGCATCCGCACACTGACCGCGCTACCACCGGCCCCGGGATATCCGGAGGACAACCGGGGTGAGTGCCCGGCAATTCCAGAACCCCTCCACCCGGTCCGGTTCACCGGCGGTGAATCGGCTGGCCTGGAGCATCTGCACGACTATCTGTTCGTCAACCACCTCATCGACCACTACAAGGAAACCCGCAACGCACTGGATGACCCCGACGCTTCTTCCAGGTTATCGCCCTGGCTGGCCAATGGCTCGCTTTCTGCGCGGGAAGTGGCCGACACCATCACCGATTATGAAAACCGGCACGTCAAGAACGAGTCCACCTACTGGTTGTGGTTCGAGTTGCTGTGGCGGGAATATTTCTATTGGTACGCACTGAAGCATGGTTCTGACCTGTTTCGCCGTGATGGCGTACAGCAGAAGAAACGCTCCGCCTCGTTCTATCCCCATCGCTTCAAAGCCTGGTGTGCCGGTAGTACGGAATACCCGCTGGTAAATGCGGCCATGAACCAGTTGCGGGAAACCGGCTACATAAGCAACCGCAGCCGGCAGATCGTCGCCAGTTGCCTGGTGAACGAACTGGAGCTGGACTGGCGCTATGGTGCTGCCTGGTTCGAGGAGCAGTTGGTTGATTACGACGTAGCCAGCAATTACGGTAACTGGCAGTATCAGGCGGGTGTAGGCGCCGACCCCAAGGGCCCACGTCACTTCAACCTGGAAAAGCAGGAAAGGCAGTTTGACCCCGATGGCGAATTCATACGGCGCTGGCGGGGAAACGCAGACCAGCCGGTTGGCCTGCACCTGGTTGATGCCGCCGACTGGCCAGTGTGATACTGGCTATCCATAACGGAAGGACACCCTGGCCATGCCCACAACCCAGCAAGCCCTTGCCAGAATCATTGATACCTGCCAGCCCGCCACGCTTGTGGTATGCGGCAGCGTGGCCAGCGAGGTGGGCAGCCACTGGTGCCGGCATCACAGCGAGTCAGCCATGACAAAGCTGGATGCCAACTCCCCCAACGAGGCCTTTCCGCTCCCCCGGACCCAGGACCTGGCACTGGTTACCGACACCCTGGAACACCTGAGCCACGAACAGGGGGAAGTCCTGCTGGGCCAGCTCCGCAACTACGGCACGCACCAGATTGCCGTGGTCGTGGCAGACAGCCCCGGTTGGGCATTTACCGACTTCATCGGCCTGGGCTTTCGACGGCAGGCAGAACTGGGGGAAGAGGACATTCCGCTCACTCTATACACCTACAACATCGACAGCTACAACCACAAACGCGCCTGGAACAACCCCGACAACTGGGCCAACCCGGAAATGTGGGACAAGGCCTGGTGGTGAACTTCAACGAATCCGACCTTTCCCGCATCATTGAGATGGCCTGGGAAGACCGCACCCCGTTCGAAGCTATTGAAAGCCTGTATGGCCTGCAGGAAAAAGACGTTATCGGATTGATGAGACGGGAGCTGAAGCCCGGCAGCTTCAGGCTCTGGCGAAAACGGGTCAGCGGGCGCAAGACCAAGCACCGGGCACTGCGCCCGGCGGGAGTGTCGCGTGGGTATTGCCCGACCCAGTATAAGCGTCAGTAGGTCACAGGCGGCCGATCACTCCCAGGTTGCGCCTGCAAGGCTCGAGATAGGACGTTCCAAACAGATTGTAGTGGTTCAGGGTGTGGTAGAGGTTATAGATGGCCCGTTTGGTATTGTAGACCTGTGTTCTGGGGTAAATCTGATCATAGGCACGGTAGAAGGCCGTTGAGAAGCCCCCGAACAGTTCCGTCATGGCGATGTCTGCTTCCCGGTCGCCATAATAGACCGCAGGATCAATCAGCCAGGGGCCCGCGTTGTCGAACAGCACATTGCCGGACCAGAGGTCACCATGCAGCAGGCTGGGATGTTCGCAGTGCTCGTTCAGCAACTGCGCCAGGGTATCGCCCTTGTTCCCGAGAACCGTCGCAAATTCAGTCCTGACCTGCGGATTGCGAATCATCCCGACCTGAGCACCCAGGCGGTCTTCGACGAAAAATTCACCCCAGTCGTCCGTCAGGCGATTCTTCTGTGGTGACAACCCGATCATATTGTCGCTATCAAACCCGTATTGGGCCTGACGAACGGCGTGCATGCGCGCCAGCCCCTCGCCCAGCATCGTCATCGCAGCTTCACTTGCCGGGCCCGGGCTGATGCGGGGCATGACAAGTTCCCGCTCAGACACTGACCTTGCCCGGGGGACACGAACTTCACTGACACCCGCATCTCTCAGCGTCTGCGCGAGTAACTCGAGCCCCCTGGCTTCGTATAACAGCGCATCGGGAAAAGACGTGGAATTGATTTTGATGTAATCAGCCATATTCACAGTATAACCATGACCGGGAAGTAACCCCCAAACCCCTTGGTTTTGTCGCAGCCTTGGTGGATCATGGTACCGCAAAGATACTTCGACAAAGGTAATAGCCAATGGCTACTTTCAGCGAAAGCAAGGCAAACGAACAGTTGAACACCGAAGCCGACAAGGTTCGCCGTGATGATGTGGCCGATCTGCTTGGCCGCCAGAAAGCCATTGAGGATAAGGTCAAAAGCAGCGGTAAGTTGCGCCGATTCAGCACCGATATCCGACTGATGTTTTCCATGCTACGGGACTATTGGCAGGGGAACTATCGGGCAGTGCCGTGGAAAAGCATCGCGGCCATCGCCGGTGCCCTTATCTATGTGCTGAATCCCCTGGACCTGATTCCGGACCTGCTTGTGGGAATCGGCTTTCTGGATGATGCCGGTGTCGTGGCCGCCTGCCTCGCTTTCGTGGAATCCGACCTGCTTCGTTATGCAGCATGGAAGGAACGGGCCGAACAAAACGACACCACAACGGTGCATGACTACCAATAACGCGCAATGTCAGAGCAATTGATAGCCTGCCGGTCCGTTTGAATGCCCCTCAGTGGGGCATTTATCTCCTGAAGTCCACTCACCTACCAGACATTGCATTAAAATGGACCACTCCTTGTGTGGGTCATACGCTATCCATGCACCCCCGGAATGCATCAAGAATTCGACGAATAGCCCGCTCTGACAACAAACACGGCTCCAACTGCCAGAGTGGCCTGGCTTTTGCTGTCTCTTTTGCATTGGGAACGGCTGGATATCGACTTTTCACATCCGGTGGAGAGCGTGTTCAGGAGAGGGTCATGGTTATGCTGATACAAACCCCACCCGAGGGTATCTACGACGAACTGTTCGACGAAGATAACCGGGTACGACCCAGCTGCCGGATGCTGGAAGACTGGCTGATCAAGTCCGACGAGGATCTGCTGGCCGAGAAACGTCGCGAAGCGGATGTGCTTTTTCAGCGCCTGGGCATCACGTTCAACGTCTACGGCGAGGACCAGGGCGCCGACCGCCTTATTCCCTTCGACCTGATACCAAGGGTGATTTCCGCCGCTGACTGGCAGAAACTGCAAGCCGGATTGCGCCAGCGGGTTCAGGCTCTGAACCGTTTCCTGTGCGACATTTACCACGATTTCGACATTATCCGTGCCGGGGTCATCAACGCCGAACAGGTGTTTGCCAATCCCCAGTACCAGCCCGGCATGCAGAACCTGAAACTGCCCCGGAACCTGTATTCCCACATTGCCGGCATAGACCTGATCCGCCATAACGACGGTGACTTCTACGTGCTGGAAGACAATCTCCGCTGCCCCAGCGGCGTGTCCTACATGCTGGAAAACCGCCGCATGATGATGCGCCTGTTCCCGGAACTGTTTGCCCAGGCGCCGGTTGCGCCAGTGGACCACTACCCGGCACTGCTAGGGGAAACCCTGAGCGCTGCGTCCCTGAAGCCCAACCCCACGGTGGTGGTGCTCACCCCAGGGCGATTCAACAGCGCCTACTTCGAGCATGCCTTCCTGGCGCGTCAGATGGGCATCGAACTGGTGGAGGGCGCCGACCTGTTCATCCGCCAGAACAGGGTCTACATGAAGACCACCGTCGGCCCCCAGCAGGTGGATGTCATTTACCGGCGGATCGACGACGACTTCCTCGACCCCCTGGCCGGCAACCCTGACTCCATGCTTGGCGTACCCGGTCTTTATGCCGCCTACCGCAGTGGCAACGTAGTACTTGCCAACGCCATGGGTACCGGCGTGGCAGATGACAAATCCATCTATCCCTATGTGCCGGACATGATTCGCTTCTACCTGAACGAAGAGCCCATCCTGAAGAACGTGCCCACCTGGCAGTGCCGCAAACCCAAGGACCTTCAATACGTGCTGGACAACCTGGCGGAACTGGTGGTCAAGGAAACCCAGGGCGCAGGCGGCTACGGCATGCTGATCGGCCCCAATGCGAGCAAAAAAGAGCTCAACCACTTCCGCACGCTGCTGAAAGCCCGGCCCGATAACTACATCGCCCAGCCTACCCTGAGCCTGTCTACCTGCCCCACCTTTGTGGAGCAAGGCGTAGCGCCCCGACACCTGGACCTGCGGCCGTTTGTACTCTCCGGCAAGAAGGTCCAGATGGTGCCCGGCGGCCTGACACGTGTGGCTTTGAAAGAAGGATCGCTGGTGGTGAACTCGTCCCAGGGGGGCGGCACCAAGGACACCTGGGTACTGGAGGGCGACCAATGCTGAGCCGCGCCGCATCAAGTCTGTTCTGGATGGCGCGCTATCTGGAACGCGCCGAGACCCAGGCCCGCCTGCTGGACGTCAGCCTGACCATGGCATTGATCGACGTGCCGGAGGACCGCGAGGAGCAGCTGTCTGTTCCGTTACTGGTGACCGGCACCCGGGAAGTGTTTGACGAACTCTACAACGACATTACCCCCCAGAACCTGATCGATTTCCTGGTTCTGGATGATCGTCATCCCGCCAGTGTGTTCAGCGTTATACGCAGTGCCCGGGACAACGCCCTGCACGTTCGGGGCAACCTGTCGGCGGACGTGTGGGAAAGCATCAACCTGGCCTGGATGGAGCTGAAGGAGCTGCGCCACAAGGGCGTCTCCGAATCCAACGCCAGCCGGGTGTTCGACTGGACCCGGGAACGCTCCCACGTGTTCCGTGGTGCTGCCTACGGCACTCTGTTGCGTAACGATGCCTTCCACTTCCTGCGCCTGGGCACATTTATCGAACGCGCCGACACTACGGCAAGGGTTCTGGATATCCGCCATCACATGGCCACCAAATCCCTGGAAGGCCACCCCACGCAATCGTTCTTCGAGTGGACCGCCCTGCTACACTCACTGGCCGCCTTCGAGGCCTACCAACATACCTACGGCCATAACATCGAACCCATGAACGTGGCGGAACTGCTGATTCTCAAACCGGATGTACCGCGCTCGCTGCGGGCGTGCCTGCAGGAAATTGCGGGCCTGCTGGAGCAGATCCAGAGTGGTGATGCCCGCCGCGCCAGGCGCCTGGCCTCCAGCCTGTACGCCAATATTCACTACGGCGACCGGGAATACATTGAAGAGCGTGGGCTGCACGAATATCTGACCGATTTTCTGGAACGCATACAGCGCATCTCCGGCCAGATCCAGAAAGACTACATGGGGTGGAAACAATGAAACTGAATATCCTCCATGACACGACCTACACCTACGATGCGCCGATGCACAACAGCATCCAGTACCTGCGCCTGACCCCACGCAACACACCGCAACAGCGCATCCTGGAATGGCACCTGAGCACTCCGGGCGACACCAGCCAGATGATTGACGGCTTCGGCAACCAGGTCACGGTGATGACCATGGACAAGACCGTCTCCAAAATCACCTTGACCGCCGAGGGTGTGGTGGACCTGACCGGCAAACCGCTGACCCGGGATGACTCGCCATTTCCACCGGAAGTGTTCCTGCGCCACACTCCGCTGACGGAAGCCGACAAGGCCATCAAGGCATTCGCCAGCCAGTTCTCCCCCAACAAGCGCAGCCTGGTGAAGATGATGAACCGGATTCTGGAACATATTCAGTTCCTCCCCGGCGTCACCACCGTTACCCACACCGCCGCCGAAGCCTTCAAACAGAAAGCCGGCGTGTGCCAGGACCATACCCATGTTTTCATTTCCTGTTGCCGCCACATCGGGGTTCCGGTTCGGTACGTCAGCGGTTATATCCATACCTTCAGCGACGATCACCTGGC
>NZ_JAWLDU010000052.1:8737-20854 GCF_041686475.1 Marinobacter sp.
TCCACCATGAAGAGCAACCTGTCCGTGGGCATGCCACTGGACGTGGCCATCTATCGCAACAACGAGCTGAAACCCTGCTTTATCGGCCGGGTGAAGGAAGAAGATGATTACTTTCACCAACTCCGCCAGCAGTGGCATCGGGGCATACAGGAACTCGTCAGTGGGCTGGAACCACCGGTAATCCGCTAGAGCCGGCGGCGCCTCCTAATTGCTGTAACCAGTCAACTCCATGTAACCCACGCCTTCGTGGGTTCCGCTGACAGACACCGGGCTCTCCCAGTAAGGATAAAGCCCGGTGTTCCAGTAGTCGCCGGGGGGCGCCGCTATGGTCAGATCCAGTTGCTGACCCGGGATCCTGAGGCGCCATTGCGTCGGCACCCTTCCCCGGGGCGATTCAGTCCAGCTCGCCGGTGTCAGGGTCAGGTCCTCTGCACCAAGTGCCTCAATCTCGCCTTCTGCATTGATCCAGCTGCCGGACATGAAGGCACCCTCGTCCTCGCGCAAGCGAAACGCCATCAGCTTCTCGCCACTATCCAGATGCAGGGCAAACCAGTCCCAGCCCTGCTGGCCCGCCTTGAGAAACTGGCTGCTCCACTCACGATCAAACCAGCCCTGGCCAGACACTTCCAGGGTTTCATCCCCTAGCGTTACCGTGCCCGTCATCTGCAGATCCACCAGGCTGAAATACATGGAGCCTTCACCACTGGCGGACTTGGCGCTGAAGCCGTCAAGACCGTGGGCAACCACGTCCCCGGTATTGCTGAGCCGCAGGTCGTAGGCCCAGCCATCCCCTTCCACCTGTAAACGCCATTTCCCAGAGCCTGGTACTGACTCCAGCCGCCATTCGTCCAGCCACACATTGAAAGGATCCACAGTAGCTCCGGCATGGCCCATGTCACCCCGGGCCAGCTTCTCTGCAAACCAGTGCTCGCCTTCAAACGACACCGCACCGTGGGCCATCCAGGCCACCTCCAGGGGCCAGGAGTCAGCGGCGGGCCCCTCATTTTCTGTGGTGCGCGGCTGCAGGGCCTGGCGGAACTGGGTCCATTGCACCCCCAGAGGATCGCCATCAGAGGTTTCCAGATTGGCGGTCAGATACCACCACTCAATACGGTGCTGCGGATGAGGCCCCCAGTCCTCGGGGAAGACCAGGGTGTCGCCGGGCCGGGGCTGCAGGAAACCGGACGTATCCCCTCCACCTACCTGTTGAGCCAGCCCGGCAAAGCCGGCGTCAGATGAGGAATCCGAGCAACCCGCGGCCACAATAACCACAAACAAAGCAGTAAAACCGGCACTTGCTCTCATGTTTCCACCTTTCTGGCACTTTCCCGGTGGCCCAACTGCCGGCGCATCAGGTGCGCCACCAGCAGGCCCGTCGACACTGCTACCACGGCCAGTTCCAGCCAGAAGCCGGGGTACAGGGCCATGGGAAGTGACCAGCCAAAGGCCAGGGGATTGATGCGGCTGACCAGCACCCAGGTCAGCCAGATACCCAGCGGCAGGGCCGCAACGGTAACGGACAACGTCAGGGTTACCGACAGGCGACGAAGCTGATTACGAATGACTCTTGTGGGCAGACCCCAGATCCCCAACAAACGGAAGTACCAGACCCGGGTAGTGAAGAACACCCAGCTCATGATCAGCAACGCGACCGCGGCAAGCACCAGGGTCAACAGGCTGATGGCGCGGGTCAGCAGGAAAGTCTGACCAAACACCCGGGAGGCCAGGGCGCGGATGCTGGCGTTATCCCTGACGGTGACGTCAGTTACATTCCAGACCTCTGCAAGCTGTTCACGGATATCAGCCATGGCCAGATTGCCTGGATTCACCGACAGACTTTCGAACCCTGCGCTGAAGTTTTCCGGCAGTACAGCACCTGACATCAGGATTTCTCCGGCAGGGCGTCCGTAATCGGCATAGACAGCCACCACACTGGCCCTGAGCACGGTTTCCGCCACCCGGATCTCCACCACATCACCGGGCTCGAGCTGCTGGCGCCGCGCCAGTTGCTCGTTCACCATAACCCCACCCTGCTCAACCTTCTGCCAGGGCCGGTCAAGGCTGGCCAACAGTGTCCAGTCAAAGACCAGTTCGCCGATGGGTGTCAGGGCAAAAAGATCCGCGGATACCCTGCCGTCCTCACTGCCGGCACCTTCCGGCCCGATCCGTGCTTCGCCACGGCTCACCCGGTGCCAGGCCCCGAGACCTTCGAGATTTTCCAGCAGCCCTCCCGCCAGACCGGCATCCACCCCGGACGGCACCTCCACATAGAACTCAGCCTCCAGGCGCTGCGCCAGCCATTCGTCGAAGGTGTTTTCAAAGGTTGTCACCAGTGCCTGCACCGCCAGCACGGTTGCCATGGCAAACTGCAATGCCACCACGGGAAGTGCCAGGTGGCGGAACATCACCGCCAGTTCACGTCGACGCCAGCGTGTGAGCGGGCTTATTCCATCCTGCTCTTTGCCAGCCGCCAGTTTTTCCGCCAATAAAGCCAGCAGGCCAGGCGTCAGCCAGCCGATACCGGCGAATACCAGCGCTGTGCCTGCAAAAACCGTTGCCAGTTCCCGCGCCAGGGCGACGCTTACCAACCCCATGACCAGAATGAGAGCTGCGATCAGGCGCCCACGGCCAGAACCGACGGAACTCTGCCAAAGCCGGGGAACCAGCCAGTCCACCAGGCAGACCGCCAGCACCAGCAAGACCATGATGCCGGCGGCTCGCCAGGGCAATGCTTCTGTGGAACCAGCATACAGGGTGACGTCAAACAGGCTGTCGAGGGCCTGACCAAAACCGCCACCCAGCACTGCGGCAAGTTGCGCCCCCAGCCATAGCCCCGGCAGCACGCAAATACCGGTCAGCACCACCAGTTCCAGCGCCAGTAACTGACGTACCCGCCGGCCGGGCACCCCGAAGCGGAACAGCAGGTCAAAGCTGTCCTGACGCTGGGCAACACCCAGGCGGTGGACACTGCGTACCAGCAGGCCGGTGATCAGCAGCACCAGCAGGCTGAGGGCATCCAGGTTGAGCAGGAAGCTGTCCGCCAACTCGCCCGTGGGCGGGCCCAGTGAAAACTCCCGCACAGTGTAGCCCTCCGGCAAGGTCACGTGTTCGTTGTTGGCAAGCAGGTAAAGCCGGCTGTCGTACCCGTCATGGGCAAGGGCTGCAGCGTTACTGATATCAAGAAACGGCGCCCCGTCCAGCTCCCCCGAATTACCACCGGGGGCCGATTCGCCGAAGCATCCCATGGCCAGCGGATCGATACCGATGACCCTTCCCTCGGGAGGTGGGCGCTGTATTTCCAGCCAGGGCGCGACACACACACCGGCCATTCGCAGGTCAGCGAAATCGTCCACATTGACCGGCTGGCCATCGGATCGCACCACGTGGACCCGGGCCTCGACCGCTTCCTCGCTCTGGAACAGACTGCTGCGGGCCTGATCTGTCAGCACCGCAACGCCAGTCCAGAGCATGGTGGCCAGCACAATCATCATCGCCAGGGCCGCCAGTTGGAAAGGATGGCGGTGGTAGTGGCTGAAAAAAGCGCGGATCAGCATCATGGATCAGGGCGTGCGGTTCAGGTGAGGAGCACTAAGATCGAGCAGATGGTCACAGCGGGATGCCAGTTCCCTGTCGTGGGTGGCAAGGACCAGCGCACAGCCGGTGTCACGTTGTATGGCGAACAGGCAGTCGGCGACTTCATCGGCGGTATGGCGATCCAGGCTGCCGGTGGGCTCATCCGCCAGTATCACTGACGGAGCCATGGCAAACACCATCGCAAGCGCAGCGCGCTGGGCCTGCCCACCGGAAACCTGATCCGGATAACGATGAGCCTCCGGCCCCACACCAAGGCGCTCCAGCCACTCGCGCTCGCCGCCCGCGCCGTGGCCCGCCAGATGCCCCCGCAGCCGAACATTATCCACCAGCGACAGGGCCGGCATCAGGTTCGCCTGCTGAAAAACCACGCCGATAGAGCGTCTACGCAGTTCCGCCCAGCGTTCGTCCGAGCCGGGTTTGCCAGACTTACCGAATAACTCCCCCGCCACCGACACAGTCCCCTCATCCGGATTCTGAAGGCCACACAACAGGTTCAGCAGTGTGCTCTTGCCTGAGCCCGAACGGCCTACCAGCGCCAGGGACTCGCCTGCCGCCAGGCGGAATGACAGGTCCGTGAGCACGGTCACCGGCTGCCCGCCGCTGCTGAACCGCTTGCTCAATCCTTCTGCAACCAACACATGATCCGGCATCACACACTCCGCTGGATGGTGGGTTCCGGCTCTTCACCCCGGCGGTAGGCGCGCCATTCCCGGAACTGTTCAAGATAGGACAGCAACACCGGAATCACTGCCAGCACCAGCAATGTGGACAACCCCAGGCCAAAGGCAATGGACGTCGCCATGGGAATCAGGAACTGGGCCTGCAACGAGGTTTCGAACAGCAGGGGTAACAGGCCTCCGATGGTGGTCAGGGACGTCAGCAGTACCGCACGTACCCGCTGCACCGCCGCCTCGTTCAGGGCGTCGGTAATACCCAGGCCTTTCTTGCGTTGCTGATTGTAGAAGGCCACCAGAATAATGGCGTTATTCACCACGATGCCGGACAGACCAAACAGCCCGAACAGGGAAAGTATGGTGAGCTGCAATCCCATTAACCAGTGGCCGATCAACCCGCCCACCAGAGCAAAGGGAATAATGGCCATGACGATGACCGGCATGCTCCAGGACGCAAATACCCAGGCCAGCACTACATACATCAGGCCCAGGCCTATGATCAGGCCGGTTCTCATGTCGTCCATGGTTTCCCGCTGGTCCGCTGCCCGTCCCTCAAAGCTGTATCGCAGGTTGTAACGGCTGGCCAGTGACGGCAGCACTTCCTCTTCCAGACTGGCGATGATCTGGTCCGCCGTGCTGACACGGGTGTTTAGAGAGGCTGTCACCTCAACCGCCAACTCCCCTTCCGCATGCCTTAATGCCTGGAAGCCCTGGCGGTGATCCAGGTTCATCACCTGGGTCAGGGGCACAAAACGACCGTCCGGTATCCGCACCGTCAGCTGCGACAGGGTGGCCATGCTCTCACGCTGCTCACGGGGCAGTTGCACCCGCACTTCCACTTCATCCCGACCGTCCTGGTAAATCTGGGCAATGCGGCCGTCAAACGCCGCCCGTAACTGCCCACCCAGGCTCTCGGTCGTCAGGCCCAACGCCTCTCCGTGCGGGCTAACCTGGTAAATCAGCTGTTCCCGCCCCCAGGGCATGTCATCCTCTGTATCCAGTACACCAGGCAACGTTCGCAAGGATTCGTTGAGAGACTCGGCGGCCTGTTTCAGGTCCGTGGCCCTCTCCCCGGTCAGCCGCACGTTCAAATCCTTGCCGGGCGGGCCCGACTGGCGCTCCGAAATGGTCAGGTTATCCAGCCCGGCGGGAAGATCCAGGCGATCACGCCAGGCGGTGATGAATTCCGGGTTGCGAACCTGGCGTCGATCCGAGGGCACCAGTTCCACCAGGATGGAGCCCAATTCATCCCCGGTCCGTGTTGTGCCCTCCGCGCCCTGGGTTGTGCCGTGGTTGGCAACGGCATGCAGGATCAGGTCACCACCCAGGGCTTCTTCGGTTTCGTTCAGGGTCTGCTGCATCTCGGCGACGAAGTCATCCACGGTTTCCCGGTTGGTACCGGCCACGAAGCTGGCATTGGCATAAAGCACCGACGGTTCCGGCGTGGGGAAGAAGTTGAACCCCAGCCGGCCACCCACCAGCAGCCCGACCGTCAGCAGCGCGACCGCCAGGGCTGTAGCCAGAGTCATGCCGCGATGTTGCAGGGTGTAACGGGACGCCCTGCGGAAAGGGCCCTCCCGGAAGCGGTCAAAGCCTTTTTCAAACCGTTTGCGCAGACGCTCTACGGGGCCGGGATCTGAGGGTTTGCGCTTGCCCGGCGTAAAGGCATGGCGCAGGTGAGCCGGCAACACGATAAAGCACTCCAGTAACGAGGCGATCAGTACGCAAATCATCACCAGGGGTATGTCGCCGAGGATATTGCCAATGACACCGCCGACCACCAGCAGCGGCATGAACGCCGCCACCGTGGTCAGTGACGACGCCAGAACCGGCCACACCATGCGCTTGGCAGCGCCCTCCGAGGCATAGATGGACTCCTCCCCCATGCGGGCATGGGCATCGGCGTCCTCCCCCACCACAATGGCATCGTCAACAATGACCCCCAGCGCCATGATCAATGCAAACAGGGAAATCATGTTGATGGAACCACCGATACCCCAGAGTACCGCCAGCGCTGCCAGAAAGGCGGTGGGAATGCCGATGGCCACCCACAGGGCCACCCGGCCCGGCAGGAAAAGATAGAGCAGGATGATTACCAGCACCAGGCCGCCCATGCCGTTCTTGATCAGCAGGGAAATACGGTCGTCCAGCAATTGCCAGGTTTCGTCGTAGACCTCCAGTTCCACGGAAGGTGGCAGTACCGGCCGGGTATCCGCCAGCCAGTTCTCCAGCACACCGGCGGCTTCCAGGGAATTGCCGTCCTCGGCACGCTGGAGCTGAAGCTCCACCGCGGGGTAACCATCGCGGCTCAGGTTGACCTGACTTTCCCGCGCTTCCTGGCGGATGATGGCAATGTCGCCAAGGTTCAACTGGGTGCGTTCGTCACTGAGCACGGGTATGGTTTCAAATGCCTGTGGGCTGCGGCGCTGCTCTACCGAACGCAGTTCGCGGGTGGAGTCCTGCTGCCCCATCATGCCGGCAGGCAGGTCCCGGGATATGGATCCCACGCGGTCAGCAATCTGGTCGAGGGACAGGCCCAGGGCCTCCAGGCGTTCCACTGGCACGTCGATACTGATCTGCTGCTCAGGCAGGCCGCGAATGGAAACCCGGTCGATGCCCCGTGCCAGCAGCTCGTCTTCGTATCGGTAGGCCAGTTGTCGCAACTCCGACCGGTCCATGTCGCCGTAAACCAGCAAACGCCCTACGGGTTCGTATCGTTCGAACCGGGTTACCTGAGGCTCCTCCGCTTCCGCAGGCAGGTTAGTGAACTCATCAACCTGCTGGCGCACGTCATCCAGGGCCTGGATAGGGTTGGTGTTCTCGTTAAATTCCAGGGTGATTGAAGAAACGCCCTGGGCGGAGGTGGACGTCATCTTCTTCAGCCCCTGGACACTCCGCAAACGCTGTTCCAGGGGATTGGTAATGCCCTGCTCCACGTCTTCGGCTGAGGCCCCGCTCCAAACCACCCGCACGCTGACAATATCCAGTGCAAAATTGGGAAAGAACTGGATATTCATCCGGGTCAACGCCAGCGTGCCGCCAAGCAGCATCATCAGCATCACCAGGTTGGCGGCTACCCGGTGGTGGACAAAGAAACCGATTACACCGCGGCGGCGCCTCATTCGTCCGCCTCCGCCCCGGTATCTGCAAGTTCCACTTTCAGGCCGGTCATGGCATTGGGCAGATGCGTGGCAATCAGCGAGTCGCCTACTTCCAGCCCTTCAGTCGATACCAGTACATGGCGATCGCCGTTCAAAGCTCCGGCCTCACCCAGGCGCTTCACCCTGACACGCTGCATACGGGAATCGTCGGTCATACGATACACGCTGTCACTGCCGTAGAGAGCACTGTAGGGAATGGCAATGGCATCCTGCCTTGGCGGCCTCTCCAGGGTAACGGGAAGCAATCCGCCCGGTCGCAGGCCAGCGGCGTCACCGTCAAGTATCAGGATCGCTTCCGTACCTGAAGGATCACTGGTGCCGGCGAAGCGGGACAGGGTAAAACGGTGGCGCCCGTCTCCGGTTTCGGCCTGCAGCTCTGAACCGGAGCTCAAAGCGTCCAGCAGCTCCTGCCGGAATACATCCGGAATCCTGGCCCTCAGTTCCAGACCCTGGTCCGGGTAGACAGACAGCAGCCGGGCATTCTGTGAAACACGATCGCCCTCGGCCACCTGGATATCCGTTACGATACCGTCGAAGGGCGCTGTGACGGTCGCTCTCCCGGCATCCCGGCGCACAGAAGCCAGTGCTGCCTCGGCCCTTGCCAGCCTGGCCTCCAGGCTTCGTACCCGTGACGGATGTTCTGCCACTGCGCGCTCCCGGGCGGTGACCGTCAGGCGGGCGCGTGCCAGCGCATCAGAAGCGGCATCCAGCGCCTCCTGGGATGTCAGGTCCCGACTGACCAGGGACTGCGTTCTCTCGAACTGACGCCTCGCATTGTCCAGGATGGCTTGCTCGCCTTCGAGAGCCTCGCGATCGTTGGCATGACGCACCTGCTCCGAGGCCAGCTGTGCCTCAATGTCTTTTACGTCTGCCTCTGCCTGGGCAAGCAGTGGTGCAACATCTGCATTGTCCAGCGCAACCAGAGGGTCCCCCGCTTTCACCCGCTGCCCCTCCCTCACCGGCCGGCTTTCAATCCGCCCGGCCAGAGGCGCTGCAACAACCGTCTGTTCCGGCGCCACCAGCTCGCCATACAAAGGCAATACCGGGGTATGGGTAGCAGGCTCTACGGTAATTACCTCAACCAGCCAGCTGCGCTCTTTGGCGCTGACTGTTTCCGGCTCTGGGCGAGTCACCTTGAGCAGAATGAAGCCGGCAACACCAACGGCGAGTATCAGTAGGGGAAGAATTCGTTTTAACATGGTTCTCTGGCCAATTACGGTGTGTAAACCTGGAAAAATCCAGGTTTCTTACTATACAGCCCGAACCCGGTTTTGGATCCGGATCAGGCACGGTGCGTCAATATAGCGCATGTCAGGTCAACGCCATGCAGAATAAGACTTTAGTCTAAGGCGATACCACTTTTTGTCGAAAATCTGATCTAATTCACACTCTCAGCTCATGCTTACCTTGTGTACACATTCCACGGTTGGAAACAGCCCGTTCCCGGCCGCTAAAGACCTCACTCATGGACAGCTACAAAGACTCCCGGAAAGAACTGGCACGCCCTTACCGCAAGGCGGTACTGAAAGCACTGCTGGTGCTTACTATTATCGGCGCGATCCTGTTCTCCTCGATGAACCTGCTGAAAGGCAGCTACCCGCTGGCGTTTGTTGAAATGGTAATGGGGGCCTATTCCTTCATCGTCTACCGGGCGATCCGTTACACCCCGCACCTGGAACGCTGGATCATCGCCTATCTGATCCCGTTTTTCACCGCCATGATGTTTGCAATGGCCACACCGCGGGCCACATCCGCCGTGCATGCCTGGGTACTGCTCATCCCTATTATCTCCCACCTGCTGATGGGGCGGCGACTGGGACTGGCAGTGTCTGTTTTCTATATGGGAATCGCTGCGGTGATCTTTCTGTTCAGGCATCTGGACCAGCCAGAGATGATGCAGGCCCTGCCAATCACCAACATCGCCGTGATTTCCCTGTGCATTCTGGTGTTTTCGCACGTTTACGAAGTCACCCGTGAAACATCCGAGCGTCAGCTGATAAGAATTGCCCAGACCGACCCGCTTACCGGTCTCGCCAACCGCGCCCGGCTCAGCGATATTTTTGAGCGGGAGAGAAACCGGGCACGACGATACGATTCGCCGATGTCTGTCCTTGTGCTGGATCTGGACCACTTCAAGGACGTCAACGACGACCATGGCCACGAGACCGGAGACGTGGCACTGCAACACGTGGCCCGCATTTTCCGGGAATGCCTGCGCGCAACCGATCTGGCCGCCCGCCTGGGGGGCGAGGAATTCGGCATTCTCCTCAGCAATACCAACAGCCAGCAGGCACTGGAGGTAGCTGACAAAATCCGTATGGCAGTCGCATCCGCACCCTTGAACATCAACAACAGCGTTGTTCGCCTGACACTCAGTGGCGGCGTTGCCGAACTTGGTATCGATGGCGACACTCTGCGAGAACTGGTCCGCGAGGCGGATCTCCGCCTCTACCAGGCCAAGGACTCGGGTCGTAATCAGATCGTCCCCTCAATCTCTTCATTGGCCGCCACGGCACGGACCTGATGGCGCCCGATCACATCCACCGGCAACGCGCCAGGGTGTAGTAAAGCAATGGCACCACGATCACTGTCAGCAGGGTCGACATGGCCAGCCCGAAAACCAGCGATATCGCCAGGCCGTTAAAAATCGGGTCGTTGAGAATAAAGTAAGCACCCACCATCGCCGAAATAGCCGTCAGGGCAATGGGTTTGATCCTCACGGCCCCGGCCAGAACCACGGCTTCGCCCAGCTCCACGCCCTCCTCCAGCAATTGCCGGATAAACACCACCAGCAGGATGGAATTGCGCACGATGATGCCCGCCAGGGCAATCATGCCGATCATGCTGGTGGCGGTGAATTCGCGCCCCAGCAGGGCATGGCCGGGCATGATGCCGATCAGGGTCAGCGGAATCGGCGCCATGATCACCAATGGCAGAATATAGGAGCGGAACTGTGCCACCAGCAGCACGAAGATCATGAACACACCCACGCTATAGGCGGCCCCCATGTCCCGGAAGGTTTCGTAGGTAATCTGCCACTCGCCGTCCCATTTGAGGGTGCCTTTCTCCGGCAAGGGTGGCTGATCAATAAAGTATTGCTCCGGTGCGCCTTCCTGCCGCTTCAGCCGATCCACCATGGCAAACATGCCATACAGGGGTGAATCGATCTCACCCGCCATGTCCGCCGTCACATAGGTGACCGGCAGCAGATCCTTGTGATAGATCGCCCCCATCCAGTCCGCTTCCTGCACATCAGCAATGCTTGCCAACGGGACCAGGTTGCCGTCGCGGCTGCGCACGTTGAGTGACAGCAGCACCGATGGTTGGGCCTTGTCACCTTCGCCCAGGATCACCCGGATGGGCACCGGGTACTTGGCATGATCGTCATGCAGGAAGCTGACGCCGGCGCCCCCCAGGGCAGCCTGCAAAGCATCAACCACCTGTGCCTGGGAAACCCCCAGCCGCGCCGCCCGGTCGCGGTCCACCACCACTTCCCATTGCCTGGTGGGTGCTTCAAGGGTGGTGTCGATATCCACCAGGCCATCTATCTGTGACATCCCCTCTGCCACGCTTCGGGCCAGCTCGGCCCGGCGTGATTCATCCACCGCATAAATCTCGGCCACCACCGGAGACAGCACCGGTGGTCCCGGTGGCACTTCCACGATTTTCACGCTGGCCCCGTATTGTTCGCCAATCTCTGTCAGCGGTGCCCGCAGGGACTGGGCGATGTCGTGGGACTGGCGATCCCGGTTATCCTCGTGGCTCAGATTGATCTGGATATCGCCCTGATAAGGATCGCTCCGCAGGTAATACTGACGCACCAGACCATTAAAGTTCATGGGGGATGCGGTACCGGAGTAAGTCTGCCAGTTAGCCACCTCGTCGACCGCCTCCAGGTAGCTGCCCATTTCCGTCAGCACCCTCTGGGTCTGTTCCATCGGCGTACGCTCGGGCATATCCACCACCACCTGCAACTCGGACTTGTTGTCGAACGGCAGCATTTTCAGAATGACGGCCTGGAACACCGGTAAGGAGCTAGCCGCGAGTGTCAGACCAACCACACACAGTGCCAGCAGACGACGGCGCCACGGATGATCGCCGAGGAAGGGGCCCAGCACGGTCCGGAAAATTGTCAGGGAGAGCGGGCTGACGCCGTCGGCTGAGTTAGAAGCTTCATCGGCTTCGGCAGCCAGTTCCCCTTTCTTGTGTTTCAGCAACCGGAACGCAAGCCATGGCGCCACCACAAAGGCCACGATCTGGGACAGCACCATACCCGCCGAGGCATTGATGGGAATCGGGCTCATGTAGGGCCCCATGAGGCCACTGACGAACGCCATGGGAATCAGCGCCGCCATGATGGTCAGGCTCGCCATGATGGTGGGTGTACCGACCTCGTCCACCGCAACGGGAATGATGTCCTTTACCGCTCGCCGGGAGTTCTGGATCCGGCGGTTGATGTTCTCGGTGATCACGATGCCGTCGTCCACCAGGATGCCGATGGAGAAAATCAGCGCGAACAGCGACACCCGGTTGAGGGTGAACCCCCAGGCCCAGGAAAACACCAGGGTCAGCAACAGGGTGATCAGAACCGCCAGGCCGACAATCAGAGCCTGGCGCCAGCCCATGGCCGCCAGCACCAGCAATACCACACAGAGGGTGGCGGAAATCAGGTCGGTGATCAGTTTGCG
>NZ_JAWLDU010000008.1:0-66655 GCF_041686475.1 Marinobacter sp.
ACTTTCCGGTTTCAGGCGATAGCCTTCGAATCCGACCCTTGGCAGTCCCATGGCCGAAATGGTGGGCCGGCGGAAGCTGGTGCTCAACCTTACGCCACCGATAGCTTCCTCGCCAATCACGATTTTTTCCGGCAGGCCATTCACCGGGTATTCGGCACAGGCTTCCCCGTTTTCACAGATCAGGCCGTTGTTGTCGATGTCCGTGCCGGCGACAAGAAAATATTCTCCCGGCTCCACCTGATCAAAGGCGAAACGGTACTGACCATCACTGGCAGAGACCACTGTCTGCTCGATGGTATCACGGGTGTCATCGGCGCTGACCAGGAGGACGTAATGCCGGCCTGCATCGCGGTCGTCCGCTGAGGTACCCAGGCGCAGGGAAACCGGAACGGTCAGGGTGCTGGAGGCGCCAGTTTCCGGGGTGTAGGCAATGACCAGCTCGGTGGTGTAGCGCTGATTGTCTTCGAGCCCAGACGTATCCACCGAAACCGCGAGCGGCTGTGCCGGGTCGGCCGGGACATCTCCCACGTTCAGCCAATCCGCGCCAGGCGTTACCCCGGTGATTTCGACAGTTTTATCGTCGGGATAGACGGAAAACTCAAGCTCCGCGCTCAGAAGCGCCGAGTTGAACTGCAACGCAGATGGGGACGCACCCAGGGTAATGGGGAAATTGCCGTCCAGTGCGGCATCCATGGCGGCCAGAGCGTTAATCAGCCCGGCACCGTATTCGAAGGCCGGGCCAATGTCCTCGGTCAGATCACCATTTCTCAACAGGCCAAGGAACTCACCCGGTGTGAGAGTCGGCACTTGCCCTTTCATAAGGGCATAGACCCCAGCCACATGAGGCGCCGCCATTGAGGTTCCCTGCAAACCAGCATAGCCAGGCTCGAAGGTACCGCTGTCGTCCCTGCCCCAGGTGCTGATAATGATATCGGCGGCACCGTCCTGATTAGCATCCCTGCTGGCATCGCCGCCCGGAGCGACCACGTCAACAGACTCGCCGATATTGGAATAGGACGCGCGCTCGCCGCCGCCATCCACGGCCCCTACCCCGATCACGTTGTCATACGCCGCCGGGTAGGTCGGCTCGTCGGTACCCTGGTTGCCTGCAGCGGCAACAATCAGTTGGCCGTTACCGCCGGCCCAGGCAGCATCAATGGCATTTTTGAGCGCGGTGCTGGGCCCCAACCCTCCCAGGCTGAGATTGATCACGTTAATTTCCCCCTGGCGTGCCGCCCAGTTCAGAGCATCAACCAGGTCAGCGGAAGACCCCACTCCATCACGGCCAAGCACCCTGACCGGATAGATGGTTGCTTCCGGGGCCATGCCCACTATGCCAATCTGGTTATCCACCGCTGCCGCAATGCCGGCTACGTGGGTGCCGTGAAAATTGCTGCTTCTGGCCTTACCGTCACCAGGGTCGGCGGGATTGGTATCTCGCCCCGGATCTTGATCGATATCCAGATCACCGGACACATAGTCCATGGTCTGGCCAGCAATAAGTCGGACATTTTCGTCAAGGTCAGGATGCCAGTTGCCCGGGGTTTCCGGCGATGCACTGAAAATTCCCGTGTCCATCACCGCAATGCCGATCCCCGCTCCCACCTCCGGCGCTGCCTGCCAGGCCATGGGTGCTCTAGTCAGGGGTAAATTCCATTGCCGATCATAGAAGGTGTCGTCGTCCGGAGAAACCTGTTGCGAGGAATACAGGTAATTGGGCTCGGCAGTGGCAACACCTGGTTGATCACCAAGTTGCCGTATCCACTTTAGCGTGTCCTCGCGGGCATCCTGTGCCTGGGCAGCGGACATTGCGACGGGGTTTCGCACACTGTCCCTGCGCATCAGCCAGGCACCTCGCCCCAGATCACGTCGCTCCGACACCGCCATGGCAGCCGCCATCGGGTTGCTGCCGGCAGCCGGCTCGAAACTCACAATAGCTTCATCCATCATGAACGCCGGCTCTGTATAACCGACATTCATAACGCTGCCGGAAGCCTCGTCCGCCAGCGTGAGAACGTAGCGGAAAGGGATGCCATCATCAGTGCTGATTTCGATCACGTAAGGGCCAGATTCAGCATCAGTCGGGAGAGTAACGATCAATGCCCCCAGGTCGTCGGAGGTGGTGTCGCTGTACTTCTCTACGAGATCTCCACCCTCCTGCTTCAGGATGCGCAGGGTTCGATCCGGCAATGGTCCTGACTGATCCGGCGACTGAAATACCTGCACTGCAATCCGGTCACCGGGCGACAGCTCGGCGGCATAAAAATCCTCGGTATCAATAACAAAATCGAACCGGTCAAGGGTGCCTGTATTGTAAGTACCCCCGGTAGCGCTGAGATACCCCCCCACTGTCGCCCCGGGAGGCAGTGTCTGGGCCAATGCCGGCGTGCCGTTATCAATAGACTCACCGAGGCGTGCGTCATCGGCCGTATCGGAATCCACCCGCGTTCCGCTTTCTATATCGATAAACCCGGCCAGGTCAGGCGCATCTTCTGCGCTTCCGCCGGAGCCCCCACCACCGCAGGCAGATAGCAGCAGCAAAGAGGACATTAAACCAGCGGTAACAGGAACGGTCCGGATCATAAAAGGCTCACCAGGGCGACATCATGGACAAATGAGAGCAACTCCCTTTGTCTTCCTCCATAGTATCTGATTAACGTTGGCTACATTCGTTACGTTCCAGACATTCCATCGGACGCAAAAACCGCCGTCAGATTAACCCGAAGGCGGTTTCTTTATAGTGACAAAAGGTTACAAAGCGTAAAAACAGCAAGAGATCCGGAGCGGGTCAGCCAGAAATGGCTGGTCGGGCTCAGGCTCCCGGCGCTGTCAGCCCCATCATGGCAACTACCTGCTCCGTCAGATCGTCCAGTGTAAGACCACCATCCGGTCGGTACCAGGTCACCGTCCAGCTCAGGGCACCGGTAAGCATGCGGCGCACCACAAACGGTTCTGCAGCCAGCACACCCTCCTTGCGCAGAGCCTCCAGCACGTCCAGCCACAGCTGCTCGTAGATATCCCGAAGCTCCAGCACATAAGCCTGGGACACTTCCGACAAGCTCCGCCATTCGAATACTAGCACCGCCATGGCCTCTCCGGTTTGCCCGTTGATGGACTCCAGTTCGGCACGGACAAGAGCCTGGAGCTTGTCGCGATAGGTGGGGGCAGCATCGACCGCTGACTGCATCAGGGCGGTATTGAGGCGAATGGTTTCCACCATCACCGCCTTGAGGATTTCTTCCTTGGTGCGAAAGTGGTGAAACAGACTGCCGGACTGGATGCCCACCGCTGCGGCCAGATCCCGCACCGTAGTGCGCTCATAACCCTTGTCACGAAACAGTCTGGCAGCCTCGTGAAGAAGCCGGCCACGAGCACTGGCAGGATCGGAAACCAGGTTGTCATTGATCAGAGAGCGCAGGATAGAGTCTTGATTCACGGTGTTTTCCAGCCGGGGAACAGGAGAAAGCCAATTCTATCCTGATTTTGCCTGTTTACAAACCAAGCGCTTGCTTGGTATTGTCAATTACATCGCTGATAGCCTTCGCATAAAGCGCCCTTACAGGGGCTTTGCGGCTTCCATTTACAAGGTGAAGACATGCCAGATTCCGATCTTTCCAGGCCAGAATCCATCCGTATCGGCTGCTCCGCCGCCTTCTGGGGCGACACTGAAACCGCCGCGGCCCAGTTGGTCCGCAAGGGCAATATTGATTACCTGGTGGCGGACTACCTGGCGGAAATCACCATGTCCATCATGGCCGGGCAGAAAATGAAGGACCCGAGCCAGGGTTATGCCCGTGACTTCGTGCAAACGGTCATGGCGCCACTGCTGGATGAGATAAAGCAGAAAGGCATCCGGGTTCTCGCCAATGCCGGGGGTGTAAACCCCGTGGCATGCCGTGAGGCCCTTCAGGCACTGTGCGAAAAGGCCGGCGTGGATATGAAGATTGCCCTGGTGCTGGGCGACGACCTGCTATCAAAGAAAAAGCAACTGGCAGACGCTGGCATCACCGAGATGACCACCGGCCAGCCAATGCCGCCGATGATGGTGAGCCTGAACGCCTATCTGGGCGCACCCGGGCTGGTCGCGGCACTGGAACAGGGTGCTGATATCGTCATTACCGGCCGGGTTGCCGACAGTGCTCTGGTGCTGGCGCCGCTGGTCCATGAGTTCGGCTGGAGCTGGAGCGATTACGACAGATTGGCCCAGGGCAGCCTTGCCGGGCATCTGCTGGAATGCGGCGCGCAGTCCACGGGTGGCAACTTTACCGACTGGGAAGAAGTGGCGGACGGCTATGCCAATATGGGTTTTCCCGTTGCAGAAGTCTCCGCCACCGGCGATTTCATTATGACCAAGCCAGAAGGTACCGGCGGCAAGGTATCGCGCGGCACCGTGGCGGAGCAGCTCGTCTATGAGATCGGCGACCCCAGGGCTTACCTGCTGCCGGATGTGACCTGTGATTTTACCGCCGTCATTCTTGAGGAATTGGCCACGGATGAGGTGAAAGTCAGCGGAGCGCGCGGCCTGCCCCCGACCGACAGTTACAAGGTATCCGGCACCTGGCCGGATGGTTTCAAGTGCACGGTGACCTTCCTGCTGGCCGGAATGAATGCCAGAGCCAAGGCGCAGACTGTGGCCGATGCAATCCTGGCCAAGACATCGCGAATGTTCAGCGAGCGCGGTCTACCGGATTACACGGACACCAGTATTGAGCTGCTGGGCACCGAGACTACCTACGGAGCCCACGGCCGCATGGCAGATTGCCGTGAGGTGGTAGTGAAGATCAGTACTGCCCATGTGAAAAAAGAAGCACTGGTGCTGTTTTCCAGGGAAATCGCCCAGGCGGCGACGGGGATGGCGCCGGGGATTACCGGTATTGTGGGCGGCCGGCCGACGGTTTGGCCGAAAATTCGTCTGTATTCCTGCCTGGTTCCCAAGACTGAGGTGGCGGTTGCTGTGGATCTTGGTAGCAATCAGCAGGTAGTGGATGTGGCCACTGATGGTGGTTTCGAGCCAGGGCAGCTTGAGGGGCAGGCTGCCAGTACTGCAGAGCCGGCCACGGATACGACGGTGCCTTTGGTCCGCCTGGCCTGGGCACGCAGCGGGGACAAGGGGGATCATACCAATATCGGGGTGATTGCCCGCAAGGCGGAGTTTGTGCCGTTTATTGAGGCGGCGTTGACGGAACTGGCAGTGGCGGAGTGGATGGCTCACACGCTGGATCCCGAGCATGGTCGGGTTACCCGTTGGGCGTTGCCGGGGTTCAATGCGTTCAATTTTCTGCTGGAGCACAGTCTTGGTGGGGGTGGCGTTGCCAGTTTGCGGATTGATCCTCAGGGCAAGGCGTTTGCCCAGCAGTTGCTTGAGTTTCCTGTGCCGGTTCGTGCTGAACTGCTCGATTAGTCATAGATTGGTGCATGCACTCCACCGGGGAGGTTGTTCCGGGACACGCTGTGAATACGTCCATGTACGCTCGACAAAAACATCCATGTTTTTGACGGTCCCGGAACAACCTCCCCGGTGGAGTGCCCTGAACTTTTTACGAGGATTTCTGACATGAGTTATCAGTCTATTTTTCACCCAGACCTCTTTCGGGACCAGGTGTTCATTGTCACGGGGGGAGGTTCCGGGATTGGGCGCTGTACCGCCCATGAACTTGCCGCACTGGGTGCCAGGGTCGCGCTCGTTGGGCGGAAGGCCGAGAAGGTTGAGGCGGTGAAGGCGGAGATCACCGAGGACGGCGGTGTTGCCTCGGCTCACGTGTGTGACATTCGCGAGGAAGAGTCGGTCAAGGCGACCGTTAAGGCCATCATCGAAGAGCATGGCAGGCTGAACGGTGTGGTGAATAACGCCGGCGGACAGTTTCCTTCTCCTCTTGCGAACATCAACCAGAAAGGCTGGGAGACGGTGGTTCGCACTAACCTGACCGGTGGCTTTCTGATCGCCCGTGAGGCCTACACTCAGGCTCTGTCGAAAACCGGTGGGGCGATTGTGAATATTGTGGCAGACATGTGGGGCGGTATGCCCGGCATGGGGCATTCCGGTGCGGCCCGGGCGGGGATGGTGAATTTTACACAGACTGCCGCTGTTGAGTGGGGTTGCTCCGGGGTGCGGGTGAATGCTGTGGCGCCGGGGTGGATTGCATCCAGTGGTATGGACAACTATCCCGAGCATATGAAGCAGTGGATTCGCAGCCTGGGGGATAACGTACCACTCAAGCGCATGGGGACGGAGTCCGAGGTCAGCGCGGCGATCTGTTTTCTGCTGAGTCCGGGGGCGGCGTTTATCAGTGGGGATTGCCTGCGGATAGACGGGGCTGCGTCCCAGGGTGGTCGGGTGTGGCCTTTCCCGAAGGCGAAGAATAACGAGCCCTTTAACGGTTTCCATCGGGCGGTCACGCCCAAAGTCTTGAGTGACGACTGAGGAGAAGTCGATGCAGGTACTGGAGTCGGCCATAAATCCCCAGTCGGATGACTTTCGTGCAAATGCGGAAGTGATGGAAGCTCATATCGCCACTTTCCGGGATGTTGAACAAAAAGTTCTGGATCTTGCGGAAGCCGCGCGGGATAAGTTCACCAAGCGGGGAAAGCTGTTGCCTCGTGATCGTATCAATCGCCTTCTGGACCGCGGCACGCCGTTTCTGGAGCTGTGTTCCCTGGCCGGCTACAAAATGCACGATGACAAGGACGGCAGCATGTCCGGTGGCGGCATTATTGCCGGCATTGGTTACGTCAGCGGTGTTCGCTGCCTGGTGGTCGCCAGTAACAGTGCCATCAAGGGCGGCACCATCACGCCTGCGGGGCTGGACAAGACCCTGCGGCTGCAGCAGATCGCCATGGAGAACAAACTGCCCGTGGTGTCACTGTCCGAGAGCGGCGGCGCCAACCTGAACTACGCTACGGATATCTTCGTGCTGGGCGCACGTGGCTTTGCCAACCAGGCGCGGATGTCCGCCGCCGGCATTCCACAAGTGACCGTCGTTCACGGCAACGCCACCGCCGGCGGGGCTTACCAGCCCGGGCTGTCGGATTACGTGATTGCGGTCCGCGAACAGGCCAAGATGTTCCTGGCCGGCCCTCCCCTGCTGAAAGCCGCCACCGGAGAAGTAGCCACCGATGAGGAACTCGGTGGTGCACAGATGCACGCCGAAGTTGCGGGAACTGCGGAATATCTGGCCGAAGACGACGCCGACGGCATCCGCCATGCCCGCAATATACTTGAGGCCCTGCCCTGGAACGAACAGTTACCCCCGAGCAGGAAGCCGGAATGGGAAGAGCCGCTTTATCCTGCTGAAGAATTACTGGGTGTGATCCCCAGCGATGCCAAGAAACCCTACGACGTCCGCGAAATCCTCGCCCGCATCGCCGACGGCTCGAAGTTCATGGATTTCAAGAACGGCTACGACGACCAGACCGCCTGCGGCACCATCCGCATTGAAGGCCACTCGGTGGGCATCATCGGTAACAACGGCCCCATCACTCCGGCGGGAGCCACCAAAGCGGCCCAGTTCATCCAGCTCTGCGACCAGGCTGGTACGCCCTTATTGTTCCTCCATAACACCACCGGTTTCATGGTGGGTACCCACTCAGAGCAGAACGGCATCATCAAACACGGGTCCAAAATGATACAGGCAGTGGCCAACTGTCGGGTGCCAAAGGTCGCAATTGTCATCGGCGGTTCCTATGGTGCAGGTAACTACGCCATGTGCGGCCGCGGCCTGGACCCTAGATTCATCTTCGCCTGGCCCAACAGCCGCACCGCCGTCATGGGCCCGGCGCAGGCGGGCAAGGTGATGCGAATTGTCGCCGAAGACAAACAGCGCCGGGGTGGTATGGAACCGGACCCGAAAACCCTGGATTTTCTGGAACAGGCCACCGCCAAAAAACTGGAAGACGGCTCCACTGCCCTATTCGGTACAGCGCGTCTATGGGATGACGGGCTGATCGATCCCCGCGACACCCGGCGGGTTCTCGCCCTGGTGCTTTCGGTCTGTCGTGAGGCTGATATTCGGCAGTTGCGGCCTAGTTCTTTTGGTGTGGCCCGCCTCTAGGGGAGCTTAGTAATGGTGGTTGGATTAGCTACAAATGCAACCCGACAAAATAAGAAACAGGAAGCAACAAACTTACAGTCAAAAGCGGCTGTGTGGGCGGGTCTTCAGAAACCGTGCGGAGCCACGGATGGCGGAGCCCGAGCGTTACATGGATGTGCCGAAGGAGCGTGTTTCTGAAGGCCCGCCCACACAGCCGCCACCCAAGCTAGAGAACGTGCACCATTACCACATAGGCACGAACTAACAACCAGGAGAACAAAAAGTGAAATTCACTGCCGAACACGAAGCCCTCAGAAAAACCGTCCGCGATTTCGTGGAGAAGGAAATAAATCCCCACTGCGACGAATGGGAAGAAGCCGGCGAGTTTCCGATTCACGATATCTTCAAGAAACTCGGCAACCTCGGGATTCTGGGTATTCAGAAGCCGGAAGAGTACGGCGGCATGGGGCTGGATTACAGCTACAACCTGGTAGCGGCAGAAGAACTCGGCACGGCCCACTGCGGCGGCGTGCCTCTGGCTGTGGGCGTTCAGACTGACATGTGCACCCCTGCTATTTCACGTTTTGGCTCCGACGAACTGAAGCGCAGTTTCCTGGCACCGGCCATTGCCGGCGACATGGTGGGCTGCATCGGTGTCAGCGAAGTTGCTGCAGGCTCCGACGTAGCAGGCATGAAAACCACCGCGAAGCAGGATGGCGATGACTATGTCATCAACGGCTCCAAGATGTGGATCACCAACAGCCCCAAGGCCGATTTTATCTGCCTGCTGGCCAACACCTCCGACGACAAGCCCCACAAGAACAAGTCTCTGATCGTGGTGCCCATGAACACCCCGGGCATTTCCTTCAGTCCTCATCTGAACAAGCTGGGTATGCGTTCTTCCGAAACAGCAGAAATTTACTTTGACGATGTGCGGGTACCACAGCGTTTTCGCATCGGCGCCGAAGGCACCGGTTTCATGATGCAGATGCTGCAGTTCCAGGAGGAACGCATCTGGGGCGCCGCTAATGTGATCAAGGCGCTGGAGCACTGCATCAACAAGACCATCGAATACTGCCGCGAACGCAAGACCTTCGGCCAGCCGCTGATCAATAATCAGGTGATTCATTTCCGCATGGCGGAACTGCAAACCGAGGTGGAGGCCCTGCGTGCCCTGACCTATCAGGCGTGTGAGCTGCACATCGAGGGCAAGGATGTGACCAGGCTGGCGTCCATGGCCAAACTGAAGGCCGGGCGACTTGGGCGTGAGGTGACCGACAGCTGCCTGCAGTATTGGGGTGGCATGGGTTACATGTGGGAGAACCCGGTGTCCCGTGCGTTCCGGGATGTGCGGTTGGTGTCCATCGGTGGTGGCGCTGACGAGATCATGTTGGGGATTATCTGCAAGATGATGGGGACTTTGCCTGGTAAGCAACGGGACTGAGTTTTCAGGCTTTGGTGGAAGGACTGGCAGGCAGGAGGGTAGTGCCGTTTCGGGACACGCTGTGAATACGTCCATGTACGCTCGACAAAAACATCCATGTTTTTGACGGTCCCGAAACGGCACTACCCTCCTACCCACCAGTCCCCGAACAACGGTTTTGGAGTCACGCTTATGGAAAATTTTCCGCACTGCGAAACGCTTCTTCTGGAGAAACAGGGGCCGGCGCTTTTTGTCACCATCAACCGGCCGGACGTTCGGAACGCCATGAGCCTGCAGATGGTGGCGGAGCTTTCGACGGTGTTCAGTCAGGTTGAGAACGACACCAGCATCCGCGCAGTCGTTCTTCGTGGTGCCGGTGGGCACTTCTGTGCCGGCGGGGACATCAAGGACATGGCCGGTGCGCGGGGGCAGAAGCCTGCGGAGGGCGAGGAAGATCCATTTTATCGATTGAACCGGGCGTTCGGGCAGATGATTCAGCAGGTGAACGAGTCGTCGAAGGTGGTGATTGCGGTGACCGAAGGTGCCGTGATGGGCGGTGGCTTTGGGTTGGCCTGTGCCTCAGATGTCGCGATTGCCGGGCCGTCGGCAAGGTTCGGTATGCCGGAAACCACCTTGGGGGTGATTCCGGCGCAGATTGCGCCGTTTGTGGTGGAGCGTATTGGGTTGACGCAGGCGCGGCGGTTGGCGTTGCTGGGTTTGCGGGTGGATGCCAGTGAGGCTTGCAGTCTGGGGATTGTTCATCAGCTGGCCGAGTCTGAAGTCGAGATTGATGAGCTGCTGGGCCAGGCGATTGAAAGGGTTCGCCAGTGTGCGCCGAATGCAACGGCAGAAACCAAGTCGCTGTTGCACCGCGTCGGCCATGAGTCCATGAGTGGCCTTCTGGACAGCGCGGCTGAGAAGTTTGCCAAGGCGATTCGCAGTGATGAGGGCTCTGAAGGGACTCTTGCGTTTATGCAGAAGCGTCCGGCTTCTTGGGCCTCTTCTGAATGATGGTTTTCGAGTAATGGAGGAGGGCCTCCTTCCCACAAAAGCGACCAGCCACCCAAGCAAGAGACCACCAAAATGCTAAAAAAACTCTTAATCGCCAACCGGGGTGAAATCGCAGTCAGAATAATCAAGACGGCAAAGTCACTGGGATACCGCACCGTGGCGGTGTATTCAGAAGCGGACGCAAAGGCCCTTCATGTGGAAATGGCCGATGAGGCGGTGTATATCGGCCCGGCTCAGGTTTCGGCTTCTTACTTGAAGGCTGAGGCTATTATCGAGGCGGCGGTCAGAACGGGGGCGGATTGTGTGCACCCGGGGTATGGATTTCTCTCGGAGAATTCCGGGTTTGCGAAGGCCTGTAAAGAAGCCGGGCTGGTGTTTGTGGGGCCGCCGGAGGCGGCTATTGAGCTGATGGGCAGCAAGCGGCGGTCGAAGATTGCGATGCAGAAAGCCGGTGTGCCGGTGGTGCCCGGTTTTGAAGGTAACAATGCCGGCGACGAAGAGCTGATCGCCGCTGCGAAGAATATTGGCTACCCGCTGATGATCAAGGCCTCCGCCGGTGGCGGTGGCCGTGGCATGCGGTTGGTGGAGACGGTAGAGGAACTGGCCGACAACATCCAGCGTGCCCGTTCCGAGGCTACGCAGGCCTTCGGGGATGGCGAGCTGATTCTGGAGAAGGCAGTTATCGAACCCCGCCACATCGAGATCCAGGTATTTGCCGATCAACACGGCAACGCGGTTTACCTGGGTGAGCGGGATTGCTCAGTTCAGCGGCGCCACCAGAAAGTGGTCGAGGAAGCGCCCTCGCCTTTCGTTACCCCCGAACTGCGTGAGGCCATGGGCGATGCAGCGGTCAAAGCGGCACTGGCCTGTGGCTACGAAGGCGCCGGTACCGTTGAGTTCCTGGTGGACAAGGACCGGAATTTCTACTTCCTGGAGATGAACACCCGCTTGCAGGTGGAACATCCGGTGACCGAAATGATCACCGGTCAGGATCTGGTGGCCTGGCAGCTGTCCGTGTCGGAAGGTCTGCCACTGCCACTATCTCAGGATCAGATCCGGTTGAGCGGCCACGCCATTGAGGTGCGCCTGTACGCGGAAGACCCGGCCAACGGTTTTACACCCCAGACAGGGCCTTTGCACAAGTTCCAGCCTGCTGAAGGTGAAGGGTTGCGGTTTGATACCGGAGTTCGCTCTGGCGACGCCGTCACGCCCCATTACGACCCGATGCTGGCCAAAGTCGTCGCCTGGGGCGCCAACCGTAACCAAGCCCGCCGCCGGCTTTTGCGGGCTCTGGAGGACACCAGCGTATTCGGCGTGACCACCAACCGCTATTTCCTCAGCCGCATCATAGCCGACGACAACTTCGGCGCGGGAGAGGCCACCACGGCGTTCCTGCAGCAGGCGTTCCGGGACGATCCGTCCCTGGCCCCGAAAGAAACCAGCATTCGCGAATTGGCACTGGCAGCCTGTGTATTCAGCCATGGCAATTCAGGCCCCGGTGCAGGCAGTCATGGCGTGAACAGCTCCTGGAGCAATGCGCCGGCCACGGTCACGCCCATGAAACTGGAAACCGGCGACAAAACCCTGGAACTGCTGGTTCGCCGTGCCGGTAATCACTTCACGGTGACCCGGGGCGAGGAACAGTACGAGCTGGATCTTGAAAGCATGGGCGCTGGCCTGTTATGCATTATCGACAGGGCCGTTCGTCAGCAATGCCAATATCACCGCCGGGGCGATCAGCTGTATTTGCAGGCGTCCGGGCAGTCGGTGGCATTGCGTGACGTCACCCACCAGCCGGCCAGCGGAACAGCTGCCAGTGGCAGCGGCCGCATCAAGGCCAGCATGGACGGTGTCATCATCGATGTTCTGGTGCAGGCAGGCCAGGCAGTGAAACAGGGCGATACCCTGGTGATTCTGGAAGCCATGAAAATGGAGCACCCAGTAAAGGCAGATCGCGATGGCACAGTGGGTGAGGTGCTGGCCGCCAAGGGCGACCAGGTAAAACGCAGCCAGTTACTGGTGGAAGTGAACGCCGCTGAGGCTACTGAGGAGGCCGGACAATGAGCAACATGCAGAACAGAACCGTTTTTATTACCGGTGGCAGCCGGGGTATCGGCAGGGCCATTGCCCTTGCCTGCGCAAGAGAAGGCGCGAATGTGGTGATTGCGGCCAAGTCCGATCAGCCACATCCGAAGCTGCCAGGCACCATTCACAGTGTGGCGGAAGAAATACGGCAGGCCGGCGGAAAGGCCCTGCCACTGGTGCTGGACGTGCGCGATGAAAAGCTGGTGCGCCAGCGGGTGGATGAAGCGGCCGATCACTTTGGCAGTATTGATGCGCTGGTGAACAACGCAGGCGCCATCAAACTCACCGGCGTGGAAAACCTCAAGGCCAGCCGTTATGACCTAATGCACCAGGTCAACGCGCGGGCGGTATTTGTCTGTAGCCAGGCAGCGTTGCCCTGGCTGAAAGAGTCGGACCGGGCCCATATCCTGAGTCTGTCGCCGCCCCTGAACCTGGATCCCCGGTGGTTCGCCCAGTACGGGCCCTACACCACTACAAAATACGCCATGACCATGCTGAGTATGGGGATGGCCGAAGAGTTCCGGCGTTATGGCATTGCGGTAAACACGCTCTGGCCCAAAACGCTGATTGCCACCGCCGCCATCGAGTTTGAAGTGGGCGGCCCGCAGATGATGGCACAGGGACGCAAACCGGAGATCATGGCAGACGCGGCATTGAGCATTCTCAGTCGCCCCGCGGAGCAGATGACTGGCCAGTCGGTGATTGATGAGGATGTCCTGCAAGCCGATGGCGTCACGGATTTCGAACACTACCGGTACGAGGCCGGCGACAAACCGCTGATGCCGGACCTGTTTCTGGATTAGCCCTGACGGGTGACTGTATGACCCGGGACAACATATCTCCACGAGACATCGCCCTTCGCCCGTCCATCTGGCAGGAATTCAAGGAACGCTTCGGTATTGAAACCGTGGCAGAGCTGTATGCCTCCAGCGAGGGCAACATCGGTTTCAGCAACTTCTTCAACATGGACAACACCGTCGGCTTTTCCACGGCCCCTTACAAGCTGGTGAAATTCCATGATGGTACCCGCGACCCGATTCGTGATGATAAGGATTTTATGCAGGAAGTGGAGACGGGAGAGCCGGGCCTGCTTATTGGCGAAATCACCCAGAAGTGGTCGTTCGAGGGCTATACCCAGAAAGACGCCACGGAAAGATCCATCCTGCGAGTTGCGGTAGTGCCTGGTTGCTTTGACCCTAGCCTGCATGAGTTGGAGGCTGCACCGGCTAATAATCGGAGATGGCGTGCTAAGAGAGCCAGAGGCCACCTCAAAAACCAGACCTCAAGAACCAACCTTGAGAACAATCTTCCCGGTAGCCGTCCGCCCGGTCAGCGCCCCCAGCGCTTTCTCGTAATCCTCGAACTCGTAAACCTCACTGATTCTGGGATCAATCTTGCCCTCGGAGAACAGCTTCAGCAGCTCCATCATATTCTGGGCGCTGGTTTGCGGTTCACGCTGGGTGAAGCTGCCCCAGAACACGCCCACTACCGAACAGCCCTTCAACAGGGTCAGGTTTGCCGGGATCTTGGGGATGTCGCCGGCGGCGAAGCCGATGATCAGGTGGCGGCCGTTCCAGGCCATGGCGCGCAGGGCCTGTTCGGTGAATTCGCCGCCGACCGGGTCGTAGATGACGTCCACACCCTTGCTCTTGGTCAGGCGTTTGACCGCATCTTTCAGGGGTTCTTCGGTGTAGTTGATCAGATCGTCGGCACCGGCTTCCTTCGCTACCGCCAGTTTCTCGGCCGTGCTCGCCGCAGCGATCACGTGCGCCCCCAAGGCCTTGCCAAGCTCCACAGTGGCCAGACCAACACCGCCGCTGGCGCCCAGCACCAGCAGGGTCTCGCCCGGCTGGATATTGGCGCGTTGCTTCAGAGCGTAATAGGAGGTGCCATACACCATGGAGAACGCGGCGGCTTTCTCATCGGACATAGACTCGGGAATAGGCAGGATGTTGTGCTCGGGAACCACCACTTCCTCGGCAAAGGCGCCGTAGCCGGTAAGGCCGGCAACGCGGTCACCGGGTTTGAAGCGGGTTACTTTTTCGCCCACCTCAATCACCTCGCCGGACATCTCGCCGCCGGGTGAGAACGGCATGGTGGGCTTGAGCTGATACTTGCCCTCTATGATCAGGGTGTCCGGGAAGTTCAGGCCGGAGGCCTTTACCCGAACCCTGACACCATGGCCTTTGGCAACGGGGCTGGCGACGTCTTCAATTACCAGCTTGTCGGCAGGGCCATATTCCTTGCAGAGAATCGCTCTCATGTTCTGACTCCGTTATTCGACGGTCGATACAGGGTAACTGCAGTTGATGGGTATCAACCTAAACAGAGTCGAGTCATGAAGCAAATAAAGAAATCTTATCCCACCGGATTAGTCAGGTTTATACTGTTCACACCGGTCCGTTACAGCATGGTACTGACGTAAACCATCGCGCCCACCAAACCCAGAGCCGCGACAAGGAGGCCAACCAGGATTCCCCTGGGGATGACAGACTGCCGGTTTCGATCGTTGCGCACGCCGTCATGGCTGACCACCCGTCCTTCCTGGCTGGAATCGCGAATCAACCGGATCATTTCCTCGCACTGATCACGATTGAACTCCAACGGATTAAAGGCTTCCATACCGTGACTGTCCAGGAACCGGTTAACGTCGGAGGACAGCGGAACATACTTCATGGACCAGTTGGTGAAGGTCCTGGCTTTGATCGGTTCCTCCAACAGTGTGGTCACATTGCGATGCCGGTCGTCCCTGGCGATGCGGTCATAGAGTTTCCGCACGGCTTCCTCTTGGCCCTCCAGATACTGGAAAAACCGGTCGTCACCATAATAGAGGCCGCCGACGATTTCGCTTTTGGCGTTATTTCTGCGGGACGCCATCAGAATCCGGGCGACGTTGGGTTCTACGCCCTTCTCCACCGGTTTGGCAGCAAACGTCGCTTCACTGGCATAGGCCAGACGAATAAGGGACATAACATACACTCCGTACGACACGAAACGGTTAAATTAAGCCTGAAGTACGTCTGGCGCCTTGAAGATGGATCACAGACATTCGTATACCACTGCCCCGCAACACTGCTGCCTCTGTGCAAAATGCCACACTGATACACCTTCCACGGGGTGTATCAGGCCAGCGTTCTGGCTACCCCGGGGCTATCCGACCGGACCTTCGTCCCTCCCCGTTTTCCCCTTCAGGGTCTGACATGTTCGACATTGTTTACCTTCTTGAAGTGATCGTCTCTTGGCGTTCCCGGCTTCAGCCGGTAACATTGCCGTTTTTTCACCCAACCCCTGAAAACGATTCACTCAATCCCCATTCAGCATCCTGTAAGGCAGGCATCCGTCATGCTCGAACGACTTTTCAAGCTCCAGGCCCACGGCACCACTGTTCGTAAAGAAGTGATCGCGGGCTTCACCACCTTCCTGACCATGGCGTACATCATCGTGGTCAACCCCAGCATTCTCTCTGAAACCGGCATGGATTTCGGTGCGGTGTTCGTTGCCACCTGTCTGGCCGCCACCATTGGCACCCTGATCATGGGGCTGTGGGCCAATTACCCGATTGCCCTGGCGCCGGGCATGGGGCTGAACGCGTTCTTCTCGTTCACCGTGGTTGGCAGCATGGGTTATAGCTGGCAGGTGGCGCTGGGGGCAGTTTTCATCTCCGGTTTCATCTTTTTCCTGCTGAGCCTGTTCAAAGTCCGGGAATGGATTATCAACAGCATTCCCCTGTCCCTGCGTTTCGGAATTTCTGCCGGTATCGGCTTTTTCCTGGCACTGATTGCACTGAAGAATGCCGGCATCGTTGTCGACCACCCGGCAACACTGGTGGGTCTCGGTGACATCAAGGTCGCCGAGAGCCTGTTGTTTTTCGGCGGCTTCCTGCTCATCTGCGCGCTGTCGTTCCGGCAGATAACCGGCGCGGTCATGATCGGCATTATCGCAGTAACGGGAGCAGCCATGGCCCTGGGAATGGTGGAATACGACGGTCTGGTATCTGCCCCGCCGAGCCTGGCACCCACCTTTATGCAGCTGGACCTGGCAGGCGCGTTCAACATCGGCATGATCAGCGTTATATTCGCGTTCCTGTTCGTGGACCTGTTTGACACCTCCGGCACCCTGATCGGCGCTGCCCAGCGCGGCGGCCTGCTGGACAAGGACGGCAAACTGCCCCGACTGGGCCGGGCGCTGATGTCGGATTCCGTGGCGACCATGTCGGGCGCGGCCCTGGGTTCTTCCACAACCACCAGCTACATCGAATCCACGGCCGGTATCTCCGCCGGCGGCCGCACCGGCCTGACCGCCGTTGTCGTAGCGGTGCTGTTCCTGGCCTGCCTGCTGCTGTCGCCCATTGCCAGCATTATTCCGGCCTATGCCACAGCGCCTGCCCTGCTGTACGTTGCGGTACTGATGGCCAGCGGCCTCAAGCTTATTGATTGGGATGATGTCACAGATGCCGCCCCGGCGGTGGTGACCGCACTGATGATGCCGCTGACCTTCTCCATCGCCAACGGCATTGCCCTGGGGTTCATCACCTATGCCGTCCTGAAGGCGTTGAGCGGGCGCTGGTCCGACCTGAACGCCAGCATCGTGATCATCGCCGTTGTCTTCATCCTGAAATTCATCTTCCTGGACGCGGCATAAGCCGCGTTTTCAGAGTTCGGACGCGTTATGGACTACTTTTCAGAAAGCATCAAGAAAGCCATCCGCACGGTACCTGACTGGCCCAAGCCAGGGGTCGCCTTTCGCGATATCACCACCGTGTTGCAGGATCGCACGGCGTTCCGCAAGCTGATTGACGCCTTTGTGCACCGGTACCACGGCCACAGAGTCGACGCCGTTGCCGCCGTCGACGCCCGTGGTTTCATCATCGGTTCGGCGCTCGCCTATGAATTGAACGCCTCGCTGGTGCTGATCCGCAAGAAAGGCAAGCTGCCGTTCGATACGCTGGTGGAGGATTACGAACTGGAGTACGGCACAGCCTCGGTGGAACTGCACAAGGATGCCTTCAAACCCGGCGACAACGTGGTGCTGGTGGACGACCTGATCGCCACCGGCGGTACCATGCTGGCAGCTTCTCGCCTGATCCGCCGCATCGGCGCCGAGATTGTGGAAGTGGCCGCCATGATTGATCTTCCCGACCTCGGCGGCTCATGCAAGCTGCAGGAAGAAGGACTGAAGGTTTATACTGTGTGCTCATTTGATGGTGATTGAGGAGCGTTTGCTCCCTTGTCACCTCACACCACGGGAGCGGCCATGCCTGATTATCAGCACCACTGGAAAGACGGGACCCCGGTTCACCTGGCGCTGGGCAAGATTGTCTGCATCGGCCGCAACTACGCTGAGCACGCCCGGGAACTGAACAACCCGGTGCCGGATGAACCCCTGCTGTTCATCAAACCGGCGACCTCGGCGGTCCATATTACCCGCCCACTGGACTTTCCCCGCGACCGGGGTGGCGTTCATTTTGAGACCGAGCTTGCGGTGCTGATCGGCCGCCCTCTGACCAATGCCTCCGCCAGCGAGGCTGAAGGCGCCATTCTCGGCTACGGCCTTGCCCTGGATCTTACGCTGCGGGACCTGCAGACCCGACTCAAGGACAAGGGCCACCCCTGGGAACGCGCCAAAGCCTTTGACGGCGCCTGCCCGCTGTCGCCGTTCGTATCCGTTGACCGTCTGCGCCGGGACCACCTGACCTTCACTCTGGACATAAACCAGGAACGCCGGCAGACCGGCGACACCCGGGAAATGCTGAATCCGATCCTGCCGCTCATCGTACATATCAGTAGCCAGTTCACCCTGATGCCGGGAGATGTCGTGCTTACCGGCACCCCCAAAGGCGTTGGGGCACTGGAATCAGGACAGATATTGTCCCTGGAACTGGAAGATGCCTTGTTTGTGGAGACCACCGTGCTCTAGTGTGGGAACACGGATCTGCAATCCAGTTCAGGTCTATCGGCTTCACAGGACGACTATCAGGCATGGCAAAGAAACCGGTTACCACACGCAGCGGACGTTTTTTCAGACTGGCAGGCATGACGGCTTCCGTGGCCGGACAATACGCCGGTCAACGCGCCCGCCGGATATTCCGCAGCGAGGAAGACAACGAAGGCGCCCGCTCCGAAAGCTACACCCGCATGGCAGACCAGATTGTTGACACCCTCGGAGAACTCAAGGGTGCGGTAATGAAGGTCGGCCAGATCGCGTCCCAGACCCAGGATTTCCTGCCCAAGGAATTTTCAGACGCCCTTGAGCGGCTCCAGAAAGAAGCGCCGCCGATGCCCTTTGAGGTGATTATCGGTCAGGTAGAGAGCGAGCTGGGCAAACCGGTGTCGGAACTGTTCGAGTACCTGCAGGAGACGCCCTATGCCGCCGCCTCCATCGGCCAGGTTCATCGCGCCCGCCTGCACGACGGCACCGATGTGATCGTCAAGGTTCAGTACCCGGGCGTGGACGAGTCCTGCGACAGCGACCTGAAGCAGCTCCGGATGGCCCTGAAGCTCGGCGGCCTGCTGCGAATGCCCAAGGAACACGTGGACCAGTTGTTCGGTGAAATCCGCGTGAGGCTGAAAGAAGAGCTGGATTACGAGAACGAGGCGCGCAACCTGGAGCTCTTCCAGTCATTCCATGCCAATGACGACTGGATTGTTATCCCGAAAGTATTCGAGAGTCACTCTTCCAGGCGGGTTCTGACCATGGAACTGGTGGAAGGTGATCACATCAGCCGGGTCACACCGGAAAAATACGATCAGTACACCATCAACCTGATCGGCCACCGCATCTTTACCATGATGGCGGACCAGTTATTCCGCTACCAGTGCATCCATGGCGACCCTCACGCCGGTAACTTCGCGTACCGCCCGGATGGCACCGTCATTCTGTACGACTTTGGCTGCGTGAAGAAACTGAAGCCGGAAATCATCGAGGCTTATCGCAATGCCCTGGTATCCGCGCTGGAGGAAGACTACGCCGCCCTCGACCGTCACCTGATTGCGCTGGGCGCCCGGGTGGAAAGCCAGCCCGCGGTGGACGAGGCCTACTACGCCATGTGGCGGGATATTCTGATACAGCCGTTCAACAGCCATACCCCCTACGACTTCGCCGAGTCCGAGCTACACAAGGACGTCGCTGCCAAGACCACCACTGTGTTCAAGTACCTGGACTACTTCAAGCCGCCGGTAGAAAGCATTTTTATCGACCGCATGATTGCCGGACATTACTGGATGATGAAGCGACTGGGTGTCCAGGCAGCGTTCAGAGAAGAGCTTGAGAAATACCTGGGGCTATAGGCTCAGCCCCCGAAGCCATTCAGCCACCCCCTCACTGGCTCCCTTGCGAATCACCTGCGCCCTTGAGAGGCTTGCGGGCTCACCGGGATCGATGACCGTAATTGGCACATCATAATCCACCAGTTCCACCAGCCCTGCCGCGGGATAGACCTGCAGGGATGTACCCACAATAAGCAGGTGGTCCGCCGTGGGAACGATCTCGGCAGCGGCCCCGATCATCGGTACCTGCTCCCCGAACCACACGATATGGGGCCGCAGCTGGCAACCGCGTTCACAGGTGTCGCCGGGCTGGATGTCCCCAAAGCCGATGTCGTAGACCAGCTCAGGATGCCTGGAGCTGCGGGCCTTGGTAAGTTCACCGTGCAGGTGGATGACGCTGGTGGAGCCGCCACGCTCGTGCAGGTTGTCCACGTTCTGGGTGATGATGGTGACGCGGCAATGCTGCTCCAGCTCCGCCAGCAGGCGATGGGCGTCGTTGGGTTGTGCGGTCTCAAGCTGGCGCCGGCGCTCGTTATAGAAGCGCAACACCAGTTCCTGATTACGGGCGAAAGCCTCAGGAGTGGCAACGTCATACACACTGTGCTGCTCCCACAGCCCGCCATTGTCACGGAAGGTGGAGAGCCCGCTTTCGGCGCTCATGCCGGCGCCGGTGAGAACCACGATGTGATCTTTCATAGGGCAACGCTTTGACTGTTTCGGGATGTGCCTCAGAACCAGAGTTTTTCAGGCCGGCGCCGTTTTTCTACTCTGAGTCCCTTCTTCTCAAGGATAGCAACCAGTTCCTCGGTGTCATCAATATTGAGAAACGGCGCCAGGGAAATTTCTTCGCCCCGGAACTGAAGGTGAAGCTTTGGGGGCGTCCAGGGATGTCGCGGTACATCCTGCCACACACGGGTGTACTGCCGGGGCAGTTCCCACTCTTTCTCCTTGTGGGTCAGGCCTTTTTCCAGGCGTATCAGTTCCCGCGAGAAGGTGAGCACTTCCTGCCTCTGGCACTTGCGGGAGGTGTAGTAGAAACCGGCCGCCAGAGCCGCCAGTTCCAGGCCGGCAAACGGTAACACCGGCCAGGCTCCGACCAGAAGCATACCGGTGGAGATCACCATGGAAAGAATGAAGGCTGCCAGCCAGATGCGGATGTTCCCCTTCCAGCTCATGGAGCGGTTGGGGGTCAGGAGAAAACAGTCACCGTCACCCTCGGAAAGGGAAAGCTGCTCTACCATTGCGGTCACTCCGGGGAATCACCCGCACCGCCTGAGTGCATTCAGTCGAAGATCTTGCCCGGGTTCATCACCCGGTTGGGATCGAAGACCTGTTTAATGCCTCTCAGGTAGGCAATTTCAGCAGCGCTGCGGGTATATTCCAGATACGCTTTTTTGGTCATGCCGACGCCATGCTCTGCAGACACACTGCCCTGGTAGCGTTCGACAATCTCGAAAACCCATTTGTTCACCTGCTGGCATTTCTCGAAGAAATCCTCCTTGGCCATGTCTTCCGGCTTGAGGATATTCAGGTGCAGGTTGCCGTCACCAATGTGACCAAACCAGATAATTTCAAAATCCGGGTAATGCTCAGTCACGACCTCGTCGATTTCCTGCAGGAACCCTGGCACCCGGGAAACCACCACGGAGATATCATTCTTATACGGCGTACGCGGCGCAATGGACTCGGAAATGCGCTCCCGCAGTTGCCACAGGTTCTGGGCCTGGGTTTCGCTCTGGCTGATGACGCCATCCAGCACCCAGCCGTTCTCGACACACTGTTCAAACAGCTCCATGGCGTCGTCCATCACCTGGTCAGACACCGCCTCGAATTCCAGCAGCGCATAGTAGGGTGCTTCCGTTTCGAACGGCGCCTGTACCTGGCCGTGGGCCAGCACATGCCCCATGGCCTGGTGGGAGAAGAACTCGTAGGCCGTCAGGTCAATCTGCTTCTGGAAGGTCTGCAGCACATCCATGGTGTTGGTGAGGTCGTTCAGCCCCAACACCAGCACAGTCAGGTTGTCTGGCTTGCGGGACAGCTTCATGGTGGCTTCGGTGATGAAGCCCAGGGTGCCTTCGGCACCGATGAACAGATGGCGCAGGTCGTAACCGGTATTGTTCTTTTCCAGATCCTTGTTCAGGTCCAGGATATCGCCCTTGCCGGTCACTACCTTGAGGCCTGCGACCCAGTCCCTGCTCATGCCATAGCGGATCACCTTGATGCCGCCGGCATTAGTGGACAGGTTGCCACCCAACTGGCTGGAACCGGCCGAGGCAAAGTCCACCGGATAGTAAAGACCATTTTCTTCCGCGACATTCTGAAGCTGCTCAGTCACCACGCCGGCCTGGCATTTCATTGTGCGGTCGCTGGCGCTGAACTCAAGGATCCTGTTCATGTTGTCGAACGCCACCACAACTTCGCCATTGGCAGCCACTGCGCCGGCACTCAGGCCCGTGCGCCCGCCGGAAGGCACCAGCGCCACCTGGTTTTCGTTGGCAAACTTTACCAGCGCCTGCACCTGTTCAGTGGTTTTGGGAAGCACGATAGCCACCGGTTTGGGCGGATAGATTTTGGTCCAGTCCTTGCCGTAGTTCTCCAGGTCGGCCGCGTCTGTCAGCACTTTCCCGGGGCTTTGGCCCGTTTCCATCAGGTCTCTGAGGGAGGCAACGATCTGTTCAGAATTCATGGATAGTCCGGTCTCGCAAAGGGTTAATCAGGGCGCCAGCAGGCGAAGTTGATTCAGGTAACCTGGCGCGCTGTGAAAATCTGCGTTTATGGTATCATACCGCCCCTGTTCTGTGAGCCCGCCCGCTAACAGCGGCGCTCACAGGTCATTTCATGTGACGAAAGGTTCGGAATCAAGCCCATGTCAAATACGTCTCTTGAAAAGAGCAAAATTCGCATCCTGCTGCTGGAAGGCGTGCACCAGTCCGCCATCGATACCCTCAATGCCGCAGGTTATACGAACATCGAGTTCCTGACTCACTCGCTGGCCGAAGAAGAGCTTATCGAAAAGATCACTGACGCTCACTTCGTAGGTATCCGTTCACGCACCCAGCTGACAGAAAAGGTATTTGACGCTGCCCAGAAACTGGTAGCGGTGGGCTGTTTCTGCATTGGCACCAACCAGGTAGATCTCCAGGCGGCAACCCGTCGCGGCATTGCCGTTTTCAACGCACCTTTCTCCAATACGCGCAGTGTGGCGGAACTGGTTCTTGCACAGGCCATTCTTTTGCTCCGTGGCGTACCCGAGAAAAACGCCAAGGCCCATCGGGGAGAATGGCTGAAGTCCGCCAAGGACAGCTATGAAATCCGTGGCAAGAAACTGGGCATCATCGGTTACGGCAATATCGGCACCCAGTTCAGTGTCCTGGCGGAAGGCCTGGGCATGAACGTTTACTATTACGATGTGGTGTCCAAGCTTTCCATCGGTAATGCCACCCAGGTGGGTACCCTGCAGGAACTGCTGAACACCTGTGACGTGGTCAGCCTGCATGTACCGGAAACACCGGCGACCAAGTACATGTTCAAGGCAGAGCAGTTTGCCCAGATGAAACCGGGCAGCATCCTGATGAATGCCTCAAGGGGCACCGTGGTGGACATCGATGCGCTGGCGGATGCTCTGCGAAGTAGCAAACTTCTGGGGGCAGCAATTGATGTCTTCCCGGTAGAGCCCAAGTCCAACGACGAGGAATTCGTGTCGCCACTGAGGGAATTCGATAACGTTATCCTGACTCCACACGTTGGCGGCTCGACCATTGAAGCGCAGGAAAACATCGGGCGTGAAGTCGCGGAAAAGCTTGCCATGTACAGCGATAACGGCACCTCCGTGTCCTCTGTAAACTTCCCGGAAGTGGCCCTGCCCTCACACCCGAACCAGCATCGCCTGCTGCACATTCACGAGAACGTGCCGGGTGTCATGTCGGAAATCAACCAGGTGTTTTCAGAAAACGGCATCAATATCTGTGGCCAGTACCTGCAAACCACCGAAAACATCGGCTATGTCGTGATTGACGTGGACAAGGAATATGGCGAGCTGGCCTTAGAGAAGCTGCTGAAAGTCAAAGGCACCATCCGCTGCCGCGTACTGTTCTGATCTCACCACACAGAGCATGTGATCACAAGCCGGGGCCAGCAGGTCCCGGCTTTTTTATGGCCAATCAGGCCAACTCCGGGAAATTACCTTATCTTAACGGGTTTTCGGATCCATTGACCTTGAGATGTCATCAGATGCAACCATTGTAGAGATGTGGGCTTTTCAATGGTGTCCAACAATCACTTCAAGGAGCATTTCATGTCACTGAGGGAGTCACTGCAGAAAAAACTGGAAACCCAGACCGAGTACTGGAGCAAGCAGATCAAGAGCCTGCAGGCCGATGCCGAAGAGAAGATGGCAAAAGCCGAAGACGATCAGGCAGAAGCTGAAATACAGAAAGACTTTTCCAAGCGCATCCAGTCACTGGAAAAACATATTGAAGAGGCGCGCAAAAAGATTTCGGAAATCCGGGATTCAGGGGAAGATCATTTGAAGGATCTCAAGACAAGAATTGACGACTGGTTGCCCGGCGGCAAAAACTGACCCGGCAGACTACCGTCAGGTAATAAAAAGCCCGGCATCGCTTTCGCCGCGATGCCGGGCTTTTATGTTACTCCATGGGAACCAGTGTCAGCTCAACACGGCGATTCTGTTCGCGGCCAGAAGACGTATCGTTGGAGGCCACCGGATAACGGGGACCATAACCAACGGCACGCGTGCGCTTGGACTCAATACCCTGGTTCAGCAGGAAGTCCCGAACGGACGAGGCCCTGCGCTCGCTCAGCAACTGGTTGTAGTCGCGGGAACCGGTGCTGTCGGTGTGGCCCTCAATCTGGATGATGGTCTTGTCGTATTCCTTAAGCACAAGCCCTACGGATTCAAGCGTATCGCTGAAAGACGGTTTGATGGTGGATTCATTCACATCGAACGTGATGTTGCCGGGCATGACAAGCTCGATCTCATCACCGTTGCGCACCACACGAACACCTGAGCCCTCAAGCTTGCGGCGCAGTTCTGCTTCCTGTTTGTCCATGTAGTAGCCGATACCACCGCCAACCGCCGCACCCGATGCGGCGCCAATCAGCGCACCCTTGCCCCGGTCACTGCTACTGGAGGTTGCCGCACCTACAGCCGCACCGCCAATGGCACCAATAATACTACCCTTGGTAGCGCTTGAGGTTTTCTCTTCCCCGGTATAAGGGTCGTATGTCATACAGCCGCCCAGACCAACAGTGGCGACTGCAAAAGCAACAATTGTTTTCTTCACGGCGTTCTCCAAAGTCTTTCCAAGGTATTCCTGATAGCGGAACTATCCCGCTCTGCACTTTCCTTGACAGGCTTCCGAAAGGAGGCTGTCAAGGTCGCCTTCAAAAGTATCCACAATGGCGTTGAATACCGTTGCCTGCAAATCCTGAGCTTCGTTTACCAGATGATGACGACCATCCGGTATCCGGAGTTCCTCAACCGAGGCAAATTTGTTGCGGATGATCCGCAGATTGTGCTGCCAGTCGACGGTCAGGTCTTTCTCGCCCTGCACGACGGTGATGGGAAAATCTACCGGGCGGGCGGACTCTATATGGGGGACCCAGCGCCTCAAAGCCGTTACCCAGTCCACATGGACGGCCCTCGCCTGGAGCGGATCATGCTCCTTCAGGAAGCTCAGAAACCGGGAGTTGCCGCTGTTCGCGCCAAAAACCCGGGCCCACCGGGAAACAAACGGTTTGACCAGGCTGTGAAGGATCTTTGCTCCCAGCCAGCCCATAGGGCGTATCAGCGGGGCCAACAGTACAACCCGCCGGAAGTCCGACGTTTCAGGGGTATGGTGATTGGTCAGCAGATAATCAATCAGAATCGCGCCACCGGTACTCTGCCCGACGGCATACCACGGGGATCTTACCTTGCCTCTGACACTGGCCATCACATCGGTCAGTACCGCCTGATACTCCAGAAAATTGCCAATTGCCGCAGGCGTGCCGCTGGACAACCCGTGCCCCGGCTGGTCATACGCGAGCACGTCAAATCCGGCACCAAGGCAACGGTCAATCAGCTGGCTGTAAAGGCCGACGTGGTCGAAGTAACCATGCAGGATAAAGACAGTGCCTTTGGACGGTTCTTTTCCCGGCAGCTTGAAATAATGCACCATTACCTGGTGCCGGTCCGCCATCACATAGCCCTGATGATAGGAAACATCCGGGTGCTCTACCCAGAGATCCAGCCCGTAGAACCGACAGTAGGCGACCATGTCCTCGCCAAGCGCTTCCTGGCGTTCGGGATCAAATGGCTCCAGCCTTTCCAGTAGCGATGCCCGGTTCCAGTTCGGAATTTCTATGGTATCTGTTTTCCAGTACACGTAGAGTTAAACGCCTGTCATTTATCGGTGCGAAGATGGCGGGGTAGCCATGAATGAGCTGTGCCGTTAGGTTAGCACACCACAACACCTTATAGGCCGTTAAAGCGGAGTAAGCAATGATACAGACTGCACTGGAAACCGGGCTACGCCAGACCATGATGCGGCTGGTCAGGCCGTTGCTGCATCCCGCCGTTCCGGTCAGTATCCAGCGCCGTCTGGTGAGCAAAGCCTATCGAACCTCTATCCCGCCAAAGGGCACCCGCTTTGACGATATCGAGGCCGGAGGCCTTGCGATGACGCGGGTTCACCATGGTGACAGCCCGAGCGGGGTGGTGCTGTATTTTCACGGTGGCGGTTATATCATCGGTTCCGCCCGCACCCATCGGGGCATCACCGGACACCTGGCAAAAGCCAGCGGCGCCATGGTAATCGTCCCTGATTACCGGCTTGCTCCGGAAAATCCCTACCCTGCAGCGCTGGACGATGCGGAAAACGTCTATCTTGCCCTGATTGATGAAGGTCACCCACCGGCATCGCTCAGCCTTGCGGGCGACTCAGCAGGAGGTGGGCTGGCCATTGCACTGGCAATGAGCCTGCGCGACAAGGGGTTGCCACTGCCCTCATCGCTGATGATGATGTCCCCCTGGACCGACCTCTCGAATGCCCACCTTTATGCTCCGGAATGCGAACCGGTCCTGCAAAGACGCTGGATCGACAAGGCTGCCCGGCTATACTGCGGCAGTGAGCCTGTTTCCAACCCTTATGTGTCACCGGTTTACGGAGACCTGTCGGGCTTGCCGCCAATGCTGATTCAGGTGGGCAGCCAGGAAATCCTGCTGAATGACGCCCAGAGACTGGCGGACTTGGCAAACCGGTGCAATGTCGATGCCCGCCTGGAGATCTATAACAGCCTGTGGCATGTGTTCCAGGTACATGCCGGACAACTTGACCGGGCAACCGAGGCGCTGGCAACTGCCGGGGATTACATTCGTCGGCATCTCGTCGCCTGATAGCAGCTCAACGATCTGTCGCTCAGGTCTCCGAACCTTCCTCTCCGGTCAGATCCGGCAGAAGCAGGCCACCTCGAACCAGTGCCTCTTTCTGCTGCCGCGGCCAGCGTTTGATCTGCCACTCCAGTTTCGACGCCGTTGCCCGGTTACAGGTCTCCGCAGAGAAAACCAGCTCAAGGGGCCCTTTCCCCCGCAGACTTCTGGCGCCCTTCCCGCCGCCGGCCTGGTGCTCGGAAAAACGTCTGGCCACATCGGTTGTTATGCCGGTATAAAGGGCTCCCTTGGCGGTTCGCACCATATAGATGTACCACTGGCTCATGGGGATGTTGCCCTGACCATTTTATCCCGCGCCTTGCGCTGTTGAATCCACAGCCCGGTCACAATCAGCACCAGGCCAATATAGGTTGACGGCAGAATGATTTCGCCGAGGATGAAATAAATAAACACCAGTGACAGGAACGGGGAAATGAAGATCAGATTGCTCACCCGCGATGTATTTTCCGCCTTCTTCATGGCATAGGACCACAGGACAAAAGCAATTCCCATCTCGAACACGCCCACGTAGATGGCAGCGGTGAGACCGGTTCCAGGGCTGAAATCAAATCCCGCCGTCACGGCACAGACCACCACAATCACCGGTAGGCCACAGAGGAAGTTCAGAAACAGTCCCACAACCGGATCCCGGGTGTCCCGTGTGGCAATGATCCAGTAGGACGCCCACACCAGGGTGCTGCCAATTGCAAACGCGACTCCCAGCGGGTCGGAAAATGTCAGCGAAAGAACATCACCGCGGGTAGCAATCACCACCACGCCGCTGTAACAGACCAGTCCGGCAATTATGTCTGCCGCTTTCAGGCGCTGCCCCAGAAAGGGCACGGAGAGATAGGCCAACACCAGCGCCCAGGTATAATTCAGGGGCTGCGCCTCCTGGGCGGGGAGTCGATCAAAAGCGCCGAAAAGCAGGAAATAATAAAGGCAGGGATTGATCAGCCCCATGCCCATGGACTGCAGGTACTGGCGCCTGCTCAACTGGAAAACCAGGTGCCAGCGACGCTGGACCAGCAGCACCAGCGCCATAACCAGCACCGAAGCGGAACAGGCTATAACCAGCATCTGGATGGGGCTCAGCTCCCGCAGCGACAGCTTGAACGCCGTGGCGACCGTTGACCACAGCAGCACTGTACCCAGGCCATAAAGCATGGCCTGCTTCTGGTTAGTCATTGGCCTCGTCCTTCTCGCTGTCCAGCCAGCGATACAGAGTGCGACGATTGACTCCCAGTATTTGCGCTGCACGCCGTTTATTCCCATCCACGGCACTGATCACTCGCCCGACATAGTCCTGCTGAACCTGCTCCAGGGTAGGCCAGTCGGCCAGCTTGCCTGTGGGCAGCCCTGGCCTTGCTTCAGGTGTATCAGTCTGGCGCTTTCGAATGCGCGCGGGCAGATGTTCTGGAAGAATCATGTCGCCATCGCAAAAGGTCACCGCCCGTTCTATGGCACTGCCCAACTCTCTTACATTGCCCGGGAACGGGTAATCGGAGAGGATCTGCGATGCCACCTCGCTCAGCTGCAGAAAGCCACGATTGTGCCGCCTGGCTGAATCCTGCAGAAAGTGCATGGCAAGAAGGTCTACATCGTCTCCGCGCTCCCTGAGCGGGGGCACAAACAGGGTCAGGGTTTCCAGCCGGTAATAAAGATCTTCCCGGAAACTCCCCTGTTCCACCGCCTTGATCAGGTCCTGGTGGGTGGCAGCGATGATACGCACATCCACCTTTTCCTCCTGGTCCGCACCCACCGGCTTGATGGTGCCCTCCTGCAGCACCCGCAACAGCTTTGCCTGCAATGCCAGAGGCATTTCCCCGATCTCATCCAGCAGCAGCGTGCCACCATCCGCTTCCGCAAACAGGCCCCGGCGGGCGGACTTTGCACCCGTGAAAGCACCTGCTTCATGGCCAAAGAATTCGCTTTCCATCAGTTCCTGGGGAATACCGGCGCAGTTGACCGGGATAAAAGGCCGGTTCCTGCGGTCACTCTCATCGTGGATGGCACGGGCCACCAGCTCCTTGCCAGTCCCGCTTTCTCCGCTGACCAGAACCGCAGCCTGGCTTCTGGCGACCTGCTTGATTTCGTTTCTCAGCTGCATCATGGCCCGGTTTTCACCCACCAATCCCAGCGAGTTGTCCTCGGTGGTCTGCGACTTGTAACGGGCCAGTTCGCTGGTAACGGCGGCATGGGCCAGCAGACGCTTGATCTTCAATCTCAGATGATCGGTGGAAAGCGGCTTGGTAAGAAAGTCATCGGCCCCTGCCTTGAGAGCCTCCACGGCCTGGTCGACAGTGCCGAAAGCGGTAATGATAATAAAAGGCACCGAGGCGCCCCCTGCCTGCAGTTGCCGGAGTATCGACAGCCCATCACCATCCGGAAGCCGGAGGTCCGAGACAATCAGGTCCGCGTCTGATTCCATGGCGAGTCTGCGCCCTTCCTCGGCAGTTCCGGCACAGCTGACCCGGTAGCCATCCACCTCAAGCTCTTCCGCCAGCAGTGTTCGCAGGCTGGCATCGTCTTCCACCAGCAGGATCGAGGATGGATTACGACTCATGACTGACCTCCCCATGGGCCTCATTGTGTTGATATACCGGCCAGAACGTGGACATCCGGCATCCGCCTTCCGGGTTTGAACCCACTTCAATCCGGCCACCATGCTCCTTGAGCACACTGCCCACAACCGCCAGACCCAGCCCGGTTCCTTCACCGGCGGCACGGGTGCTGAAGAAGGGCTCGAATATCCGTTCACGCATGGCTTCCTCGATCCCCGGGCCGTCGTCGTCTACCCGCAACTCCCAAAGCCCGTCGTGCTCGAGAAGTGTGACCGTCACCGCCGAATTTGCCGCCTGGCAGGCATTACGGATGATATTCACGCATGCCATGTCAAGGCGGGTCGGCTCTGCCAGTATGTCTGCCTTGGTGTCGGGAATCTTGGAGCGGATCTCCACGCCCTGACACCTCGGTTCCTCACCAATTCGGTCCAGCACCTCCCTTGCCGTTGCCACCAGATCCGTCTTCCGCCGGGAGTCTGGCACGTGCCTGAAACAATCCAGTAACTGCTGGATAATCAGCGTCATGCGCTCGACCTGATGCTCTATATCCTTCAGATGCCGCCTGTCGCCCTCAGCCAGATCACCTCGCCCCAGTATATTGGCGCGGCCCTGGATCACGCTCAGTGGCGCACCCAGTTCGTGTGCGACGCCGCCGGCCACACGGCCGATCATGGCCACCTTTTCCTGGTATTCGAGTTGCTCCGCGAGCTCCCGCTCACGTTCAACGCTCTCCCTGATTTCCGTTTCCGCGTCCATCATGCGCTCGCCCATGTCGCGCAAACCTTCGTGAATCTGCCGCAGCTCTCTCGGGCCTGCAGGTGGCTCTTCAACCTGCCAACGACCGGGAGCCATCCGCTCCATGATTTCTAGCAACCGACTGACATGACGCCCAACAGCGCCATAGTGACCCAGTACCACAACGAGAATGACCATCAGCGATACCACTGACCAGATACTCACAGCCCAGATACGGCTGGATGCCACCAGCTCATGGAAATCACTGCGTTTACGGGTGACCTGGAGCAGGCCCTGGATCCGCCCATCAGCGGCAATCAGCGGTGTGAACTGGGAGAAAACAGAAACACCGTCCACCCTGCGGAACGCACCGTCCAACTCGCCGCTGTCAATCACCCGCTCAGCACTGACACTGCGGGTAACGTCAGTATCCGCCACACCCAGGCTGGCGATCTGCCTGCCATCCTCATCAAACACAGAAGCACCGAATACGCGACCAATCCGGAATATGGACTTCAGCGACTCGCCCATCACGATTTCATCGCCATCAGACATGGCTTGCGAGAGAGGCCCGCTGACGGCTCGGGCCACAAGTTCAAGGTCCTCCCTCAGCCGGTCGTTCAGGTTTTCCTCCACAGCACCAAGCCCGACATAAATAGCGACGCCACTGAACGCCATCAGTGGAACAACAATGCTCAGCAACAGGGTCAGCCGCAATGAACGAAACATTTCGCGCGCGGTGAGCACGGACCTTTTCATAACCAACTCCGACAAAGTGTCACACACCTATGCCACATGTGACATTTAGCCACAAGAAATATTACTCAACGGTAACGGCTGATGATCAACAACCCTTTGTTTTCAAATGTTATTTTTGAATTATTGAAAACTGGCACGGGCCTTGAAAGAGCAAGATTATCACGGCGACTGAATAACACTTCGGTTTGATAAAGAAAGACTGGTTGCGCTGAGCGCAGCGTCTGAACAACAGCAAAGGAGAGATTTATGAACAAGCTACTCGTTTCACTGGCAGCATCCCTGGCACTGCTGGCCGCTGGCCCCGCTCTCGCCCAGGAAAGCGAGCAGAACCCGGAGTCCGCTGACACTGACGGTGGATACAGCGACCCGGCCTCGGCAGGCAGCCAGGACACCAACTTTTCTGACGAGCAGTTGAAGCAATTCGTAGAAGCTCAGGAAGGCATCAATGACATCCGTGACGAGTACATGGAGAAAATTGAAGCTGCCGATTCCCAGCAGAAAGCTCAGGAACTGCAGATGGAAGCCAACGATGAGATGGTCACCGTGATTGAGGACGCCGGTATGGATATCCCGACCTACAACTCAATCGCAACCGCGTACAACAGCGAGCCGGAAGTACGGAACCGCGTTGACGCGCTGATGTAAGCCAGTCCCTGCGATCGTGTCGTTTCGGGCCCCGCGAATGCGGGGCCTTTTTGTTTGTCCCTGACGGTCAGCCACAAACCACTGGGCCGGTGTATTGTGGTACCTTGCTTAAAAGGATCAGTTGATAACGGCCGGAGACAGTAAATGCGACGACTTTGCCATTGGCGAACCCCTTTGTTTGCAATGGTCATCCTGCTTCTGGCGGGCTGCTCGGACAGCCCGTCCCCAACCACCGACAGCGACGATGACAGTGAAAAGCCGACCTACCCGGTCACCTGGCGGTTCGCGCTGGAAGAGATTGAAGGCAGCGTCCAGCACGAATATGCAATGGAGCTGAAAGAGCGCATCGAGAGCATTTCAGACGGCAACATCCTGATCGACATTTTCCCCTACGGCTCCATCGGAACATCCATCCAGCTGACCGAACTCGCCCGCGAAGGCTCCGTCCACCTTGCCTTCGCATCCCCCGGGCACCTGGCCGATGTGGTTCCGGAAACCGGCGTTTTCACGCTTCACTTTCTACTGTCAGATGATGAAAACGTAACCCGGGACATTCTGGCCAGCGACAGGTTGATGCAGGCATTCAGCGAACCCTATGGGGAGCAGAACCTCAAACTTCTGGGTTTTGTCCCCGAAGGCTGGATGGCATGGACCGCCAATAAGCCCCTGAGGACACCGGCTGACTTTGAAGGACTCGCCATCCGTACCATGACGTCGGAGATCGCGGCCGAGGCATTCAAGGCCTACGGTGCCCAACCAGCCCCGACACCCTTTTCACAGGTCTACAGTGACCTCCAGTTACGCCGTATCGACGGACAGACCAATCCGGTTTTTGCTATTGAGGAAATGGGCTTCTATGAGGTCCAGAACGCCATGACGTTCGCCAGGCCGGCCCAGTTCGTCACCTCGGTGGTCTCCAACAAAGAATGGTTTGATGCCCTCCCCGATGATCAGAAACGCTGGCTGAAAGACGCCCTGGACGAGGTAACACCTCTTGCCTACGAGGTACAGGCCGAGCTGAATGCCAGCCGCCTTGAAACCATCCGGCAAAATAGCAATATCCGCACCATTGAATTGACAGACGGCGAGCGTGAGCGTTTCCGCGAGGCAAGCCTGCCGGTTCGTGAAGCCTACACACGGATTGCTGGAGAACGGGGCGAGGCAATTCTGGAACAGATTATCGAGATGGTCGACGAGGCGGAATCTGAGGCTGAGACTAAAGGTCAGGGTAGCTGAACAAGCCGGAAAATCACTTTACTCCTGCACCAGCCAGTCCGTGGTTGCAGTAATGCCAAGGCATTCACTGTCAGAAGCGGCTTCCATCATCGATGCGAGCCTGGCATCGAAGCCCCACGGCGGGTTGACCACCAGCATACCGGACCCGACCATGCCCCGTTCGGGAGGCTGGTTCAGCATGATTTCCTGGCACAGCACCTTACGGACCGTACCCTCTGATATCGCACCTTTCAGCCTCTCATGGGGCCTGCCTGCCAGAATCGGATACCAGATCAGGAAAACCCCGTGGCGGCATTTCTGCCAGGCCCGCTTCAGGGTTTCGGCCACGTCTTCATACTCAGTTTTTACTTCGTAGGACGGATCAATCAGCACCAGAAGTCTTGGCTGCCTTGGTGGCAGGTGGCGAAGCAGTCCTTGCAGGCCGTCTTCCCGGCAGACTCTTGTTCCTGAGCGACCGCTGGCCCACTGAGACAGGGTTTCACCTTCAGCCGGATGCAATTCGAAAGCGGTCAGGCTGTCCTGCTCACGCAGATATCTGGAGAACCAGCGGGGCGAGCCAGGATAGCGCTCAAGGTCTCCACAACGTCCGTTTCCCGCTGCCAGTTCATCGATGATGGCCTGCCAGTCATCCGACTGTAATTGTTCCCTGCAGCGCCAGACCTTCTGCACTCCGGCGTTCGCCTCACCGGTTTTCATCGCCCTGTCACCCGCAAGGTCATAGCCTGCACTGCCAGCGTGGGTATCGAAGCAGGCAATGGCGGAGGGCTTCGCCTGCATCATTCGCAAAGCCAGCACCAACACTGAGTGTTTCTGTATATCGGCGAAATTACCAGCGTGAAAAGCGTGGAGGTAACTCAGCATTAGCAGGGCTCCCGGTTGAAGGACACCTATTAGGCATGAGTGAAACTGTGGAGGCAAGGCTTGAGAACCTGCTCCTGGCTGATATCCTTTAGCCCTGTTTTTCCGTGAGGATAGCGATTTGCCAACCCCCAAGAACGACGCTACCGAGCGTCTTTACAGCCTTATTGCCAATGAGGAAGACGCCCGGGTATGCACGGATATTCCCGACGAAGCCTGCCGCGAGGTACCCCGCAACTTCTTCCTGATTCTGGGCAGCAATGTACTCACCAAGCTCGGCGACCTGCTGGTCAGCCCCAAAACCGTCCTGGCCTGGCTACTGAGCGCCATTGGTGCACCGGCACTGGTTGCCTGGCTGGTTCCCATCCGGGAGTCCGGCTCCATGATTCCGCAGATGGTCATCGGTGCATGGGTCAGGCGAAAGCCGGTGCGCAAATGGTTCTGGACCCTTGGCAGCTTCGGCCAGGCGGCCAGTGTTCTGGGCATGGCCGCCAGCATCTGGTTCCTCGAGGGGTACGCTGCAGGCGCTGGCGTCGTGGGGGCACTGGTCCTGTTTTCCCTGGCACGCGGCTTCTGCTCGGTATCCATGAAAGACGTACAGGGCAAATGCATACCCAAAAAACGCAGGGGCAGGCTTTCCGGCCTTGCCTCCACTATTGGCGGATCGGCTACCGTCGTGCTGACCGCGCTGCTGTTCTGGAACCGGGGCGACCCGGGTGTCCTTTTTTACACGCTACTGTTACTGCTGGCCGCCGGGCTCTGGGTGATCGCCGGACTGCTGTTTGCCTCGGTTGACGAATACGATGGTGAAACCGGAGGCGGCGGCAATGCCCTGGGTGAAGCCTTAAAGAGCCTTTCCCTGCTTCGGGACGACGGGCCTTTCCGGCATTTTGTGGTCACCCGGGCGCTGCTGCTTTGCTCGGCCCTGGCATCGCCTTACCTCGTGGTGCTGGCCCAGAAAAATGCCGACAGTGGATGGCTTCTGGGCGTGTTCCTGCTGGCAAGCAGCCTCGCCAGTTCAGTGAGCGCCAGTGTCTGGGGCTGGATGGCCGATGATTCAAGCCGACGGGTGATGATCCGTGGGGCACTGATATCCAGTGGCGTTTGCCTGCTGGTAGGCGTGATTGCCCTGCTGGCAGGGGAAGATACCGGAGGCATGTGGTTCTATCCGGGAGCCTTTTTCCTGCTCAGCATCGCCCATGCCGGAGTCCGGCTGGGTCGCAAGACTTACCTGGTGGACATGGCAGGAGGCAACAAGCGCACTGACTATACCGCTGTCAGCAATACCGTAATAGGCATTCTTTTGCTGCTAACCGGCGGACTGACAGCCCTTGTCTCGATGATTTCCGATGTGGCGGTCATCCTGTTGCTCGGACTGATGGGGCTGGCTGGCGCCATCAGCGCGACCCGACTGAAGGAAGTCACGGCTGACTAGGGAACTTGCGGGGCCTTGCCCTCATTCAACGCCAGGGCCCCTTTCACAATGCGGTAGATTATCCAGATGGAGATCCCCAGCAGCACAAACCAGCCAATGATCAGGGGCGTAGTCACTATGCCGACAACCGTCCACAACAGCCCTATCCAGAAGGTACGGATCTGCCAGCGGAAATGCGGCTCGATCCAGGTGTTCTTGATATCATCAAGCTTGACGTAATTGATGATAACGCCGGCAAGGCCGGTAATTCCCCCCACGAAAAAAGAGAGTGCCTGCAGGATATAAACCAGCACGGCAAGGTTACGACCCGGTTCCTCACGGCGCGCGAGCGGATCTTCGTTAGCGGGAATGTATTCAGGCTCGGACAAAAGGCCTCTCCTTTTACTGCGTACCAGAAGTGTATCACAGCATCCGGGCCTCACAGGCCAGCCGGTCAGTGACTGTCCGGCCTGTAACCCAGACGGAAACCGCCCCAGTGCTTTCCATTCACATAAACCGGCACCGACAGGTCATGCATGATTTCCCCGGTATCCCGCCGGTAGGTCTGCAGCAGCATGCTCTGGGTGTGGCTGCCACAGCGGGCACCGGTGCGGTCGTTGAACAGTCGTTTGCTGCGGCTCTTCACCAGATCAACTTCGGGGTCGCCGGTCGGCGCGTGGGCAAAGTCGCGGTTATGGGTTGGCACATAGCCGTCGGGTGCTATGGCAATCGCATACACCATTGCAGAATGGGCCGACTTTACCGATTCCTGTACCGACGGGAGTTGCTGGTCGGTAAATCGGTCGTAACTGCTCGAATATTGCTGGGGATTGGTGTTGGGGATGGGCTCTCTCTTCTTGTCGAACAGAGCACTCTCCGACAATTGCCCATCACTAATGGCCTGCTCAAAGAGTTTGCCAATCCGGTCCGCGCCCTGCCGGGCCTGGTCATAGAAGGCGCGGTGATAGCTTTCATCGCTATTAAGAGCAAATGCCGCATTGGCCTCTTCCGCCAACTCCATCAGGGTAGCGGCCTGCTGGGCAAGGGACGCGACGCTGGCGTCACTCTCCGTGATCTGGTCACGAACCGTTTCGATGGCGCCAGACACCTGCTGCAGACTCTGTTCGTTATTCTGGTCAATCTCGGCAATCCGCGATACCTGCTGCTGAACCCGGTCGGATTGATCACGGATCTGGTCGAGCCGTTCACCAACACTCTCGACGGACTCCAGCCCCGCCTCCACACTTCTGGCGAGGTCCTCAATTCTTGACACAATCAGCGAGGTGTCAGACCTGATTTCCTGCAGGGTTTCGGCGACTTCACCAGTAGCCTGCGCGGTCCGGCCGGCCAGTTGCCTGACCTCGTCAGCAACCACGGCAAAACCACGCCCCTGGTCGCCTGCGCGGGCGGCTTCAATGGCTGCGTTCAGGGCCAGCAGGTTGGTCTGCTCTGCGATTCCCTGAATGGTTGTGGTAACTCCCTGAATCTTGTTTGACTTCTCATTCAGTTCCTGGATCAGCCTCAGATTCTCGCTGGACTGCTCATGCACGGCCCTGACGCTGTCTATAGCGGTTGTCAGTGCCTCGCGCCCTTCCGTGCTCACCTGCCTGTTCTGCAATGCCATGGTAGCGGCATCGGTGGCCTGCTGGGCGGATTCCCGCACACTTTCCGTAATCTGCCCCGCATAATCCGACATTTGCGCGGTTTCGCTGACCTGGCGGTCCAGGCGCACCTTTAACTGGTCTGCTGCAAAAGAGACCTGTGCCGCGGATATCGCGCTTTTGTCGGCACTGCCGGACAGCGCCTCAATCAGGGCGCGGCCGGCCCTGGCTTCGGTAACAATACCCGCGCACTGTTTACCCAGGGGACTGTCTTCAGAGAGTTCACCATCGTTCAGCTGTTTGAGCGATCTCTCTACCGGCTCCAGTACGCGCAATACCAGATAAGCGGTTGCCACCAAAAGCCCAACAATAAGGCCAATCAGGACCGACGAACCGTCCAGACCGATCAAGGGCGCCCCCAGTGTGGCCACGATGGCAACAACGACTGCAACCGATACCCCTGCCAAAAGAATAGGTCGACTGAGTAAGCCCATAGCCACCTCGTTATTATCGTTATTAATGAATACACTTTTAAAATGCCCGAAAACGATGGTAATGAAATGCCGAATAGTTATATCTGATACTTTAGTGCAACCTCAACCGGCATGTAACAAAACGACACGCTTCCGATACCAGCCTGTTATGAAAGATGTTCAACCTTTTCATCTTTTTTGCCGGGCGCTGTCACATAACCACTTCACTGGTCTGAACAGCCACAATCTCTTTAACGGCTGCGGTCAGGAATTCTTTTGCACTGGTCTGTAAATTCAAGGAGAGAGTGGTGTCGACCAGAGTCGGCTACCATATATCCGCTCATCGGCGATAATGGTAATCGCCCCGCCGGCGAAAGCGGCCGGATTCAGTGACTTTGGTTATTACACGTGAAGATGGAGGAGAAATAGCCGTATAAAATGAAAACGGCCACCGTTATGGTGGCCGTTTTCAAGAAAGATGAGCTATACAGATGCCGCAGGCTCTTTACTACCTGCGGCATTTCAGGAGGTTACTGCTCCATGGAATCACCTGCCTCCTCGGCAGCCTCTCCCATCTCCTCGCCAGCTTCCTCAGCCGCTTCACCGGTTTCTTCGGCCGCGTCGTCAGCAGCATCCTGGGTTTCGTCCCAGGCGCTGTCATTCTCCCCGGTAGCGTCCTCGTAGGTTTCTTCGGCAGCATCGCCGGCGTCATCCGCCATGTCTTCGACGTTATCGCCGGCGTCATCCGCCATGTCTTCGACGTTATCGCCGGCTTCCTCGAAATCAGCTCCTTCGTTGTCGTCCTGACTGCAGGCAGCGAGGCCCAGCGTCATAAGAAGTGCCAGTGCGCTCAGTGTCAGCTTATTCATAACCATGTCCCTTCGTTGGCTTGTAAAAACATCAACGGTAAGTCTACGGCCATGGTGGACCCGGCACAATTACTTGCTGATTACGTTTTTGTTAGCAGTGACAATAAGTTAGGAAAAGCAATAACCTGCTGACATCAATCAGTACAAGCAACCGTTCTGCCGTCGAGTGTCAGTACATGGTCCAGCCTTATCAGGTGCCCACGCCCCAGAAAAACAAACTCCTGACCGGCCCTGCTGAACAGGTCACGGATCACATCATGGGTAATCTGGATCTGGCCCGCATCGTCGCGATAGACGATTTCGGCAAGTTTTGAGGACGTCAGGTATTCCCTGAGCAGGCTGTGAATTTCACAGCGCACGGGCTGGTAGGGAGTGGAGGCATGTCCAGACGTCATGTCAGGCTTTTCCCTGTGGATTAAGACGGGACAATAATGCCCCTGGGCGCCGAATACAGCGCCAATCCGGGGCTCACCTACAGTCTGGTTCAGTTTGCGTCAGTGTGCCAGTTTCAGAACCACTCCGGCTTCATGTTCATGCAGGTGTCGTCCTGATTCTTCAGCAGTACCAGATCCTGGGCCACCGTTGGCAGCTCCCAGTGGAAGAAGTACTGGGCTGCCTGCAGCTTGCCCTGGTAGAAACTGCGCTCATCGTCGCTGTTGGCCGAACCCAGGGCCTTGGCGGCAGCGTTGGCCTGGCGTAGCCACATCCAGGACACAATAATGTGGCCGAACAGGTGCAGGTAGCATGAGGCGTTGGCCAGCACCCGATCCGGGTCTTCCGACATCAGGGATTTGCCGAGGCTCTGAGTGACCTTGACGGCTTGCTGCAGGGTTTCGCTCAGGGACAGGGCCCACTGCTGGCAGCGGTCGGTGGTTGCCGCTTCCAGGTCCACCTGCATTTCCTGCATCAGCAATTGCAGCCCGTGGCTCTGGTCCTGCCAGATCTTGCGGCCCAGCAGGTCCAGGGCCTGGATGCCGTTGGTGCCTTCGTGAATCGGGTTCAGGCGATTGTCCCGCCAGCACTGTTCCGCCGGGTATTCACGGGTGTAGCCGGCACCGCCGTATACCTGGATCGCCAGGTCGTTGGCCTTGGGGCCGAACTCGGATGGCCACGCCTTGATGACCGGTGTCAGCAGGTCCAGCAGCTTGCCGGCTTCCATCCGCTTGTGTTCATCCGGATGGGTGTGCTGGTCGTCCATCAGCCGTGCGCCATACAGGCACAGGGCCAGACCACCTTCGCTGTAGGCTTTCTGGGCCAGCAGCATGCGGCGAACGTCGGCGTGTTCGATGATGGGCACCTGGGGCGCTTCCGGATTCTTTTCTGACGGCTTGCGGCCCTGAAGGCGGTCCTTGGCATACTCCAGGCTGTGCATGTAGCCGCGGTAGCCTATAACAGCAGCGCCAAAGCCAACGCCAACGCGGGCTTCGTTCATCATCTGGAACATGTACTTCAGGCCCTGGTGGGGTTCGCCAACCAGATAGCCGTGACAGGGAGCATCGTCACCGAAACTGAGTGCGGTGGAAGTGGTACCCCGGTAACCCAGCTTGTGAATCAGGCCCGCCAGATTCACACCGTTGCGCTCCTTGGCAGAGCCTTCCTCATCAACAATGAACTTCGGCACGATGAACAGGGAGATGCCCTTTACGCCCGCCGGTGCGCCCTTGATCTTGGCCAGTACCATGTGAACGATGTTTTCGGTGATGGACTGCTCACCACCGGAGATGTAGATCTTGGCGCCCTTGATCAGGTAGTGGCCTTCATCCGTTGGCGACGCGGAGGTACGGATATCCGCCAGGGATGAGCCTGCATGGGGCTCGGTCAGGGCCATGGTGCCGCTGAAACGGCCACTGAGCATGTGAGGCAGGAAGGTGTTTTTCTGCTGGTCGCTGCCGAACACGCGGATCAGGTTGGCAGCGGCCGTAGTCAGGAATGGATAGCCGGCCGTACCCGGATTGGCCGCTGTAAAGAACCCGTTACAGGCAGCCATAACGGATTCCGGCAGTTGCATACCGCCGAGATCGTAATCGTAACGGCCGGCTATGAAGCCGGCATCGGCGTAGGCGTCGAAGGCCTCTTTGACCTGGGGAAGCATTTCCACCTGGCCATTCACGAACTTCGGCTCGTCTTTGTCGGCGGCGCTGTTGTGGGTGGCGAATTTGTCGCGGGCGATTTTGTCGGCAGTTTCGATGACGGCATCGAAGGTGTCGCGGCTGTGTTCGCTGAAGCGCTCGCGTTCGCTGAGGCTTTCGGTGTCAAGTACTTCGTAGAGCTGGAACGCCAGGTCGCGGCGGTCGATCAGGGTGTCTGTCATTGGGGTAGTCTCCTGTTTATGGCGTATAGCCTCTCATACGGTTGTTTTTGTTAAAACCGGCGTTAATGACATAATCATGGTTGAATTCGCCACCTTTGCCTCTTAGGGTGCATGCCAGACGGCCGCCAGCAGGAACACCCTCCCGCTGGCTTCCTGATTTGGAGTCTGCCTTGTACAACGTTGCAGTAATTGGCTTTGATGGTGCGCTCGCCAGCGCGATTACCGGTGTTATCGATCTATTTCGGCTGGCAGGGGTGACCTGGGCGCGGATCAATGACACGCCGCCGGAGCAGGAGTTTACGACGCGGCTTTTAACCGACGGGGGGAAACCCTGCCGTTGTATCAACGGGATTACATTACTTGCGGACGGGGATTGGCGGGACTATTCTGCCGGCGATTTGCAGTCCGACCTGGTAATCGTACCGACCATTGGGGCGCCGATGGCTCAGGTTCTGGCCGCCAACCCGGATCTGGTTCAGTGGCTCAGTGGGTTTCGGGACGCCGCCTCCGGGCAGGTCCGTGTAGCCAGTAACTGCACGGGAGCGTTTCTGCTGGCCGAGGCGGGGTTGCTGGAGGGGCGGCAGGCGACGACGCATTGGGGGTTCAGCAATCAGTTCCGGCAGCGTTTCCCGGGCGTGGAGCTGCAGCCGGACAAGCTGATTACGGTGGATGGGCACGTTGCCTGTGCCGGAGGTGGGATGGCCTGGTGGGACCTGGGGGTTTATCTTGTCGAGCGTTTTGCCGGGGCCAGGGTGGCGCGGGAGCTGGCGAAGGCTTTTGTGATTGATGCGGGGCGGACCAGTCAGGCGCCTTACGGTGCCCTGCAGGCCCGGCGTTATCATTCCGATACCGCCATTCTGAAGCTTCAGGACTGGCTGGACGCGAATTATACCAAGCCGGTCACCCTGCAACAGCTTGCCGCGCTGGCGGGGTTGACGGAACGCTCACTGATTCGCCGGTTCAGGGCGGCCACGGGGGATACTCCCACGGGTTATCTGCAGGTTCTGAGAATCGAGGCGGCGCGGCAGCATCTGGAGAATTCACGGGCTGCGGTGGAGGAAGTGACGCGATTGGTGGGTTACGAGGACGTCAGCTCGTTCAGTCGGCTGTTCCGGAAACATACCGGCCTGGCCCCGGGAATTTATCGTGCCCGGTTTGGTCGCTAGCGCACCGACGCGCCGGTTTGGCCCGGGTTATGCTAGGAATTCAGTACAAGGCTGGAAGTCAGGGCCAAACGTAAAAACTATTGACACAGGTTATTTCCCGCGGAGGGTAATACCATGACAGCACTGCAAAGAAACCAGAAATCAGACCTGTTGAGCCGCCTCTACGATATGAAGCAAAAACAGTTGTTGCAGGCCAGCCAGCAGGCAGACAGCCTGCGTTACCGGGTCCTGTCCGCAGAAGCTGATGCCATCAGCGAGGCCCTGAAAGCCATTCGATAAAGGCAGTCAGCGGCTGTATCAGCAACTGACTGTCCCGGAGCCCGACTGATCAAGGCGATCACTTTGTGACCAAATTTGTCGCCCAGGATCAGATTCCGGCAGCCACCTCCGTACCCTGGCGGATTGCCCGCTTGGCATCCAGCTCTTCCGCAACATCCGCACCACCAATCAGATGCGTCTGAATTCCTCGATTGACGAGATCGTCAAATAACGCCCGGAACGGTTCCTGACCAGCGCAAATAATCACATTATCCACCGCCAGCACCTTGCTCTCCGTCACCTTTCCATCCTTGTCCGATAACGTAATGTGCAGGCCTTCATCGTCGATCTTCTCGTAAGTGCAACCGCGGAGCATTTCCACGTCCCGGTGTTTGAGACTGTTGCGATGAACCCAACCGGAGGTCTTGCCCAGGCCTCCACCCACCTTGCTGTTCTTGCGTTGCATCAGGTAGATCTTTCGAGGTGAGGAAGCTGATTTACGCTCTGCCAGCCCGCCCGGTCCTTCAAACCGCGGATCAACGCCCCACTCCGCCTGCCAGTCGGCAATGCTGACCTGTTCTCCCTCCGGATGATGGCTGGCATCGTGAGTCAGGAACTCACTGACGTCGAAACCAATGCCGCCCGCACCGATGACGGCGACCGACTGGCCGACGGGCTTGTCATGACGCAGCACATCGAGATACCCCAGCACTTTCGGATGGTCGATACCCTCAATTTTCGGTGTTCGCGGTTTGACACCGGTGGCAATGATGACGTCATCGTAGCCGGCTTCACTGAGCGCATCCGAGTCCACGCGGGTGTTGAGCTTGAGCTCGATGCCCAGTATTTCGATCTGGCGCTGGTAATAGCGCAGGGTCTCGTAGAATTCTTCCTTGCCGGGGATACGCTTGGCGTAGTTGAACTGGCCACCAACTCTGTCGTCGGCCTCGAACAGCGTCACCTTGTGGCCCCGTTTGGCGGCCGTGGTGGCTGCCGCCAGGCCTGCAGGCCCGGCACCCACCACGGCAACGCGGCGGCTGACCGGGGCCACTGTCAACACCAGTTCGGTCTCGTGACAGGCACGGGGGTTCACCAGGCAGGATGCCCGCTTGAGCTGGAAAACATGGTCCAGACACGCCTGGTTGCAGGCGATGCAGGTGTTGATTTCGTCGCTTCGGTTCTGCTCCGCCTTGCGGACAAACTCGGAATCTGCAAGCAGCGGCCGCGCCATGGACACCATATCCGCCTTGCCGGCAGCAAGGATTTCCTCGCCTTTTTCAGGGGTATTGATCCTGTTGGTAGTACATACCGGAATCTCTACTTCACCGTAGAACTTGGCGGTGACGTCCGCAAAGCCACCCCGGGGCACAGAGGTCACAATGGTAGGTACCCGCGCTTCATGCCAGCCGATGCCGGTATTGATAATAGTGGCACCGGCTTTCTCGATGGCTTTGCCCAGTTGTACCACCTGATCCCAGGTCTGTCCGCCTTCCACGAGGTCCAGCATCGACAGGCGATAGATAATGATAAACTCGGGGCCCACCGCTTCCCGCATCCGGCGGACGATCTCCACAGGTAACTGCATTCGGTTCTCGAACGGCCCGCCCCACTTGTCGTTGCGTTTATTGGTGCGTTCGCACAGGAACTGGTTGATGAAATAGCCTTCGGAGCCCATTACCTCGACGCCATCATAGCGGGCCAGTTTCGCCAGTTTGGCGGCACTGACGAAATCATTGATCTGCCTGTCCACGCCTTTGGTGGAGAGGGCGCGTGCCTTGAAGGGCGTGATCGGCGCCTTGGTGGCCGAAGCAGAGACGCTGAAAGGCTGGTAGCCATAGCGGCCGGCATGGAGTAACTGCAGGCAGATCTTGCCGCCGGCATCGTGAACTTCGCTGGTGACATGGCGATGTAGCAAAGCGGTGCCGCGATGGTTCATGGTGGATGCAAGAGGTGAAAGCTGCCCGACAAAGTTGGGCGAGAAGCCACCGGTGACCATCAGCCCCACACCACCCTCTGCACGTTCGGCAAAATAACGGGCAAGTTTGTGGATGTTCCAGAAGCGATCTTCCAGGCCCGTGTGCATGGACCCCATGAGCACGCGGTTTTTCAACTCGGTAAATCCCAGGTCCAGGGGCTTGAGCAGATTCGGGTAGGCTGCAGTCATGCTATCTCTCTTTATCTCGTCGCGCGCGGGCGTTTTCATCGTGAGGCAACATGGTAGCATAGCGGCCTACGACTAATGTATGACACGGAACCGACACTATGAGCGCACGCGATTCTGAACGGGTACTGATCGATATCGAGAATGGCATTGCTACTGTCACCCTCAACCGGCCGGAGAAATACAATGGCCTGGACATGCCCATGTTTGAAGCCATCACCCGAGCGGCCAGAACCCTGAAGAAAGACCGCAGTGTGCGCGCCATTATCCTGTGCGGCGCCGGAGAGGCCTTCTGCTCCGGGCTGGATGTAAAGACCGTGTCGAAAAACCCGGTGAATTTTCTCAAACTGTTGATCAAACCGGGCCGCAAAATCAGCAACCTGGCCCAGGACGTAGGGTACCTGTGGCGGGATGTGCCTGCACCGGTTATTGCGGTCACCCATGGCTACTGTTTTGGCGGGGGGTTCCAGGTGGCGCTGGGTGCGGATTTCCGCTTTACCACCGCTGATTGCGAATTTTCCATCATGGAAAGCAAGTGGGGACTGATCCCGGACATGAGCCTGACCGTGACACTGAGGGAACTGGTCCCCATTGACCTGGCCAAGGAACTGACCATGACTGCCCGGCGGTTCAATGGCACGGAAGCAAAAGCCATGGGGCTGGTCAGCCGCGTCAGTGACGACCCCATGAGCGAGGCCCTGGCTTTTGCCCGGGAACTGGCTGCGCGCTCACCAGATGCCGTGGCTGCCGGCAAACTGCTGTTCAACCGCGGCTGGAGCGCCACCGACAAGGTTGCACTGGACTGGGAAACGAAACTTCAGAAAAAAGTGCTGGGCCGGGCCAATCAGCGTATTGCCGTGGCACGGAACTCCGGGTCGCCGGACAAACCCTACCAGGACCGCCGGGATTTCTGAGCACCATCGATTACACTGCAATCATTCGGCCAGTGCGCCTGAACTGCAAAACCGTATTCGGCCGTCTATCCTTGTAATCTGACAACCTGCAACCTGTCTTGCCTTTAATCAAGGTGTCGGATAGGCTCTCAGGCGACTGAATACAGGGTAATGATTAATATTCCCTGCGGATCCGTCTCCAGCCCCGGAGCGATCCAGCCGACTTTTACGGGCCTGACTGGAGCGCAATCTAAACATGCTACTGGCTGTGTTATCAGGTTTTCTGCTGGCAATTGTGGCACCGGCACTGCATCGGATCAGTGGCAGGTATATCGGTTGGGTACTTGCGATCCTTCCCGCAACCCTTACGGCGTATTTTGCCAGCCTGATCCCGGACGTTCAGGCCAATGGTTCCATGGTACTGGAATACGCCTGGTTACCGGGGCTCGGTATCAATCTGAACTTTCTGGTCGACGGCCTCTCGCTGGTGTTTGCCCTGCTCATCAGCGGCATCGGCACCTTTATCCTGATATACGCTGGCTCCTACCTGGCCGGGCACAGGTACCTGGCCCGCTTCTTCGTCATCATGCTCTCTTTTATGGCATCGATGCTGGGGCTGGTGTTATCAGATAACCTGATCACCCTGTTCGTTTTCTGGGAACTGACCAGCATTACGTCATACATGCTGATTGGCTTTAACCATGAAGACATGGAAGCCCGCAAGTGTGCTCTGCAGGGCCTGTTTGTGACGGTAGCCGGCGGCCTTGCATTGATGGCCGGACTGGTGCTTCTGGCCATCATCAGCGGCAGTTATTCACTGTCCGAGATTCTGGCGTCCGACCTGGCCATCCATGAGCACGCCTTCTACACCGCGGCCGTTATCTGCATCCTGGCGGGTACATTTACCAAGTCGGCACAGGTTCCTTTCCATTTCTGGCTGCCCAATGCCATGGCGGCGCCCACACCGGTTTCAGCCTTCCTGCACTCGGCGACCATGGTCAAGGCCGGCGTTTACCTGATGGCACGCCTGAATCCGTCCCTGGGGGAGGGCGAGCTATGGAGCCAGGCCCTGATGCTGTTCGGTGCCGCCACCATGTTCACCGGCGCCTACCTGGCGTTCAGCAGCACCGGCATCAAGAAGGTGCTGGCCTACTCCACCATCATGGCCCTGGGCACCCTGACCATGCTGATTGGCGTAGGCACCGAACTGGCGCTGACCGCTTTCATCTGCTTCCTGGTGGCCCACTCCCTGTACAAGGGCGCGCTGTTCATGATTGCCGGCGCATTAGATCACGAGACCGGCACCAAGGACATCACCCTGATGGGTGGGCTGAAAAAGACCATGCCGGTCACGGCTGCGATTGCCTGCCTGGCGGCATTATCGCTGGCGGGCCTGCCGCCGCTGTTCGGGTTTATTGCCAAGGAACTGCTGTTCGAGTCACTGCTCGATTCTCCGCTCTGGTCTGCCGGGCTGACCACTGCAGCCGTTGCCGCGGCCGTACTGATTGTCGGCGTCGCAGGCCTGGTGGCCATCAAGCCCTTCTTTGGCAGGGTTGGCAATACACCCAAAACACCCCATGAAGCGCCGTTAGGAATGCTGGTCGGCCCCGCCGTGCTGTCGCTGACGGCCCTGGTGTTCGGCCTGGCTCCCTTCCTGCCAGAAGGAGCACTGCTCCGTTCTGCAGTGGGCGCAGTCAATGGCTCACCGGTGGACACCTATCTGGCGCTCTGGCATGGCGTTAACGTGCCACTGATACTTTCTGTAGGCAGCCTGGTGCTTGGCCTGAGCCTGTTGTCGAGCTGGAACCGGCTTCAGCCTGCGCTCTTCGCCATCAATACCTCTGCCGCCCGATTCGGCCCGGAGACGGGTTACTTCCGCTTCATGGAAGGCATCACCGTTGTCGCAGCCTGGCAGACACGGGTGCTGCAGAACGGTGTTCTGGGGCTATACCTGTTACTGCTCGTTGCGGTGACGTTCGGCCTTACTGGCTACACACTACTGACCCACCATGGCATCAACCTGACGCTGGATCTGACCGACAGTCACTTTTATGAATGGGGCATTGCACTGCTGCTGATCGCTGCCGCCGTTTTTGCCAGTGCCACACACTCCCGTCTGGGTTCAGTGGCTTCAATGGGTGTACTCGGCTTCGGAGTCGCACTCACGTTCATTCTGTTCAGTGCGCCGGACCTCGGCATCACCCAGTTGCTGGTGGAAACACTGACTGTGATTCTGCTGGTGCTGGTTCTGTTCAAACTGCCGGAATTCGTCAACCTGTCGTCGCCGTTTGAACGCTACCGCGACCTGGCAGTAGCGACGTTTGCCGGTGTCGTCATGACACTGCTGATCCTGGCAGCCCTGGATGTACAGTACTTCGAGAGCATCTCGAGCTACTACATCGAGAACAGTGCGCCGCTGGCCTACGGCCGCAATATCGTCAACGTGATCCTGGTGGATTTCCGCGCGCTGGACACTCTGGGCGAGATCTTCGTCCTGTCTCTGGCGGCCCTGGGCGTACTGTCGATGATCAAACTGAAGGCGGAGGACCAGCACAAGCCATGAAGTCCAACACCCTGATTCTTCATACCGCAGCCCTGTTCATCATGCCCCTGCAATTGATGTTCTCGGTGTTTTTGCTGTTCCGCGGCCATGATGAGCCGGGTGGCGGCTTCATCGGCGGGCTGGTTGCAGCGAGTGCATTCGTTCTCTATGCCTTTGCCTTTGGCGCTGAACCCACTCGCCGCATTCTCCGGGTAGCGCCCAGGGATCTGCTGGCCGCCGGGCTGCTTTTTGCCATCGCCTCGACCATCCCCGCGTTCCTGGCCGGCCAGCCGATGCTGACTGCCCACTGGTGGGAGCTGCCCCTGCCAGGCGGCAGCTATCTTAAACTTTCAACGCCCCTGATCTTCGACATCGGCGTTTATGCCGCCGTTCTGGGCACCATCATGACCTTTGTCATCAACCTGATGGAGTCGGACGAATGAGGCGAAAGCGCGAATATCAAGTGATCAATCCGGAAGGAGAGCCGTTATGGAAAGCCTGATGGCTTATGTCGTAGGCATCCTGTTCGCGGCAGCGATCTATATGATGCTGCGCCGTTCTATCGTCAAGCTGGTTATTGGCCTGATGATACTCAGCAACGCCGCCAACCTGCTGATCTTTGTGGTATCGGGTATGACCCGGGGTGCACCACCCCTGCTCCCCGAGGGCGCCGAGGCGCCGGCAGGCGCAATTGCAGATCCCTTGCCCCAGGCCCTGATACTCACTGCCATTGTTATCGCCTTCGGCGTTCTGGCCTTTGCCGTAGTTCTCATACGCCGTGCGTATGAAGTAGTGGGAACCGACGACCTCGACCAGATGAAGGATACGGACACTTGAACCCGGAACTCGCATTACCGATTCTCATCCCGCTGATCTCTGGTGCCGTTTCCTTGGCACTCTGGCGTTCGGTTCGCTATCAGCGCATTCTTGGCGTGCTTGCTACCGCTCTGCTACTTGGTGCCAGCGTGTGGTTGTTGCGCTCCACCATGGAAGAAGGCTTCCTGGTGCTGGAAATGGGCAGCTGGCCGGCACCATTCAGCATTGTGTTTGTTTCCGACATACTCAGCGCCATCATGATCGTGCTGACGGGCATTATCGGCCTGGCGATTGCCATCTATTCCCTGGCGTCCACGCCCAAGGGTCACGAGAAGTTCGGCTATTATCCGCTGATGCATCTGTTGCTGGCAGGGGTGGCAGGTTCCTTCCTCACAGGGGACCTCTTCAACCTGTTCGTCTGGTTCGAGGTCATGCTGCTTGCCTCCTTCGCCCTGCTGACACTGGGTGGTGAGCGGGCGCAGATGGAAGGCGCCATCAAATACGTGACCCTGAACCTGTTCTCGTCCGCCATGTTCCTGTCGGCGGTAGGCCTGCTATACGGCACCGTTGGCACACTCAACATGGCTGACATTGCCCAGAAAGTGGCAACCCTGGAAGATCCCGGCATGATTACCGTGATATCCATGATGTTCATGGTGTCATTCGGTATCAAGGCGGCGGCTTTCCCGCTGTTTTTCTGGTTACCGGCTTCCTACCACACCCCACAGGTGGCGGTTTCCGCCCTGTTTGCCGGACTGCTGACCAAGGTGGGGGTTTACGCTCTATACCGTGTGTTCACCCTGATATTCACACAGGATGTGGAGTACACCCACACTATCCTGCTGTGGGCGGCAGCACTGACGATGCTGACAGGCGTTCTGGGAGCTGCAGCCCAGTTTGAGTTCCGCAGGATTCTCTCATTCCACATAGTCAGCCAGATTGGCTACATGATTCTCGGGCTTGCGCTGTTTACACCGTTGGCGATCATTGGCGGGGTGTTCTACATCATGCACCACATCATTGTTAAGACGAACCTGTTTCTGGTCAGTGGCATTGTCTACCGGTTGCAGGGCAGCTATGAGCTGAAAGACCTGGGGGGCATCTACAAGGAAAAACCCATGCTTGCCCTGCTGTTCCTGATACCGGCATTGTCCCTGGCAGGCATTCCTCCCCTGTCCGGATTCTTCGCCAAATTCGTCGTTATCCGTGCTGGTCTGGAAGCCGAAGCCTATGTGGTTACCGGCATTGCCCTGCTGGTCGGTCTGCTGACGCTGTACTCCATGATCAAGATCTGGGCAGAGGTGTTCTGGAAAAAAACGCCGGAACACGTCAAGTCCATGAGCCTGCTAAAAGGCGATGTGAAGAAAAGCCACAACTGGGCCTACTATATCCCCGTGGTCGGCCTTGCGGCCTGTACCCTGTTCATCGGCCTTAACGGCCAGCCTATTTATGAATTGGCAGAAATGGCCGCAGATCAGTTGATGAACCCCGAGCTCTACATAGAGGCGGTTCTGGGAGGTGCGCAACAATGATCGGTTTCTTCTGGAACATCATGCTGGCACTTGCCTGGGTGGCACTGAGCGGCAACTTTTCAGCCATGAATCTCTTTGCCGGTTTCTTTTTTGCGTACCTGGCGCTAATGGTCCTGCAGAGGCAGGTACCGGTATTGAAGGGTTATTCCAGGCGTATTCCCAGGGTTGTCGCATTTCTGGTTTACTTTGTAAAAGAACTGATCAAGGCCAACTTCCGCGTGGCCTACGACGTTGCTACCCCGGTCTGGTATATGAAACCCGGCGTGATTGCGTTCCGCCTTGAAGCCCACACCGACGTCGAGATCATGTTCCTGAGCAGCGTGATTTCCCTGACACCCGGCACATTAAGCCTGGATGTGTCTGACGACCGCCAGGTACTGTTTATACACGCAATGTTTCTCCAGGATGAAGAACAGTTGCGCCAGGATCTCAAGGAACTTGAGCGCCGAATCCTGAAGATCTTGCGCTGAGGAGCCAACACGTGATTCCGTTTGTTATCAATATTGTCTACTTTATGCTTTCGGTGGCGCTACTGTTCGCGTTCATTCGCCTGACCAGGGGACCGTCGCTACCTGACCGGGTTGTAGCGCTGGAGCTGATTGCGTCCATCGTGGTGGGCTATGTAGGAGTCCATGCGATTGACACCGGTGTATCAAGCCTACTGGATGTCGCGATTGTGATCGCTCTGACAGCCTTCCTGGCGGCCATCGGTTTTGCAAGATTCCTGGAGCGCGGGGGACGCAGAAATGATTGAGATCATTGTATCGGTTCTGCTTCTTGCCGGCGCAGCCTTCATGCTGCTCGCCGCCGTTGGCATTCTCCGGCTGCCGGACCTGCCCACCCGTATGCACGCCTCCACCAAGGCCGGTGCCATGGGTGCCATGTTCACCATGGGCGGTGTGGCCTTCTATTTTGGCGACAGTGTCGTGTTTGCCCGAGCATTCGCCATCGTCGTTTTCATCCTCATCACCTCCCCAATTGCAGCTCATGTTATCGGGCGCGCCGGTTACTTCCTGGGCACCTCACTGTGGGATGGCACCGTGAAGGATGAGCTCAGGGAAAACTACGATCCGGACACCCACAAACTGAGCAGTGGTTACGAGGGCAGCCCCGAAAGCGTTACCCCACCAACGGAATCAGAGTCTCCCAAGGACTCCTGAACGTTTTCGGGCACTACTAACAGGCCCGTTGTTATTCACAGCATGGCAACATAATTTCGCGTATAGTGCGCTCATCGATTATGAGGAGATGCCTTCATGCTGAAAGTAAATGAATATTTTGATGGCAAGGCCAAATCTATTGCCTTCCAGACCTCTACCCTGCCGGCAACGGTGGGCGTTATCAGCCCGGGCGAATATGAGTTCGGCACCAGCAAGAAGGAAACCATGACAGTGATCAGTGGCGCCCTGACCGTTCTTTTGCCGGGCATGGAGGAATGGATGACCTACGGTTCCGGGGAGTTTTTTGAAGTGGCCGGGCAGGCCAGCTTCAAGGCAAAGACTGACATCGATACCGCCTACCTCTGCACCTACGAATAACAATTCGGGTGATCTCCCACACAGGCGTGGAACGGGACACACCGGCCGCCCAGGCCGGCAGCTCCGGTTCCGCGTTTTTTATCATTCAAAGGTTTCCGTTGACGTAAAACTGTGTCAGATTTAGGGCTCTTCTCGTTATAAATGAAACAATTGAGAAAGAGGTACCGAGTTATGGCACAGACCCGCATCCTGTCACCGGCGGACAACGCCTATCAGTATCCACTGCTGATCAAACAGCTCCTGCTCTCCGGCCCCCGCTACAATCCGGATCAGGAAATCGTGTACGCCAACCGTAGCAAGTACACCTATACCGACCTTGTGGATCGCATCCATCGTCTGGCAAACGCACTGACAGACGCCGGCGTGCAGGCGGGTGATACCGTGGCTGTCATGGATTGGGACACTCCTCGTTACCTCGAGTGCTTCTTTGCCGTACCGATGATTGGCGCCATTCTGCACACCATCAACGTACGTCTGTCTCCGGAGCAGATTGTCTACACCATGAACCACGCCGAAGATGATGTGGTACTGGTACACGATGACTTCCTTCCTATCATTGAAGGCGTGAAGGACGAAATCAAAACCGTCAGGACGTGGATTCAGCTGACCGACAGCGACCAGGCCAAGGCGGCGCCTGTCGATACCATCGGTGAGTATGAGCAATTACTGACCAAAGCAGACAATCAGTTCGACTTCCCGGATTTTGACGAAAACAGCGTAGCAACCACGTTCTACACTACCGGCACTACCGGCAATCCCAAAGGCGTGTATTTCAGCCACCGCCAGCTGGTGCTGCACACTCTGACCATGACAGGGGTTACCGCAGCATTTGATGAGATGCCGTTACTGCGCTCGTCATCGGTTTACATGCCCCTGACACCGATGTTTCACGTCCATGCCTGGGGCGTGCCCTACGCTGCCACCATGCTCGGCGTTAAACAGGTCTACCCCGGTCGTTACGAGCCAGAACTGCTTGTCGACCTTCTGAAGGAACACAAGGTCACTTTCTCACACTGCGTACCAACCATTATGCAGATGATGATGGGGACAGAATCCATCAAGACGGCCGACCTGAACAACTGGCACGTGCTGATCGGTGGCAGCGCACTGACAAAGGGCCTCTGCGATGCCGGTGCAAAACTGGGAATCAAGATGTACACCGCTTACGGCATGTCTGAGACCTGTCCGCTGCTAAGTGCCTCGCATATCAAGCCGGAAGATATGGAGCTACCCCTGGAGCAGCAGACGTCCATCCGGGTGAAGACCGGTGTTGCGGTGCCGATGGTGGAACTTGAAATAGTGGACCCGGAGGGTAAGCCCCTCCCCCATGATGGCGAAGCCAAAGGCGAAGTCGTTGCCCGCGCTCCATGGCTGACACAGGGCTATTTCAAGCAGCCTGAAAAAGGTGAGGAACTCTGGGAAGGTGGCTGGCTGCACACCGGCGACGTCGCCAGCATGGAGCCTGACCACACTCTCACCATCAAGGACCGCATCAAGGATGTGATCAAGACCGGTGGTGAATGGCTGTCATCCCTGGATCTGGAGAACCTGATCAGTCAGCACCCGGCCGTCGCAGGCGCCGCAGTGGTCGGTGTACCGGATGAAAAGTGGGGCGAACGCCCCCATGCCATGGTCACCCTGAAACCTGGCGAGGAAGCCACCCTTGAAGATATCCAGAGCCACCTCATGCAATTCGTGGACTCCGGCGAAATCAACAAGTGGGCAATCCCCAGCCAGATTGATTTTGTTGAGGATATCCCGAAAACCAGTGTTGGCAAGATCAACAAGAAGCTGATTCGGGATCAGCTGCAGTAGGAGCTACAGGTGCCCCGCACGGCCTGGAACACAGGTACAGCTGCGGGGCATTAGTCTGGTTTTTTCCCACCTAAAGTCCAGTAAAGCCAAAATCCACATCCGGTTTACGCCCTGCCATAATATCCGCCAGCGCTGCAGCAGAGCCACAGGAATGGGTCCACCCCAGAGTGCCATGACCGGTGTTCAGATAGAGATTCCCGAAATGGCTTTTTCCGATATAGGGCACATTCGAAGGTGTTGCCGGCCGTAACCCGGCCCAGAACTCGGACCGTTCCCAGTGGGCGGCTTCGGGCATCAGTTCGGCTGTGCGGCGGACGATAGACCGGCATCGGATAAGGTTCAGCTCCCGGCTATAGCCACTCACTTCTGCAGTGCCGGCCACTCGGATGCGGTCGCCGAGACGTGAAAACACCAACTTGTATTCATCATCGATGAGACTGACATTGAAAGCGGCTTCCTCATTCTTGACTGGCACGGTTATAGAGTAGCCTTTTGCCGGATAGATATTCAGGAACAGGCCAAGTTGCCGGGCCAGCACGGCGCTGAAACTACCGAGACTGAGAACGTACCTGTCCGCACGCAGGGTCTGGTGCTTTCCTTCGCATATGGTCCTGATGCCAAGGATTCGGTCCCGGGTGTTCTCGAAACCGAGAATTTCACTACCGTAGAGAAACTCAACGCCGGCTTCCTGTGCCTTACTGGCAAGTGCCTGAGTGAACTGCCGGGCATCACCGGATTCGTCTTCTGCGGTGTAAGTAGCCCCTTCAATCCGATGTTTGACCGGTGATAACGCCGGCTCCAGCTCAACCGCCCGATCGGCATCGATTACCTGGCGGTCACAGCCCAGGGAACGCATGATGCGGGCCGGCTCCAGTGCGGACTCAAACTCCCGTGGATTGGTGTAGAAGTGAAGTATGCCCTTTTCGAGGTGATCATATTCGATGCCGGTTTCTTTACGCAGCAACTGCAAACGCTCGCGGCTGTAGGTGCCAAGACGGACTATCTGGCGGATATTGTGGGCTGCTCTGGCAGAGGTGCATTCACGCAGGAATGCAGCCGCCCAGCGCCACTGGGCCAGATCCATGCGGGGCCGGAACAGCAAGGGCGCATCGGTGCGGGTCAGCCATTTAAGCACCTTGAAAGGCGCGGAAGGATTGGCCCAGGGTTCGGCATGGGATACTGATATCTGGCCGCCATTGGCATAGCTAGTCTCGGCTCCCGCAATGCTTTGCCGGTCTACAACGGTAACGTCATAACCCTGCTGTCTCAAAACCCATGCGGTTGTAACACCAACAACACCTGCACCCAGCACCAGTACATGCATTCAGTTCCTCCCTCGGCCTGCACCTGAATCAGCCCGCTATTGTAACGTCTGGAACAACAGATTGCGTGTCAGACCATTCGCCAGAATCAAGGAGTGCCAGTGTTCGTCAGCCACCTGACTTTTTAACCTGCCAACCTTTCTCCTTTAAAAGCGGCACCAGCACATCTCGCTGATCGCCCTGGATCTCGACCACTCCATCCTTGACGGTACCGCCGGTTCCGCATCGGGCCTTGAGGGTTTTGGCGAAGCTTTTCAGCGCTTTCTCATCCAGGGGAATGCCGGTGATCAGAGTGACGCCCTTGCCCTTGCGCCCCTTGGTTTCACGGCTGACACGCACAACCCCGTCACCAACGGCACGTGATGGTGCACCGCAAGCACAGTCATCAACGGGCCGTCGACAACCGGGGCACATGCGTCCCTGTTCCGTGGAAAACACCAGTCCACCAGAACGATTCTTCATAACATCCTCTTGGTATTTCCGGGATCCAACCGGGGCTTCATGCCCCCGGAGGATACTTTTCGAACATGTCCGCAACGATTTCGTCTATCAGTTTGCGGCGTGTTTCGGAAGACTGGTTTTCATTCAGGTAACGGCGGCTGGCGGCCCGCCAGACAACACGCTCTGTCTTCGCATCAACCAGCTCCACTACCAGCTTGCCTTCCTGGATTTCCCGAACCGGCGGAGCCGAAGACAGGCCCCAGCCGAAGTTACCAGTACCGAAACCGAACCCGAGGCCCAAGCCGCTGCGCTCAAGCCGTTCCTCTTCAACAATCTGCCAGGTCACCAGCAGGCCTGCTTCGCCCTCGTCGACCTTGCGCATGGCCTTGCGATTCAGCTCCCGCTCCACAGCGTTCTCGATTCGGCCGCCATCAAGTGAGGTGAAGTTTTTGCCCTCACTCTGCTGGGCGAATGCCCAGGATGCGTAGTTACCGAAGACTGTTCCGGAATCATAATCTGTTACAACGTTGCTGGCACACCCGGCCAATACCAGCATTAACAGGGAAACAAAGAAAATTCTCATGATTGCAACGACCCTTTTGTGTACCTTCCATAGCCCAGTATACGCACAGTAGACGTGCGGAGTTTCGGGAAACCTTCTCTAGGTTTCAAAACTGTAATCCATTCCACGAGCCTCACAGAACGCAGAGAACTCCTGGTTCCGATCCACTGGCATGGTGATATCCACTACCACACGGGAGCTGTATTCGACCTGTTCGACCCGGGCATCGTTCTGTTCACACCAGTGCCTGACCGGCTGCTCATCGGCAAAAGTCATGGTGACCGTCACCCGCGACAGGGGTTGCTGGATTACCCGGTCAACCTTTGCCAGCACGGCCTCGGTGGCGCCGGCATAGGCTCTGACAAGGCCTCCTGCGCCCAGCTTTGTACCTCCGAAGTAGCGGATCACCATCACCAGAACGTCGCCCAGATCCTTGTGCTGGATCACGCTCAGGATAGGCTTTCCGGCGGTTCCCGATGGCTCACCGTCGTCGTTCATCGCCGCTTCCGCCGCCGCTCCGGAGCGGCCAATCTGATAGGCCCAACAGATATGCCGTGCGTCCGGATGGTCTTGATGGGCCCGGTCAAGCCAGTCTCTGACATCGTCCCGCGATGTCACCGGGACAACACGGGCAATGAAACGGCTCTTCTTGATCTCTGTCTCCCGCTCCAGGAAACCGGCCGGGACTGGATAATCCTTTGACATGGTCAGCTCAGTTCGCTCCGGTGAAAACGGGAAGCCGCAGCGACACCGCCAGGCCACCCCGTTCAGCATTGAACGCCTCGATCTCGCCATCGTGAATAGCCACGATATCCCTGGCAATCGCAAGGCCCAGCCCCCAGCCCTTGCCACCACGGGACTTGTCCGCGCGGTAGAACGGCTCGAACAGGTGTGGCAGAACCTCATCCGGCACGCCCGGCCCTTCGTCCCGGATCTCCAGTACCAGTTGATCCTGCTCTGAATGCAAAGCCACGTGTACTTTCCTGCCCGGAGGTGTGTGGTCGAGGGCATTCTGCAGAATGTTGTCGAAAGCGCGCTGCAGCAGCCCCGGGTCACCCAGTACAGACGCACGCCTGCAATCCGGACCAATGGTCAACAGGCAGTCAACCCCCCGATGCTCCGCGTAATCGGCGGCGTCCTTGAGCACTTCATTGATTACCATTACCGGCTGGACGCCTTCCCGCTCAATGTCTCCGCCCTTCTCCGATACCCGGTACAGAGTCAGTATCTGCGAGGTCATGGCTTCGAGCCGCTCGTTCTGACGCAGGATGGAGGCCATAAGATCGTCATCCACGCCGCCCTCACGGGCCAGTTCGATGGCGATCCGCTGGCGCGTCAGCGGAGTTCGCAGATCATGTGAGATATCCCTCAGCAGATGAGTCTGGCGATCCAGCAGTTTGCACAACTGTTCGGTCATGGCGTTGAAGGCTGTTGCCAGGGCACCCACTTCGTCCCGACGGCCGGCAATGCCGTCACTGACGCGCAGGGAATTATCGCCGGAGGCAATGGCCTTCGCTGTTGCTTCCATATGCTTGAGAGGGCGTGACACAAGCCGCGCCACCCAGACGCAGGCCAACGTTATGATGACAAAAGCGAGGGTAAGCTCGAGCCACTGAAAAACCCGGGGGTTCAGCCAGGCTTCGCCATTCAGGCGCGGCCAGGCAACCAGCTGGTAGCCTTCTGCCACCTCAATGACCGCGGGCCGTTGCCGATACCAGCCGCCCGACTCCATTCGTTCGCGGATGGACTCCGGCAGGCTGCCATCATCGTGGTTTGCCTCGATAAGGAACAGGTGCAGCTCCAGCTCGCTGCCCCGCTCCTTCAGAAAGCGCCAGGCATCGCCCCGCCCCTGGTTCTCGCGCACCGCCAACGCTTCAACGGCAAGCTCCTGCAGGCCTGCCTGACGTTCAATGGCCTGCCTTTCACGGTCTTTCAGGGTGTGGGTGACCAGGCTGCCAGCAACCATGGTGAGCGCCATGGCAAGCCAGATTGAGATGAATATCCGCCAGAACAGGGGAAACCTGAGCCCTCTGGTCATGACGGCACCCGATAGCTGTAACCCAGCCCCCGAACCGTTTCAATTCTCGGCGGATCGTCATTGCCCAGTTTCTTTCGCAGATTGCTGATATGCATATCCAGTGTGCGGTCGTAAGCTTCCAGGCGACGCCCCAGGGCCCACTGCATGAGGTCCGTCTTTCTCACCACACTGCCGGCATGGGCCAGCAGCACCTGCAGAACTTCGTACTCGGTAGCAGTCAGATCCAGCGCCACGTCGTCCTGGTATATCCTGAGGTGCACCGGCTCAACCCTCAGGTCGCCATAGGTCCGGGATTCGTCCAGGCCAACTTCCTGATCCCAGGCCACACGCCTTAACAGCGCCTGGAGCCGGGCAATCAGTTCCCTGGGATTGCAGGGTTTGGGAATGTAGTCGTCGGCACCCACTTCGAAGCCCACGATCCGGTCAGTTTCGTCACCACGGGCTGTCAACAGCACAACGGGAAGGTGGGTTTTTGCCCGCAGCTGGCGCAGCACTTCCAGTCCACTGATATCCGGCAACATGATATCCAGCACCACGATGTCACAGTGCTGACCCATCGCCAGGGACAGTCCGTCCTGACCGTTCGCCGCTTCGCGCACGGTAAAACCCTGATTGGCGAGATAGCGTGACAACAGTTCCCGCAGTTCTTCATCGTCCTCAACCAACAGCACCCGGTTTTGCATAGCAATCCTCCGTTGTTACAGACAGCAGTCTATCACGGCATTAAAAGGACCCTGTTTTGCATCATTTTTCTTTGCATAACCTTTACACGGTGATCATCTCGGAGTTTCTGGCGTATGGTAGTAATAAATCCCCGAGAGCCCCATACCATGCCAGAATCCGGCACCCCTGAACTGACAATCCAAACCGTCCGCTCCATCGGTGGCATCAACGCCGATGACTGGCGAGCTTTCAGCGGCACTGACAACCCTTTTCTGCGCCATGACTTCCTGCTCTCACTGGAAGAATCCGGATGCACAACCGCGGCCACCGGCTGGACACCATCCCACCTGATGTTCTACCTGGATGGCCAGCTTGCAGGTGTCGCACCCGCCTACCTGAAAACCCATTCCATGGGGGAGTACGTTTTCGACTGGGCCTGGGCGGAAGCCTATCAGCGTTACGGCATGGATTATTATCCCAAGTTGCTCATTGCAGTACCCTTTACGCCCTGCCAAGGGCCACGGCTATTGCTCTCGGAGCAACTTCGGGAGTGGATAACGCCAGAGCGAATCCATCAGGCACTGGATTCGGCTTCCGAAAACCTGGGCGCCCATTCCTGGCATCTGCTGTTTCCGGATGCAGCGGATCAGCAAACGCTGGGCATGGAAGAGGAGCTCCACCGCATTGGCTGCCAGTTCCACTGGCAAAACCATGGCTATGACAGCTTCGATGATTTCCTGGCCGTGCTGACCTCACGGAAAAGAAAATCCATTCGCAAAGAACGGAGACAGGTAGCGGACCAGGGCATTTCGTTCCGGCATTTTTCAGGCAAGAATACGCCCGATCATGTCCTCTCGGCGTTTTACGTGTTCTATCAGGCGACGTACCTGAAACGTGGACAACGGCCCTATCTCAATAGGGAGTTCTTTTTCCAGCTGAGGGAGCGGCAGCCAGAACAGTTGCACATCGTCATGGCTGTCAGGGATGAACAGATGATTGCGGGAGCCCTCTTTCTTCATGGCACAGATACACTCTACGGTCGCTATTGGGGCTGCCTTGAGGAATTCGAGCATCTGCATTTCGAAACCTGCTACTATCAGGGCATCGAGCTGGCCATCCAGCAGGCACTGACCCGATTTGACGCTGGTGCCCAGGGGGAGCATAAACTGGTTCGTGGCTTCGAGCCGGTTATAACCCACTCCTGGCACGGCGTACTTCACCCTGGATTCCGCGAGGCCATTGCCAGGTTTACCCGGGAAGAGGCGGAGCACGTCATGGCCTATACCGAGGATGCGCTAGACGCGCTACCATTCAGGCAAGTCGGGCCGGATCAGTAGCAGACCTCAAGTTTTTACTGACATATTACGGAGCGGGCAGCCATGGAACCGGACTATCTTTTTGACCTGCTGAGCACCAACCATTTCATCCTTCTGATTGCTGCGGCCGCGCTGGTTATAGCGATCGCTGCCCTGTTCTCCGGCTCCGCAGCCAGGCGAAGGGCGTTATCGCAAATCGATGCGGTAAAACAGCGCGTCGACAGCCTCTGGACCGACATGGACGAATTGCGGGTTTCCCAGTTCAACGGCCCCGGCGCCTCTGGCGGCAATGACACCACCGCCAGTGAACGGTTCACTGCGGAGAAGGCGGCTTACGAAACCATCTGGCCGCTACTCTGGTCATTGCACGACAAGCTCGGCATGTTTCTTCGTGCCGTTGAAGCGGATGAACAGGCCGGCGAACTGCGGCTTGAGGCGCGGAATGCAGCACTGACAGCCCGCAGCACGCTGAACCGGGTACGTCCCTTCTGCCACGGTGACGTGGACGAGCTTATTACCCAACTGATTGATAACCATATCAAGGCACACCTGGCCGCCTGTCATTACATGGACTTGCGCAAGGATTCCTTGTCATCAAGCTCCAACCACGACAGAGCCGTGCAGAAAGAAAAGTTCCATATGCTTTACGACGGCCAGGCCAAGGAAATGCTTGACCAGCTGGTTACTCTGATCAGGCGCAGAATGCTCAAGTAGTCAGTCCCTTATCACCCGCTCCAGGGTATCCCGCTGCAAGGCCCTCAGGAAGTCGCTGATCATAACCGGCACCGTTTCCACAGGTTCCAGGGAGCGAATCCTTTCCGGCAGCGTATCAATAGCAGCCCTGGCAGCATTGACCTGCTCGTCCAGTGGCGCTATGGCGCCGTCGACAATCCGGCCGTGCTTCATCATCGGTTTCAGCATCGGACTGCCGTCAAACACCTCGTCTCTGCCGCAGACAACGTCCTCGGCAATGGTGCCATCCAGCCCCAAACGCCGATAGATCTGTTTGGGCCCGGGATACGACTGTTTGCCCGGTGAGTTTTTCATGCGCGGAAAGCTGGCGTATTCAGTCAGTTTGAAGGCAAGTTCCAGCGCCGGCTCATCGCGCGAAACGGCGATGGATGTACCTACGCCAAAACCATCAATGGGCGCTCCCGATGACACCAGTTCGGCGATTCTGTACTCGTCCAGACCACCGCTCGCCATGATTTTTATATCGGACAATTCGGCCTCATCCAGCATTCTACGGCAGTCCAGAGCTTCTTCCGCGAGGTCTCCGGAATCCAGACGAATACCACCGACGTTCACCTCGGGGCTGTCCCGCAGCCAGTCAACAATTCGACTGACAGCCGCGCGGGTATCGTAAGTATCAACCAGCAGCGTGGTTCCGGGGTAGAGGCGTGCATAGACCCTGAACGCTTCCAGTTCATCGCTACAGGCCTGGACAAAGCTGTGGGCCATGGTGCCGTAAACGGGCACGTTGAAATCCAGGCTCGCAAGGACATTGCTGGTGCCTGCCAGCCCCGCCAGCCGATATGCCCGCACGGCCCTGTGAGCCGCGTCCACGCCATGGGTCCTGCGCATGCCGAAGTCGACCACCGGCCGCCCTTCGGCCGCGAAAGTCAGCCGCACGGCCTTGGATGCCAGAACCGACTCCAGGTGCACATAGTTCATAACCAGGCTTTCCAGCAGCTGGACCTCGGCGATCGGCCCTTCAATCTCGAGCATGGGTTCCTGGGGGAACAATGGCGTTCCCTCGGCAACCGCGTAAATCGAACCGCTGAACCGGAAGCCGCGCAGCCAGTCCAGAAACTCCGGTTGAAACCGTTGCAGCGATGCCAGTCGCTCAATGTGCTCGTCGGTGAAACTCAGGGCCTGAATAACGGAAACCACACTCTGCTGCCCGCAGGCAAGTACGAAGTTGCGGTTCTCAGGCAGTTCACGGAAAAACAGGCTGAACACCGCCGTGTCATTCATGCCCTCGGACCAGTAGGCCTGGGACATAGCGAGTTCATACAGATCGACCATCAGTGACAGGTCGCCCTGTCTGACAAGCGGTGGTTGTGTCAGCACAGATCGGCTCCCTCCTCTTTCAGGTCCTCGAAGACTGCCGGCGCGTCGTCTGCATTCACAGCACGGGTGCCTTCGGTGATGAGTTCGACTTCGAAACCGAGTTGCAAGGCATCCTTGACAGTCGCCTGTACGCACACATCCAGTGCCAGGCCGGCCACAAAGAGGCGATGGATGCCATGGCGGCGTAGATAACTGTCCAGTTGGGTGCCGTCAAACGCGGAATAGGCATCCGTGTCGAACGCCGTTCCCTTGCTTACCCTGACCGCGGAATGGGGAAGTTCCATTTGCGGATGGAACTCGGCCCCCTGGGTATCCTGGACACAATGGACCGGCCAGGGACCACCGCGATCCTGGAAACTTATATGGTCGACAGTGTGCCAGTCGCGGCTGGCGAGAATCGGCCAGTCTGCCGCCTGCGCCTTGCTGATCCACTGGTTGATGGCTGGAAAGATCTCGTCGCTGCCCGGCACCGCCAGACTGCCGCCTTCGCAAAAGTCGTTCTGAACATCAATCAGTAACAGAGCATTTGGTCCGGTGCCCATAAGACTACCTCCCATGGCTTTACCAGATTCAGATGTTCGTTCAGATCACCGGATGTCAGCTTCCCTCTATCCGGAAGCCGATTTTAAGCACAACCTGATAGTGTCCGACTTTGCCATCAACAACATGGCCCCGGGTTTCCTGTACTTCAAACCACTCAATGTTCCGAAGGTTCTTGCTGCATTCGGCGATCGCATTTTCAATGGCATCCTCGATGCTTGTTTTCGAGGAACCAACCACTTCCACCTTCTTGTAAACATGATGGTCGGACATAACACCTCCTTTCATCAAGCCCGTCTATAGTCAGGCAAAGCTTTCGAATGCCTGTATTTTCAGCCTATACCAGTAAACTGTAGCCAGCAAACAGCCGGCACGCTTCTATGCGGGAACTTTACGTAATAACTGAACTCTGAGATTTCCTGCATCGTAACCTGGCAACCGCTCACTGGCTCCGGATCTCTATGAGAAAAATCAAGCATTGTTTTATCGGTGTCTCCCTGACACTCGCACTGTTACTGGCCGGCCCTCTCCTGCTGGCTGCCTGTGCGGGTTTCCAGGACTCCGGAAGCTGGCGAACGGCCGATCGCTCCAGTGCCGGGCTGGCCCCCACTCCGGAGCAGGAGCAGGACGCTGTGGTACAAGTATACGGTGCACGCGCTTTCAACTGGCGAGGCTATTTTTCGTTGCACACCTGGATCAGCACCAAGGAGGCGGGTGCCAGCAGTTACTATGTTCATGAAGTGACCGGCTGGCGCCACTATGTGGTCCAGTCGCGGCCAGATGACCCGGACCGCGCCTGGTACGGCTCCAGACCCCAGTTGATCGCAGATTTTCGCGGGGAGCAGGCGCAGAAGATTATTGAGCAGCTTGGTGAGGTGATCGAGGAGTACCCTTACCCGACAACCTATGAGGCATGGCCAGGCCCCAACAGCAACACGTTCGTGGCCTGGGTGATCCGTCAGATTCCGGAGATGGAAGTGGCCCTGCCCAATCACGCCATTGGCAAGGACTATCTGGGTAATGGTGTGCTGTCTGAAGTGCCCGGCGGGAGCGGTTATCAGTTTTCGCTGGGTGGCTATTTCGGCGTCTTGGCCGGTGTTCGGGAAGGCCTGGAACTCAACATCCTGGGTTTATCTCTGGGTATAAACCCGCTGGGGCTTGGCATCAAACTCCCGGGGATTGGGGAGCTGGCACTGCGCAACACGAATCCTATGCCGGCGTCTGAGCCGGGTGCTGCCGAGACGGCCGGGCTAAAATCCAGCGATACCCGTGTAACGCACCAGGCCTGCAGCGACGATACCTGCAGCAATGGCCGGTAAGGGTTTTTTGGTAGCCAGCATGACCACCGCCGTAACAACCAACGCCGCCAGCGAGCCAGCGTCACCGCTGAACGCCATGGGAACAATGATGGCGATCAATACCGAACTGGCCATGGTATTGATAAAGCTCTCAATGCGGGGGCTGATGGTGACGAAGGACATCAGGAACACACCGCCGAAACGGGTCACCATGGTGACAATCGTCATGATTGCAATCAGGGCCAGGATACCGGCAGTGGTGGTTTCAATGTTCACGTCGAGGGTCCCTCCTCAGTAGCTACGTCTTCTTCACCGTGTTTGTTTTCCAGCCAGAAGAAGCCGATGGCACCACCAGCTATCGCACCAACTATCACGTGAGTATTCGGGGGCAGCCATTTCCAGGCGGCCAGTGATGAGACCGCGGCCACGGTCCAGGCCACCAGTGTTCTGGGTGACTTGTTACCACCCAGCGCCATGGCCAGAAGGAAGCAGCCGAGCACCATGTCCAGGCCGAGGGATTGGGGGTCCTGCAACAGCCCGCCGAAATAAACCCCGAGCCAGGTTCCGATAAGCCATGCGATCCATATGGCGAGGCCGCCGCCAAGAATGACTTCCAGGTTGCGTTTGCCGTTCTGGTAGTCCTGGGCAGAGACCGCCCAGTTGGCGTCGGTCAGAAACAGCAGCAGGCCGTATCGGCGTCCGGGGGACATGTCCCGGAGCATGGGGTAAAGCGACGCACCCATCAGCAGGTGTCGGGAGTTGATGGCGAACACCACGGCAATCAGGGGAATCAGGGAGACTTCGCTGCCCCACATGTCCACGGCGGCAAATTGGGACGCACCGGCAAACACGGTGAAACTCATCAAAATCGCCTGCAGTGGTTCGAGCCCTTTCTGCACGGCTGCCAGGCCGAAGGCAGCACCGAATGCCACCACGAATAACGAGATGGGAAGAAGCCGGAGGAATTCGGAACGGACTTTCTCTGGCTGGAGCTGGTAGGAATATGTGCTGGCGTTCATATAAGCAAGCTAATGAAACTGCCAGCAGATGCGTATAGGTAGATGCCGAAGCGTCAGAGCTGGTTCAGCGAGACAGCCAGGGTTTCGCTGATGCCTGCGTTGAGTTTGAGGTCCACCAGCGAGTCAGCCCGGGTGCGGCCGATATTCAGTGTCGCCATGGGTTTGCCCCATTCCTTTGCATAGCGGCAGAAGCGGAACCCGGAATAAACCATCAGTGATGACCCGATCACCAGCAGGCCATCACTGGCCCTGAGGGTGGCCAGCGCCGAGTGCACCCGCTCTTTGGGAACATAATCTCCGAAAAACACCACATCCGGCTTCAGAATGCCGTCGCAGCAGGGGCAGTCGGCAATGTGGAACCCGGAAAAGTCCACCTCGAGGTCAGCATCGCCATCCGGTGCCGCACCGGCGGTGTATTGCCTGAACTCCGGGTTCATATCGGCACAGCGCTCGTGCACCTCGTCCCGTTTGCACCGGTATCCGCAGCTCATGCAGACCACTTCGTCTGCCCTGCCATGCAGGTCCGTCACAGAACGGCTGCCAGCCTGCTGGTGAAGACGGTCTACGTTCTGGGTCACCAACAAACGGCTGTGATTGCGCGTTTCCAGCTCTGCGACAAGCTGATGGGCCGGGTTGGGCCTGGCATTGCGGATGACTGGCCAACCGATCAGGCTTCGGCCCCAGTAACGTTTTCGCACCGCCATGCTGGTCATGAAATCCTGGTGCTGCACCGGTTGTTTGCGTTTCCAGGCACCATCGCCGTCCCGATAATCGGGAATGCCGGAATCGGTGCTGACGCCGGCACCGGTCAGAATCATCAGCCCCGGGTAGCGATGGATAAATTCCGCCAGCATGACACCGGCCTCCTCCGGCGTATGCAGCACCAGCGGCTGATCGTTGCTTGGCATGGTTACGCCTCTGGCGGGCTTTCGAATTGCAGACATCACATTTACACCTGTTGGCAGACCTCTCTACTTTAAGGAGCAAATCGGGCCCTGCCAATGCTGGTTAGCCGAAAACAGCGTCAATGCCTGATAACAGTTTCCTGTTTATACATTGTGCACAATTTATTTGTGTGCAATGATTGACGTGGTGAAACAACCTGACAGCCAACCATACGTTTGCGCCGCAGAGCGCAGAGCGCAGAGCGCAGAGAGGAGGATAAGGATTATGTCTATTGAACAGGTGTTGTACCGTGCATCAGCAGAAGCCACCGGCGGCCGTGATGGCCGGGCCATTTCGTCCGATGGCATTCTGGATGTCGAGCTGACCACCCCGAAAGAACTCGGTGGCGCAGGTGGCAAGGGCACCAACCCGGAGCAGCTCTTCGCAGCAGGCTATTCAGCGTGCTTTATCGGCGCCATGAAGTTTGTAGCGGGGCGGGACAAGCTGCCTATGCCGGAAGACGCGTCCATTGAGGGGGTGGTCGGTATTGGCCAGATTCCGGCAGGTTTCGCTATTGAAGTGGAGCTGAAGATTTCACTGCCCGGTATGGACGACGCCAGTGCAAAACAGCTGATCGACGAAGCCCATAAGGTGTGTCCCTACTCCAATGCCACCCGTGGCAACATTGATGTGACTCTGACCCGGGTCGATTAAAAACGGCAACACAAGTCAGCCTGAATGACAGAGGCAGCGGGAAAACCGCTGCCTCTGTCATTGGCTGGGCGGAAATATCCGCGGCCCTCAGGCCCCGGAACCAGGCATCGCAGAACGCATAACGCTTCATGCAAACGTGTGCATTTACATGTAATACCGGCTATACCTTTCTCGTCCGTCTTACAAAGAATGACACCTGTTGACTGTCCGATAACTTGGTGCCCTTGCTGATGCCTCCAACTAATGCCTCTTATTCCCGCCCCCGGGCAACCCGCTTTTCCCTGTTCGCCCGTTTTCGTCCAACACTCGTCAGCCGCCTGGCCCTGGGGTTCGGAATGGTCGGATTAGGTGTTATTGC
>NZ_JAWLDU010000053.1:0-20063 GCF_041686475.1 Marinobacter sp.
GCTCTACAAAACCAAAAAACACAAGGCCAACAGCGAACACGCCATGAACTGGAAACGCCAGTTTTCCGTGGAAGAACGCACCCCGATCAAGTTTGTCGGCGTGTGGGACACCGTCGGCGCCCTGGGCCTGCCGTTCACCTTTTTTGGCCTGATCAAAGACCAGGACCTGTTCTACGACCGCGAGATTGGCAGCAACATCCGGACGGCCAGGCATGCCCTTGCCCTCGACGAACACCGGGAAGATTTCGAACCGACCCTCTGGGAACCTCGTGCCGGAACGGATATCGAGCAGGTCTGGTTTGCCGGTGCGCACTCGGACGTCGGCGGCGGCTACGGCCCGGACAAAAAAGGCCGCATTCTGGCCGATATTCCACTGCTGTGGATGAGGGACGAAGCGAAAAAACAGAAGCTGGTATTCAATGACAGCCTGCCAACTACGACCCACACCACCGCCGAGCACCACAACGAGTACAAGGGCAAATACCGGTTACTGGGGAAGCTGGTGCGGGAAATTCCCCCAATGAACGATATCAGAACCTGGGTACATTCAAGCGTAAGGGCTCGTTACAACAGCGGGTATCAGAGTGAGGCGATCGAGCGCTACGCAGAGCGCAATGGGGAATGGCCGCCGATCTGGCCAGATTGATTTACCGCCAGACCGGAAGCCGTTCACCGCATAGCCCTGTTACCTGCCTACGGCGCCAGCTTCCGCTTCAACGCCCGGGTAACCGACAACGGCAGGCTTGGTAACGCGCGCAGCATCCACGGCAGTATCCTGCGCTTCACGCCACTCAGGGACTCCGGAATCATCACTTCGATCAGGTGCGGCCCCGACATGTTCAGGGCGTACTCCATGGCTTTCGTCATGGTTTCGGCGGTATCGACTCTCACTGCGTGCACGCCCATGCCCTGAGCCATTTCGGCGAAGTTCAGCACCGGGCCACGCAGATCGAGCTGTGACCTGGCCTTGGCGCCGGCCTGTTCGGCACCGACCCGATCCAGCTCGATGCTCAATACCGAGTAAGACGCGTTATTGAATATCACCGTGGTGACATTGAGCTGCTCACGGGCCATGGTCCACAACGCCTGGATGGTATACATGGCAGTGCCATCGCCGATCAGTGCCAGTACTGGCCTTTCCGGGCAGGCAACGGCAGCACCCACGGCGTTGGGCAGGCCCTGACCTATGGCACCGCCGGTAAGGGTAATGAGATCGTGCTTCGGCGCTCCTTCGGTCATCACCGACAGCATCAGGCTGGATGTAATGCCTTCGTCCACGATAATAGCGTTGTCGGGCATCAGGTGGCCTACCGCCTTACAGACTTTCTCTGCGGTGAGCTTTCCCCTTGGCCGGTCGGGGCGCTTCGCCGGCTGCAGCCCGGGCTGGGCCTGGCTCGCGCCAAGGGCATGATTCAGCTTGTCGAGGCTTCCGGTAATAGCCTGATCCGGCGCCACCAGGGTGTGAACGGTACAGGTATCAGGCACCAGGTAACTTTGCTTGTCCGGGTAGGCGAAGAAAGAGACCGGTGCCTTGGCATCTACCAGAATGAGATGTTCAATATCCGTCAGTTGCACCGTGGCCAGCTCCGCCAGGTAGGCCAGCCGCTCTACCGGAGGCATACCCGCGCCTCTCTCCATGCGGGTCGGGAAGGTTTCTGCCATCAGTATGACGCCGCTGTGTGCGGCAAGCTTGGCCGCTGCCAGCAGGCTGGGTTCCCTTAACGAATGCCCGCCCATCAACAATGCCGTTTTCTTGCCGGAGCGGATGGCCGCTGCGATCGCTTCGACTGTGGCGTCGTCCGCCGGTGCCGGTTCGGGTGGCGCCACGGGCGCGCTGGGTACGCCTCCTTCCCCCCAGGAAACGTCTGCCGGCAGAATCAGCGTGGCAACCTGGCCAGGTGCGGTGCGGGCGGCGGCAATGGCCTCGACGGCGTCCTGGCAGAGCGTTTCCGTGCTCCTGGCGGTGCGGACAAAACCCGGGGATACGTTGCGGGCAACGGTCTCGATGTCGGACTGTAGCTGGGCATCGTACTTCACATGGTAGGTGGCATGATCGCCAACGATATTCACCACCGGCACTTTGCCCTTGCGGGCATTGTGCAGGTTGGCCAGCCCGTTGCCCAGCCCGCAGCCTAGGTGCAGTAACGTGGCAGCGGGCTTGTCGGCCATACGGGCGTAGCCGTCTGCGGCGCCGGTCGCGACACCCTCGAACAGGGCCAGGACGGCACGCATCCGGGGTTCGTCGTCCAGGGCCGCCACGAAGTGCATTTCACTGGTGCCGGGGTTACTGAAGCAGACTTCCACGCCCGCATCCACCAGGGTTTTCATCAAAGCTTGTGCGCCGTTTGTCATTGTTATTCTCCAGCCTTCGGAAAATGAGTTTTATGGGGGCTGTCCAGTTAGTCTGTATCGATATCAGCAATACGGGTAACACCTGTCAGGGCCATCGCCAACCACCAGACTATCCGCAGGCATCATCTCGGCCATAACGCGCCTCCGACTTGATCAAATTCTGTTGTCAGTTTCCAAGATATACCGGTACCATGATTTTCAGATTGACTTTGGAGGCCAGCAAAATTGACTTTAGAGGCCACAGTTTCTCTTGGCTGGGTGAACACCGTCATAGCAGCTGCACAACGCCTTTCAGTGGACGCTGATACCCTCCTGGCCACGGCCGGGATTCCTGCCGCGGCCCGGGAACATGAGCGCTGGCCGATCGATGATATTACACGGCTCTGGCATGGCGCCGAACGCTGCACCGGCGATCCCGGCTTCGGCCTCAGGGTGGGTGCCGAATTCACCCCGATGAGCATCAGTGGCGTAGGGCTTGCCCTGCAGTCTGCAGCTACCCTGCGGGAAGCGGTGGTGATGGGGCAGCGGTTTCAGCGGCTGATTTCAGACGGCGGCCGGTTCCAGGTTCTTGCCGGCGAATCCAACACCTGGCTGGTCTATCACCCGCGCCAGGGACAGTTGGCGTTCAGCCCCCACCAGATTGAAGCCGTGCTGGCAGCGGTGGTCGGCTTCGCCAGTTGGGTGACAGGCACCCGGATGGAACCGGTGCGGGTACAATTCAGCCAGCCCAGGCTGGGACCGCTGCAGGGATACCGGGCAGCATTTCACTGCCCGGTGGATTTCGAGCAGGCCTTCAGCGGGGTGCTGATGGATAACACGGTACTGGATCAGGCCCTGCCCCAGGCCGATCCCCAACTGGCTCAGGTGCACAAGCGTTACACCAGGGCCCGCCTGGCAGCTCTTTCCATGAACAGCGCGTCTGTTCCGGAGCTTCGCCGATGGCTGGCCGCCCGCCTCGGTCCGGTTCTGCCGCGCCGCGCCGACGCTGCAGAGGTGCTGGGCATCAGTGAGCGCACGCTGGCACGGAGGCTCCGGACGCAGGGGCAGACCTTCGATGACCTGCTGGATGACGTTCGCCGCGAACGGGCGCTACAGGCTGTCACCGAGACCGCCGCCGCCATGCCGGAGATTGCCGAGTCGCTGGGATTTGCAGAGGTGAGTACCTTCTACCGTGCCTTCAGGCGGTGGACAGGTTTGCCACCGGTGAGGTGGCGCAAGCAGCTGAGCCGGACAGCCCGCCAGAATCCGTAATCGGTAACCGGAATTGTTCGTTTACGAAAACAATCGAAGCTGATAACGTTGTTTTAACAACAAAAACTACAGGATGATTTCGGCATGCTTTACTCCTCCACACAAACGCACACCGGTCGCATCAGCAGTATCGATATCGCACGCTTTTTTGGCATCACACTGGTTTTCTTCGGCCATCTGGTCGAGCAGGTCATGTATCTTGAAAGCGACGCGGCAGCGGCGCAGTACAAATGGATTTACTCGTTTCACATGCCACTGTTCTTCCTTCTGGCGGGATTTGTAGCCAAGCAGGGGAAATCGGAAGGCCGCTTTATGCCCTTTCTGAAAAAGCGGTGGACGGGCCGTCTTGTCCCCTATTTCTTTTTTAGTGTTGTGGTGCTGGCGCTTTCCTTTTTCATACCAGGCTGGTTCCCAACGCTGGAACTGCCTGAGCCATCAGCCTATGTGGATGGCATCCTCAGCACCTTGATGGGTTTCCCCTCTTTCAACATTCCACTCTGGTTTCTGGCTTCTCTGGTCGGTCTGGAGATCCTGCACTTTTTTCTCGCCCGGCTATGGGCCAGCACCAAAGCCCTGGTGGCAGGAATCGTTGTTTTCTATGTTGGCGGCTACTACCTGAACCACGAGATCTTTTTCTTCGGTGAAGGGCTTAATTTCTGGATGCTGAATCTGGTGCCCCTGGGGTATGCGTTTTACCTCACCGGCATTCTGCTGAAACGCCTTGACTGGATGCGCATCCCGGCATCGCGGCCGGTATTGGCAAGCCTGGCGGCAGCCTGCATGATTGGGGTATGGCTAACCTACGACCTGAACCAGGGCCCGTTCAGAATGCTGGATGCTTCCGTTTTCCTCGCCGGGGCGCCTGGCCATATCTTCTGGTTTCCGCTCACCGCGTTGCTGGGTATCGCACTGGTGCTGCTTTGTGCCCGACTGGTTCCGCAAACGCGTTTCCTGCAGCAGATGGGCGAAATTACACTCATCATTTATGGCCTGCATGGACTCTTCTATCACTTCATAAACCCGCCGCTGGCCGCGTGGATTGGCAGCGTAACGCTCAACGATGGCTGGGTCATCTTCCTGCTGGTCGGGCTTTTTTCAGTGGCGAGCGTGCTTCTGGCCGGATCGTTAGCTGTATTTCTCCAGCGCACAGTGCCCTTTCTTGTTGGCGACAAAGGCATCACCGGAGGCACTGTTGAACCTCAATATCGCTATTAAAGCACTGACCGTGTGGCTGGGCATCGTTGTTCTGGCCATCGCCAATGGTCTGTTCCGCGAGGCTGTGCTGATTCCCGCCATGAGCAAGCCCGCGGGGTTGGTGCTCAGCGGCCTGCTCCTCTCTGGGCTGATTCTCGCAGTGGCCTATCTGGCTCTGCCCTGGTTCGGGCGACGTGCAGGCGCAGCGGCCTATGCCGCGGTCGGCGTCGGTTGGCTGTGCCTGACGTTGCTATTCGAGTTTACCTTTGGGCGTATCGTTCAGGATAAACCCTGGCCGGAGCTTTTCGAGGCCTATACGTTCAAGGATGGCAATATCTGGCCCGTTGTTCTGCTGGTTACTTCACTGGCACCGAATATCGCGGCGAAAATCAGGGGGTGGTGATGGTGCCAGCGATAGAATTCATTTGACAGATCGCTTCATCGTATGATGTTATCACCTGCAACAATGTTACCGGTGATAACTTATGTCTCCTGCCCCAATTTCACTGAAAACCACCTACCATCATGGCGACCTGCCCCAGCAGGCGCATCAGTTAGCCCTGGACATCCTGCGGGAACATGGCGACACCGCGATCAGCCTGCGCGCCCTGGCCAAGCAGATCGGGGTGAGTGCCCCGGCGTTATACCGCCATTTCATCGACCGGGAAAGCCTGCTGGCGGAACTGGCCGTTACCGGTTTTGAGGGCCTGCGGGAGCGACTGCTGGCAGTGGATCAGTCCCGCCCACGGCAGGCGCTGATTGATATTGGCCTGGTGTACGTATCTTTTGCACAGGACGAGCCCAATCTCTACCGGCTGATGTTTGGTGGGCGGGTATTGCCCAGAGGCGTACACCCGCGCCTGGACACGGCCGGCAACAGTGCCTTTCAGGTACTGGAAGATACCATTGCCCGTGCCCAGCAGGTTGGTTACGTGAAGGCCATTCCCCTTTCACTGATGACCGCTGCCGCCTGGTCGCTGGTGCACGGGCTTGCGCAGTTGACCATTGACGGACATTTACCCAATGCCGAAGTGGAGCCTGAACTGGCAGAAGGTGTTGTCGCCCTGCTGCTGGACGGCTCTCTCGCGAATAACGAACATCCCAATGAGGACACCACTTCATGAGCAGCCCAAAACCCAGCACCATTCGTGTCGGCCATCGTTACCGCGCCAAACGCCTGGACGGCCCTTATGATGCCATCGTGATCGGCTCCGGCATTGGAGGGCTGACCACCGCTGCCTGCCTGAGCAAGATGGGCAGGAAAGTGGTGGTGTTCGAGCAACATTACACCGCGGGCGGATTCACCCACAGTTACGACCGTAACGGCTACGAGTGGGATGTGGGTGTGCACTACATCGGTGACGTGGGCGCAGACCACACGTTGACCAAGCGCCTGTTCGACCATATTACCGACGGCCAGTTGAAGTGGGCACCCATGGACAGCCACTTTGATCGCATTTCTATTGGTGACCGCCATGTGGATCTGGTGGCCGGCCCGGATAACTTCAAAGCGGAACTCAAGAAGGCTTTTCCCGGTGAGGAACAAGCCATCGATACTTACCTCGGCTATCTGAAGAAGGTCGCCAAGGCCATGCCCGGGCTGGTCATCGGCAAAGTGCTGCCGGACCTGGCTGCGGGCCCGCTGCGCAAACTGGTCAACCGCGCAGCGCCCTCGTTCCTGAACCGGCCAACCCGGGAGGTTCTGGAAAGTCTGACCAGTAACCAGGAACTGATTGCTGTGCTCACCGGCCAGTGGGGCGATAACGGGCTGCCACCCGCAGAATCCAGCTTCATCATCCATGCCCTGATTGCGCGACACTACCTCTACGGTGGGTACTACCCCATCGGTGGCGCTTCGGAAATGGCCAGGACCATCATCCCGGTCATACAACAAAGCGGTGGCGAAGTGTTCACCTACGCCGACGTGACAGAAATACTGATCGAGAAAGGCAAAGCGGTTGGCGTGCGCATGGCTGATGGCGAGGAGGTCCGTGCCCCGCTGGTGATCAGCAACGCCGGCGTGTTCAATACCTTCGGCAAGCTACTGCCGGAATCCGCTCCCCATCGGGACTATTACCAGCAGAAGCTGAAAACAGTGGAACGCTCCATGGCCAGCAACTGCCTGTACATCGGCCTGCAGGACACCGCCGAGAACCTGAAGCTGCCGAAAACCAACTACTGGATCTACCCCGGTGCCGATTATGAAAAACAGGTGAGTGATTTCATGGCGGCGCCGGATGACACCGATATTCCGCTGACCTACATTTCCTTCCCTTCCGCCAAGGACCCCAGTTTTGCCGAACGCTACCCCGGCCGCGCCACCATCGAGATTGTCGCTCCCGGGCCCTACGACTGGTACGCAGACTGGGCTGACAAAACCTGGGGCAAGCGCGGCGAAGAGTACGAAGCGAAAAAGGAAGCCTACGCCCAGCGCCTGCTGGCCAAGCTGTACGAGAAGTTCCCGCACCTGGAAGGCAAGGTGGACTACTACGAGCTGTCCACGCCCCTGTCCACCGACTACTTCTGCCGCTACAGCAAGGGCGAGATTTACGGCCTGAACCACACCCCGAGCCGGTTCGAGCAGGATTGGCTGAAACCCAAGACCCGGCTCCCCGGCCTCTACCTCACCGGCCAGGATGTGATGACCTGTGGCGTGGCCGGGGCCATGATTGGCGGGCTACTGGCGACCGTTGCGGTTAGCGGACTCAAGGGGTTACCGTTAGCGAAGAAGATGTTTGTGGGATAATCAATCGGGAGGCCTGATGTTCTGCTTCTGCTACGGCTCAAATATGTCACAACGAAGGCTTCAGGCCCGGGTTCCATCGGCCCGGTTCGTAACCGTGGCAGAGCTCCCCACCCACCGGCTGCGTTTCCACAAGGCCGCGATGGACGGCTCCGCCAAATGTGACGCTGAAGAGACCGGCGATCCGGGCGATCGGGTCATGGGCGTGGTATATGAGATCGCCAACAACGAAAAGCCGGAGCTGGACCGACATGAAGCGTTGGGGCGAGGCTATGATGAAAAGCAGGTCGAGCTGATAACCGGGGAAGGTGCTTTCGGAGCCTGGATGTACTACGCCACCCGCATCAATGACTCGCTGAGGCCCTTCCACTGGTACAAGGATCACGTCCTCATCGGCGCCCGTGAAAATGGCCTCCCCGCGAACTACATTGCGCAGATTGAAGCTGTGATCTCCATCGACGATCCCAGGCCCGGTCGACATGAGCGGGAGTTGTCGATTTATGGTCAGCAGAAGCGCGGCAACTGAGCATTCACACTCCCAACCGGTCCCGCAGCCCGTGATAGTCCACCCGGAACGGTGGGCTGTCCGTCACTGGGTGTAAAAACAGCGTCATAAAGATCCCTGAGTGCAAACACAGGTCAAAATGACTATCAAATGGATAGCGTTCCACGTCTTCGGTAATGAAACGAGTGTTTTCCATGCCAGTGCTCGCACCGGCTAACCAACACGCAGTGGCGCAAGGACGCACAAACCGGCTATCTTGTTCCCTGGACATTCTCATTGGTGCGACAGAACAAATCAGGAGCTGACTATTGGATATCGCCCAGGCCTCGATGCAATGTGATGCTGCCCTCGCGGACTTTGCCCGTGCCCGCGGCATGACGCCACAGGCTTCCAGCCTCGGACTGCTGGAACGGGCACGTTTTCTGATGACCCTGCCGGGCGGGTTTGATGTGATCTATCGCCGGGTGCGGGCGCTGGAGTCGGCAGGCATATTCGGTACCAGCGACTGGTCCAGACCGGCCATCCTTCAGCCCGCGCTGGCAAAACACTCGCTGCGGGAAGCGGGCGCCGTTACCACCGTGGTCGAAGCCATCAGTGAAATCCGCCTGCTGGCAGTGGTACGCGGTGATTACTTTCACCCCGGCATATCGTCGGAACAGGCCCGGCACTTCCTGACCCAGGTAATGGCACTGAACCTGGACTTGCTGTCCGGCACTCTGACCGAAGCAGACCGTGAACGGCCGAAAGAACTCGGCACCGTGGTTCAGGGGCTTTACCAGTACCTGATTTCCCACCTGGGCTATGAAAACCTACTGGCCAGCCTCGTAGCGGAAGTCTGGCGACTGCTGGAGCAGGGGCCGGTACAGGTCGACAGCATCTGTGACATGATCGGCCAGATCGCCAAATGCCTGTACGACCCGGACCTGCAAACCACTGGCACCGCTGATGCTACCCGCCTGGTACGCGCTCTGTTCGCACCGACACCAGGCAGCAGGGAAGATCCCGGCCTGGATGTCTACCAGTTACGCCTGACCAGAATGGACGATATTGCGCTCTCAGCCGAGGCTACGGAGTTTGCGAGGAATATGCACGATACCGGCCTGGCGTCTCCCTACCATGCAATATTTCTCCGCTTCCTTCGCACCAGCAACGAAGACGAACTGATCCCTACCGCAATGGGACTGACGATGACGGGGCTGGATGATTTCTACTGCTACAGTCAGCTGGTTCATACCCTGATTGACGAGGCCATATCCCCTGAAACCTGCCAGGCAGTCTATGGCCTGACCATGATGCTGGAACGCGGGTCACTGTTTACGCCTGCAACGGCCCAGGCACTCTGGCGGCAGATCAAACTAAAGCTTTCAGCGGAAACCGAGGAGGCTCTTGTTGAGGCATTCGGCGAGGCCGTCCCACCGCGGGTGTTCCTGCTGGCGGGGGTACTCAATCTGCTGGGGCAACCTCTGGGCGTGGGCCAGGGCAACAATCCCAGTTGCCAGTCTGCCATCGGCCTGTCCATGTGGGCTGCCAACGAAGCGGACTATCTTCTGCAGGTGCTGGCCTGGGCCGCTCGGGATAACGAAGTGCTGGGTCGGTTTGAAGGCTGGGAGGTGTCGTCCAAGAACCTCGAGCCTGGCCTGGTTACGGATACACCGGTGGATGTCGACCCGGTTTCATTGATTCTGATTCCCCACCTGGACCGCATCTACGGCGAAATGTGGCGTCGCTGCGAAGACCGGGACGACGACGCCCACCGCTGGATCAATCCGGAATTCTATGGCTGGTGGGTCAGCCATGGATTCAAGGTGGTGGCTGACATTCACACCGGCGAAGTGAAAGACTACGACGACTTCGTGCGGCATTTCCACGCCAGCTACCATCCCTACTACAATGGCAACTTACCGGTCATTCACCATCAACCCGCCGGCATTGCCGTTACCGACAGCGCTGCTCGCTTTGTTGGCCGCCACGCCATAACCATCCAGCGGGTGGCTCTGAGCCCGTTCAACGAGATGCGGGTGTATTTCTTCAACCCCAACAACGACAGCGGGCAGGACTGGGGCCAGGGCATTACCTGTTCGACACGCGGACACGGCGAAATCCGGGGCGAGGCCTCCCTACCCGTGGCGGAGTTTGCTTCCCGGCTTTACGCATTCCACTACGACACTCTGGAACTGGGGGACCTGACCGCCATACCTGAGGCGGAAGTGGCCAGGGTTATGGAACTGGGCCATGACAGCTGGGCTGCTCCGGTAGATGACAAAGCCGCAGCATAAACGAGCTAGGCGGCTTGACTACGAAGCAAAAGGCCGCCCTGGGGCGGCCTTGAATCAGACAGGAGTTCAGGCTCCTGGCAGCTAACTCATATTCTTCCGCATAAAGTTCTGTATTTCCCCCACAATACCGGAGCGGAAGGCCATTACCGTTATCACGAAGATGCCGCCAAGAATGGGGTCTACCCAGTCGCCGAGAGGGCCCTGTGAAAGCTGGTATTCCAGGTTAACCACGAACGTGGCGCCAACCACGGGCCCCAGCAGCGTACCGGTGCCGCCCAGCAGTGTCATCAGGATGACCTCGCCAGACATGTGCCAGTGGGCGTCGTTGAGAGATGCCAGCTGGAATACCACGGTTTTCAGGGAACCGGCCAGGCCCGCCAGGCCCGCGGAGATGACAAACGCAATCACTTTGTAGCGGTCAACGTTGTAACCCAGCGACACGGCGCGCGGCTCGTTCTGTTTGATGGCTTTCAGAACCTGCCCATAGGGCGAGTTTACAATGCGCTGCACCAACAGATATCCGCCGATGAACACGGCCAGTACGAAGTAGTACATGGCGACGTTGTTCTCCAGGTCGATGATGCCGAACAGATGTCCGCGAGGCACACCATGCAGGCCATCTTCGCCGCCGGTGAACGGCGCCTGGACAAACACGAAGTATACGAGCTGGGCCAGTGCCAGGGTGATCATCGCAAAATAGATACCCTGCCGCCGTATCGCCACAACGGCAAACAGCAGCCCCAGCACCGTCGCCGCCGCGGTGCCGGCGATAATGCCCATTTCCGTGGTGAGCCCGGTGTGGCTCGACAGCAGATAGCCGGTGGTATAACCACCTGCAGCCAGGAACGCCGCATGACCGAATGACAACAGGCCAGTGAAGCCCAGCAGCAGGTTGAAGGCGACTGCAAACAGGGCGAAGCACAGTATCTTCATCAGGAAGGTTGCGTAGATCACGGCCGGGGCCAGGATCAGCAGTGCCAGGATCACCAGGTTCAGGATCATCTTTCTTCGCCGGTCCACTTTCTGGCTGCCCAGTAACATTTTCTGGAGTTCACTCTGGTTTTGAGAATTGCTCATGATTACGCCTCCTTACCAAACAGGCCCGAAGGGCGAATCAGCAGTACAATCACCATGACCAGGAAGATCACCGCGGACGAAAATTCGGGGTAAATGACTTTGGTGAGACCCTCTATAATTCCCATCAAGAGGCCGGTAATAATGGCGCCGGCAATAGAACCCATACCGCCAATAACCACCACCGCGAACACCACAATGAGAATGTTTGAACCCATGGTAGGGTTGGCAGAGTAGATTGGCGCTGCCAGCACACCGGCAAATGCTGCCAGCATGACACCAAAGCCGTATGTGAGGCTTACCAGCAACGGCACGTTGATACCGAATCCCTGCATGAGCTGAGAGTCTTCGGTACCGGCTCGCAGGTAGGCGCCCAGCTTGGTTTTCTCAATCATGAACCAGGTGCCAAAACAGACGATCAGGGCAACAAAGATGACCCAGGCACGGTAATAGGGCATGTACATGAAATCCAGCCTTAAACCACCCCTGAAGATCTCCGGCATGGAGTATCGCATACCGGATACACCGTAAATATTGGTGAGGATACCCTGGATCATCAGGGCAACACCGAAGGTCAGCAACAGGCTATAGATGTGATCCTGCCCGGCAATCCGCCGCAACAGGAAATACTCGATCAGCATGCCAAAGCAGCCAACCACCACCGGCGCCAGGAACAGTGCCACCCAGTAGTTGATACCCATGGTATCGAACATGATGACGGTGACCAAAGCACCCAGCATGTACATGGCACCGTGGGCGAAGTTGATGATTTTGAGCAGGCCGAAGATAACCGCCAGCCCCAGGCTCAACAGAGCATAGAACGAGCCATTGATAATCCCGAGCAATAACTGGCCAGACAGCACAGATGTGGGAATTCCCAGAATCTCGGTCATGTTACAAACTCCAAAAGCAGCGCAACCGGAGGATGCGAGTTGCGGTTCTGCAGATCAGTGGCCGCCCCGCCGGGATTGCAGGACGGCCAATCGGTCAGTCGATCAGTTACTGGAAACGAGCGAGCACTTGCTCTCGGAAAGCGGGCGATAAGCCTCGTCTGCCGGGATAGTGCGGAGAATCTCGTACAGATCCCACTCGTTCTCTGACTCTTCCGGTGTTTTCACTTCCGCCAGGTACATGTCGTGCACCATACGGCCGTCTTCGCGGACCTTGCCGTTGGTGGCAAACATGTCGTTGATGGGGGTGTCCATCATATGCTTGCGCACATCGCTGGCTTTGTCGGAACCGGATTCCTTGACGGCATTCAGGTACTGCATGGTGCTCGAGTAGATACCTGCGTGTACCATGGTCGGGCGCGCATCGGTTTCTTCCATGAAGCGGTCAGACCACTCGCGGGTCTCCTCGTTCAGATCCCAATACCAGCCGGTAGTAAGCTGGATACCCTGGGCCGTTTCGGCGCCAAGTGCGTGAACGTCGGTCAGGAACAGCAGCAGCGCCGCGAGAGTCTGGCCGCTCTGGGTCACGCCGAATTCACCCGCCGTGGTGATGGCGTTGGTGGTATCAGCGCCGGCGTTGGCCAGTGCAACCACGTCGGCACCGGAAGACTGGGCCTGCAGAATATAGGAGGAGAAATCGTCCGTCGGGAACGGGTGGCGGCTGGTATCGAGTATTTCACCGCCGTTCTCCTCGACAACCTTCGTAACATCGCCCTCAAGCGCATGACCAAACGCGTAGTCTGCGGTCAGGATATACCAGGATTTGCCACCTTCCTGTACAACGGCCTTGGCGGTACCGTTCGCCAGCGGGTAGGTGTCGTACACATAGTGGATATGGTTGGGGGTGCAGTGTTCGTTGGTGATGCTGGAGGCTGCCGAACCGGACACAATGCCAAGCGCATCGGTACCGTCCAGGAGCTTGGTGACCGCAATGGAGACAGATGAGGCAACCAGGCCCGCCACCATGTCAACGTCGTCATCTTCCAGCCAGCGGCGAACGGTGCTGGAAGACTGGTCGGGATTGTTACGATCGTCTGCCGTGAATACTTCGATCTCTGCGCCATTGACCTCACCACCGAAGTCCTCGATAGCCATTCTCAGGGCAGCCTCACCGTTGGGACCTGCCAGATCACGGTAGGTGCCGGACATATCGGCGAGGTAACCGATCTTGACTGTGTTATCCGATATCTCAGCCTGGGCGCCGCCCACAAACATGGCTGATGCAATCGCTGATGTCAGAAGCTTTTTGGTAATTGTCATTGTTGTTTCTCCGCTACTGTTCGTTGCGTTGGTTTTCGGGTGTCCGGGCGTTATACGCCCAGATAGCTATCCAGCAGCGACTGCTTGGCTTCAAGCTCGTCGGCGCTGATTTCCTCCACAATCTGGCCGTGTTCCATCACGTAATGACGGTCCGCCAGTGGTGCGGCGAAATGGAAATTCTGTTCAACCAGGACAATGGTCAGTCCCTTCTTTTTGAGCTTTATCAGTACCTCGCCCAGCTTCTCCACGATCACCGGGGCAAGCCCCTCGGTGATTTCGTCGAGCAGCAGCATGTTAGCGCCTGTTCTCAGTATCCGGGCCATGGCCAGCATCTGCTGTTCACCACCAGAGAGCTTGGAGCCCTGACTGGCGCGGCGCTCATACAGGTTGGGGAACATCGAGAAGATTTCCTCCAGCCCCATACCACCACTTCGGACGACAGGAGGGAGCGTCAGGTTTTCCATGACATTGAGCCCGGAAAAAATGCCCCGGTGTTCGGGGCAATACCCGACTCCCAACCTTGCAATGTGGTGAGGGGCACAGGACATGGTCTCCTCACCGTTGATCATGATGGAACCGGTTCGCCGGCCCACCATATTCATGATCGCTTTCAGGGTGGTGCTGCGGCCGGCACCGTTGCGACCCAGCAGGGTAACCAGTTCGCCCCGCTGAACCTCCATATCGATGCCGTGGAGAATGTGGGACTCACCATAAAACGCATGCAGCCCTGAGATGCGGAGCTGTTCGTATTCCTTGCGATGGGACTGGCTCATTCCGCTGCCTCCTGTTTGGTGGCTGCAGTACCGCCCATATAGACCTCACGTACACGGGGGTCGTCGGAAACCTCCTGGTAATCGCCTTCGGTCAGTATTGAACCCTGAGCAAGCACGCTGATGCGGTCGCAGAGTTTGCTGACCACACTCAGATTGTGCTCCACCATCAGCACCGTCCGGCCCTCGGCGGCTTTGCGCACCAGCTCTACAACCTGGTCCACATCCTCGCTGCCCATGCCCTGGGTAGGCTCGTCCAGCAGCATCAGCTCGGGTTCCATGGCCAGGGTCGTCGCCAGTTCCAGTGCGCGTTTGCGGCCGTAGGCCAGTTCCACGGTGGTGGTATGGGCAAAATCGGCAAGGCCTACGCTATCAAGCAGCTCCATGCAACGGTCATTAAGCTTGTTCAGGGAATCGCCGGATTTCCAGAAGGCGAACGAGCTACCTTCGAAGCTCTGAAGTGCCACGCGGATATTCTCCAGCGCAGTCATGTGGGGGAACACGGCAGAAATCTGGAAGGACCGAACCACACCCTTGCGGGCGATGGCAGCCGATTTCATGGGGGTGATATCCTGGCCTTTGAACAGGATTTTGCCCCTGGTGGGAATCAGGAACTTGGTGAGCAGATTGAAGACCGTTGTCTTACCCGCGCCATTGGGGCCAATGAGGGCGTGAATGTGGCCACGCTGCACCTTCAGGTTGACATCATCCACCGCCACAAAGCCCTTGAACTCCTTGACGAGGTTTTTGGTCTCCAGAACGAACGGATCACTCATGGGCCATCCTACCTTTTGTTATTGTTGTGCATTTGTATTACTCACAGAGTAGATTGACGTCTACGTAAACGTCAACCAAAATTCGCACTTTTTTGATCGATTTCTACCCGCAAAAAGTCGCATATCAACAACAACACCCTGTCTGGCTGCTGCAAATGCGGCGAGTGACCTGTCTCTGACATGAAAACCGGCCTGGCCTGAGTTCCGATACCCTCCACGATACGGGTTACCTGTTCAGGAACCCCGTATTCGTCATCCTCCCCCTGAATGATCATAGCCGGGCATTGGATGGCGTCCAGCCAGGATGCAAAATTCAGCGATCGCTGAAACCCTTCATCCAGCCAGATATCCTGCCAGGCATGAAACAGTGCGTCTGTGCGGCCTCCGTGGTAACGCATCAGTTTTTCGCGAATACCCTCTTCCGTATATCGGCGCCGCATGTCGCGGATGCCGGCCAGGGTCAGGTGGTCTGCCCAGGTATGCGCGGCCATGGTGATCAGTCCCTTTACCCGGTTACCGAGCACTGCCGCCGCAACCAGCGCGATGGAACCGCCGTCACTATGGCCCACCAGGATCACCTCGTCGATCTCCAGTGCGTCCAGCAGCCGCGGCAGCCACACCCTGCCCTCTTGCTCCAGATAGTCGTAGGGGCGCGGCAGGGGCTCATCACTGGAGGTGCCATAACCCCGGCGCTCATAGACCAGTGCATCCAGGCCTGTTGCTTCTGCCAGCCGGAGGGGAAACTGTTTCCACAGGGCAACATTGCCCAGGGACTCGTGCAGGAAGACCAGTACTGGCCGGCCGTTGTTTTCTTGGCTCAGACGCTGTGCCTGGACCCTGACTCCGTCCCCCAGCGGTACGGCAAGGTCAGTGACATTCATGCCGTCACCGCTTCGCCGGAATACTGTAGGTGATGGTGGCGTGGGCCACCGGCTCTTCCAGGCCGTCGGAGTAGATGAAGACCTCCCCGACGCCACTGGTCCTGCCAATTCTGAGCATTTTGGCCAACGCCCGAATCGGACTGTGAGCCACTGGCTTGCGCAGGAAATTGATGTTCAGGTTGCTGGTGACGGCCAACGGCACCAGGCCAATCTTACCCAACAGTGCAGCATAAAGGGCAACATCCGCCAACCCCATCATCGCGGGGCCGGCCACCGTGCCACCAGGGCGCAGGTGCTCATCGTCCACATCCAGTTTCATCTCAGCCCAACCATCACCGAGTTTTTCCAGGGTGCCGTATCGGGCACCCTGGGGAAACTGCTCGGCGAGGAAAGCCTGTAGTTCCTCGAAGGTTACGATCATCCCAGCTTCTCTTCCTTCGCCTGGTTACGCAGAACAAAACGCTGGATCTTGCCGCTGGGAGTTTTCGGCAATTCATCGACAAACTCGATTTCCCGCGGGTAGGCATGGGCAGACAGTCGGTGACGAACCAGTTCCTGCAGTTCGTCCTTGAGGGCATCTTCACTCTCCGGCTCCTGGTCGCCCTTGATCACCACGTAGGCCTTGATGATGGACCCCCGCTTTTCATCGGGCTTGGCCACTACTCCGGACTCGGCAACAGCCTTGTGTTCCAGCAGCGTGCTTTCAACGTCTGCCGGACCAACACGGTAGCCTGCGGTAGTGATGATGTCGTCATCGCGGCCGCTGAACGAGAAGCAGCCGTCACCGTGGTTCACCACCATGTCACCGGTGAGGTAATAACCGTTAACGAACGGGTCCTTCTCGCCCCAGGTGTAACCGTCGAAGTGAAACAGGGGCGACGCTTTCACATCCACCGCCAACTGGCCGATTTCGCCTTCGCCCACTTCCTCGTTCTTTTCGTTGAGTGCAACTACCTTGTGGCCGGGCGAGGAGTAGCCCATCGAGCCCGGGCGCACGGGGTGTTCCAGGCCGTGGAAGTTACAACATGTCATGCCGGTTTCGGTCTGACCGTAGTGATCCTTTACCGGGCAGAAGTGGCGCCTTTCGATCCAGTTAACCACTTCCGGGTTCAGGGGCTCACCCGCACTGCTGGCAACCCGCAGACCCAGGTTCTCGCCTTCAGGCAGCACATGATCGTTAGCCTTGAGCAGTCGATAGGCGGTGGGTGCCGCCGCCAGGTTGGTGATCTTGTACTTGCGAATCATGTCGTAGGTGGTTTCGGGGGTAAAAGCGCCCGGATTGAAGTGGGTGGCGTGGCCCATCAACAGCGGGCCAACCACCGCGTAGTAGAGACCATAGGCCCAACCCGGATCAGCCACATTCCAGAACACGTCGTCGTCCCGCAGGTCGATGGCGTATTTCATGTAAACATAGAATGCCAACAGTGCCTTCGCCGGCACAGCCACACCCTTGGATTTGCCCACAGTGCCGGAAGTGAACATCTGCAGGAACGGATCACTGCCTTTGATCAGCACCGGCTCGAACTCATCCGACTGCTCGTCGAGGGTCCTGTCGAAGTCCGGTATGTCACCGCTCACTTCGTCGGCGTTCACACACACGACCGGCGCACAGTCTTTCACTTCTGTCAGCTTGGGGTAATTGACCGGGTCGGTAACCACCAGTTTGGTATCAGCGCGCTCGAAGCGATATTCAATGGCGCCAGGCCCAAAGGCAGTAAACAGCGGCTGATAGACAGCACCTGCCCTGATCGTGCCTGCAATAACGATGAGTAGCTCGGGGCTGCGAGGCAGAAGAGCAGCAACCCGGTCGCCCTTGCCGATACCACGGGAGGCGAGGTAATTGGCAAACCGCGCCGATTTTTCTTTCAACTCGGCAAACGTGAGTTTGCCGGAACCACCGTCCGGCCGCTCGTAGTAAAGAGCCACGCGCTGGGGGTCGCCTGCCCACTTATCACAGATTTCAGTGCAGACGTTCAGGCCCGAATCCAGGCTCCCCTCCAGGACCTCGGCTTCGAGGCTGGCGGGATCGAAATTGTCATACACCGATTGGTATTCCGGGAGACTCATATTCCTGTCCTTTTATTGTTGTGGACGATTTCTAATACCAATATTTAGCACAGGCTATAGTTTACGTAAAGGTAAACTTTTTGCTAAAAATAAACGCCTTCAGAACCCGGAGGCATGGAGACCCCCCGCCCCGAAAGCTGCCAAAGGCGCTACCTGCTCAGCCCTGCCCGCGGTAATAGAATTTCTGGATGCTGGAGAAGTCCAGGCCACCATTACCCTCACTGGCGTGCAACTCGAACAGGTTACGGGCCAGTGAGCCCATGGGAATGGGCGCGTGATTCTTGACGGCGTTATCAAAGGCCAGGCCCAGATCTTTGTTCATCAGGTCAACCAGGAAGCCGCCCTCGTAGTTGCGTGACGCCGGCACGCCATCCATAACGCCCGGCCATGGGTTGTAGACATTCAGCGCCCAGTTGCCCCCGGAGCTTTGCTTCATGATTTCCGACAACACCGCAGGGTCCAGCCCGTTCTTTACACCCAGGGCCAAGGCTTCGGTGGTGCCGCTCATCAGGATGGCCAGCAACATGTTGTTGCAGATCTTGGCGATCTGTCCGGCACCATGGGGGCCAGCGTGGAAAATGTTCTTGGCCATGGCATCGAGGACAGGTCTGGCGCGCTCGAAGGCGCCTGCCTCACCACCACAGATAAACGTCAGCGTGCCTGCCTTGGCACCGCCCACACCGCCGGACACCGGCGCATCCATAAAGGTAATGCCGGCAGCAACGGCCGCCTCAGCCACGCCTTTTGCCGTCTCTGGCGCAATCGTGGAAGAGTCGATCACCAGTGTGGTGGAGGGCAGCTGTTTCAGCAGTCCGTTTTCACCCAGATAAACCGATTCCACATGCTTACCCGCAGGCAGCATGGAAATCACCACCTCGGCACCCTCGACCGCCTCCTGGATTGTCGCGGCGGATTTCGCGCCTTCGCTGGTGAGTGCCTTGACCGCCTCGGAAGACAGATCAAACACCGTCAGGTCGTGGCCTGCCTTGACGAGATTGGTTGCCATGGGGCCGCCCATGTTGCCAAGACCGATAAACGTGATAGTTGCCATATTATTGTTCTCCTTTTTTGATCAGGTTTGGTCTGTTCTGTTTTGTTCAGGATTCCATGAAAAACCGGTCGACCCAGTCCGGGTCCACGCTTTCCAGGGTTGGAAAGTGCCAGCGTGGTTTCAGGTCCTTATCGATCAGAAGTGCCCGGACGCCTTCGGCAAATTCACCCATTTTAAGGCTGCGCTTCGATATCTGAAGCTCCTTGTCGAAAACCTGTGACAGGCTGTCATGCAAGGTATTGTGATAGTGCTGCCAGGTCAGGGTCAGGGATGCAGGCGACGCTGCTGCTACAGTCTTGACCGCCTTGATCAGCCAGGGGTCTTCGCCGGCGTATTGCCCGAGGTTGTCCACCACTTCCACCAGGGAATCGCCGTCGGTCAGCGCCTGAATGACATCAAAGTGCTCACGCACCACGGAAGTGGGCAAAGCCTCGCGGGAACCTGCTTCGAAGCGACGCAACACACTGCTGACTGCAGCGTGCGCTTCATCACCGAAGCCTGACTGTTGCAGAGCCTGTTTGACCTCCTCCCGCATGTCGTGGCGGATAAACCTGTCGGCCAGCCCGGTAAAGATGGCATCGGCTGCGTTCATGCGCGCGCCGGTCAGGCCCAGGAACAAACCTGTCCGTCCCGGCATCCTGTTGAGGAACCAGCCGGCGCCCACATCCGGATAAAGGCCAATGCTCGTTTCCGGCATCGCCAGGCGGGAATGCTCGGTAACCACACGGTGGGAACCGCCCGCCATCAGGCCCAGGCCACCGCCCATCACAATACCGTTACCCCAGACAATAAACGGCTTGGGGTAGGTGTGGATCTGATAATCCAGCTCGTACTCGTCGGTGAAGAAGATCTCTCCTTCGCTGGCACGGTTATCTGAACGGGGCTCGGTCATATCCCGGTACAGCGCCACAAT
>NZ_JAWLDU010000114.1:0-4485 GCF_041686475.1 Marinobacter sp.
ACCGGTATGGACACGTTGTCCCGGGTTACCCTGGCTTCCTGGCTGCTGGTATTAGCCGCGGACACGGCATTGCGGATATCATCGACGGTCAGGTTGAAACCCGCCAGCAACGCCGGGTCAAAGCGGACATCAACCCGATCCGGGATGCCGCCGGTGGTGTAGACATCCCGGGTGCCCGGGACCCGTTTCAGGGCCACTTCCAGCATGTGGGCCAGGCGGGTGAGTTCCTCGCCGGTTTGACCATTGGCCGGATCGTACAACGTCAGGGTCATGACCGGAACGTCATCGATGCCTTTGGGCTTGATCACCGGCTGGCTTGCGCCAAGGTTGGCGGGCAACCAGTCCTGGTTCGAATACACCTGGTTGTAGAGCCGGACCAGTGCTTCCTGGCGTGGAATACCCACCTCGAACTGGACCGTAATCACCGCCCTGCCCTGGCGAGACACGGAATAGACGTGCTCCACGCCTTCGATCTCGCTCATCACCTGTTCGGCGGGCGTGGCGATGGCGCTTTCCACCTCGCGGGTGCTGGCGCCAGGAAAAGCCACCATGATATCGGCCATGGTGACGTCGATCTGGGGCTCTTCCTCTTTCGGGGTGACCACCACCGCCAGCACACCAAGTATGATCGCGAGAATGGCGAGCAGGGGCGTGAGGTGATTGTTCTGGAAAACCCGGGCAATAGCTCCAGATGGACCGACGGGGGGTAAATCACGGCTCACTGGGGCGACTCCTCACCCGAACCTTTGACCAGATTCAGGCGCTCACTGCCCACCAGCCCGGAAGGGTTTGTGACGACGCGTTCGCCTTCGCTCAGGCCCGCCAGGATCTCGAGCCTGCCGTCATCCCTCACCCCGGTGCGTACCTGGCGCAGCCGCGGCCGGTCCTGATCATCCAGCACAAACACCGCCCTCAACTCGCTGCGCTGAACCAGGCTGCTGGCGGGCACCCAGAGCGCCTCGCGGCTGGCAACCGGCACGCCCACTTTCACCAGCATGCCGGGAAACAGGGCCCCGTTGGGCTCATTCAGGCGCATCCGCAGGCGAAACGTGTGGGTTTGCGGGTTGGCATAGGGGTAGAACGTCATCTCACCGGTTTCCAGCACCCGACCATCGGCGAGGGTAACCCGTGCCTGCCGCTCGGTACGGGCCAGTTCGGCGTACTTCTGTGGCAGGTCCACTACCACGCGAAGCTGCTCCAGGGACAATCCGCTGAGGAGAGGTTGACCGAGATTTACGGACTCCCCCACCTCCACATGGCGTTCGGTGAGAATGCCACCGTAGGGCGCTTCCACCCGGGTATAGGACAACTGCTCCCGGGCTTCGGAAACGGCGCCAGTGGCGCGTTCCACTCGTGCCTGCGCTGCAGACAGATTGTTACGCGCCTGATCGAACTCCTGGCGGGACACCAGGCCCCGTTCGTGAACCGCTTCGATGCGATCAAACTGTTGCCGCGCATCGGACAGCGATGCTTCCGCCTCCTCCAGTCCCGCCTGCGCCTGACGAAGCCTGGAGCGCTGTTCACTGTCCTCCAACTGAACGATCAGGTCCCCGGCGGCAACCGAGTCATCAACATCATAAGGCAGGCTGCGAACAGCCCCGCTGGTCTGGGCAGAGACGGTGCTTTGCTGAACCGCCTCGATAACGCCGTCCAGATGAATGGTTTCATGGAAACTGCGCCGTTCAACCGGTTCCGCGGCCGGCTGTGCCGCTGCCAGCAAAGGTATCATCGTTAACAGAGTGAACAGAACGCGACCGGGATGCCCCATGCCAACCTCACAGAATAGTTATAAGATTATTCCATTTATTTACCAAAGTTTAACAGGTGGCTGAAAGCCTTACATTGAGCATGGACAAAAAAAGCCCCGAATGGAGGCGTGGGTTCCACACGGGGCGCAATGGTGCCCGCCTGCTATAAGGAGCGGGCCACCGCCATGACTCTGTTCTGAACGACGTCAGCCGACCAGCGTTTGCGGACTTACCACCTGGCTGTCAACGCGGCACGCAGGGTGCGCCCTGGCTCATTGACCCGCACAGCCTCCGGATTGAACGGATCCGTGTTGGCCCGGCTAACATGGGGCGCCCAGGTGTTATCAGACAGGTTTTCCACAGCCCAGCTCAGGCTCAGGCTATCTGCCAGCGGGTGACTGCCGGAAAGATTAAGCACGCCATAACCCGGTGAGGTACCGGGGTCCTGACCGGACTCGAGGTCAACGCGGTCCTGCCGGCGAGCGAGCACCCATTCCAGTTCGACGACGTGGCCAAGATTTTGCCAACCAACTGTCTGGACAAACTGTACGGGAGGAATCTGGGGCAAGGATTTGTCGTCGTCACGGTTTTCACCCCGGACAAGCGCCAGGCTGCTGTTGACACTCCAGGCACCGTTGCTCCATCCTAACTCGCCCTCTGCACCAAGCAGGCGGGCATCAATATTACGGTAGACGCTGACCTGGTCGCTGTTTCGGGTACGGAGTACAAAATCATCCACCTGATCAACCCACACCGCAGGGCGCCAGTGCCAGCCATTGCTGCGACCCGGCATGGCCAGTTCAATCTTGTGATGTTTCTCGGTGTCCAGGGCCGGGTTACCCACCCAGCGCTTTGAGGAGTCCATGTTGTTCCAGCTTGCAATATACCGCTCAGTCACGCCCGGGCTGCGAACACTGTGACTCGCCGTAACCACCATCGACTGGATGGAAGAGAAGCGCCAGTCGCTACTGATAAAGCCACTGACATTGTCATCGGTAACGTCGGTATTGGTGGTGCCGTATACCGATTCATAGGTCTCTGCGGCTGACATGGCCATCATGCCGCTGCCGAACTCCTTGCCGGAGGCAGAGGCAGACATATCAACACGGTCGTACCGAACTCCCCCGCCCAGCTGCAGCGAAGGTGCCACCCGATAGAACCGCTCGGCAAAGACACCGAAGCGGTCGCGATCCACATCGGGCCAGAGCACGGAGGTAAGACTATCGAGACTGGCACCGCCAAATCGCTCCGCGTGCCAGTTGTTGGTTTCAACATCGGCCCCGATCGCCCAGTCGGTTACGGCATCCGGACTTTGATCCAGGGTCATTCGCAGGCCCCGGGTTTCCGTTTCCGATGCGGTCAGCATTTTCATACCGGATTCGCGAAGGCTGAAATTATCCATGATGTGGTCCACGTCTGCCTGCCAGGCCAGCAGGTTCCAGTCTCCGCTGGCCACTGGCGAGCCCAGTTCCAGCCGAAGAATGTCGGTATCAGTTTCCGGGGCATCCATGCCAGAGCCGGCGTACTTTACATCCCTTTCTTCCTGGCGGCTTACCAGGCCCTTGATGTAAAAACCGTTATCCGCTTTCCAGGCCGCATCCATCCGCGCCTCAGCATTTTTGTAAGCACTGCGAACCTCGTTGCCATCACCATCTTCATAGTCATCCGCCTCATCATAGCCACCGGCCAGCCTCAGCCAGCCACGCTCGCTGCCAACAGCGACTCCGCTGTTAACCAGTTTGCCATTACCGTTGTCAGCGCCTCCCGCCGTCAGGTGCCCGGTTGTCCCGGAACCATTGAACGCCGGGGCAGCGGTGGTCGCGATCACCTGCCCTCCGGTGATCGGGCCCCAGCGCAGGGTCTGGTTGCTGGTGCGTACTTCCAGCAAAGGCGCCAGTGCCACACTCAGGCGGCTGGTTGGCGGATCCATGCGATTGGGGCAGGCGCCCTCCACACGGATGCCATCCAGAAGTACGTCGACCCGTTCCTGGCTCTGGCCACGCACCACGGGGTCGAGCCCTCGGCCACCCATGCGGGAAAGCGATACCGAGGGATTGCCGGACAAGCGCGCCACAGGCTCCGGTTTCATCGACGCTTCATTCAGCCGGGCAGTTTCGGACGAGCGTCCTTCAGTAACCCTTATCAAAGGTTCGCTGGACGGTTCAGGCCCCGCGTGAACAAGCGGAATAACAACGAAACCGGCCATGCTCAGGCCTACACAACGGGCAAGGTGTCTGATAACCATTTGCGAGGGGTCCTTATCGGTGCGCGAATCACTCAGGGATGTTTTAAAACCTGCCGAAGTTTAATCCGCCGCACGCCCTAGGGCTTGAGACACAATGCCGCACCCCTTTGGGGTTATCCCCACGGCGCCAAGCAAATACCTCTATGCCTCACTTGCCAACAACTGCTCCATTGTGGTGCAATCAGTGCCCTTTTTTGGCCGACTGGATTTCTGCCCAGTCTTCAATACGCGCATTCCGAGAGACCTCCCATGACAGCAGCACTTGATGAAAAGCTGGAACCGATCTTCCAGGACGTACTACACCGCAATCCCGGCGAAAGCGAATTTCACCAGGCTGTCCATGAGGTTCTTGAAACACTGGGGCCGGTCCTGGTGAAGTACCCGGAGTTTGCCGACAAGAAAATCATCCAGCGCATCTGTGAACCCGAGCGCCAGATCATTTTCCGCGTACCCTGGCAGGACGACAGCGGCGAGATCCACATCAACCGCGCC
>NZ_JAWLDU010000115.1:0-4408 GCF_041686475.1 Marinobacter sp.
CCGAACCAAGTGCAAATTCCAGTTTCCTTGCATCAGAGATCATTCATCCTGCCGATCTGGCTGGCCAATCTCATGGCCTCGTGTTCTTCCATCGCCTTCATTGACTCGACCAGCTCTTTTGCCTCCGGAATCTCTGCCTTGCCAGCCAGGCTGTCGTAAAGATCGATCAGCTGGTCGTGAAAAGCGAATATTTCCCGCTCAATACTGTCAAAATCAAGATTGGCGTAATGCCCGTCGCAGCTCTTGTGTGCCTTTATGTGCTTGTGTTCTTTATCCAGATAATCGTAGATTCTGGTCTTCAGGGCCTTCGGGTCGGCCTGTTTATCGAATTCATCAGTAATCCGCGCCAGTTCGGATTCATGTTTCGCCAGGTAGTCCAGGAGCGAGCTGGCGCGTTCGTCCTGATTATTCGTTGAGCACTCTGACAGGCATCGGGAGAGGTTGGTATGGAGCTCTCGGGCCCAGATGATCAGGTCTTCAAAGGTTTTTATGTCCATTCTCTGCGCTCCTTCGTCGCACATTATTTTGGTGAGCTGTTATTGAAATACTGATTATGCGAGTTTAGCGGAGTTCAGGGCCAATATGCGATGACCACGATCAGCCCCTGCGATAATCCTGGTAATACTTGATCTGTACCTGAAAGGTGGGAGAACCAATGTCAGAACAACCTCCGCTCGGCATTATTGAAGGCTTTTACGGTCCGCTCTGGAGTTGGCAGGAGCGCAGACAGGTCGTGACGGCACTGGCACCCCATGGATACCGGAATTACTGGTACGCTCCGAAGGCGGATGCCTTTCTTCGACGCCGCTGGAGTGAGCCTCATCCCGATCCGGTGGCCAGTGAACTGGCTGATTTTGCCGGTTTCTGTCGCGTCCAGAACGTGCGATTTGGCGTGGGGCTGAGCCCGTTTGAAGTCTTCAATAACTTTGATCAACCTGCGAAAACGGCGCTGGCGAACAAACTGGCGGTGTTCGATCAACTGGGCGTGACAAACCTGGCCATCCTGTTTGACGATATGCAAAGCGATACACCGGATCTGGCTGCCCGCCAGGCGGATATCATTCACTGGGTGGCAGAGCGAAGCGGCGCCGAACAGTTGACAGTGTGCCCGAGCTATTATTCTGACGACCCGGTTCTGGATCGGGTGTTTGGCCAGCGCCCGGAGCACTATCTGGAGCATCTGGGCAGGGCGTTGGATCCATCAGTACAGGTATTCTGGACGGGCGAGGAAGTCTGTTCCCGTGAAATATCGCCGGGGCACCTGCAGCGGGTTTCTGAAGCGCTGGGGCGCAAACCGGTGTTGTGGGACAACTACCCGGTGAACGACGGTGACCGGATGTCTCGCCATCTGCACCTACGGGGGTTTACCGGCAGGCCAGCGGCCAATAGAGCCTATATTGCGGGCCATGCCATCAATCCTGCGTTGCAGCCTACGCTGACGACCATCCCTGCCATCACCCTTGCCCGGAGTTATCGTCAGGGGCCGGGATATCAGTATGGCCAGGCTTTCCAGCGTGCCGCCGAAGAAGTGTTGGGTAAGGATCTGGCGCAGCAGGTCTCAGCTGACCTTCTGATTTTGCAGGATGCGGGGCTGGAAAGAATCAGCAGTGAGCGTCGCCGGGCACTGACTGAATGCTACCGTCGCTTTGATCACCCGGCTGCCGCGGAAATTCTGAAGTGGCTGGCGGGGGACTATCAGGTGACCGACGAAATGGTGCAGACACAGTAACTCCGCACTGATGATCAGTCGTTTCAGATACGGGTTCATAGTGGCCACTACCGTCGGGTGAGCCCCGTGGAGATGGTTCTGCAGAGAACTTAGGAGATCCCCATGGCACAGATTGAACTGCACGGAAAAACCGTGGAATGCGTACGCGGTGATATCACCCGCCAGGACGATATCCAGGCAGTAGTCAACGCGGCCAACGCCCAGTTGATGCCCGGTGGCGGTGTCGCCGGCGCGCTGCATTCTGCGGCCGGGCCCGGGCTGGCGGAGGAATGCCGCCCCATGGCCCCGATCCGCCCCGGCGAGGCTGTTATTACCGGTGCCCATAACCTGCCAAACAGGTTTGTCATCCATTGTCTGGGGCCGGTGTATGGCGTTGATGAACCTTCTGACCACTGGCTGGCGGAATGTTATCGCAACTCCCTGGAACTGGCGGACAGCAAAGGTGTGGAGTCCGTTGCGTTCCCCGCCCTATCAGCGGGAGCGTTCGGTTATCCGGTGGAAGGCGCAGCCGAGGTGGCAATGGCAACAGTGAGGGAGGTTCTCCCGAGGCTGGAGAATGTAACGCGGGTGCGTTTCGTGCTGTTTGGTGTCGCTGACGAACAGGTCTTCAGCAGGTGTCTGTTATCGACCATCGAGTAATAAGCAGTTTTCCAGGAAGCGCCTACACTGGATAGGTTCCAGTCCGTCTGCCCGGGAGTGTTGTCTTGTCTCGATTGCGACCCTTGTTACTGACCGCCGTTGCCATGACTGCCTTTGCCGGCAATTCCCTGCTCTGCCGTGCGGCGTTGCGTGATACCGATATCGATGCCGCCACCTTCACCAGTGTCCGTCTGGTGTCCGGCGCGTTGATGCTGTGGTTTCTTCTCAGTCTTCGTGGCGACCGCGCACCCATGAAGCAGGGATCCTGGGGTTCCGCACTCGCACTGTTCGCCTACGCCGCTGCCTTCTCTTACGCCTATGGTGGCCTGTCTGCGGCCATGGGTGCCCTGCTGCTGTTTGGTGCGGTTCAGGCCACCATGATCAGTATCGGTATTATCCGTGGCGATCGCCCGCACCTGTGGCAGTGGGCCGGTTTTGTGGTGGCCTTTTCGGGTCTGGTGGGGCTGTTACTGCCTGGCCTTACGGCGCCACCGTTATTCAGCTCTGTGCTGATGATCGGCGCAGGCATCGCCTGGGGTGTCTATTCGCTGCGGGCAAAAGGGGCCGGTGAGCCCACAGCCGTCACCACTGGCAACTTTATCCGCGCCGTGCCCATGGCCCTGGTGCTCAGTCTTATCATGATGACCAGTGCCACCATTGATATGGCGGGCATGGGTTACGCAATTGCGTCCGGGGCAATTGCCTCGGGCATGGGTTATGCCGTCTGGTACATGGCGCTGCCGCTGTTGCAGGCAACCTCTGCGGCCACGGTTCAGCTCAGCGTGCCGGTGATTGCCGCCGTTGGTGGCGTATTGCTGCTGAACGAGCCGCTGACCCTGAGGCTGGTGGTTGCCGGTATCGCCATTCTCGGCGGCATCGCTATTGTGATTCGGGCGGGGCAGAAGAAAGCGGCGTGATTGCCCGGCCCGCGTTCTGCTCAATCGCAGGACAGGTCGGGCGAATTGCGGAATTGCTCCATGATGGCCTCACGGTGGCGGTCTGTATCCCGGTACTCCTGCGGAAGCGGCTGCAGGAAATAGACAAAGTCGCCTTTTCCACCGTGGGTCTCCAGCAGGCTGTCGAGATCATCACCTGAGCGCCAGAACACCGGGCTGACCACGGCAACCTCGAGATCCGGGCGTTTCTTCTCCAGCACCGCAACCATGCCCAGGCGATCCTCAGAGTGGAATGTGCCGGTGAGATGGATCACCTGGTGATCAGGATGGTTCTCCAGCGCCCTGATTACCTGGTCGGCCATTGTATTGTCCCGTAACAGCTGGGCCTTGTAGCTGCTTTCCAGGCGTTTGTTGTTGGCAGTCTCGCCGTGTTTTGAACCATGGTCTCCGCCATGGCCTGAGCCAAGAGCCTCAAAAAACTTCCGGCGATAGCCCGGGGTATCTATAAACGGATCATCCGGCAACTGCCTGCGTTGCGCCTGGTCCAGATGTTCAAGGTAGGACTCTCCGGTGCGGCCAATGCACCGGACAATATCCGCCGGTGCGTTGGCAGCGACCACAGGAATATTGCGGTTTCTGGAGAATTCGATAAGAGGCCGGTAGGAAGCCTTGTAGTTGGGCCAGGCGTCGGTATCTTCAATAAGTTCTTCTTCGCCGGACTGCCCGGCGAGATACCTGTCCAGCTCAGGCTGATCATCCAGGGTGAACTGCTCCATGCTCAGAACCTGAGCGGGGCGTTGCTGGTAGAGTGCCGACTGCATCAAGGCTTGCAGGAGATGAGCACCATGGTGCCCGTGGTACTCTCCGATGACGATCACATCGGCCGTTGCCAGTTCTTTTGCCAGACCGTTGATAGAGAGCAAACTACCTTCGTTGTCGGCAATGATAGAATCGTACTGGGATTGTGGCGGTACGGTTTCTGAGTTGCCGGCGGGGTTGGATGCGCAGCCTGCGGACAGCAAGCAGGCGAGTGTTACGAGAGTGCGGGAATAGTTCGTCATAACTGTTTATACGATCACGAAACGCAGTTGGCTGTCAGCCTTTTGTTGTTCTGGTTCACTGTTCGGGATATTCAATGCCTCAT
>NZ_JAWLDU010000054.1:0-18975 GCF_041686475.1 Marinobacter sp.
CTGACGGTCCCCACTGCGGGCAACGTTCGGATCATTTCTGATTTCTTCGTAGGCAGCCTTTGCTTCGTCAACTTTTTCATTATCCTGGGGCGCGCTGGCACATCCGGCCATCAACACAGAAAAGCTCACAGCCATGCCCAAAGTCATGTTGTGCTTGTTCATAACAATCTCTTGTTTCCGCTGAGGCCTCACTGGCGATCTTCGATCAGTTCTTCAGCATCGGCTACTTTGTTCTGTGCCTGGTTCAGCAGTACCTGATCTTGCCCGCGATGCCTTCAACTGGCGGGCCGGCATTATATTCTGGGGCGGTTTCACCACCGCGCTTGAGGTCACCAACACCGAGCAGTTCCCTATCGTCTGCTACGTGCCTCACAACTGGACGCACAAGATCGGCCGCAAATGGACGCCTTCAAGGAAGTCTGGGGCTGACTGTTCGGCACCATAAATACCCCGGAAACATACGAGGAAAAGCGCCTGGAACTTGCCCAGCGGGAGTGGCATCGCCCATGAATTGCCTGACATGGCGGGTGTAGAGCGTTAGTCGGTTCAGCGAATCTCTGTGCCACCGGACGGTGCCTGGGAAAGCGTTGTTCCGGTAGGCGGGCGGTGGTGGAGCGAGTAGATAATCCGGTCCAGCACGGCCTGGCCATTCCACGCCGGATTATTGTTGACCATGCCTACAACGGCCCAGGTGGTGTCGGTATCGTCCCGGGTAAACCCAGCGATAGAACGCACGTTCTCGAGGTAACCGGTCTTGATGCGGCCTTTGCCGTCCAGGCCGGCGTTTCTGAGGCGCCTGGCCATGGTGCCATCCATCGCGATCAGTGGCATGGAAGCCATGAGGTCGGCGGAGAAATTGCTGTTCCAGGCATGTTGAAGGATCTGTGCGCCCTGGCGGGCAGTGATGCGGCCGTGGCGGGTCAGGCCGGCACCATTATCAATAACCATACCTTCGGTATTGATGCCTTTGTCCTGAAGCCACTGATAAATAACGCGGATACCGGCCACCCGGTCGTCTTCATCCTCATCGATCCGGTGTTCGGCACCAATGGTCAGCAACATCTGGCGGGCCATGACATTGCTGCTCCACTTGTTGATGTCGCGCACCATGGTCACCAGATCGGGGGAGGTGGTCTTCAGTAACAGCCGGGCGTCTTCCGGGGTATTGGCCAGCAGGCTCTTGCCGCTGATTTTGATACCCATATCCGAGAGCAGTGAGCGGATCAGCGAAGCCGTGTATTGCTCATGGGGCAGCACCGACAGATAGGCGGTGGTGCGACAACCCTGGGGCAACTCACCCGTAACCCTGACGGTTACGCGGTGGTCCTCGTGGAATATCGGTTCCCATTCAAACCGCCTGCGGGCGGGGCAGGGCCCTTCGGATACGGCGGTTACCCGGTTGTCGATTACCACATCGTTCAGTGAAGGCGCGCTCCAGGCCTGGGTGCCACGCTCATCGGCCCGCACCTGAAAGTGCACCAGGTTGAGGTTGGTAAGATAGGGTGAAGGCTGAACCAGAAAAGGCGCATGGGGATTGTCGCCGTTGTCGTCAAATCCGGGCAGGCCATCTGCCAGGCTGAAAACATCGCCGTCCAGAACCAGGTTGCCGTTGATGGCGCTGATGCCCATGCCGCGAAGCTCACTCAGAGTGCTCCACAGGCGTTCGATGGTGAGCTTGGGGTCGCCGCCCATATCAACATAGAAGTTGCCATTGAGGGTGTCGCCTACAAGTTCGCCATCGGTATAGAAACTGGTATCCCAGTGGTAGGTTGGCCCCAGGGTTTCCAGTGCTGCGTAGGTGGTAATCAGCTTGATAATGGAACCGGGGCTCATCAGCGCATCGGCGTTGATGTATTGCTCGACGCCAGGGCCGTTCAGGGGGATGGCTGCCATGCTCAGCGCCTGCTCGTCGTTCAGGGACTGGAACGCGTAGTCCTTCACCTGGCCGCTCCAGGTTTTCTTGGCGACGGCTGCCGGTTCTGCGGCAAGTGCAGTGCTGGCAAGGAGAAAGACCGCCAGGGTGGAAGCGAGAAGACGCGGCGCCACTCGAGCATGCTGTAGGGCAGTTCCGTCAGATGGCTTTTTGCAATAGCTTCGTGCCTTCAGCAACATGGTGCAGCGCTCGTTGATTTCTGATCCACTAACAATAGCCCAAATTTTCGCCCCATACTATGTGGAAAGGCTCTACATGACGTTAAAAAATGCCAGTAGTGTCGTTGTTTATACTGCTTTTTCGTTAACGGATGTAAGTGCTCCAGCGAATCAATAGCTTAGGCGCCGGACAATGGGCTGCGTCAGGATGCCGGCAGGAACAGAACCCGTTCCGGCGCGGCCCCGTAACAAAGAAGTGAGCGCAATGCATCGGAGGATAAGACATGGCAATACAGTGGTCCCGACGACGGTTCCTGGCCGCAATGGCGGCCACTGGCCTTTCACTGCGTGTCCCGCCACTGTTGGCTGCCGCCGGTGACAAGGCCATTACCAGGGCGATTCCCTCTTCCGGCGAGCAACTGCCGGTGATTGGCATGGGTACCTGGCGCACTTTCAATGTCGGTGGCGACCAGCAGCTTGTGGCGGAGCGCACCAGAGTGCTGGAGACGTTCCTTGAATCCGGTGGCACCCTGGTGGACTCGTCGCCGATGTATGGTTCCGCCGATGACGTGATGGGTGAGGCCCTGGAAAGCCTTGGCGCCCACGACAGGGTATTTTCGGCGAACAAGATCTGGACCCGGGATGGTAGCGCTACCCGGGAGCAGGACAGGGCCTCAAGCCGAAAATGGGGGATCGAGCGCTTTGATCTGCAGCAGGTGCATAACCTGCTGGCATGGGAATCCCATCTGGACACCCTCAAGCAGATGAAGGCAGACGAAGACATCCGGTATCTGGGCATCTCCACGTCCCACGGCCGGCGCCACGACGATCTTGCACAGATAATGGAGCAGGAGCCCCTGGACTTTGTGCAGCTGACCTACAATGTACTGGATCGAGAGGCAGAACAGCGCCTGCTGCCCCTGGCAAAGGAGAGAGGCATTGCCGTGATCGTGAACCGGCCGTTCCAGGGTGGCAGCCTGTTCCGTCGTTACCAGTCCGAGTCATTGCCCGGCTGGGCGGAAGACGCCGGCTGCAGCAACTGGGCCGAGTTTTTCCTCAAGTTCATCGTGTCCCACCCTGCGGTCACCTGCGCCATACCGGCAACAACCCGGGTGGAACACATGCAGGAGAACATGGGGGCTTTGTACGGGAAGTTTCCAGATGAACAACAACGCCGGCAAATGGCCGACTATGTGGCGGGGTTATGACAGATGTGGATTGGCTGAATTATTCACTGTCGGATTTTCTGATGTTCGGGCCGGAGGTGTTTCTCCGGCTCTTTGTTCGTATCAATCAGGATTTCTGGCCGCTGCAGGGCATCGCTGTTGTCATCATGCTGCTGATTGCCGGATGTGTGGTGCGTGGTGACACCCTGGCCAAACGGGCCATCCTGTTACTGTTGGCCGCGGCCTGGGGATGGAGTGGTGCCGGATTCCTGATGGACTATTACGGCCCCATCAATTCACCGGCTACCTGGTTTGGCTGGGCGTTTATTCTGCAGGCTGCGCTGCTGACGGTGGCAGCTCTGGTGTGGCCCTGGGATGGAAGTGCCGCACATTCAGCGCGCCGCTGGCAGGCTGGCGCCGGCTGGTTGGTGATGACAGCATTGCTGCCGCTGCTGGTAGTGGGCCAGTCAGGAAACTGGTACGCCGTGGCCCTGTTCGGGATAACGCCGGATGTCACGGTAGCGGCCTCTGTGCCCTGCCTGTTGCTTTTGCCTCGTCAGGTTCGCTGGCTGTTTCTGCTGCTGCCGCTACTCTGGTGCCTGTTCAGTGTGGCAACGCTCTGGACGCTCGGCACCCGGCTGATGCTGATCCTCCCGGCTGTCACACTTGCGGTGACAGTCGTCGGCTTCTGGTTCAGTCCCAGGCCGGTGCAAAGCCGGGGTTAGCAATACGCTCACCTCGGTCCAGCTTGTCAATTTCCGCAATTTCGTCGGAACTCAGCGTGATATCGAACGCGTCCAGGTTGGCTTTCTGATGCTGTGGGCGCGTCGACGAAGGAATAGGAACAACACCACGGGATGCCACCCATGCAATAGCTATCTGCGCCGGTGAAGCATTGTGTTCGCGGCCGATTCGTATCAGCGTTTCGTCTTCCATGACCTTGCCTACTGCAAGTGGCATATAGCCGGTCACGGTAATACCCAGTTCTCGCGCATGGTCGACCACCTTGCGATTGGCCAGGAAGGGGTGCACCTCAACCTGGTTGGTGAGTATGGGTGTCTCACCGAGGATCTCCTTTGCCTGATCCATCTGGGCACAGGTAAAGTTGGAAATGCCGATGTGAGTTGTCAGCCCCTCCCGCTGTGCGTCCCGAAGGGCACCAAGATATTCCTCCATGGGCACTTCGTCGTCCGGCGAGGGCCAGTGAATCAGGGTCAGATCCACGTGATCCGTTTTCAGCCGCGCGAGGCTGGAGTGAAGGCTGTTGATCAGGTCGCTGGGGTGAAGCTGGTCGTGCCAGATTTTGGTGGTCAGAAAAATCTCGCGACGTGGAATGCCGCTGGAGGTGATGCCATCGCCCACTTCCGATTCGTTTTCATACATCTGGGCTGTATCGATATGCCGGTAACCGAGTGAAAGCGCGCTTTTTACGGCGTCTCTCGCGTCGTTGCCCTTCAGGCGGAAAGTGCCCATACCAATTTTCGGAAGTGTGCTGAATGCCATAGTGTCCTCCTTTGCGAACGCTCTGACTTGTATGTGGTGCCCGCCCGCTGGTTCTTCAAGTGGCGGCTGGTTATCATACTGCTCCGGGCAAGGTGGCAAGCCAACTGATTATCGAGGTCAAATCATGCTGACAGGGCAGTGCCTTTGTGGCGATATCAAACTGGAATACGACGGCCCCCTGGGGCCCATAGCCCTGTGCCATTGCAGCCAGTGCCGGCGCGCCCATGGCAGCGCCTTCTCTGCCAGCGCGCCTATACAGAGAATACGTAGCCGTTTCACCGCGGGTGAGGAACTGATCCGCGAATACGAATCCCGCCCCGGGAAATTCCGCGGCTTCTGCCCACGCTGTGGCAGCCAGCTCTACAGCCGGGTGGATGCCATTCCCGGTATCCTCCGCCTGCGGGTCGGAATGATCAACGAGCCCCTGGGGAAAGAGCCCGCCTCACACGTTTACGTCGGTTCCAAATGCGATTGGTTTCCCATCACTGATGGTATTCCCCAATACGACAAAACCGAAAGAACCAACGACCCGAACTGACAACCCTGGCTGTCATTGCGTCGTCACTCAGCAGGTACCATACGGTAAACCTTGCCGTTGGATTGGTCCGTCAGCAGCCACATGGCGCCATCGGGGCCCATCCGCACATCGCGGATACGCTCACCGAGCCCTTCCAGAAGGTCCTCTTCCTCCCTGACCTCTTCGTTCTCGAGGCTCAGGCGCACCAGTTTCTGCATTTTCAGCGCCCCTACGAACAGGTCCCCCTGCCACTCGGGGAACTCGTCACCGGTGTAAAATGCCATGCCGGAAGGAGCAATGGACGGATCCCAGTAATGCAGTGGGTCGGTTACACCCTCCATGGTGGTTTTGTCTGAAATGGTTGCCCCGGAATAGTCGATGCCGTAGGTGACGTCCGGCCAGCCGTAGTTGTTGCCGGCGCGAATGATGTTGATCTCGTCTCCACCCCTGGGACCGTGCTCGTGGCTCCAGATCTCACCGGTCTCCGGGTGGATGGTCATGCCCTGGATATTGCGGTTGCCATAGGTAAAGAAGGTGTCGTTCACGGAGGAGTCGTCGCTGAACGGGTTGCCGGGCGCCGGTTCGCCATCAGTTGTAAGGCGATGTACACCGCCCGCATCGTCATCTGTTGCCTGGGCGCGATCCATCTCGCCACGATCACCCACGGCAACATACAGGTTGCCGTCCCGGTCGAATTCCATCCGGCCTGCGAAGTGGCGACCGGTGGTGCCGCGTGGCAGGGCCTCGAATATCATCTCAACATCGGATAACTGATTGCCATCCAGTTTTGCCCGCGCCACACGAGTGGTCATACCCTCGCGGCTGACCTTGTGGGAATAACTGAGAAACAGGGTCTGGTTGTCTTCAAACTGCGGGTGCAGGATTACGTCCAGCAGGCCGCCCTGGCCGGATGCTTCCAGTTCGGGCACACCCGAAACAGGCTCTTGCTGAAGTTCTCCATCCTGAATGCGGCGCAGGCGGCCTTCGCGCTCAGTGACCAGTTGGGAGCCATCGGGGAGGAAAACCAGGCTCCAGGGATGGTCCAGGCCCTCGGCTACGGTATCAAGACGGAAGTCTGCCTTGTCAGAGGAAAACGTCTGTTCCGCAATTGCTGTTACTGAAACCAGCACAAGGCTGATGCCAAAAATCAGATGTTTGCAGGTATGCATGGAAAGCTCCGTTTCTTGCCGCTGTCATGTGATGCCTGGTTATTTAATGAGGATAGCAGTTGGCGTGGAGGCCACCGAAGAATCCTGTGCCATGGAAAGGTACGGGGCAAAAAACTCTCTGGCTCATCGCATTTTTGATTTCAAATCATAATCATTCGTATTAAGATATGAGAACAAGATTCAAACCTCGCAATAGACCCTGAAACGGAGAGAAAGATGTCCCGAACTTCGGACCCCGAGTTCTGCCGTAAGTCGCTATTGCCTGCGATCGTCTGTGCAACTCTGCCTTAATTCAGTATGCGTGCTTACCGCGCTCAAATCTGCCTGTTAAAAGGAGCTTTGTCTTGTATCAAAAAAAATTACAACCTTGCGTATTGCCGGTTGTACCCTGGACCATTGTGGCGGCCTTCTCCTGTCCTGCTATTGCCTTGGCACAATCGGAAAACTCAGTGGCCCTCGACGAGATAGTCGTGACAGGCACACGAACCGAAACGTCCGCGTCGGAGATCGCACGTTCTACCACGGTGATTACCCGGGAGCAGGTCGAAGAACAAGCCAGGATCACCAAGAACGTTGGTGAGATCCTGGCGCAGATGGTTCCCGGTTTGGCACCAAGCACTGAGACGCTCAGCAACTTTGGCCAGACGCTTCGCGGACGAAAATTTCTGGTGCTGATTGACAGTGTTCCCCAATCGACTCCGCTCCGTGATGCCTCCCGGGGTCTGAACACAATATCCCCTGCAGCGATCGAGCGTATCGAGGTGGTGCGCGGAGGTACGGCAGCTTATGGTTTCGGAGCCACCGGTGGTGTCATTAATATCATCACCAAGAAGGCTGCGCCGGAACCCGCCGAGGTCTACTCACAAATCGGCACGTCGTTATCCACGGAAAACTTCGATGATTCCGCCGACTATGAGACGGAGCATCGTATTTCCGGCACACAAGGAGACTGGGATTATGTCCTTTCCGGATTTTTCACGGAACGTGGCGAGCGTTTCGACGCTGACGGTGAACGTCGTCCCCCTGATCCGCTGGGCACTCAAGGTGGCTTTGCTGATACCTCGGAATACAACATTCTTGCAAAAGCAGGCTTTGATTTTGATGGTGGCAACCAGCGCGTAGAGTTCATGCTGAACGATTTTTTCAATGAGCAGGACTCCGACTACACCTTCGGACAGACGCTTGAAGATGGCCGGACACCGGCCGTTCCGATTTCCGAAGCCGGCCCGGATGCGGTGCCGTTCACCGAGCCTGGTCAGGAAAATACCACAGCGCGGGTCAGTTATAGCCATGCAGATCTTGCTGGCAGCAGCGTCGATGCACAAGTTTACTACGGCGATCTCAGCCAGATTTTCCCCAAGTTTCCGGGTTTCTCCCAGGGTGAAATCGCCTCGGAAAAATATGGCCTGCGTACCACTGTAACCACTCCGGCGAATCAACTGGTGCCGGGTGCCCGTATTATCTGGGGTGGCGACTACCTCCGTGATGAAACCGAGGCTCTTCTCTATGGTCCAGACGGTCCTGTTGATCCGGATACCCCAACCATGGATCAGGATGCCCTGGCTGCGTTCGCGGAACTGGAACTGCCGTTTGGAGATTGGTTGATGCTTCGCGGCGGCCTGCGCCATGAGAACATTCGGGTTGATGCTGGATCGGCCACCCCCAACCGTTTCGGCAACAACATACGCGAGGGTTCTCTGGAATGGTCAGAAACCCTGTTTAACGCAGGCGCGGTGTTTTTCGTAACGGATTCTGTGGATCTGTTCGCCAGTTACTCCCAGGGCTTCTCCATCGGCGACCTTGGCCGTATCCTTTCAGACGCCGGGGAGTTTAACGCAGGGCTCACCTTTGACGCCGAGGATTTCGAATCAGAGGCTGAGAAGGTGGATAACTACGAGATCGGTACCCGTTATTTGGGGGATAAGCTTCAGGCCACCGCTGCAGTTTTCTTCAGCGAGTCGGATAATGGCACCACGTTCAATGATGACCTGCAGATCCAGAAATTCAGCGAGGATGTCTGGGGCATAGAGACTACTGCAGACTATCAGCTTACAGATCGACTGACAGTCGGCGGCAGTGCGTCCTGGCAAGAGGGTGAGCGAGAGGACGCTAACGGTAATGAGGTTGAACTCGACGGTACTCGTATAGCGCCGCTCAAGCTCACCAGCTACCTCGAGCAGCAGACGACCGGGCAATGGCGTAACCGGCTGCAGATCATGCATGTTGGAAGTCGCGATGAGTTCCCTGATGGTGGCAGCCCCGACAATAGCGGTATTTTCGGTCAGGGTGAGGTAGAAAGTTACACACTGGTCGATTTCGTTTCGCGGTTAGAGGCGGGCCCCGGTTCCTTAACCTTCGCAGTGAAAAACCTGATAAACGAAGACTACTTTCCAGCGATCAACCAGGCATTCAACACTCCAACGGCCTATGCGAAAGGCAATGGTCGCCGTGTGAGCGTCGGTTACGAAATGGTTTGGTAGCAATATCTAACCGTTTTATTTGATGAGGGCCTTTCGACAAGAAGGGCCCCGCTGGCCAGGTGTTATGAGGGGGTAAGCGAAATGGCACCCGAAGACGAAATGATTGAAGGATTAAAGCTCGCCGCAGGTGCCGGCGCGGTTATCGGCCTGGTTGCCATTGGTCTGGCCCTGGGTTCGGCTGTTGGTGCCTGAAGGCAGCCAGTCGCTCCTTGCGATAGATTCCACAGGTGCCGCAATAACCACCCCCGGGTAACAGATACTTCAGACAGCATCCCTTCCGTTGTGGAATGGCGGTAGTCTGCCTATCGAACACGGCCGGAATCCAGTCAATGAACTGGTTGGCCTCATTACTGAACTCCGCGAGCCAGCGCTGTGCCAGCTCACACACAGCAGCGGGTTCTGCACGATTCCACACCGCCGAGAATGGCGCACCCAGCCCAAGCCCGATGCTGCTCCAGTAGGCGCCGGGGCTCACTCCAAGATTGTGCCTGAAAACGGGATACCAATCCCTTGTCTGCCTCCCGAGTGACTCCGCAAAATTTTCCTCATCGACTGTGGACCCGCCTGATGCCTGGAACCAGCGTGATGTGGCTGCCTCTTCCTGCTCAACAGGGGCAAGAAAGATGTGCCGGGGATCAGGCAGGGGTGCCTGGCCGTCCCGGAACAGCCTCAGGGTAAGTGGGTCAATAATGTTTAACGCCAGATCCTGTTGAAGAACGGAAACACGGGCCCGGACTGAGCGGGCATCAGTCGCGTGTGGATAATCGGTGTGCATCTGATCGATGAGCAGTGCCGGATTTTCCAGGCACTGGGCCAGGGAAAACAGGCCGCTGCGCTCATTGGATGACGGTTGAATAGCCTGGGTAAGGACGGATTCCGGGGACAGCCCGACTGACTCCAGGAGCCTGGTATAGCGCTCAGCCCATGCGCCACTGGAGCCTGCTTGTCCCCTACCGGCCATGACGGCTCAACCCCCACAGGAAATAGATACCGCCTACCAGCGCAGCCAGCAGGCCGGCCGGCAGTTGATTGGGGAAAACGACAATCCGGGAGAGATAATCGGCAATAGCCAGTAGCAGGCCGCCCGCCAGTGCCGCAACGATCATCTGCCGGCCGACCGTCTGTTGCCCCAGAACCCTTGCCAGGTGCGGGGCGATCAGGCCGACAAAACTCATGGGGCCGATTACCACCGTCGCCGAGGCGGTCAGCACCGCTGCCAGTAGCAGAAGCAACAACCGGGAACGAGCCACCGAGAGCCCAAGGGACGAGGCGGCAGTATCCCCGAGTGGTAGAATGGTCAGTGGCCGCACGATCAGCAGCAGTAAGCCGCTGACCAGCAACGTGAAGCCCAGCAGTCCAAACGCTTCGCCCTCTGAGATCAGCCAGGTGGAACCGTACATCCAGTTCAGCAGTTGCGAGGCAACGGTACCGCCGGAAGCCATCACCAGCCGCAGGCCGGCGTCCATAAACACATACAGCGCCAGGCCTCCGAGCAGGAGCTGGTTTCCCGCAAAGCGGTGTTTGCGGGCGAGCAGAATCAGCAGTCCCAGGGCGCCAGCCGCACCCAGGGTGGCGCCGCCCAACTGGCCGAGCCGGCCAATCTCAGCACCCGAGAGCACAATCAGCACCATGACCAATGCAGCACCACCGCTGATGCCCAGCATTTCCGGGCTGCCCATGGGGTTGCCTGTCATCCGCTGGATCAGTGTGCCAGCCAGCCCCAGAGCTACCCCGGCAAGCATGGCCGCCAACAGCCGCGGGCCGCGCCAGAACCAGGCGTCATCCCATTGCGTTATCGCCGTCCAATGCCAGCCGTCCAGCCCCGGAGCCCAGCCCATGGATACAATCACTGTGATCAGAAGCAGCGCTGAAATGATGCCTGTAACAAGGGCGGGGGAGCGCCGCCTGGGCAGGAAACCTGCCGGGCTGGATTCCTGCCCGGGCATATGGTGAGTGTTCCTGAAACTCTGCAGTGCCAGCAGAATGACGGGGCCGCCGATCAATGCGGTGGTGGTGCCCGTGGGAACCAGAGAGCCGTCACCCCAGGTGGACGCCCAGTTTGCCAGGGTGTCAGCCAGAAGCAGTAGGCCGCCTCCCGTCAGTGTGCTCCAAAGCAGCCTGTTGCCCAGGGTGCGCGCGCCCAGCAAACGGGCCAGCACCGGTGCGGCCAGGCCTACAAAGGCCACCACGCCAACCCGGCTGACAACTGTCGCGGTCATCAGAACCACCAGCAACAATGCCAGCGCGCGGATAACGCCAACCCTCGCACCCAGTGCACTGGCGGAGGTCTGCCCCAGTTGCAGCAATTGCAGGGGGCGCATCAACAGCAGCATTAGAATGACGAGGACGGTCACCCGGGGCCAGAGCTCCATGAACGGGGCCCAGTTGTTCTGTACCAGCGAACCTGCGCCCCAGATAAACAGGTTGCCCAGCCATTCGCCCTTGAGCAGCAGGAAGGCCATGTTCATGGCACCCAGGAAGAAGGTAATCACCAGCCCGGCGAGAATCACGGTGACTGGCGAGAAGCCCAGCCGCCAGGTGAGAGCAATCACCATGCCGATGGCCAGCAGCCCGCCGCCAATGGCTGCCAGGTCGGGGCTGAAGGCCAGCAACCCCGGTGCAAACAGGGTGGCAACCGTAACGCCAAACTGACCACCCGCCTCAACCCCAAGGGTGGTGGGCGAGGCCAGCGGGTTACCCAGTATCTGCTGGGTAACGGCCCCGGCCAGCCCCAGGCCGCAGCCGATCAGGATGGCGATGGACACCCTCGGAGCCCAGCTGTAGTGGGCCAGTACCGAGGAATAGTCCTCGGGATCAAAGGTCCAGAAAGCCGAGATCAGGGCACCGACATCCAGTTCGCCAAACCACGGGGCAGAGCTGGCAATTAGTGCGCCGAACCACAGAAATACCGCTGCCACCGGCAGCTTTGCCGGAATCGCAGGGCGCGACGCGGGCAGGCTGGAAGCATCAGTGTACATTGTCGGCGCCCCCTTCCAAAAGCGAGTCCGTCAGCATGGTTGCCAGCCGTTTCACCGGAAAAACACCACCAAACGGCCAAACGGAGTCTATCTGGTAGATCTCGTCGTGCCTGACTGCAGGCAGATAGGTCCAGAAAGGACTGCTGGCCAGGGTGTCGGGAAGCCCGGGAAGGGTAGGGGAAACCACCACAAGACGGCTGTTCTGCTGGGGTGCGATGGCCTCCAGGCCGACCACCGAAAAGCCCCAGAAGTTGCCTTGTCGAGCCCAGGCGTTTTCGAGCCCGAGGGCGTTCAGGGTGCTCTGGTACAGGCTGTTAGGGGCATAGATACGCACGTGACGGTCGTCCAGAAAATTTACCAGGGCCACCGGTCTGTCTGTCATGCCTGCGTCTTCCAGTCGCCGGCGCTGGGTGTCCAGGGTCTGCTCGATATCTTCCAGAATGTCGTTGGCCCGGTCTTCCCGACCGAGCATCTCGCCCAGGGTAGTGAGCATTTCGCTGGCTTTTTCAAAGGGTTTGTTGCCTTCTTTGTAGACACTGATGACATACGTTGGCGCGATGCGCTCCAGCAGGCCGGAGGCAGGGGCCATTTCAGAACTGGTGACGATCAGGTCCGGTTCCAGCTCGGCAATGGCTTCCAGGCTCGGTGCCACGCGGGTGCCGATATTGGCAACGCCGTCTGGCAGTTCCGGTTCTAGCACCCAAGCCGAGTAACCATCCCGGTCTGCCACGCCAATAGGGGTGATTCCAAGCAGAAGCAGGGCCTCGGTCGCCGCCCAGTTCAGGGCAATAATCCGTTGCGGTGGTTCGTCCAGGGTTATGGTGCCGTACTCGTGTTGCCAGCTTCCGGCATTGGCCGGTAATGACACCAGGGCAAGTAACAGCAGGGCAAAGCAGGTTGTCAGGGAGCGCTTAGTGGACATAGGAAACCCACTGCCCCGGCGCGCGCTCCATGACACCCATGGGCACGCCATAGATGGATTCCAGTATTCCCGAGTCCATGATGTCGCGGGGCGCGCCGTCTGCGATCAGCTGGCCGTTCTTGAGGGCCACCAGCCGGTCGCAAAAGCGGGCGGCCAGGTCCACATCATGCAGAACAACCACAACTGTCAGCTCCCTTTCTTCCGCCAGGTGATGCACAAGTCTCAGGGTTTCCACCTGGTGTTTCACATCCAGAGCAGAGATGGGCTCATCCAGCAACAGACACCGGGTCTGCTGGGCCAGCAGCATGGCAATCCACGCCCGCTGGCGCTCGCCACCGGACAGGGTATCCACGGACCGGTGCTGAAAACGGCTGAGCCCGGTGTCGTCTATCGCCTGGTCGATCAACCGGTGGTCTTCAGTGTTGTAGCGGCCCAGTGGGCCACGCCAGGGGTAGCGGCCCAGTGCGACAAGCTCCCTTACGGTCAGGCCGTCGGTGCCCGGAGGGTGCTGGGGCAGGTAACCCACGGCGCGGGCGAATTCCCGTGCGCCGGTGGTTCGGAATGAGGTGCCAAGCAAGCTGACCTCACCCGAGGAGGGTGACATCTGCCGGGCCAGCACCTTCAGCAGTGTGGACTTGCCGGAGCCATTATGCCCGAGCAACGCAGTAACCTCGCTTTCCCGGAATCCAATGCTGATGTTCCGGAGAATGGAGGTGTCGCTGATGTTCACGTCCAGGCTGGAAACTTCGAAAAACGCAGGCATGCAGGCTCCCGTTATTCTGAGGGTCTGCAGAATAATCTAAATGCGAATTACTATCAATCAATATAATCTGATCCCGGACAGCGGTTGCCCGGGGTCATGCCTGGCCGGTCTGTACGCGCCATTGGGCAGCGTAAGCGCCGTCATTCTGTAACAGGCCGTCGTGGCGGCCTGATTCCAGAATCCGACCGCCATCCACTACAGCTATGGTGTCTGCGTCCACAATGGTGGACAGACGGTGGGCGATCATAATCACCGTGCGGTTATGCCCGATGCGTTTCAGGGAGCGCTGAATCGCCGCTTCGGTTTCGTTGTCCACCGCACTGGTGGCCTCGTCGAGCACCAGTATGGGTGGGTCCTTCAGCAACGCACGGGCAAGGGACAGGCGCTGGCGTTGCCCACCGGAGAGTCTCACTCCCCGTTCGCCCACCGTGGTGGACAGCCCTTCTGGCAGCGCTTCAATGAAGGACCAGGCTTCGGCGGTTTTTGCCGCTTCGATAATCTGTTCATCGCTGGCATCGGGGAATCCGTAGGCGAGATTGTCACGGATGCTGCCTTCAAACAGGTAAACATCCTGGCTGACGAGCCCGATGGCTTCCCGCAGGGATTTGAGGCTGACGGACTGAATGGGCTGCCCGTCGATGCGGATCTGGCCGCCGGTCGGGTCGTAGAAACGCAGCAGCAGCTTGATCAGAGTCGACTTGCCGGAGCCGGTGGCACCCACCAGTGCCAGGGTATTCCCGGCCGGCACCTGAACCGATATGTTGCTGATGCCAGCGCCGCTGGAGGGATAGTGAAAGCTTACATTCTCGAAGGTAACCTCACCATTCACCGGCTTCAACAGAGAGGCATCGGACTCGTCCCGGACATGCACCGGCTCGGCCAGCAGGTCGAGGATGCGGCGGGTACTGGCCATAGCCCTTTCAAACAGGTCGATCACTTCGGCAAGTCCGGTCAATGGCCACAGCAGACGCTGGGTCAGGAACACCAGAACACCGTAGGCACCTACGTTCAGGTTGCCTTCCAGTGCCATCATGCCGCCAACGGTAAAGGTGGCGAGAAAGCCTGCCAGTATTGCCATACGAATAATGGGAATAAATGCGGAACTGATACGAATGGCCCTGCGATTGGCCTCCACGTAGGCCTCGCTGCTGGCCTTCAAGCGGTCGGCTTCACGCTGTTCGGCGGTAAAGCTCTTGATGGTGGCAATACCGCCCAGGTTGTTGGCCAGACGGCTGGACAGGTCGCCCACCTTCTCGCGCACATCCGCATACAGTGGGCCGGCCTTGCGCTGGAAGTAAAAGGCACCCCAGATGATGAGGGGAATCGGCGTAAACGCCAGCAGGGCAATTAACGGTGACAGCACGAAGAACACCGCACCCACGGCCACTACGGTCACCATTACCTGGATCATGGCGTTGGCGCCACCGTCAAGGAAGCGTTCAAGCTGGTTGACGTCGTCGTTCATGGTGGCGACAAGCTGGCCGGAACTGCGGGCCTCGAAGAAGCTCATATCCAGCTTCTGGGCATGTTCGTAGGCGTCCTGGCGAAGGTCGGACTGCAGGCGCTGGGCCAGGTTGCGCCACAGAATCTGGAACAGGTACTCGAAGATGGATTCACCGGCCCAGATGAAGAAAGTGAGGACGGCGAGAATGGTGATCTGTTCCTGGGCGGTTTCAAAGCCCAGGCCAGCGACGAAACTTTCTTCCTGGTTGACCACGACATCAATGGCAACGCCAATCAGGATCTCGGGCGCGATGTCGAACAGCTTGTTGATAATGGAGCAGGTGGTCGCCGCGATGATTTGGCGGCGATAGCCTCTGGCATAGCGCAAAAGGCGCCCCAGTGCGACGAAACTGCTGGTTGTCTTGTTGGAAGGCTCGCTCATGGTTCGCTCCGCTTGCGCCAGAAAGGCGGCAAGGGTAGCGGATTTGTCAGGGCTTTAAAACAGAATCATTATCACTTGCGGGCATTCCTTTGCAGCCAGCGGTCCAGCTTGTCCGCAAATTCCTTGCGATCTGTCTGGCCCAGAGGGGGTGGGCCGCCGGTTACCTGGCCGGCGTTACGCATTTCTTCCATGAAGTTGCGCATGGCCAGCCGCTGGCGGATATTCTCTCTGGTAAAGGCCTGGCCACGGGGGTTGAAAACATCTGCACCTTTTTCGATAGCCTCGGCGGCCAGGGGAATGTCCTGGGTGATCACCAGGTCGCCCTCGTGCATCTGGTTCATAATTTCGTTGTCGGCGACATCAAAACCCTGGGGGACCTGACGGCGTTTGATGTAAGGGCTCGGGGGCAGGTTGATGGCGTGGTTGGCGATGAAGGTGGTTTCAACCTGCCAGCGGGTTGCGGCGCGGCAGAGGATTTCCCGGATGGGGACGGGGCAGGCGTCGGCGTCGACCCAGATTGGCATGGCTGGTTCCTTGTTGGTTCGGTTCTGGGTGGATTTTACCTTTTGTTGGTGTGAGCCTGGTAGTTGGGTTCCGCGTATTCTTTGCCAGGTCTGCAGGTTTGGCGGGCTGCACCATTGAGAGGGGCTGTCCAAAAAACGCTACAAGCACGTCCGTGTGCGCTTGATTCCGGCCGTCCATGGCCTCCAACATTTTTGGACAGCCCCTCTCAATGGCGCTTATAAACTGCAGAGATATCTCCGCGATAGCAGGAGGATCCAGACTAAAAGGCAGGAAAACCAATGAAAATGCTTAGTGTTTCAACTGTATTTTTTGCTTTAGTGCTTGGCCTTGGTCTTGCTTCGGCAGGTACTGTACAAGCTGACGAATCAGAGGCCTGGGAAGCGCTCCGGGAGGGTCGTGCCGTTTTGATGCTGCGGCATGCGCTGGCGCCGGGTACCGGGGATCCTGCCAATTTTGAGGTGGACGATTGCTCCACCCAGCGTAACCTGAACGACACTGGCCGTGAGCAGGCCAGGGCGTGGAAGCCGTTTCTGGCAGAACACGGTATTGATGAAGCGCGGGTGTTCAGCAGTCAGTGGTGCCGGTGCCTTGAAACCGCCCGGGAAATGGATGTGGGGCCGGTGGAGGAGATGACGTCGCTGAATTCGTTTTTCCGCAACCGTGGTGATGGCCAGATGCAGACTGAGCAGACAATCGCGATTGTGAATGAGCTGGAACCCGGGCCGCCGGTGGTGCTGGTATCGCACCAGGTGAACGTGACGGCGCTGGCGGATGTGTTTCCCTCGTCTAACGAGGGAGTGGTGATTGCGCTGCCGCTTTCTGATAACCCGACAGTGCTGGCGAGGGTTTCGCCCTGAGGTCGGGGGAGTTGTGAACCTTTTGCCCGCTCAGGTGTAGGTACTTCTGTATGACCAGCAACGCAATGGTCTGCTCCATCTGCTGGTCAAAAAACTTCTCCACGTAGTGGTTGGCATTGGCGATGATCGCCTCCGCCTCTTCGGGGTGTCCCTGGTAGTAGCGGACTTTTTCGGGCAGGTCGGAATGGTCGTCGGCCACTTCAACATAGTGATAGCCGGGAACAAGCGCCCCTTCCATAAACCAGGTCTCGAAACGTGGCCGGCGCATCAGGCACAAGGAGTTGGAGGCCATGATCCACTTCAGGTTGGTGGCCACATCAATGCCTTCAACGCTCACCACAAACTGATACTGAAGCTGTTCCTCAATGCTCATGAAGGCCTTGTGGTAGGGCTGCGCGCCGGCTTCCTTGTGGAGCACGCAGCCTATGTCGCACAGGGGGTGGTTTATAAAGCGGGTTGCGAAATCGACGCGATGCTGACGATTGGATTTTCCCCGCCACACGGCCCGGGGCTTTTTCTGACGGAAGGGGACCAGGTCCTCAACAAACTGGTAGTGCCGAACGCTGTTCAGCTTCAGTAAAACGGAATTGGCGTTGGAGGCATCGCGCCGTACCGGACGGCTTTTCACGAAACAGGGATTGCCGGGAATGTCAGTGATATCGCCAAACTGGTAATCCACCAGCCGGTCTCGCGGGAAACACTGGATAAGATTGCGGAAATCGAAGCAGTAGGCCGTGCTCTTGCCGGAGAAGTTAAAGTCACCCGCCGGCTCTGCGTTCGATGAAAGCGTGAACGGCACCGAAAGCCGGTTGTAGTAGGTAACCCTGGCCTCGATCTCGGCTTTGCGTTCGGGGGACTCGGCCTCGAATTTAGCCATCAGGTCATCACATCGGCGTTGCCAGTAGGCGCGGGGGACAAGGGAGCGCATTGCGTTGCCGGAGTAGTAACCCAGCTTGTTCAGATTCTTGGAAAAATTATCACCGACTCGCATTGTTGTCACCGGACGTTGTGTGAGACACCCCTGCCGCAATGGGCAGGGGCAACAACGTCAGGAAACCACTAATGTGTGTCAGTGAGATTAAACTGGCCGGAAGTAAAGAATATCGGCCTGGTTATTGTCCAGTTGTTGCCTCCTGGATCTGCTGTTCCAGCTCTCTGGCAAGGGCTGGCTCCAGTTGCAGGGCACTTGCCAGTTGATCCAGCCACGCCCGCTCCATGGGGTTCTGATCGTCGATCATCACCGCGCTGACGACGTAGATTTCCCGGCTTGCCTGGGGTGAGTCTGCGCTCCGGGCCAGGGCATTGGCGTCCAGCGGGGCATCGAATTGCTGCTGGATCCAGGCGTGCAATTCATCATCAGGCCCGAGTTTTTCGATCTCCTGGGTGAGCAATGCCCGCTCACTGGCATCAACATGCCCATCGGCCCTGGCGGCCATGATCATCGCCTGAAGTATTTCCAGGCCCCGCTGTTCCTGGGCACTGCCTTGCAGCTGTTCCAGCGGCTGGCCCTGACGCGCGTCGGGCACCTGGCCTCCGGCCTGATAGGACGGTTGCGTCTGGTAATTCTGGTAGGCCTTCCATGCGAGAACACCAACGCCGGCGAGGGCACCGTATTTCAGCGCCTTACCGCCCATTTTCCGCCCGCGTTTCGAACCCAGCATAAGCCCGACAGCCCCGCCGCCAAGCAGGCTCTTCACGTCGATACCGGCGTAGCCGGAACCTTTCGCACTGCCAACACCGAACTGCGAGGCGAGATTCCCGACCATCTGGTTCACATCGGTACCCCCTCCTGCGTCTGGCTGGCTGCCGGATGCCTGGTTCATCAACTGCTTGAGAATGTTCATGGCGTTCATTTATTCACTCCTGGCCTGCATCTGTAGATAAGGGGGTGTGTTCGATCACGATGTTTCAATATCGGCTGGTATGACCGCGTTATCGGGATTTGGTGCCCGAAAATGGGCAGGAGATTAAATATACAGGGTGAGTGCTAAAGGCTTGTCATCAGGGTCAGCGAAAGTGACACTAGCGGCTGACTGCCAACCTACTGATGAAAAATCTATAAAGCGAGGTTCCATGAAAACATTCACCGCGCTGGCCGCCAGCATACTGTTAGGCTTCA
>NZ_JAWLDU010000116.1:0-4245 GCF_041686475.1 Marinobacter sp.
TGATGTGCTCTACACCCGCTGGAGCGACAAGACCAAGGCCTGGATCAACTTCATCGGGGCCTTTATCTTCATCATCCCTTTCTCCTACCTGATCTGGAATTACGGCTATGAGTTCGCCGTCGAGTCCTACAGCATGGGTGAAGGCAGCGGCGACCCGGGCGGCCTGCCCCACCGTTGGATTATCAAGAGTGTCATACCCATATCCGCAGTTTTTACCGCCATAGCCGGGCTTAACATGGCAACCCACGCCCTGCGGGTGATGTCCGGTGAGAAAACCTACGAAGCCAAACACGGCGCGGAGGGTCTGGCATGATTGGTATGATTATGTTCGGCGTTGCCCTGCTGATGTTGATGCTGGGCTTCCCGGTTGCCTTTACGTTTGGCGGCGTTGCGCTGTTCTTCGGGATCTTTGCAGAAGGCATGGATCTGTTCGCATTCATGCCTTACCGCATCATGAGCGTCATGCAGAACACCACACTGATGGCGGTTCCGCTGTTTATTTTTATGGGCGTGATTCTTCAACGCACCAAACTGGCAGCTCAATTGCTGACTTCAATGGGTCGCCTGTTTGGCGGGCTGCCAGGAGGCCTGGCCATTTCCACCATCCTGGTGGGCGCACTGCTAGCTGCCTCGACCGGTGTGGTCGGTGCCAGCGTGGTTGCCATGGGCCTGATCTCGTTGCCGGTCATGCTGGCCCACGGTTACGACAAGCGGCTGGCTACCGGCACGATCTGCGGTGCTGGTACCCTGGGTCAGATCGTCCCCCCTTCCATCATCCTGATCATTCTCGGTGATGTACTGGGGCTTCCGGTTGGTGACCTCTTCAAGGCAGCCGTCATACCTGGCGTGGTTCTGATCAGCCTGTACATCATTTACATTCTCATTCTTACCCGCTTCAAGCCCGAAACAGCGCCCGCAATGCCGGACGACAGCGGCCTGTCTCGGGGGAAGGAAATACAGGCGGCCCTGCTTGCCATCATCCCGCCGCTGGCACTGATTGTGGTTGTTCTTGGCTCCATCTTCGCCGGCATTGCCACCCCTACAGAGTCTTCAGCACTCGGTGGCGTGGGTGCCGTAGTTCTGGCTCTCATCTACCGCCAGTTCTCCTTCCAGATGGTTTGGGACGCCTCCAAGGATACGGTCAAGGTTACCGCCATGGTGTTTGCCATTCTCATCGGTGCCACGGCGTTCTCCATGGTGTTCAGCTACACCGGCGGCGACTACCTGCTGGAAGAGTGGATGCTGGCGCTTCCCGGTGAGAAATGGGGGTTCATCCTCCTCGCCATGCTGGTCATCCTGATACTGGGCTTCTTCATCGATTTCGTAGAGATTTCCTTCATCATCGTGCCCATTCTGGCGCCGGTGGCCGAAGCCCTGGGCATCAATATGCTCTGGTTTGCCATCCTGATCGCCATGAACCTGCAGACCAGCTTCCTGACACCCCCGTTCGGGTTCAGTCTGTTCTACCTGAAAGGGGTGTCCCCGCCCACGGTGCGAACCACCGACATCTATAAGGGGGTTTTACCATTCATACTGATGCAGGTACTGGTTCTGGCCCTGATTGTCATATTCCCTGAATGGTTTGGCATGAGTTCATCCTACTGACAGCAGTAGCCGTACCGGGGCGCTCTGGCCCCGGTACGCCATCATTTTACCCTCTCCTATTGGCACCATAGCCGCCTTCAATTTCCCCAGGTATGACAAAACGCGCTTGTTTTCTATACTGAGTGTGAGGCAGGCGGTTCTCAGTTGTGATATCGGGACACGCCCTTATGCTGAATCACTGTCGGCCAGCAGAAGCCGATGTCCATCCGTGATTAACCAGCTGTATAGGGAGGCAGGGATCCATGAACCAGAGCACTGCGCGCAAAGCGACCGATGCCAGTAACGACTCTCAGGAGCAGGAGCAGCATCTGCTGACTCTGCCGCTGGAAGACCAGCAGGCAGACAGGGCACCTCACAGCTATGAACGGTGGCTGATCGCAAAGCTGCTGCGCATGGCCGGTTCTCCACCGGTGCGGTTCCAGTTATGGAATGATGAACTGATTGAGCCCGAAGAGGGACACGCCCGCTTTACGCTCAGACTCACTGACCCCAAGGCGTTGTTTACCCTGGTCACCAACCCCAACCTGGCCTTTGGCGACCTTTATGCAGCAGGAAGACTGCAGGTAGATGGCGACCTTCCGGAACTGATGGAAGCGCTTTATCGTGCCGTTCATCAGGCCAGACAACAGTGGCCCAAGTGGCTGGAAGCCCTGTGGCGCAACCATAATCCCCGCTCAACCGGCGTCTCGGAAGCGAAAGAGAACATTCACCACCACTACGACCTGGGCAACGAATTCTATCGGCTATGGCTGGACCAGGCGGAGATGCAGTACACCTGTGCCTACTATGAAACGCCCGATCTGACTCTTGAGCAGGCCCAGCTCGCCAAGCTTGAACATGTGTGCCGCAAGTTGCGCCTGAAGCCCGGCATGACAGTAGTGGAAGCAGGCTGCGGCTGGGGCGGCCTGGCACGTTACATGGCCCGCAACTATGATGTGAAGGTGCATTCCTACAACATCTCGAAAGAACAGCTCGCCTACGCGCGGGAAGAAGCCAGCCGCCAGCAGCTGGACCATCTGATCGACTACGTGGAAGACGACTACCGCAATATCAGTGGGCAATACGATGCTTTCGTCTCCATCGGCATGCTTGAGCATGTCGGCAAGGAAAACTACCAGGCGCTTTCCGAACTGATTCGTCGTTCTCTCAAGCCCGGTGGTATGGCACTGCTGCACAGCATCGGTCGCAATCGGCCAATGCTCATGAACGCCTGGATCGAGAAACGGATTTTCCCGGGCGCCTATCCGCCCAGTATCTCTGAGTTTATGGGCATTTGTGAGCATGGCGATTTTTCGGTGCTGGATGTGGAGAACCTGCGGCTGCACTATGCCCAGACCCTGAGCCAATGGATGGAGCGTTTCCAGAGCAGCAGGGAAAAAGTGACGGAGATGTATGACGAACACTTTGCCAGGGCCTGGGAAATGTATCTGGCCGGGTCCACTGCCGCTTTCCGTGCAGGCTCACTGCAGCTGTTCCAGGTGGTTTTCACCCACGGCGAGAACAATGAACTGCCGCAAAATCGTCGTGATCTCTACGCATCCCCAGCCGCCCCGGAGGCCCGGTAATGGAGTATTACGACCTGATCATCGTTGGCGCAGGACCAGCCGGATCAACGCTGGCCCACGCACTCGCAGACAGCGGCAAGCGGATCCTTGTCATTGACAAACAGGAGTTCCCACGGGACAAGACCTGTGCCGGCTGGGTCACTCCAGCGGTCATGAAAAGCCTGGATATTGATACCGAGGAATACGGAGCCGGGCACACGTTGCAGCCAATCAGTCAGTTCCGGATTGGCATGATGGGGCAACCGGCGGTGGTCAATGATCATGAGGAGGTTGTCAGCTACGGCATACGGCGTTGCGAGTTCGACGCCTATCTGCTCGACAGGGTAACGGCTCCCAAGCAACTTAAAACGCCGGTCAAGTCCATTATTCGCCGTGATGGCAACTGGGTGGTCAACGACACCTGGGAGGCGCCACTGATTGTAGGCGCCGGAGGGCACTTCTGCCCGGTTGCCAGGTTGCTTGGTGACGGTCCCGGCAGCCACGAGACCGTGGTGGCGGCCAAAGAAGTTGAATTCGAAATGACACCGGAGCAGGCCGAGGCCTGTGAGGCCCGGGGCGACACCCCTGAACTCTGGTTCTGCCGCGACCTGAAAGGGTATGCCTGGGTGTTCCGTAAGGGCAACTACCTCAATATCGGCCTCGGCCGCGAAGACAACCACAAACTCACTGAGCACCTGAATGCCTTTGTGGATGAAATGAAATCGGATGGACGCATACCCTCTGATTTACCCGGGCGATTCAAGGGCCACGCCTATCTTTTATACGCCCATGCAGAGCGGCCACTGGTGGATGATGGCCTGTTGCTGATCGGTGATTCCGCTGGCCTGGCGTACACCCAGAGCGGCGAGGGCATCCGGCCTGCGATTGAATCCGCACTGATGGCAGCAGACATCATTCGTGACCGGGAGGACTATTCCGCCCAGTCACTGCAGCCTTATGGCGAGGCCATCGCGGCCCGTTTCGGAAACCGCGCGATTTCACAGGACCACGGCTGGCAGGTCCCGGACTGGGTCAAGATGCCACTGGCCAGCACCCTGATGCGTTCCCACTGGTTTACCCGCAAGGTAGTCACCGA
>NZ_JAWLDU010000009.1:0-41258 GCF_041686475.1 Marinobacter sp.
CCAGCCAGGGCAGGGCACACAGAAACGCCACCGGATGCGATGGCGAAATCTGCAGATCAATCCGGTTGGACACGTTTCAGCATGATATCGACGATGCGTTGCAGATCCGGGTCTTCCGGGCGGCTGCGTTGCATGAACCACTCAAACATGTCGCTGTCTTCGCAGGTGATCAGTTTCTCGTAACGGGCCTGGTCTTCTGCCGGCAAATCCCGGTAGGCCTCTTCCAGGAACGGGATCAGTAGCACGTCCAGCTCAAGCATGCCGCGACGGCTGTGCCACCAAAGGCGTTTAAATTCGGTGTTATCAGACATGAATTCTCTCAGTTGCCCAGTGGGATCAGTTTGAACCGCCCCGGTCAGGGAGCGGGTCGTCTATAAGTTGTCGGAACCAGAACGGTATCTTTTGCTTCGTGGAGCAGCCCTGGAAAGTCCAGCGTGTAATGCAGGCCCCGGCTTTCCCTGCGCTGCAGCGCTGAGCAGATGATCAGGTCGGCAACAGTAACCAGGTTGCGCAATTCCAGCAGGTCATTGGACACCCGGTAGTTGCTGTAGAACTCGCCTATTTCACGCTCCAGCAAGTCGATACGGTGTTTGGCCCTCTGCAGACGCTTGGTGGTGCGAACAATGCCGACATAGTCCCACATGAAATGTCGCAGCTCGTCCCAGTTGTGGGAGATTACCACGTCCTCATCGGAATCACGCACCTGGCTTTCATCCCAGGCAGGTGCCTGTGGCGCGGCCGGAATGTCCGATTCCCGGCGGGCAATGTCCGCAGCGGCGGCCCGGCCATAGACCAGGCACTCCAGCAGCGAGTTGCTGGCCATGCGGTTGGCACCGTGCAGCCCGGTAAACGCCGCCTCGCCAACCACGTAAAGCTGGTTGATATCGGTGCGCGCCCGCTCGTCACTGACGATGCCGCCACAGGTGTAGTGGGCCGCGGGTACCACCGGAATGGGTTCTTTGGTGATATCGATTCCAAAGGCCATGCATTTTTCATGGATCGTCGGGAAATGATGCCTGATGAAATCGGCCGGTTTGTGGCTGATGTCCAGGTACAGATGATCCGCGCCCAGCCGCTTCATTTCATGGTCAATGGCGCGGGCGACAATATCCCTGGGAGCGAGTTCTCCGCGCTCGTCGAAACGGTCCATGAATCGTGTGCCATCGGGAAGCAGCAGCAAGCCCCCTTCGCCACGAACCGCTTCGGTGATCAGGAATGACTTGGCGTGGGGGTGGTACAGGCAGGTGGGGTGGAACTGGTTGAATTCCATGTTACCCACACGGCAGCCGGCCCGCCAGGCCATGGCAATGCCGTCGCCTGAAGCCCCGTCGGGGTTGGTGGTGTAGCGATAAGCCTTGCTGGCGCCCCCGGTGGCCAGAATGGTAAAGCGGGCACGGAACAGCTCAACATGGTTGTCTTCCAGGTTCAGGATGTAGGCGCCTACACAGGCGTTTCCCGGAAGCGACAGCTTGCGATTGGTGATCAGATCCACAACAACCCGCCCCGACATCAGTGTGATATTGGGGCGCGCCTGGGCCTGCGATGTCAGCGTGGTGGAAACCGCATGGCCTGTGGCGTCTGCTGCGTGGATGATGCGCCGGTGGCTGTGCCCACCTTCGCGGGTCAGATGGTAGTGTGACTCGTCATCGCGGGTGAATGTGACGCCGCTGTCTATCAGCCAGTCGATGCTCTCGCGGCCATGTTCAACGGTGAAGCGCACGGCGTCCTCGTGGCAGAGACCGCCCCCTGCGCTGAGGGTATCGCTGATGTGGTTTTCCAGCGAGTCATCATCATCCAGCACTGCTGCAATGCCGCCCTGCGCCCAGAGTGTGGCGCCACTGCTGATATCAGCTTTGCTGACGACGGCAACCTTCAGATGTTCAGGCAGATTCAGGGCAACCGTCAGACCGGCTGCTCCGCTGCCGATTATCAGGACATCGTATTCGTAGGATTGTGGCATCGGATCGTTATCGCAGGCCATAATGTGGAGGTGTATTGAACTAAACTTTGTGCCTGCTGTCTATTTGGCCTGACGGGGTGCACCCACTTGACCGGGCGCGCCATAGCCTAATCGGACATCGGGCAGTAGCATGAATCCACCGAAGTACAGGCAAGCAGACCATCTGGTCGCTCACTATGGAAACCCCGGCACTCCGTCCATGACTGCGGATACAGAACGACACAAGGAAGAAAACAGCGAAAGCCAGACAGACCTTCAGCTGGTGAGGAAGGTCCGTCATGGTGATCGGCCTGCCTTTGACCTTCTGGTTGTCAAATATCAGTCACGGGTGGCGTCGATTATCAGCCGGTATGTTTACGACAGTCAGGAAGTGATGGATCTGACCCAGGAAACCTTCGTCAAGGCGTATCGTGCGATAGACCGCTTTCGTGGAGACAGTGCCTTCTACACCTGGCTGTACCGGATTGCGGTGAACACGGCCAAGAATTTCCTTGAGTCCCGTGGCCGCCGTCCGCAGGGGAGTGCCGACGCTGTTGAAGCCGAGAATTTTGACGATGGCTCAAGGCTCAGAGACAACGCTTCACCGGAAAAGCTGCTGCAGCGGGATCAGTTGCAGGAAGCGCTCGGAGTGGCCATCGGTAATCTGCCGGAAGAGCTCCGGTCAGCGTTTCTGCTCAGGGAGTATGACGGGCTGAGCTATGAAGATATCGCAGGTATTCTCGAGTGTCCGATTGGTACAGTCAGGTCACGTATTTTCAGGGCACGGGATGCGGTGGATCGTCACCTCGGCCCTTTGTTAAATGATTCCCGGACATAATGAGGTTGCGTCCTATGGATGATCGTCTCAAAGAAACCCTGTCGGCCATGATGGATGATGAGGCCGACGAACTGTCTGTCCGCCGGCTGTTGTCCCATGCCCGGCAGGATGAAGTTCGTTCCCAGTGGCAGCGCTGGCAGCAGGTGCGCGATCTGATGCATCAGGGCAACCTGGCGGAGGATCGGGTGGACGTCAGCGCCGGTGTCAGGGAAGCACTGGACGGTGGTGTGCACAAGAGGTCCAGCCCGACTGTATCCGGTAAGGTGCGCAGGGAGCGCAACTGGCACTGGCCTGCGGTTGCCATGGTAACTCTGGCGCTGGTGGTGGGTTTCGGCGCAGGTGCCGGGTGGGAGTCCGCAGACAGTAACGGCGAGATGGCAAACGCCGGTATTCCTGCCGAGCAGTCTGAAGCACTGGAATCAGAGACAGTGGGCGAACCGGTGCAGGAGGTGGCGCTGCAGGGACTGGATGATGAGCAATGGGAGCAGGTCAGCCGTTACCTGTTGGAGCATGCCCAGCACAACAGTGTCGGCGCAGGGCGTGGCTCGGTTGGTTATGCCCGCCTGGTAAGTGCGTCCGGGTCTGGCTATTAGGATTCCCGATTTCACCCTGAACACGGCTCGGAGTTAAGTGATTGATGCACAAATCGGTAACCGGTAGCCCGACCCGGTGTATGGGTCCATACAGGCGCCTGCTGGCCATGGTTGTGGTTGTGGCCGCCTGTGTAGCCGGGCAGGCCTTTGCTGACACCGTCACCAGGGACGCCGAGTACTGGCTTGACCGCCTTGGCCCGGCACTGAACATGACCTCGTACCGTGGCGTATTTGTCTATGCGCGGGGTGACCAGGTCAGCTCGATGCAGATCGCCCATCGCTATGAGGACGGTGTTGTTGAGGAGCGCCTTGTACCGCAGGACGGCGCCAGTGGTGAAATTGTCCGCAAGGGTATGCGAGTGGTGTGCGTACTTCCGGATCACGGGCGTATCCAGCTGGATCAGGTGATCCCCTCCGGGCCCTTTGCGGAAGCGTTTTCAAGCCAGCTGATGCCGGTAAGCCGCTGGTATGAACCGGAATTGGCCGGCGACGACCGGATTGCCGGGTATGACGTGGTCAAACTCGCGCTCAAGGCCAAGGACGAGCTGCGTTACAGTCACCAACTGTGGCTGGAAAAGTCCACCGGCCTGTTGGTAAAAAGCCACGTGCGCTCGTCCAGCGGCGAGGTGCTTGAGCATTTCCAGTTCACCAGCCTTGAAATCACCGAAAGTCTGTCAGACAACGAATTCGTGATCCGTACCGAGGGTGAGGAAGTTGCCAGGGAGCTGGCGCCCAAGAAAACAGCCTCCCCGGCGCCAAGAATGGACGGCTGGACTCTCGACTGGCGTCCGGATGGCTTCATACCTGCGGCTGCTCCCCGCTCCGGAAAAGGCCAGGCCGTGGCTTTTTCAGATGGTCTGGCGGCATTCTCGGTGTTCGTCGAACCCGCCCGGAAGATTGTGATGCCCACAGGGGCTTCGCGTATCGGCGCTACCACGGTCTATATGAAGCAGCTTGAAGTTGATGACGTGGACTTTTTTGTAACTGTGGTTGGCGAGATTCCTCCCAGGACGGCGCGCAAGGTGGCGGAGTCGGTTAAAGTAGACGACACGCTGGCGTTCGGAGTTGTGGGTCAATGATTACGGAAACAGGCAAAGTGGTGGCAGTCAGTGGCGACCGGGTCTGGGTGCAGACAATACGGACCAGTGCCTGTGAGAGTTGCTCTGCGCGCAATGGCTGTGGCCAGCGGGCATTGGCCGGTGTTTCGGGCGGGCGTGCCAACCAGGTGTTGGTTACCAACACTCTCGGCGCCAGGGTGGGTGATGAGGTGACGGTTGCCATTGAAGAGTCCGCATTGCTGAGTGCCTCCCTGCTGGTGTATGCGCTACCGCTGGTGTTGATGGTGCTTGGTGCCGTTACCGGGCATCAGCTGTCAGAGGGGCAGGATGCTGCTGCCATGCTGGGTGCGGCACTGGGTATGGGCGCCGGTTTTATTGTGGCCAGACGGGTCGGCTCCAACCCAAACCGGGACTACGAACCGCGGCTGGTGAGGACCGGGCAAGTGCTGTCCGAACCAGCCGCCCGGCCCGGTTCGTCGCCGTATTGAAAATACCGGATTTGACCACACAATAAGTTTTAAACAACAGCTGATCAGGGGGTTCTGAATGCTCAAAGTAAAGCATGACCGTGAAATATCGTTCTGGCCGGGGGGCCGGAGTATGGCAACGGTCAGTTTGTACCTGCTTTGTCTGCTGTTGCCTTTGTCGCTGGCGCAATCTGCGTCAGCCCGCAACTTGCCTGATTTTACAGAGCTGGTTGAGGATAACTCCTCCGCCGTGGTCAATATCAGTACCACCACCGAGCCCAAGTCCGGGGGTAACCGCTCACAGGGTCTTCCATTCGACGAGCGCCAGCTAGAGCAGTTGCCGGAATTTTTCCAGGATTTCTTTCGTGGTCCCCAGTCGCCTTTCGGGGGAAGCCCGGGAGGTTCTGCACCGCGTCAGTCCATGGGGTCTGGCTTTATCGTTTCCAGTGACGGCTATGTGTTGACCAACAACCACGTTGTGGAAGGCGCGGATGAAATTATTGTACGCCTGAATGACCGCCGCGAGCTGCCGGCCAAGCTGGTAGGAACCGATCCCCGTTCGGATATGGCGGTCCTCAAGCTTGAAAATGGCGATGACCTCCCCGTCGTCCGTGTCGGAAGTTCCCGGGACCTCAAGGTGGGTGAGTGGGTTCTGGCCATCGGCTCACCCTTCGGTTTCGATTACACGGTAACGGCTGGCATCGTCAGCGCCCTTGGCCGTTCTCTGCCGTCTGAAAACTATGTGCCGTTTATCCAGACCGATGTGGCGATCAATCCGGGCAACTCGGGCGGACCATTGTTCAATCTCGACGGAGAAGTTGTCGGTATCAACTCGCAAATCTACACCCGCTCTGGCGGTTTCATGGGGGTCTCGTTTGCAATTCCTATCGATGACGCCATGAACGTCTTCCGGCAGATCAGGGACGAAGGCTCTGTCTCCCGTGGCTGGCTTGGCGTTCTCATCCAGGAAGTTAACCGGGACCTGGCAGAATCTTTCGGTCTGAAACGCCCGCGTGGTGCCCTGGTTGCAGAGGTCATGTCAGGCTCACCGGCCGAGAAGGCAGGTTTGAAGGCCGGCGACATTGTTCTCGAATACGAAGGTGAGGACGTCACCCTGTCCTCAGACCTGCCGCCTATGGTTGGTCGTACGCCAGTTGGTGAATCCGCTTCTCTGGAGGTCATGCGTGAAGGCAAGCAGATCACTCTGGATGTCGAGATCGGGAAGCTCCCTGAGGAGGGTGGCCAAGCTGAGGCAGCGCCGGCCTCTGATAACAACGGGCCGTCATCTGCGCCATTGGGCATGACCGTTGAGCCCCTTCCGGACGACGTCAGGGACTCGCTGGGAGTTTCTGGTGGTGTGCTGGTGGCCGAGGTTGCGCAGGGGCCTGCCCTGAATGCCGGTATCGAGCCCCGGGACGTGATCACCGAGCTCAACCGTCGTCCTGTCAACTCTGTTGAGGACTTCCGGGAGGCGGTCGCATCTTTGCCGGAAGGCAGTGCGGTGTCCGTTCGCGTCGTGCGCCAGGGGAGGGCCATCTACCTTGTGATGAAACCCTGACAGAAACTCCGCCGGGGGGGCAGGGAAAGCGAACCGGCAGTCACCGAATAGAGCCCTGCTGGCTGCTGGTTAAACGACAGCCAGCAGGGCTTTTGTTATAATGCAGCCAACAATCAGATAAATGGCCACGGATCGGACCTGCCCGAATGATGAACAAAAAGGATCTTCCCCTCCGCAAACTGCTGCAACCACGGTACTCATGGGTGGCGTGGTTGCTGCTGGTTGGTTGCCTCGCGGTAACCGCTCTGCTTTGGCAGGTGTCCATCCGCCTTGTCGATGACCGCACCGAAGCCCGTTTCAAGACCCAGTCCCTGCAGCTTAAAACCGCCATTGAAGAGCGTCTGCTGAACTACGAGCAGGTGCTGGCAGGCAGCGCTGGCCTGTTTGCCGTTGCCGTTGAGGTCAGCAGGGATGACTGGCGGGAATACGTCGACAATGTGGATATCAACCGTTATTACCCGGGCATCCAGGGCATTGGCTTTGCCCAGAAAATCGGCGTGCGGCAGATGGCGGACCATATCGCATCGGTACGGCGGGACGGGGTGCTGAACTATCTGGTCACGCCACTGGGCAGTGGGCCGGATTACTACCCTATGGTGTATCTGGAACCGGGCACAGAACGGAATCGCAAGGCGCTGGGATACGATGCCTTCAGCGACCCGACGCATCGCCGTGCAATGGTTCGCGCCCGGGACCAGGCCAAACCCAAGGTCACCGGTAAAGTGGTGCTGGTACAGGAGGAAGTGGCCGAAGACCAGGCGGGTTTTCTGATGTACTACCCCGTGTTCCAGGGAGGTGAGGTGCCGGAAAGCCGGGTGGAACGGCAGATGATGCTGGCGGGCTACGTTTTCAGTGCTTTCAGAATGAATCACTTGCTGGATGGTATCGTCGGGCTGATTTCTCCGTTTCTGGATGTGAAAATCTACGACGCCGGGGAGATCTCGCGGGATGCACTGATGTACGGCTCCAATCTCGGCTCCCTGGACGAGGACTTCAGTTTTGAAATGAGTCAGACGATTACCCATGGGGGTCGGGACTGGCTACTGCAGACCCGTTCTACGCCAGCCTTTGACTTCCTGGCGTCTGACCCACGCCCGCCCATTGTTCTCGGTTCCGGGATTGTCATCAGCCTGCTGATGTTCCTGTTTGTCCTTACTCTGATCCGCAGCCGGATCCAGGCGCAGATCAGCGCTGGCCGCTACCGGGCCATTACTGAAGGGGCCGCCAATGTGACCCTGGTGCTGGAGCGCAGCGGAAGCCCGAAATACGCGAGCCCGTCCAGCCGGGACATCCTCGGGTTTAATCCTGAAAAGGTCTACGATCTGGAGTTGGACACCCTGGTTCATGGCGAAGATTGGCCTCAATTGAAGGCCGGCTTTAACGAGGCTGTGAAGTCCCCCGGTAAGCAGATGCCGGTCATCCGTGCCCGCATACGGGATTCAGAGGGGCAGTGGCGGGACATGGAAGGTACCTTTACTGCCATGCTCAACGTGCCGGGGGTCAATGGTGTAGTGCTCAGCCTGCGGGACCTGACCCAGCTCAAGGCAGCCCAGTCGGAACTTCACCGGTTGGCCTTTTACGACCCACTGACCGGGCTGGCCAATCGCCAGTTATTCAAGGATCGCCTGAGCCACGTGGTGCGTCGCAGCCGCCGCAGCGAAGAACCTGCCGCGCTGATGTTCCTGGATCTCGATGGTTTCAAGCGCATCAATGATACCCTTGGGCACGACAGCGGTGATGAGCTGCTCAAGCAGGTCTCCCAGTGGCTTACCGGCTGTGTCAGGGAAGATGACTCGGTTGCCAGGCTGGGCGGTGACGAGTTTGTTGTGCTGCTGTCCAGAATCAGTGGCCCGGACGCCGCCGGCAAAGTTGCCGATACCATCCTGCGGCGCCTGTGCCAGCGCATTCGCCTGAACGATCACGAAGTGGGTATTACCGTCAGTATCGGTATCACCATGATCCCTCACGACAGCGAGGACCCGGGCACTCTGATGAAGTACGCGGATCTGGCCATGTACCGGGCCAAGGAACTGGGGCGGAACACCTACCAGTTCTTTACTCCGGCCATGAACATCAAGGCGGCAAGGAGACTGTTGCAGCAGGAAGAACTGGCAACGGCACTGGATGGCGACCGCTTTGTCCTGCACTACCAGCCCAAGATTGAACTCGAGAGCGAGCGGGTTATCGGGGTCGAAGCGTTCCTGCGCTGGCACCATCCGGAAAAAGGACTGGTCAGTGCCCAGCAATTCATCACACTGGCTGAGGAAACCGGGCTGATCGTCAGGCTCGGTGAGATGGCCCTGCGCCAGGCCTGCATTCAGGTCCAGGCTCTCGAGCGTGCCGGGTTTGAATCTCTGAATATGGCGGTGAACCTCTCGGTGCGCCAGCTCACCGATGCCGGCTTCCTGGACATGATGCGCCAGGTGATCACCGAAACCGGTGTCTCACCGGAGCGCCTGGAACTGGAGATGCCGGCAGAACTGCTGAATGAGGATCCGCGAATGCTCAGGGAGCTTCTGGTCTCCCTCCATGACATGGGCGTATGTCTGATCCTGGACGATTTCGGCACCGGTTCCTGTTCGTTGGTAGCACTGCAGCAACTCCCGCTGGATGTGATCAAGATTGACCATCGTTTCATCCGCGACATTCCCTATAACGTCAGCGCAACGGATGTGGCTTCGGCGGTTATTGCACTGGCGAGGAAATTGCACCTCACCGTTGTCGCCGAAGGAGTGGAAACGCCGCAACAACTGAATTTCCTCAAAAGCGCCGGCTGTGCCCAGTGTCAGGGCAACCTGTTCAGCTATCCACTGGATGAAGATGCGCTTATTGGCTTCCTGATTCGGCAATATGAGCGGCCGCTGACCTCCTGATCATGGCAATGGGGGCCGGTAACCGGTAAAATCACGCCGTCGCCGGAGTCCGGTGGCGGCCCGTCCGGGCTCAATCCTTCGTCTTTTTATGAGTAATCATTGTCTGTGACTGAACTGAGCCGAATCCGAAATTTTTCGATCATCGCCCACATTGACCACGGTAAATCCACTCTGGCAGACCGCTTTATCCAGATCTGCGGCGGCCTCACGGAACGTGAAATGGCCGAACAGGTGCTTGATTCCATGGATCTCGAGCGCGAGCGCGGCATTACCATCAAGGCCCAGAGCGTGACACTGAATTACAAGGCCCGGGATGGTAAAGAATACAAACTGAACTTCATCGATACACCGGGCCATGTGGATTTTTCCTACGAGGTGTCGCGTTCCCTGTATGCCTGTGAGGGTGCTTTGCTGGTAGTGGACGCCGGCCAGGGTGTCGAAGCCCAGTCCGTGGCCAACTGCTACACCGCAATAGAGCAGGGTCTGGAAGTGGTGCCGGTGCTGAACAAGATGGACCTTCCCCAGGCTGAACCCGAGCGTGTTGCCCAGGAAATCGAGGATATTATCGGCATTGCCGCCACCGAGGCGGTCCGCTGCAGTGCCAAGAGCGGCATTGGTGTGGAAGATGTCCTGGAAGACCTGATTGCCAGGATTCCACCACCAAAGGGTGACCGCAGCGCGCCTCTGCAGGCACTGATCATTGACTCCTGGTTCGACAACTACCTGGGTGTCGTATCCCTGGTGCGGGTGACCGAAGGCACCCTGAAAAAGGGCGACAGAATTGTCATCAAGTCCACCGGCAAGGCCTGGAATGCTGACAAGGTTGGTATCTTCAACCCCAAGCCCAAGGATACGGACATTCTGGAGGCCGGAGATGTGGGATTTGTGGTCGCCGGCATCAAGGACATTCATGGTGCGCCAGTGGGCGACACCATTGTGCAGCAGAAAGGGTCGGACGATATCCCGATGCTGCCCGGTTTCAAGAAAGTAAAACCCCAGGTCTATGCCGGCCTGTTTCCGGTCAGTGCGGATGATTACAACGATTTCCGTGACGCTCTGGAAAAACTGACCCTGAATGATGCCTCGCTGTTTTTCGAGCCGGAAAGCTCGGATGCCCTGGGTTTTGGTTTCCGGTGCGGTTTTCTGGGAATGCTCCACATGGAGATTGTCCAGGAGCGTCTGGAGCGTGAATACGACATTGACCTGATTACCACCGCGCCAACGGTCATTTATGAAGTCGTTACCAAACAGGGTGAGACCCTGTCGGTGGACAATCCCTCCAGCCTTCCGGATATTGGTTCCATTGAGGAAATGCGTGAGCCGATTGTTGAGGCTAGTATTCTGGTGCCTCAGGAACACCTGGGCAATGTCATCAAGCTCTGTGAGGAAAAGCGCGGCATCCAGAAAAACATGCACTTCATGTCAACCCAGGTGCAGGTGACCTATGAACTGCCGATGGCGGAAGTGGTTCTGGATTTCTTCGACCGCATCAAGTCGGCGAGCCGGGGCTTTGCCTCTCTCGACTACCAGTTTGTGCGTTTCCAGACCGCGAATCTGGTACGGCTGGATGTGCTCATTAACGCTGAACGGGTGGATGCCCTGGCGCTGATTGTGCACAAGGATCAGGCCCACTATAAGGGCCGTGCGCTGGTCGAGAAAATGAAAGAACTGATCCCGCGGCAGATGTTTGATATCGCCATTCAGGCGGCCATCGGCAACCAGGTGGTATCCCGGGTTACCGTCAAGGCGCTGCGCAAGAACGTGACGGCCAAGTGTTATGGCGGCGATGTCAGCCGCAAGAAGAAACTGCTGCAGAAGCAGAAAGAAGGTAAAAAGCGCATGAAGCAACTGGGCAATGTTGAGGTGCCTCAGGAAGCGTTCCTTGCCGTACTGAAAGTGGATAACTAAAAGGCACCTGAATGGATATTGATTTTCCCCTGGTTCTGGTAGTTCTGACGTTTGCAACCGGGCTGATCTGGCTGCTGGACCGGCTTTTCCTGCGCAAGCGAAGGCTCGCGGCGGCAGGGTTGGAACCAGGGGATTACGAGGCCGACCAGGAGCCCAAGGAACCCTACCTGGTCGACCTCAGCCGCTCGTTTTTCCCCGTTCTGGCAGTGGTGCTGGTGTTGCGTTCATTCCTGGTGGAGCCGTTTCAGATTCCCTCGGGTTCCATGTTGCCCACTCTGGAAGTAGGTGACTTTATTCTCGTCAACAAGTACGCGTATGGGCTGAGACTGCCTGTTGCCGGTACCAAAATACTGGAAGTGGACGACCCGCAACGCGGCGATGTCATCGTATTCCGCTATCCGGAAGATGGCAGTACCAATTATATCAAGCGGGTTGTGGGCTTGCCCGGAGACCGTGTCCGTTATGAAGACCGCGAGATCTTCATCAATGGTGAGAAGGTGGACTCCCGTTTCGTAGCGCGGTTGCCACCGGCAGAACTGCGGCGTGAAATCCTTGGCGATACTGAACACGATGTGTTCCGGACCCTCGGGCGCACGGGCCGTTCCGGTGAAGGCGAATGGCTGGTGCCGGAGGGCGAGTATTTCGTGATGGGTGACAATCGCGATAATAGCAATGACAGTCGCTACTGGGGCACGGTTCCGGATGAGCTGGTTGTGGGCAAGGCATTTGCGATCTGGATGCACTGGCAATCACTGACCAGTCTGCCATCCTTTGATCGTGTGGGCGGCATAGAATAAGTGCGGTGTAATTCAGGGGTATCCTCATAATGAAGAAAAACAGTCTTTCGTCCATGCACCGGCAGTCGGGTGCTTCGGCCCTGGTCATCATGATCATGGTGCTCTTCTTCGGTGGCCTGCTGACACTGGTTATCAAGCTTGGCCCGGCTTATCTGGACGACATCACCATCCAGGAGGCACTGGAGAGCCTGGAGGGAACCGAAGATCTCTCGACCATGGGGCCCGCCCAGGTAAGAAGCCTTATCAACAAGCGCCTGAGCGTCAATAATGTAAGAGGGTTTGACGCCAAGAACATCACCGTTGAGAAAAACGGCGAGTTTGTGGTGATCAACGTGGACTATGAAGTCCGCAACAACCTATTCCGTAACGTGGATACGGTCATCCACTTCCAACACGAGTATGAGATGAAGGGCAAGTGAGTTCGCAACCGGATCTGGACCAGCTTCAGCGGCGCATTGGTTATCAGTTCAAGACCCCTGAGCGCTTGCTGCTGGCGCTTACCCATCGCAGTTATGGCAACCAGAACAATGAGCGCCTGGAATTTCTCGGCGACTCCATTGTCAACATGGTCATAGCAGAACATCTTTACCTGCATTTCGAAAAAGCCCGGGAAGGGCAGTTGAGCCGGCTGCGGGCCCGTATGGTCAAGGGCGTTACCCTGGCGGAAATCGGTCGCGAATTTGAACTGGGCAAGTACCTTCGGCTAGGCTCCGGCGAGCTGAAAAGCGGCGGGTTTCGCCGTGAGTCCATTCTGGCGGATGCGGTTGAATCCATCATTGGAGCTATCTATCTGGACAGCGACTTCCATACCTGCCGAGAGCAGGTGTTGCGCTGGTTCGAGATGCGCCTGAAGCAGCTGGATCTGCAGGATACCCAGAAAGATCCCAAAACCCGGCTTCAGGAATATCTGCAGTCGCGGCAGTTTCCGCTGCCGCGCTATGACGTTATTTCCGTGGATGGTGAAGCTCACGCCCAGACGTTCCATGTTTCCTGTGCCCTGCCGTCTCTGGACCGGAAAACTAGCGGTACCGGCAACAGCCGCCGGATTGCCGAGCAGCAGGCCGCCCGCAATGCGCTCAAGGAATTGGGCGTGGAGAATGAATGATGAATGATGTTACCCGTCCCGAGAATCCGGACAGCCGTTGCGGTTTCGTGGCGATTGTTGGCCGTCCCAATGTGGGCAAATCCACGTTGCTGAACCATGTTCTGGGCCAGAAGCTGAGTATTACCTCCCGCAAACCGCAGACCACCCGTCACCAGGTTCTGGGGATCAAGACCGAAGGCCCGGTTCAGGCGATCTACGTGGATACGCCGGGCATGCACGAGGAAGAACCCCGCGCCATCAACCGGTATATGAACAGGGCAGCCACCTCTGCATTGAAGGATGTGGATGTGGCGGTGTTCGTGGTTGACCAGATGGCCTGGACCACAGCGGATGAAATGGTGCTGGAAAAACTGAGCAGCCTGAAATGCCCGGTGATCCTCGCGGTCAACAAGGTGGACCGGATCGAGAATCGCGAGGCCCTGCTGCCCCACCTCGACATGCTGTCACGGAAACGGGACTTTGCTGAAATGATTCCGCTTTCGGCCCTGAAAGGCATGAACCTGGCACCACTGGAAGAAGCGGTGGGGCGTTTTCTGCCGCAAAGTGTCCACTTCTATCCCGACGATCAGATCACCGATCGCAGTGAACGTTTCATGGCATCGGAGATGGTGCGGGAGAAAATTACGCGGCAGCTGGGCGCGGAACTGCCCTATTCGGTAGCAGTCGAGATCGAGGAGTTCCGCAAGGACGGCAAGACCCTGCATATTTCCGCGTTGATCCTTGTGGAACGCGAGGGCCAGAAGAAAATCATGATAGGTGACAAGGGTGAGCGCCTGCGCCGTATCGGCCAGGAAGCTCGCGCTGATATGGAGCGTCTGTTCGACAGCAAGGTTATGCTGAGGCTCTGGGTCAAGGTCAAGCGAGGCTGGGCTGACAGTGACCGGGCATTGAAAAGTCTTGGTATGAACGACTTCTGAGGCGTTTATGACGGGGCCAACACGACAGGAGCCCGCCTACGTCCTCCACCGTCGGCCATGGCGTGAAACCAGCCTGATGGTGGATATTTTCTCCCTCAATGCGGGCCGGATAACCATTATTGCCCGCGGCGGCAACAGTGCGAAAAGCCCGCTGAAGGCCCAACTACAACCTTTTCAGCCGCTGCTTCTGGACTGGACCGGACGCAGCGACCTGAAAACCCTGACTCAGGCAGAAGTTCGGGGTGGCCCTGCGCTGAAGCGCACCCTGTCCCTGTACAGCGGCCTCTATGTGAACGAGCTTTTGCAGCGCCTGTTACCCCAGGCCGACTCTCACCCCCGCCTTTTCGCGTCCTATATTGACGTCATTGCTGAACTTTCCGAAGCCGCCGACGTGGAGCCGGTTCTGCGGCGATTCGAGCAGTCCCTTGCTGCCGAGCTGGGGTATGACTTTGCGTGGGACCTGGCCACCGATACCGGAGATGCTGTCGAGGCAGCCGGGTATTATTGCTATGATCCGGAGCAGGGGATCCTGGCCGCGCCGTCAGCTGGCGTGCGGCTGCAGAACCTGTCCGGCGCCACATTGCTTGCGCTTGCCTCCGGAAATCTGGAGTCAACAGAATGTCGCCGTGTCGCCAAGCGGGTAACCCGCGTGCTGGTGGATTACCTTTTGCAGGGCCGGCCCCTCAATAGCCGGAGCCTGTTCAGTCATCATCGAGGAGACCGTAATGAATCCTAGCGCAACGAATCCCAGAGTCCTGCTGGGTGTCAATATTGACCATGTGGCAACGCTGCGCCAGGCCAGGGGCACCCGCTATCCGGATCCGGTTCAGGCTGCCATCCTGGCGGAAGAAGCCGGGGCTGACGGTATTACCATTCACCCACGGGAAGACCGCCGCCACATTCAGGACCGTGATGTGCTTTTACTCAGGGAAATCCTGACCATAAAAATGAACCTGGAAATGGCGGTTACCGATGCCATGCTGGCATTTGCCGAACAGGTGCGCCCGCAATGCGTATGCCTGGTACCGGAAAAACGTGAGGAGCTGACCACAGAGGGCGGGCTTGACGTGGAAGGCCTGGAAACCCGGGTTGCCAAGGCCTGCGAGCGACTGGCAAAGATCGGCTCAGAGGTTTCGCTGTTTATAGATCCTGATATTGCACAGATTGACGCAGCCGTCAGGTGTGGTGCTCCGGTCGTGGAGCTCCACACCGGTGAATACGCCGAAGCTGCTACGCCGGAAGCGGCGGATGCGGCCTTTGATATCCTCGTGACTGCGGTTGAGCATGCCCGGAAAAAGGGCCTGATTGTGAACGCCGGCCACGGCCTTCACTATCACAATACTGAACGGGTTGCGGCGATCAACGGTATTAACGAACTCAATATCGGCCATGCCATCATTGCGAGGGCTGTCTTCACTGGCCTCAAGGAAGCGGTCAGAGACATGAAGGCCATCCTGGCAAGCGCCCGCGCCTGATCCGGCACCGGCTAAGCGTCAGTCTGCAGTGGCCTGATGATCCTGCTGGCGGAACAGTTGCTGCCAGTCGGTCTCCTCGCTCCAGATCTGCAGGCGCTCCATGGCAACAAGCAACTGGTCTTTCTGGTATTCCGTGTCTGGTGACGAACATTTAAGCGCGGTTTCCAGCTGGTTGGCAGCGCTCCGCAATTCCGGTACGCCGCAGTATCGGGTTGCGCCGTGAAGTTTGTGCACGCACTCCAGTAATTCCTCCCGCTCGCCGTTGTCCCAGAGTCTGTTCACCCGGTCCAGGTCGGTGTGGATCTGTTCAACCAGCATGCTGAACAACTCTTCCGCCAGGTCGGCTTTTCCGGCCGCCAGTTGAATGCTTTCGGCAACACTGACGCAATCCGGCTGCTTCTTGCGGGTGGACGGCCGCAGGGCCCGGCGGGTGTCCCGAACTTCTGGCAAGAAGGGGTAGCCATTGCCTCGTTCAGCCTCGCAGCTGTAGCCGGTGTAGTCGTAGATGATGTCGATCAGCTGGCTGTTGCTGATGGGCTTTGCAAGGTAGCCATCGAAGCCCTGCCGCATCAGTCGATCCTGCTCTTCGGCCAGCGCATGGGCCGTCAGGGCAATGATGCGGGTGCGACGATTGCTGCCATCCAGGCTCCGAAGTCTTTCGGTGGTTTCGACGCCATCCATGCCCGGCATCTGCAGGTCCATGAAGACCAGATCGAATGGTTTTTGCCGCGCCTTGCTGAGTGCCTCGAAACCACTGCTGGCGCCCTCGGCTTCAATGCGGCAATCGTGCAGCAGCGTCAGTACCAGTTTCAGATTGGCGTCGTTATCGTCCACTGCCAGCACTCGTGGCACCCGGCCGGACTGATCCGTTATTTCTCGTTCTTCGGACGCGGCCGGGAGCTGCCGCTGCCCGCTGCTGATTCCATGGACCAGCAGAAGCAGTTCGTCGTAAAGCGAGTCACGGCATACCGGCTTGGTGAGATGGCCGCTGGCCAGGCCGGAGAGCGGCGTGTCGTGAGTTTCCAGCGTCGGCGTGAGAAGAAGGGTACGGCAGTCCCTCTCGAGTTCCAGAGTGCGCACCAGCGAGCAATACTGACTTGAGTTGAGCAGGTGGCGGGTGATGCCCAGGAGGGCAACTGCGTAACCGGACTGCGCCTTCTGGGCCTCTTCGATCTGTTCCTGCATGGCGCCCGGCGAGGCAACCCGATCGACGGTCATACCCCATTCATGCAGCATATGCTCTACTGCCAGGCCGGTTGTCTTCTGTTGCTCCAGGTAGATAACCCGCTCGCCCCTGAGCGCATCTTTCGGCGCGATCGCTTCTCCGGTGGAAGACAGTTCGGACGTGAGGGTGAACCAGAAGGTGGAGCCCTTGCCAAGTTCGCTTTCCAGGCCGATCTTGCCGCCCATCTCTTCCACAAGGCGCTTGGAGATGGCAAGTCCAAGACCGGTGCCTCCGTACTGCCGTGCGGTGGAGGCGTCCGCCTGGCTGAAGGCATTGAACAGGGACTGCTGCTGTGCCCGGGAAAGGCCGACACCGGAGTCGGTAATGCTCATCCGCAGGGTGATCCGGTTACTCTCCTTGTCTTCTTCCTCAAGGCTGGCTCGCAAAACCACTTCGCCGGTCTGGGTGAACTTGATGGCGTTGTTGACCAGGTTGGTGATCACCTGTTTTACCCGCAATGGATCGCCCATGATGTTATCCGGTACATCGTTGTATACCAGTGGCACCAGATCCAGGTTCTTGCTGTGAGCCGCGGGGGCAAGCATGACCATGACTTCCTCGACGATGTCCCGCAACTGGAACGGAATCCGGTCCAGAATCAGCTTGCCGGCCTCGATCTTGGAGAAATCGAGGATGTCGTTGATGATGGTCAGAAGAATTTCCGATGACTTGCGGATGGTGCTCAGGTGGTCCCGCTGCTGACGGGGCAGGGGGCTTTTCAGCAGCAACTCGGTAAAGCCGATAATGCCGTTTAGCGGCGTGCGGATTTCGTGGGACATGTTGGCCAGGAATTCGGACTTGATACGGCTGGCTTCAAGTGCTTCCTTACGGGCCAGGTCCAGTTCAATGTTCTGGATCTCGATGGTTTCCAGGGTTTCCCGCAGATCTTCGGTCGCCTGGTCAATGTTCTGCTGCATTTCGGCCTGGGCTTTGCTCAGCTCGCCCGCCATGGCGTTAAGGCCTGATTCCAGCTGCTCGAATTCCGGGCCGGCACCTGTGTAGACACGGGTGTCCAGCTTGCCTTCCTTGAGCCTGGCAACCGCTTCGTTGAGCTCGAAAACCGGGCCGGTAAAAGCACGGCTCAGACGCAGTGCGATCACCAGGCTCAGAAGCACACCCCCGAGTACCAGCAGGAGCGAAATCAGCAGAGCCTTGTAGGTTTCCTTCTCGGTGCGAACATGCGACATCTCAACCGTCACCCAGCCAATCGGCTTCTTGCCGCTGCCGACACTCTGGCGGGAGTCCGGATCAAGCATGCTTTCGATCATCAGATCCTGCAGGTAAACCGGAGTAATGAATACCGTGCTGTCCGGTTGGTTGATCTGTTTGGCATCCTCACCGGTCAGGGCTTCCTCGCCAACATCGTCAGAACTGCCTGGGCCGGTGTGCAACAGTCGTTTATGCTCGCTGTCGAAGAAGGTAATGGAGCGAACGTCCTGTTCTTCCAGAAGGGCATTGGAAAGGCTGCTCAGAAGGCTGCGATTGGCGGTAAAAAGGCCATACTCTGAACCAGCGGAAAGCTGCCGTGAGAGAGATTCGCCTCGGTCTTTCAGCAGGTTTTCGATATTGTTGACCCAGCTGTAGGTAAAAAAAAGCCCCAGCATCAGCGTGGTCAGAAGGGTGGGGACGAGTGTCACCACAAGTACTTTTTTGCGTATGCCCCAGCGCCGCATAGAGTGTTCCCGATTGACTTCGCCGGCCGGATCTCCGGCATTCTTCCCTGTCAGGATAGATGATTCAATCCAGTCTGGCCGTGATGGCACTCCCGGATATAGCCCACAGTCATCGATATAGCGAGAAGCTGTATTGGGAGACGGCGGATATTCCGCGTATCATGCGAATGCGGAGTGTACCACAGGCTTGTGTTGTCGGCGTTAATGGCTGGCCGCGGGTTGCGGAAGATTTGAGGAAGGTAAAAGCATGCATTTTCCGACCATAGAAGATTATGTGGGGCATACGCCCCTGGTAAGGTTGCAAAGGCTTCCTGGTGAAACCAGCAACGTGATTCTGGCAAAGCTGGAAGGCAACAATCCGGCGGGCTCGGTGAAAGACCGCCCTGCTATCAGCATGATTCAGGAAGCCGAGCGGCGCGGTGACATAAAACCCGGTGACACGCTTATTGAGGCCACCAGTGGTAATACCGGCATCGCCCTGGCAATGGCGGCGGCCATAAAAGGGTATCGGATGGTTCTGATCATGCCTGAGAATGCGAGCGAAGAGCGTCGGGCCTCCATGCGTGCCTATGGTGCGGAAATTGTCAGTGTCACCAAAGAGGGTGGCATGGAAAGCGCTCGTGACGTGGCGCAACAGATGGAGTCGGCAGGCAAGGGCAAGGTGCTGGATCAGTTTGCCAATGTGGACAACCCTCTGGCACATTACCGCACGACCGGCCCGGAAATCTGGGAGCAGACCGGGGGCAGGGTGACCCACTTTGTCAGCTCCATGGGTACTACGGGTACCATAATGGGCGTCTCCAGGTACCTGAAGGAACGCAACCCCGACATCCAGATTGTGGGCCTGCAGCCAAAAGAGGGCGCATCCATTCCGGGTATCCGGCGCTGGCCGGAAGCCTACCTGCCAAAAATCTATGACGCTTCCCGGGTAGACATCGTATTGGATATCGGTCAGGACGAGGCCGAGAACACCATGCGTGCACTCGCCAGCGAGGAAGGCATTTTCTGTGGCGTTTCCTCCGGCGGTTCCATTGCGGCGGCCCTGAAACTGTCTGCCCAGGTTGAAAATGCTGTGATCGTGGCCATTATCTGTGACCGTGGTGACCGCTACCTGTCTACCGGCGTGTTTCCCGGCGCCTGAACGTATCAAGACCAGATCCCAGCAAGAGACGTCCTATGAGCAGAAGACGCAGGAAAGTCCTGCCCACCGAGCCGGTGCGTTGTGTTATTGAAACCCTCAGTCACGATGGTCGTGGCATCGCCCGCGACAATGGCAAAGCACAGTTTGTTGACGGTGCGCTGCCGGGTGAGACGGTGATGGCCAAAGTGATCAGTTCACGCAGCAAGTTTGACGAACTGAGAACCGTCGAGGTACTCGAAGCCGGCGATGCCAGGATCACACCACCCTGCGAGTTTGCTGATCTGTGCGGAGGTTGCAGCCTTCAACATATGGATAGTGATGCCCAGATCCGGTTCAAGGAAGACACTCTCAGGGAGCACTTTGCTCACTTCGGGGGCATTGAGCCGGAGTATTGGGTGCCGCCAATGCGATCGCCCGCCCTGGGTTATCGCCGCAAGGCCAGATTGGGGGTGAAGTATGTGCCGGCGCGGGAATCGGTGCTGGTCGGATTCCGTGAGAAACGCAACAGTTTCCTGACGGATATTGACCGCTGCGTCGTTCTGGATCCACGTATTGGAGACCGTATTACTCCGCTGCGCGAGATGCTCCATGGCCTTGAGGCCTATCGGCGCATTCCCCAGGTTGAGGTGGCCTGCGGGGATCACGAGGCGGCGATGGTATTCCGTAATATGGATCCCCTGAGCGACTCCGACACGGCGGCGCTGATCAGCTTTGGCCAGGCCCACGAATTGCATATCTACCTGCAGCCGAAAGGGCCGGATACGGTTCACCGGATCTGGCCTGAGTCCGGCGAAGAGCGGCTGGCCTACCAGATGGATGAATTTGACCTGACCATGAAATTTCATCCCATGGACTTTACCCAGGTCAATGCAGGGATCAATCGCACCATGGTACACAGGGCCGTGGAGTGGCTGGACATTCAGCCCGGCGAGCGGGTACTGGACCTTTTCTGCGGGCTGGGGAATTTTACCCTGCCGCTGGCACGTAGTGCCGCGCAGGTTGTCGGAGTGGAGGGGGATGAATCCATGGTTGTTCGCGGTCGCGAAAATGCGGAACTCAACGGGCTATCGAATGTCGCATTCCACGGTGCTGAACTGCAGGCGGATTTCACGGCGCAACCCTGGGCGGCGGAGGGTTTCGACAAGATTCTGATCGATCCGCCTCGCTCCGGTGCCCAGGAAGTCTGTGAGTATCTGACGGCCTTTGGCGCGAAGCGGATTGTGTATGTTTCATGCAACCCCGCCACGTTGGCCAGGGATGCCGGGGTAATGGTGCGCAATGGCTACCGGTTGGTGAGGGCGGGTGTCATGGACATGTTCCCTCACACCACGCACGTTGAGTCCATGGCACTGTTCGAGCGCGTGGATAACTGATGAATCTCGGTGCCGGCCAGGGATGGCCGGGAAAGCGAGCAGGAAGAACAAGAGCGATATGGTAAAAGTTCGCGAAGATTATGCAGTGACCGGCGACGGCCAAGTGGATATTGAACGCTGGGTCCGCCAGATCGAATCGCAGACCCATCTGGAAAATGGCGAACAGTTCCGGCGGGCCTGCGAAAAAGCGGCGGTCATTGATTTTCAGGCGGTGCGTGAGGACAGGGTGTGGGCGCCCGGCGCCAGCAGCTTCCGTACCGGAATAGAAATGGCCCAGGTGCTGGTGGAGTTGCACCTGGACCAGGCCAGTCTTGTTGCGGCGATTCTCTACCGGGCGGTAAGGGAGGAACGCATTCCCCTGGAGGAAATCCGTAAGGAATTCGGTGACGAAGTGGCGGGACTGATAGACGGCGTCCAGCAGATGGCTGCCATATCGTCCATCCACCATCCGCTCAAGGGCAACGTACTCGGCCAGACCGAGGGTCAGCTCGACAACGTCCGCAAGATGCTCGTTACCATGATTGACGACGTCCGGGTTGCGCTGATCAAACTCGCGGAACGCACCTGTGCCATCCGTGCTGTAAAGAATGCCTCGGAAGAAAAACGCATGCGTGTCGCCCGCGAGGTTTTCGACATCTATGCACCTCTGGCCCACCGCCTTGGTATCGGTCATATCAAGTGGGAACTGGAGGACCTCTCGTTCCGTTATTTGCATGGTTCTGCCTATAAAAAGATTGCCAGGCTGCTGGATGAGAAGCGACTTGACCGCGAGAGCTACATCAAGCGTGTGATCACCGCCCTCAAAACGGAACTGGTAGCCTTTGGTATAGAGGGCGAGCTGTCGGGGCGTGCCAAACATATCTACAGCATCTGGCGAAAGATGCGCCGCAAGGGTATCGATTTCTCCCAGGTCTATGATGTGCGTGCGGTGCGGATACTGGTGCCGGCTGTGCGCGACTGCTATGCCGCTCTTGGTATCGTTCATACCCTCTGGCGGCACATCCCCAACGAATTTGACGACTACATCGCCAATCCCAAGGAAAACGGTTATCAGTCCCTCCATACCGCGGTGATCGGTCCCGAAGGCAAGGTGATGGAAGTGCAGATCCGTACCCATGGCATGCATGAGGAGGCGGAGCTGGGCGTATGTGCCCACTGGCTGTACAAGGGTATGGACAAGGGCAACCGCTCGGTCGGGTATGATGCCAAGATCAACTGGCTGCGCCAGGTTCTGGAATGGCAGGAAGAGCTGGGTGACCTGTCGGGCCTGGCAGACCATCTGAAGTCGGACGTGGCATCGGACCGGGTGTATGTGTTTACCCCGGAAGGCCATGTTGTGGACCTGCCACAGGGTGCCACCCCCGTGGACTTTGCGTACCGGGTGCATACCGAAGTTGGCCACGCCTGCCGTGGCGCCAAGGTCAACAACCGTATCGTGCCCCTGACCTACCCGCTGAAAACCGGCGACCAGATCTCCATCCTCACGTCCAACAATCAGGCGCCGAGCCGGGACTGGCTGAATCCGAGCCTTGGCTACATCCAGACTTCCCGCGCCAGAGCCAAGGTGACCCACTGGTTCAAACAGCAGGACCGCGACCGCAACATCATTGATGGCCGAGCGATTCTTGAAGATGAATTCAGGCGATTGTCGCTTTACGAGGTGGATCTCAACGACCTGGCTCGTAAGGTGAACTACCAGGGTTCTGAGGACATGTTCGCCGCGGTGGGTGCCGGTGACCTCCGGCCCACCCATGTTGCCAATGTGGCCCAGCAGATGCTGGAGCCGAAAACCGAACAGCTGGATCTGAAACTCAGCACCCAGCGCCGCAAGCCTTACGATACTGAATCGGATATCCAGATTCTGGGGGTCGGCAAACTCAAGACCCAGGTCGCCAAGTGCTGCAAGCCGTTGCCCGGAGACCCGATCGGTGGCTACATTACCGTTGGCCGTGGGGTGACCGTGCATCGGCAGGATTGCCTCACATTCCTGAACCTTCAGGAGTTCGAGCCCAACCGGATCATCGAGGTGAGCTGGGGCGGCCAACCTGTCGCCGTTTATCCCGTGGACGTTGAGATTGAGGCATATGACCGTTCCGGTCTGCTGCGGGACATAACCCAGGTGCTGTCATCGTCAAAAAGCGACGTTCTGTCGCTCAACACCATGTCCAACAAGGATGAGAACACTGCCACCATGACGGTGACAGTGGAAATATCCAGCCTTGACCAGCTGGCCCGGTTGCTGGCCCAGATCCGTAACCTGCCCAACATCATCGACGTCAGGCGCAAGCGCTCATGAGTTATACCATTGACGACCTGAAAACACTGATGGCGCGGCTGCGGGACCCGGAGTACGGATGCCCCTGGGATACCCGCCAGACGTTCAGAACCATCGTGCCCCACACCCTGGAGGAAGCTTACGAGGTTGCCGACGCCATTGACCGGGAGGATTACCCGCACCTGGAGGATGAGCTTGGTGACCTGTTGTTCCAGGTGATCTTCTATAGCCAGATGGGAAAGGAGGAGAGGCATTTTGATTTCGACTCGGTGGTAGACAATCTGGTGCGCAAACTGGTCCGGCGCCACCCCCATGTGTTTCCGGATGGCACCCTGGAAAGCCGGATTGACCCGGATAATCGCCCCGGAGAGGCCGAAATCAAAGCCAGTTGGGAGCGCATCAAGGCGGAGGAACGGGCGCTGAAACCGGAGAATACGGAATACTCGGGGGCTGACAGCCGCCTGGATGGTATTGCCCGGACGCTCCCCGCAATGGTGCGTGCTGAGAAACTTCAGCGCAGGGCGGCCAACCATGGCTTTGACTGGCCGGACGTTGAACCGGTCTTCGACAAGCTCCATGAGGAGATCGATGAACTGAAAGAAGCCTGGCATGACGCGTGTTCCAGCGAAGGTCCGGTGGAGGCTGTCGAGGATGAACTGGGGGATCTGCTGTTTGTCTGCGTTAACCTGGCACGGTTCATGAAGGTTAATCCCGAGCAGGCCCTCAATAGCACCAATCACAAATTCGAGGCGCGATTCCGTGCTATCGAGGAGTACCTGCAACGCGAAGGCCGTGACCTGGACGGAGAATCGCTGGAGGCGCTGGATGCTGTCTGGAAAACCGTCAAAGGGGTTGAAAAACAGCGGAAAAAGTAACGGATAAGTACAATCCGTTACCAATATTTCCGCCCCCGGTCCGGTTGCTTCGTCTACACTTCCGTTTACGGTTGCACACCTTTTGTGCATCGCGTGGGTCACCAAGAAGATGCAGGAGTGAAGGCACCATGAAAATCAAAGATCTGGTCAACTACTGGGACAAGCATGCACGTGGTCGGCTGACCCGTGATGCGTATTTTGCCAACCTGTCTGATCAGCATCACAAGCGACTGGAAAAACTGGCAGCGCTGTATCCGATGAAGTCGTCGCAGGATCTCATGCGGGACCTGATCTCCGCAGCCCTTGATGAACTGGAAACCAGTTTTCCTTATGTCCAGGGATCCAAGGTAGTTGCATTCGATGAGGATGGCTTCGAGATCTATGAAGACCAGGGCATGACCCCGCGCTTCATCAGCCTGAGCCAGAAGCATATTCAGCGGCTCAAGGCGCGTCAGCTGGAATCGGTTGCCTGATCAGTCTTCCGGACTGATTACACAAGATCTGCAATAACCACGGGGTGGTCCCTCCGCCCCCGTAGTTCAATGCCCCTCGCGCTATTTATCCTTGCCTTCCAGCTTGTCCTTCAGCGGGCTCAGCCTGACCAGATCGTCCAGCGCGGCACCAATCATGTCATTCAGAATATCGCTCTCCGAACGGTCAGGGTACAGCTCGGCCAGCGCTGCTATGCGTGCAGCATCTTCCAGTGGCAGGCGGAGGTTGTAATCGTGGCTCCGCTCAACAGGTTCTTTTTTGCCTTCCCAGTGTTTGGGCAGATCGGTTACTTTCATGATTACTCCTTGCGGCCACAGGCTTTAGTCGTTATTAGTATCGTTAGTTTACTTCGCCTCCGTCAATTTAAAAGGACGTCAATGTGACCGAGTTACACCCTGAACTCCGAGAAAACGTTCGCATGCTGGGTGAGTTGCTGGGACAGAGTATCCGGCGCCACCCCGGCCAGGACTGTTATGAACTGATTGAAGAAGTGCGCGCGGCGGCCAAGGCTGATCGCCGCCAGGAAAGCGGCTCCGGCCAGCGCCTGATCAACCTGCTGGGCAAGCTGAGAGACGATGAATTGCTGCCGGTAACCCGGGCCTTCAACCAGTTTCTCAATCTGGCCAACCTGGCTGAACAGTACCACGGCATTCGCCGCAAGCGCGGCCACCAGTCGGATCTGATGGTGGAATCCCTCGGTGAGGTATTCACTCGTCTCAAGAGTGGCGGTGTCAGCGAGGAAGAATTGCACCGGCGGGTCGCCGACCTGCGCATCGAATACGTGCTTACGGCGCACCCCACGGAAGTGGCGCGCCGAACACTGATCATGAAATACGACGAGGTGTCAGACTGCCTGGCCAGGCTGGACCACGATGACCTTCTGCCTGCGGAGCGCGACGAGATCGTGGATCGTCTGGGGCAGCTGGTCACCGAGGCCTGGCACACTGACGAAATCCGTCACGAACGCCCCACGGCAGTTGATGAAGCCAAGTGGGGATTCGCGGTTATCGAGAACAGTCTGTGGCAGGCACTGCCCCGTTTTCTTCGCAGCCTGGATCTGTCGCTTTCAGACGCCACGGGCAAGGGCCTGCCACTGGATGCTTCACCGATCCGGATTGCCTCCTGGATGGGCGGCGACCGTGATGGCAATCCCAACGTTACCCACGAGGTGACGCGCAAGGTGTTCCTGCTGGGCCGCTGGATGGCCGCGGATCTTTATTTGCGGGACATCCAGGCGCTGAGGGCCGAGCTCTCCATGTGGCAGGCCAGTGACGAGTTGCGTGCAGTCACCGGAGATTCCCGCGAGCCCTACCGGGTTGTGCTGGCGAGTCTGCGCGAAAAACTGATCAAGACCCGGGACTGGGCAGAGGCCAGCATAGCCGGGGACCCGGTGGACACCACGGATATCCTGTTTGCCAACGAGGATTTCACCGGCCCCCTTGAGTTGTGTTATCGCTCACTGGTTGAGTGCGGCCTGGAGACCATAGCCAACGGTCCGCTGCTGGATACCATCCGTCGGGCCCATACTTTTGGTCTGCCGCTGATTCGCCTGGACATACGCCAGGAGGCGTCCCGCCATGCGGGTGCGGTGGCCGAAATGGTGGACTATCTGGGAATGGGTGACTACCTGTCCTGGTCAGAACAGGAACGGCAGGATTTTCTGGTGCGTGAGCTTAGTGGCCGGCGCCCAATGGTGCCCCGAAACTGGCAGCCTTCCGGGGAGGTTGCAGAGGTGCTGGCAACCTGTGAGGTTGTGGCGCAGCAGACGCCAGAAGCCCTGGGCTCTTACGTTATTTCCATGGCCAGCAAACCGTCAGACGTGCTGAGCGTTATTCTGTTGTTGCGGGAAGCTGGCATGAAGAATCCGATGCGGGTGGTGCCACTTTTCGAGACCCTCGACGACCTGCGGGGAGCCCCGGAAAGTATGGCTGCGCTCTATAATGTGGACTGGTATCGGGATTATTGTGAGGGGCGTCAGGAGGTCATGATCGGCTACTCTGACTCCTCCAAGGACGCCGGCCAGATGATGGCCGCGTGGGCCCAGTACCAGGCCCAGGAGAGGCTGACGGAAGTCGCCAGTGAACACGGCGTTCACCTGACGCTGTTTCACGGTCGCGGTGGCACTGTTGGCCGTGGCGGTGGCCCGGCCAATCGGGCAATCCTTTCCCAGCCTCCCGGTTCGGTCAACGGTAGCTTCCGGATCACCGAACAGGGTGAAATGATCCGTTTCAAATTTGGCCTGCCCAGGCTGGCGGAGCAGAGCCTGACGCTCTACACCACCGCCGTGGTAGAGGCCACCCTGGCGCCACCCCGCGGACCTGAGCCGGAGTGGCGGGAAGCCATGGACTGGCTCACGGAGCGGTCCCTGAAAGCTTACCGCGACGTGGTTCGTGACAACCCGGAGTTTGTTCCCTACTTCCGTCAGGTCACTCCCGAACAGGCCCTCGGCAAGCTCGCTCTCGGCAGCCGCCCGGCGCGGCGCAAACCCGGCGGTGGCGTGGAAAGCCTGCGCGCCATTCCCTGGATCTTCGCCTGGACCCAGATGCGTCTGATGCTACCCAGCTGGCTGGGCAGCGACGTGGCCCTGGCAGAAGCTTTCCGCGATGACCGCGTGCCGGTGCTGCGGGAAATGATGCAGAAATGGCCGTTTTTCAAAACCTACGTGGATATGCTGGAAATGGTACTGGCCAAGTCCGACCTGCGAATTGCCAGTTACTACGAACAGACCCTGGTGGATGACCCGGAACTGCTCAAGCTGGGCAAAAACCTGCGGGAGCGCCTGCAGGGGTGCATCCGCCATCTGCTGGAACTCAAGGAGCAGGACACATTGCTGGAGCAGGAGCCGGTGTTTGCCCATTCCATGCGTGTACGTAATCCGTATACTGATCCGCTACACTATTTGCAGGCCGAACTGTTGAAGCGCGACCGGGAAAGTGAAGGCAAGGGCGAGGTGCCAGAGATGGTGGAACGCGCCCTGAAGGTCACCATGGCGGGTATCTCGGCAGGCATGCGGAACACCGGATAATAAAACGGAACACAGGAGCAAAGCCGTGGCGTTAGCGGCAAGACTGGAAGGTTTTCTGGCTCGCAATGGAATCGCCTATCGGGAGCTGGCCATTGATCAGGTGCTTAACTTCGATGCGGCGGTTATGGCCTCCGGCCGATCTCAGGACGAGTTCATACGTGCGACACCGCTCATCGATATCAACGGCGTCATCATGGCTGTTCACGGTTTTAACACCAGCCTGGATATGGACCTGGTGCATAAACTCACTGGCAGGCGTCTGCAACCTTTGACTGCTCGCCAGTCGGCCCGCCTGTTCGCGGACTGTGATCCCGGTTTCCAGCCTCCCGTCGGGGCGGCTTACGACATACCGGTGCTGGTGGATGAGGACGTCCTGGGTTATTCCCGAACGTTGATGTGCTGTGGCACTGACAACACGCTCCTGGAGCTGGATCGTACTTCCCTGGCCAGAGCGTTGGCAGAAGCGACTCCGGGGCACCTGGTGATCCGTGGTCAGAACAACGGCCAGCGCGATGCCCTTACCCTCGAGGAAGTGGCCGACAAGCTCCAGAAGCTTTACCGCCTGCCGCCCATGCCGGCACTTGCCTTGCGGATCCTCAGGCTGACGGCCAACACCGAAGCCACCGCCAGAGAGCTTGCGGAGCTGATTGAGTTTGACCCCAGCATGACGGCACAGATCATGCGATACGCCCGTTCGGCGCTCTTCAACTATCCCGGCCAGATCAATTCCGTCCAGGAAGCGGTTACCCGTGTTCTTGGTTTTGATCGCGTCGCCCACATTGCCCTGGGTATCGCCTCGGTGCGGGCTTTTGAGGTGCCGCGTCAGGGCATGCTCGGTATGGATCAGTTCTGGCGGCATTCCCTGTATTGTGCATTCCTTTGCCAGCGCATGGCGCAAAAGTGTAATGCCGACAAGGGGCTGGCCTATCTGTGCGGGTTGCTCCACAACTTCGGCCTGTTGCTGATCGGGCATCTGTTTCCCCAGGAATTCAAGGAACTGAACACCCTGCGCGAGGCCAACCCCGAGGCCAGCATGCACTCTCTGGAACAGCAGGTATTCGGTGCCGATGACAGCCAGCAGATGCTGGCTGTCGGCCATGGTGCCATTGGCGGTATTCTGCACCGTTTGTGGGAACTGCCGGATCCGGTCGTCAAGGCTGCCGGCATGCACCAGCAGCAGGGATATCACGGCGAGCATGAAAGCTATGTGCTCATGGTTCAGCTCGCCAATGGTCTGCTCAAGGAGAAGAGGATCGGGGATGAGTTCAATCCGGACGATCTGGATGCCCTGGCATCGCCGCTCGGGCTCTCAGGCGGCGATCTTGCCGCTCTCGGTGAGGAGATCGACAAGGTCTCCGGGGATCTGGACGCACTGGCACTTTCCCTGTCATCCTGAGATGCACATGATTGCAGTCAAAAAAACCTGATGTAACCTTTGGGTGCATGCTACGGAGGTCCACTTTCTCTGCAGTGACCGAATTCGTATAATGCGCCTACTTCAGCATGGCGCCCGGCGCTGTCGCTGGTGAGAAGCTGTCGCAAAGCCGCAGGGTTTTGCCACAGCTTTTCAAATGATAATGACTACAATGGGAGCACAGCGTTATGAGAATCATCATGTTAGGCGCACCAGGCGCAGGTAAGGGGACTCAGGCCCAGTTCATAACCGAGCGTTTCGGTATCCCCCAGATCTCTACCGGCGACATGTTGCGCGCAGCGGTCAAGGCCGAGTCCGAGCTTGGCAAACAGGTCAAGGAAGTGATGGCCTCCGGTGGCCTGGTTTCCGATGACATCATCATTGCGCTGATTGAAGAGCGGGTACAGCAGCCAGACTGCAAGAATGGCTTCCTTCTAGACGGCTTCCCCCGCACCATTCCTCAGGCTGAAGCCCTGAAAGATCAGGGTATCGACATTGATTACGTGGTCGAGATTGCTGTCGATGACGAGGAAATCGTGAACCGGTTGTCTGGCCGTCGTGTCCACGAGGGCAGTGGCCGCATCTACCATGTGAAGTATGATCCGCCGAAGACCGCAGGCAAGGATGACGAAACCGGTGAGCCTCTGGTCCAGCGTGAAGATGACAAGGAAGAAACGGTTCGCAAGCGCCTGAAGATCTACCATGACCAGACCGCACCGCTGGTGGGCTACTATCAGGACCTGGCGAAAAAAGATCCGGCTTCGGCCCCGAAGTACGTGCGTGTTGAAGGCGTTGGCAGTCTCGACGATATCCGCGACCAGATCCTCACAGAACTGAAGTAATGGCGTGAAACTACTGGCACTGGACACATCCTCTGAGGGCTGCTCTGCGGCCCTGCTGATTGATGGCAGCATGACGGAACGGTTTGAGCTTGCCCCCCGGGGGCATACCCGGTTGCTCATGCCCATGGTCCGCGAGCTTCTTGCTGAACAGGGCCTGGCGCCAGCTGAGCTTGATGCGATGGCGTTTGCCTGTGGCCCCGGATCTTTTACCGGCCTGAGGATCGCTACGGGGGTTGTCCAGGGCCTGGCCTACGGCCTTGATGTGCCGGTTGTTCCGGTGTCTTCCCTCGCGGCTGTTGCGGCAGACGCTAGTGCCCGTTTCTCCCTGGCGGAAGGTGACGGTATTGCTGTGGCATTTGACGCACGTATGGGCGAGATCTACTGGGCCTGCTATGTCTGTCGGGCAGGTCAGCCGGAGTTGATCGGTGACGAGCAGGTTTGTGCACCGGAAGCGCTTTCGCTGGCTTCCGGCGTTTCCAGCTGGACTGGTGTTGGCCGGGGCTGGGTATTGCAGGATACCTTCCCGGCTGATGTGACCGGCGCCATGAATAACATCGATGACTCACTGGTGCCCAGGGCTTCGAGGGTGGCCGAGATTGCCGCCCAGGCCTTCCGTGAAGGCCGTGGTGTTGCTGCTGCACAGGCCCAGCCCGTCTATATTCGCGATGAGGTGGCCTGGAAGAAACTCCCCGGCCGCTGATAACCACCCCTGTTACCCACCGGAAAGACTGCCCATGGAACTGTGGCATATTATTGTATTGGCTGTGATTCAGGGGCTGACGGAGTTTCTTCCGATCAGCAGCTCGGCCCACCTGATTCTGCCGTCACAGATTCTGGGCTGGCCTGACCAGGGTCTTGCCTTTGACGTTGCAGTACATGTAGGCACGCTGGCTGCGGTGGTTTGGTATTTTCGCAAGGAAGTGTTCAGGCTGACGATTGCCTGGGCTGGGGATACGGCCCGGGGTCGGGTCGGGCAGGACAGCGGTCTTGCCTGGGCGATCATCGCGGGTACCATACCGGCCGGACTTGCCGGGCTTCTCCTCAATGATTTTATCGAGTCCTCCCTGCGCTCGGGTCTGGTCATTGCCGCCTCTACCATCGGTTTTGGCCTGGTGCTCTGGTGGTCGGATGCCGCCGGGCGTCGCGTCCGGGAATTGCCGTCACTGACCATGAAGGATGCCGTGATTATCGGATTGGTCCAGGCACTGGCGCTGATTCCGGGTACCTCCCGCTCCGGCATTACCATAACGGCTGCACTTTTCCTGGGTTTCGGCCGGGAAGCCGCTGCACGGTTTTCTTTTCTGCTCTCCATTCCGCTGATCCTTGCCGCCGGTCTATTGAAGACGCTTGAACTGGTCGAGCAGGGTGGCGCCACCGACTGGGCCGCAATTGCGCTGGGTTCTGCGCTGTCGTTTGTCAGCGCCGTTATCTGTATCCATCTGTTCCTGACGTTTCTTGAGCGGCTGGGTCTCATGCCGTTTGTCATCTATCGGATGGTGCTCGGCCTGTTGCTGTTGGTCATGCTCTGGTAGCACAAAATATGACCAACCAGCTTTCAAAACGCGGGTAAATCTTTCATAATCCTTTTTCAGTTGTAACCAAAACCGGTGTGCCTGAAATGATTGGTGGTGTAAATCCGAACAGCGGTCTTCCTTTCCAGTCCGGCAACAACAGCCCGGTCAGGGAGCGCAGTGATGTAGCCCGTGCGCCTGCGACAACTCCGGACAACAACAGTGACGCCGTCCGGCGGGATCTGTCCGACACCCGCTCCCCCAATGCCGAAGAGCGGCCGATACCGTCGGCGGAATCCCTTGAGCGGCGGATTGAAGCACGCCAGGCTGCGGAAGATGTCCGGCTGGAGCGTTTCCGCGCCGACGAAGTGCCTCTGAATACCTCAAGAGCCCTGTCCACATTTGCCGATGTAGCAGCCCGGGGCGATGCCTCCGACAATGGCCTGTCCGGTATCGATATCCTGGTTTGATGTCTCCCCCTGCCAGTACCACTGAACTTGCCGTTGCCTGCAGCCCCCTGGGTGATGGCTTTGCCGCACGATCGCTGGCCGAGCAACTGTCACTGCCCTTGCTGGGCACTGTGCGACCCCGTGATGTGAGGGACTATCCGGTGCTGCTTTTTTCCGACGACAATGGCCTTGGTCTGCAGGTGACGGGTAAAGGTGCCCCCGGTCCGGTCAGGGCAGAGTTCGTGACCGGCAAGGCGGGATACCGTCGTGAGCACGGAGGTGGAACGGGTCAGTTGATTGCAAAGGCAGTTGGCCTGCAGAAAACCCGGCAGCCGCTGCATGTCGTGGATGCCACGGCAGGGCTGGGGCAGGATGCGTTTGTTCTGGCCTCACTGGGTTGCCAGGTGACACTTTTCGAACGCTCGCCGGTGATACATGCGCTTCTCAGCGATGGCCTTGCCAGGGCTGCCCTGAACGAGCAGAGCGCGCCCCTGGTTGCACGCATGACGTTGCAGCCGGGTAACAGCACAGACTGGCTGGATCGTGCGGAAGCAGGTGCCGCGGACGTTGTCTATCTGGACCCGATGTTTCCTCACCGGGACAAGTCGGCGCTGGTCAAAAAGGAAATGCAGGTGTTCCGGACGGTGGTGGGGGATGATGACGATTCCCCAGAGTTGCTGGCGGCTGCTTTGGCGGTGGCCACCTATCGGGTGGTGGTCAAGCGCCCCCGCAAGGCGGAGCCGGTCAGCGGCCCGGAACCTACCACCCGTATCGAGGGAAAGAGCAGCCGCTACGATGTCTATGCCATCAGGGCGTTGCCCGGGAGTTAACAGCCAATAGTGTCGACAGGGTCGCAGGGCAATCAGGCTCCCAGCATCGTCACCTGCTGAATGGCCTGGCGTTTTTCCACGCTCAGCACAAGTCTCGCATCTTCTGCCACTTCATCCAGGCCTTCGCTATAGCACAGCAGCCCGTTCTCGTTGGTGCTTATGACTCCGTTTTCCTGCATGCTGGCGATAAAGTTGCGGAAAAGTGTCTTGTCGAAAAATTCCGGCGCGTTGAGGCCAAACAGGATGGACATCCTTTCGGCCAGCAGTGTGCTCTGCTCCTCCAGTTCGCTGGCGGTAATCTTGCCGGGCCCGTACTTGCGCAGGATGCCAATGACAATGTGGTAGCGCTCCAGAGTCTGGATAATGAAGCGCGACAGCATCCGCAAACGTAGCATGGCGTCGGTGCCTTCTTCGGGACGGCTGATCCTGTCATCCTCTTCCTCGAAAAGCAGACCTCTTGAAACCAGCACATCGATCCATTGATTAATGACACTGGCAATGTCACCGGGATGGTACTTGAGGAACAACTCCGACTTCAGGTACGGGTAGGCTACGCCGGCGAGGAACTCGATCTTGTCCCGTCGCAGGGACTGCTTGTTTTCGAACAGGCTTGCGATCAGCGAAGGCAGCGCAAACAGGTGCTGGATGTTGTTCCGGTAGTAAGTCATCAGAATGGCATTGCTGCCTTCCAGGGCAATGATATCGCCGAGCTTCTGGGGCTGGCGGGTGACCAGGCCCATTTTCTCACAGTAGGCTACCCAGTCCCTGCCGTTACCTTCTGGCAGGGTGACGGTGTCAGCATAGGGGAATGCCTGCAGCAGGTCTGCGTACTGATCCATCAGGCGTATCAGCTGTCCTTCATCCATCGCCAGGCGTTCCGTGCCCAGTAGCGCCATGGCGGTGATACCAATGGGATTTACCGCAACGGACGCGTTGATGTGGGAAGCAACCCGGGTTGCCAGTGCCGACACGGCCTGGTTCAGCCACTTTGGCCGGTACTCGGAATTGTAGGCTTCTTCACGCCAACTGGGTTCCACCTCGTCCAGTACGTCTGCCAACGGGATGGCGTCACCGAAGTTGACTGCGACCCTGCCGAAGGAGTTGCTAAGTTTACGGACGGTCTTGGCCAGCGCAAACACGCTTTCCTTCTGTTTTTTCTTGCCCCGCAGTTCGCCCAGGTAAGAGCGGCCTTCCATCACTTTTTCGTAACCGATGTACACCGGCACAAACACGATGGGCTTGCGGTGGTCCCGCAGGAAGCTGCGTACGGTCATGGAAAGCATTCCCGGTCTGGGTTGCAGCATACGACCGGTGCGGCTGCGCCCGCCTTCGACAAAGTATTCAACCGAATAGCCGCGCGAGAACATCACATGCATGTACTCATTGAAAACAGTGGCGTAAAGCGGATTGTCGCGGAAGCTCCGGCGCATGAAAAAAGCACCCCCGCGGCGCAGGATAGGGCCGATCAGGGGCATGTTCAGGTTGATGCCGGCGGCAATGTGCGGAGGCATCAGACCGTTTTTGTAAAGCACATAGGACAACAACAGGTAATCAATATGGGAACGGTGGCACGGGACATAGACCACGGCATTGTCCTGGGCCACCTCTTTGGCAACCTGGATATTGTTGACGGAGATCCCGTTGTAGATGCGGTTCCAGAGCCAGGCCAGCAATACTTCCATCACGCGGATGGTAACGACGGACATGCTGGCGGCGATTTCATCCGCATACTTGTAGGCCTTGGCGCGAACCTTGTGCGGAGGAATGTCGTCCTTGCGGGCGGTTTCCCGGATGGCTTCTTTGACGGCCTGGGTGCGTATCAGGCCGCTGACCAGTGTACGGCGATGGGACAGGTCCGGGCCCAGGACGGCCTGGCGCACTCGGCGGAAATGGGTGCGAAGGATGCGGGCCAGCTTGCGGTTGGCGCGTTCTTCACTGTGCCGGTATTCGTCAATGACCTGTTTCAGTGACAGCGGCTGGTTGAACTGCACGTAGGTGTTGCGCCCGTGAACCAGAATGATCAGAAACTTCTGCAACCGGCCGGCGACGGCCCAGGTGTCCGATAGTACCAGCTTGACCAGGGATTTTTCCTTATCGGGGGATCGCCCCCAGAACAATGAGACTGGAACAATCTGCACATCCTGCTCCGGATGCTCCAGGCCGTGTCGCACCAGCGCACGGAATTCGCTGGTGGGGACGGGGGTCTGGCGCCGCCTGAACAGTCCCCCGATCCTGCGGTACAGAAAGAAAAACGAATGGTTTGGCCCGTTCTTCACCGGCAGGGATGTCTCGGCTCCGGGCAGACGGGCGCTCAGCACTTCCTGTTCCAGCACCAGGCGGCTGGAGAGAGAGCTGTATTGCAGTACATAGCAGACCGGCTTTTCCGGGTCCAGTCCCAGGGCTTCGGAGCTGTTACCGCTTACATCCGTCCTGACCCACAAAAACAGGATCTTGCGGAAAAGGGCCAGGATCAGGCTGCGAAGGCCCAGGAAAAAACGCATAAGTGGTCGCTCCGGTTCACACAGACAGGCGCTAAGTTTACTTGGTTGCGCACGGGGCTGAAAGACATGACGTCGTTCAGTTGCCTTGTGCCCCTGTGGTACATTTCCAGTTCTTACCCAATGTTAGCTGCAGGATCCGGATTATGGCGATATGGACACCCGGTTGGTCAACAAAAGCCCCTGGCTACAACGATCTTGTGTTGGCCATTGCCGGTGACACGGTCCTGAAACCGGAGGACGGGTGGCTGAATCAGTGGCATGCCGTATCGCCGTTTGCCGAGAGCGGCACCGGCCCGGTCTACGTCGGCCAGTGGGATGACCAGGCGGTTTACGTTGCTGAATCCTATGCCCTGCCCGGAAAGTACGAACCGGTTCCCCTGAGAGAGGCCCTGTTGATGATGGAGGACTCACCGGCAGACATGCTGGGTACTGCTTTTCAGGTTCATCACTGGTGGCGGGATCACCGCTTTTGTGGCCGCTGCGGTGGAACGACCGGGCTCCATCCCCTTGAGCGCGCGAAATGGTGTGACGCGTGCGGCATTCCCTGGTATCCGCGACTGGCGCCCTGCGTGATCGTGGTTATCCGCCGGGGTGACCATATGCTCCTGGCACGTTCCTCGCGGGTGAAGCGCCATTTTTTCAGCCTGATTGCAGGGTTCGTGGAGCCGGGTGAGAGTATTGAAGAAGCGGTGGCACGGGAGGTGAAAGAGGAAACCGGTCTGGATGTCAGCGGGGTCCGATACCAGGCGTCCCAGCCCTGGCCATTTCCCCATCAGCTGATGCTGGGTTTTTTTGCGGACTTTGCCGGCGGTGATCTGGTTCTGCAGGAAGACGAAATCGCCGAGGCAGACTGGTACCGGCCGGGCGAGTTGCCCCCGGTGCCGCCGCCCACCACCATTGCCGGCCGGCTGATTCAAGCCATGGAGCGGGAGATCCGGGCAGGGGAGGCACCGCCGTGACATCCCCACGGGTGCTGGTATTCGATTCCGGTGTTGGCGGCCTGAGTATCGCTGGCTGTATTCACCGGCAGTTGCCGGCCGTCAGGTTGCTGTACCTGGCGGATAATGCGGGCTTCCCGTACGGTAACCAGCCGGAATCGGTGGTTATTGAGCGCAGCCAGTCTCTGATCACGGCAGCGATAGAGGAGTATCCCTGTGATGTGATTGTTGTCGCCTGCAATACCGCGAGCACGGTGGTGCTTCCACATCTTCGCGCCATAATGTCAATCCCGGTTATAGGTGTTGTTCCTGCCATAAAGCCGGCAGTGGCCCTGTCTGTTAACCGCCGGATTGGGGTCCTGGCAACGCCAGCGACGGTGCGGCGGCCCTACCTGGGTGATCTTATCAATGAATTTGCCGATGGTTGCCAGGTTGAACGCCTGGGGCACCCGGACCTGGTGCACTGGATCGAGCGTCTCGTTACTGGTGTCCCGGTTCAGGAGACGCTGTTATCCCGGGCGTTGCAGCCTTTCCGTGATGCCGGGGTGGATACGGTGGTACTGGGCTGTACCCATTATCCCCTGATCAGTGAGCTGCTGAGGGCGCAGTTACCCGATGTGAAATACTGGGTGGATTCCGGCGATGCCATTGCCCGTCGGACAGCCTGGTTGCTGGAACAGAAGGGGTATCCGGCCGATAGACTGGCGAGCTCTCCGACCGGCAAGCCTTTCGAAGCAGCCCTGTTTACCGGCGATGCCCCCGGCGGGCTCGAAGTGTTTCTGGAGCAGTTGGACCTGGCCAGCAGCGATATTCGGGGACAGTGGCCGGCATCGGCGGAGACGGAGGCTGCTACAGCAGCCGGGTCAGCTTGAATATTGCCAGGAATTACCAGTGCCGGTAATGAACGGCGGTGGAGATAATCCACAACGGGTTTTGACACCTGTATATAGCAGGCGTTGGGGAAGCGCTGGTGAAACCTTCATGTTGTTGCTTCCCGTTTGTTGTTTTTGATTCGGCGCGAGGACCGCTGGTTACGTCTGTTTCTGTCCCTGGATCGACCAGTAACAGTTCATGTTCAGTAGTTTGAAGTGCTTTTTTTCGGTGACCTGCAGGCCAAGACGCGGCATGTGCTCGGGGTAGTTGTAGATCTTGTGGAAAGCTTTGTTGGCGAACTTTCGCAGCATGGTCTCGGACAGGTCCACCACGGTGACATCTGCCTGTCCCTTTCCATTGGATAAAAACACCTGATGGAACTGAGCTTAGAGAAGCCAATTGGGGAATTATGTGCAGTAATGCGCATTTCCGGATACATAAAGTAACGAACAGCAACACTTCGCAAGCCAGATCAACATTACAGATCTGATTGTCAGACAATGGAATATCGGATTTCGGTGAGGAGGGTCAGAATGCGACGGCGCGGGCAGGCACGTGGCCGAGGGTTTTCTCGATGACATCAGCCGGCCGCGCCGGGCCGTAAAAGAAGCCCTGAACCTGGTGGCAGCCAAGGCTTTTGAGGTAGGCGAGCTGTTCGTCGGTTTCCACGCCTTCAGCTACGATTTCCAGTTTCAGTCCATGGGCCATGGCAACGATGGCGTTGACGATGCAGGCACCGTCTTCACCACTGCGAATCGCCTTGACGAAGGACTGGTCCACTTTCAGGGTGTGAATGGGCAGGCGATGGATGTAGTTGAGGGAAGAATAGCCGGTGCCGAAATCGTCAATGGCGATCCTGACCCCTAACGCTGCAAGTTCCCGAAGTTTCTGACTGATCTGCTCAAGATCGTTCATGATGACGTTTTCAGTGATCTCGATTTCCAGGTTCTCCGGCGGGAACCCGTGGGCGTGGATCTGCTCCATCAGGGTCTCTACAAAACGTGGATGCTCCACTTGAACCGGTGAAAGGTTGACGGCCAGTCGCAGGTCCCCGTGCCCGTTACGGATCCATTGCCCGACATCCCGGCAGGCCTGGTCCAGTACACATTCACTGAGCCTGGCAATCAGTTTGGTTTCTTCCGCCAGGGGCAGGAAGTCACGGGGGTAGAGTAATCCGCGGTCAGGGTGTTGCCAGCGCACAAGGGCTTCGAGACCCACAACCCGGTTGCTGGTGGAGCACACCTGGGGCTGGTAGAACACCCGGAGCTCGTCTCTCTCCAGCGCCAGTCGCAGGTCCCGCTCCAGGTTCAGGCGGTTGGCAGTGTCGATGCTCATGCTCTTGGAGAAAAAGCGATACCCGTCTTTTCCGCGGGCCTTGACGTGGTACATGGCGATATCGGCATTCTGGATCAGGTGATCCATCGACTCTCCGGCTTCGGGGTAGATGGCGATGCCGATACTTACGCCCACGAACACTTCGTGATCGCCCAGCTGGAACGGCGCCCTCAGGGCCTTGATCAGCTTCTTGGATATCTGCCTTGCGTCTTCATGACTGTGGATTGAAGGTAACAACAGGGTAAACTCGTCACCGCCAAAGCGGGACAGGGTGTCACCCTTCCGCAGACAGCGTTCCAGCCTTTGCGTTACCGCCTGCAGCAGGCGATCGCCCATGGCGTGGCCAAGGGTGTCGTTGATGACCTTGAATCGATCCAGATCCAGGAACATAACCGCCAGTTTCTGCTCACTGCGGCGGGCATGGGTGATTGCCAGATCGAGCCGGTCCTTGAACAGAGCGCGGTTTGGCAGCCGGGTGAGCAGGTCATGGTAGGCCTGGAAGTTGATAAAGGCCTCTGCTTCCTTGCGCTCGGTTACATCCCGCGCAGTACCGTAATACCGTGCTTCGAGACCACCGTGCTTGCCATCTTCATGATTTGAGTGTGGCCAGGTTTCCGGGTCGATGGGAAATGCCGTGATCTCAAAATGCCGGTTGGCCTTGCGGCTGCCCCGGGTTTTCAGCCGGACTTCCAGGGTGCGGGGGTTGTCGGCAGAAATGTTGGGTCCCTTGAGGGCATAGGTGCCCCGGGCAATGTCACGGTCGTCCAGGATATGCCGAAAGTGCCGGCCGAACAGTTCAGCGGGCTGATAGCCAAGCAGGCTCTCGATCTTGCTGTTCACAAAACAGAAATGGCCGGCGCCATCGAGCATGAAAACGATATCCGGAGAACTGTTGACGATGTAACGGTGAAGTTCTTCCGACTTCTCCAGGCGCATGCGTACGTGTTCGTGGGCGCGCATCAGGGAACGCTTGCCGAGCACGCCATTGACTGTGGCCAGCAGTTCTTCCGGATCAAAAGGCTTGCGGATATAGTCCAGTGCACCTCTGCGAAGGGCTCGGCTGACCGAGCTGAATGAGCTCTCACCGCTGACAACGATCACGCCACAGTCTGGCTGCTCTGATGACAGTCGTTCCATGACATCGAACCCGTCCACATCCGGCATGCGCAGATCCAGCATCGCCAGATCAAAGGACTCGGTCTCGAGAATTCGGTAGGCCATTCGGCCACCCTCTGCCCCGGTGACTTCATACCCCTTGCCTTTGAGTAGCGATGACAGCCCCGACAGTATTCGCGGATCATCATCGACGACAAGAATGCGTGCTTTTGCGCCGTTGCCGGAAGTCCACTCGGTGCTCGAAGGTTTCATTGTTTACGCCCGTCGCTTTTCGTCATTCGTCATCGTTTTTTTATTTGCCGCCGAGGGGAGCAGTATTCGGAATGCTGTCCCGCCCCTCCCTGTGCGGCAATTAATGATGCCCTCCATGTCATCAATAAGTTGTTTTACCACGCTCAGTCCCAGGCCGCTGTGGCCCTTGCCCTTGGTAGACTGAACCGGTGAAAACAGGTTCTTGCGGATGTCGGCAGGAATTCCGTTGCCTGTATCCGCTATCTCCAGCTCAACCCAGGTTTTCCCACTTTGCCAGACAGGAGCCAGAGTATGGATAGATACGTCACCACCCTCGGGAAGGCTCTCTGCTGCATTGCGTACCAGGTTGATGACCACTTGCCGGATGACTGCGCCAGGTACTGCCACATCAGACGACTCGTCGCAGAGCTCCAGCGTCAGTGTTTTTTCATCGCCGCTGAAAAGACTGTCTTCCAGAAGGTCCCGCAGTATTCGCAGTTCGTCATTCAGATTGCAGGCCCCGGATGACTCCCTTGAATTGTAGTCCGGGGTCCGGCTGATCTGCAGCAGGAGATCGCCCGCGCGATCCAGTTCATCCCGTATGACATCCAGCTCTTCCTGGACTTCATCATCGTCCAGCCGGTTTCGCAGCTGATAGATATACTGGCGGATGATAGTCAGTGGATTGCTGACTTCGTGGACCTGGCGCCGTATTGCGTCCTTCGCCAGTTCGGCTTCGATGCTTTCCTGACCATCGCCGGCATCAGACTGCATGGTAGCAACAGCCTGCGACAGTTTCTCGCTGAACAGCCTGCCCAATTCTTCGGTGTGGACAGAATTGTCGTTGTCGGTTCCTACCGCGAATACCCCGGCGCATTGTTCGCCGGCACGAACGGGAATCGCAACCAGCGAAGGGGTTTTCAGAAGAGACAGCAACTGCCGGTCCAGAACCGTTGGCGAGCGTTCGTCGAGGCAAAGGGCAACTCCACTGCCGAAGGCCTCTGTTAACACACTGGCGGCGGGTCCGCTGGCAACTGTGAGGTCGGGAACGTCGCCATTGCTGGCGGACAGGAGGGTCAGGCCATCCCCGGCGTGACTGAAATACAGTGCTGGCAGGCCGGTGACCAGAGTCAGGCTATTGACCGTTGCCGCCAGGTATTCCTGGGCGGTGCCGCGAAGGGGGGACATGTTCAGCGCCTGGTCGGCTATGGCCTGTTTCAGTATGGTCTGCTTGAGCTTGTCGTTGGAGTGGCTGGCGTCGTATTCGTCGGATAACGGTATACCGAGGGATTCAGCCACTCCGCTGACTTCCTGGTCAATGCGCCGTTTGATTTCACGCGTCAGTTCTTCGTTCAGGCCGAAAATGGTGCCGGCAGCGGCAATACCTGCGGCGTCAGACAGCGCCAGCCTGGTGGCAAGGCTTATCAGTTTGACCAGATGGCCCGCATCGCGGATTTCCGTTGGCATGGCCTGCTGGTAACGCATGGCATCAGCTGCCATGGGGCCGAGCCCCCAGGAACTGACCAGCTCTGCAGCGATGTCGGCCTGGTGGTCAAAATAATATTGTTGGGTATCACCCGGTGGGGTCTTGAGGGCAATCAGTTCACCGAC